>CAMJJT010000021.1 GCA_946406195.1 uncultured Bacteroidales bacterium
ATAAATGGTACTTTTATATGAACCACCTCAAAACGTATTTAGTGGCCCTGTTTTTCTGCTTTGCGGCCGTAATTGTTTGGTGGGGTTATCGTGATGCCCACCGTAGAGCTGACTTATGGTTTGTCCATGTTCCGCAGATGTATGCGCCTGTTTTTTACAATGCGGACTCGCTCAATACCTATATCTACCTCGCCTACCATGACACCACCGATCTGGAGGCCATGACGGTAGCCGGTATGGCGGCTTTCAATCTCCGTTATTTCGATAAACCGGCGTATGATTCTCTTCCCGTTATCCCGCAGGAGGACGCGGAGATCATGCTCTTATACGCAGCCTGGAACGGCTATTCTCCGGCTTTCAATCTCATCCATTATCTGGACCAGCAAGGCCTCTGGACCCGCTCCCTCCCTTACAACCCGCCCACCATCTTCGCCGCCGACCCCTCCGGTGATCCGGACTATGTAAAACTGAAAATGAAAGAATAAATAATACTATGGCAAAATACGATTTAAATATCCGTGAGGAAGAATTGAAACACAAAGTCGCACGCGACTGGTTTAGCAATTATGACACAACCCAAATCATTGATAATATAGATTTTGCGGTTGCGATTCAGCCTACCGGCAATGAACTGTGGAAGGATACAGAGTATCTCCTTTGGGCGGAAGCTAAAAAAGGCAACAAGCAGAATATCTACGATTCTGTTATTCAACTCATATTTACCATCGGTAAAGGACGCATCAACGAAAAGCATATGCCGCCTAAATATATCGGTGCTTTCGATGCGGAGAAAATCGCCTTCATTCCGTATAATGCCATTATGGAGGTCTTTTCGCAAACCGACTTCAACTGGAATGTGCCGCCTTCTGACCACTCTACGAAAGAGTTCCAATTTCTAAAGACATTAGTCCGCAATGCGTTAGAACAATCTTCATTGGAAGACGGCAACGAGGCGTATCGCTTTGACTTCGTTGAGAACCGCAAGGAGTTAAAAAACTATATCAGCAAGAATTTCAAAGCCGACCCTCACACCAATAGAGGCATGCGTATTACCCAAAACAACTTTGTCGCCGTTTATAACCAGTGGCGCAAAGAAGTAATGCCAACTATCGCGATTGATTTCAACGAAGCCAAGAAGAACGGCTTATTGGATTCTGCTTTCTATTTGGCTGACTTGATGTCCGGGCACGATAATTTTACACTTCTTGACAAACTGAAAGTCCTGCTTCGTAAGAACAAATATATCCTTGTTAATGGCAAAAACAATGTCGGATTATTTAATTTCAGCGAGGTTGATTTCAAAGACAATATGCAAGCCCATAAAACTTTCTGGGCACGTTACCAACGTCCGCCTAAAAAGGAATATTGGGATAAGATAGTTGAGCGCAATGACTTATTAGTTCCGCAAGACATTCGTGAACGTAAAGGAAGCTATTTTACACCATCTATCTGGGTAGAGAAAAGCCAAGAATACCTTGCAGACGTGCTTGGAGAAAACTGGCAAGATGAATACTATATCTGGGATTGCTGCGCCGGTACAGGAAACCTACTTGCAAACCTTACCAACAAATATAATATCTGGGCTTCTACCTTAGATAGCGCAGACGTACACATTATGCGTGAGCGTATAGCACATATGGGTGAAGGCTCCAACCTTTTAGATAGCCACGTATTCCAGTTTGACTTCCTCAATGACGATTTCTCCCAACTTCCGCAAGGTTTGCAGGAGATTATCAACGACGAGGAGAAGCGCAAAAAACTCGTCATCTATATCAATCCCCCTTACGCAGAGGCAGGTAACGCGAAACAGCGTACAGATAAAGAAAAGAACAAGCCTAAAACCGGTGTATCTGTAACTCAGGGCACTTATGATAAATACTTATCTCAAATAGGTATAGCTGGCAGAGAATTATTTGCTCAATTCTTTATCCGTATATACAATGAAATCCCTGGCTGCCAGCTTGCAGAATTTTCAACTTTGAAAATTCTGCAAGCGCCGAATTTTCGGGATTTCAGGAATGTATTTCGTGCAAAATTAGAGAGCTTATTTATTGTTCCGGCTAATACATTTGATAATGTAAAAGGTCAATTCCCTATAGGTTTCTTTATTTGGGATACGGATAGTAAAGAAATATTTATATCTACTGAAGGAGATGTATACAATGCCCAAGGTGAGTTTCTTAAAAAGAAAAAAATATTTTCTTTATGCGAAAACCAAAAAACATTAACTGATTGGATTGTAAAGACAAGAGAAAAAGGAGGGAATACATATGTGGGATATATATGCAATCGCTCAAATGATTTTCAAAGTCAGACTAGCAATTTTATAGCAAATACGAAGGAACAATTCTCTACTCCAAGAGGTTCTATTATTACAGAGCAAAATTTAGTAGAGTGTTCGATATTTTACGCTGCACGTCACGTGATTCCTGCTACATGGTTAAACGACCGCGATCAATTCTTGTATCCTCGCAAAGCATGGAAAGAAGACAAGGAGTTCCAGTATGATTGCTTGGCTTATACTCTCTTTAATACAAATATCCAATCTCAGTATGGCATCAACCATTGGATTCCGTACACGGAGCAAGAGTTACAAGCCCCGGATAAGTTCCAATCCCATTTTATGTCGGATTTTATTGCCGGAAAATGCAAGAAAGGAGACGCGCAGCAGGAACTTGAATTTGCTAAATCAAACAGCCTCATCCCTACGGAGCCTATCCAATTCTCCCCGGAAGCACAAGCGGTCATGGATGCAGGTCGCGAACTTTGGAACTACTACATGCACCACAAGGACAAAGAGTTATACGGGGCACAAAGTATCAACGTCAATGCTTCCTATTACGACATTCGCCGCTATTTCCAAGGAGAGACAAACGGCAAGATGAACCCCGATAGCAAAGACGAGACCTACATGCACCTGTGGGGAAATATCAAAGACGCCCTCAAAGTGCTCGCTAAAAAGATTGAGCCAAAAGTGTATCTGTACGGCTTCCTTTTGGACGAGACCACTTTGCCGGCGGACGAACCCGAGGAAATAGAGGAGACTCCCGAAAGTAAACCGGCAAAAATCACCAAGCCTAAGACAAAAAAAGCACCTAATAACCAAATGGTCGTAAATAATTACGGAACTCTAAATATTTACGAAAAATAATAGCTATATCCATTTTTATTTGCACAATTCAAAAAAAAGCAGTACCTTTGCACCGTCTTTGACTTCCAGACGTTAAAGGAAGAAAATATTTTATTTCAAGGCATATTCCTTTATCAGTAGTTTGGCACACTCAATGTAACAAAGAGAAATATGTCCTATCAACCCATGCATGGGGAGGTGGGATATTGTTACGTGTGTGCCAACATTACTGATTATCTCACCAACCTGTGCTTTTTTATGCAAAACAATGGTCAATAACATCAACAACTTCGGAGTAATCAACTTCTACGAAAACAACGGTTCTAGGCAAGAAGCAACGAAGAATTCCAAGCCCGTATGCGAGGACATCACACCCGCCGAAGATTCTTCTGTTTCGTCGGACTACCAGTCCGACTCCCCTTCGTCTATAGACTCTATTATCTTCACCAAGAAAGCCAGACAGGAACACAAAGAACCGTACATCATCCAAGCCCTGCAAAAGTCCGTACTCGGCAGAAAAGACAAAACCCGTGCCTTCGTCCAAGAACTGCACGATTGGCAGAACCAAGCCTACGTCGATGCCCATTATAATGCACGCGTGATGTACGACGAACTGGAGAAACTGATGCCGATTTCCTTCGGCTATGATGTATTCAGACGGCTCTATAACAGCTCGAGAAACTAATCCCATTTCATTCCCATTTGAGTCCCATTTCAGTCCCAAAAATCCCAAAATAGTACCGTCATTACCGAACGAGTCCCGAAATTCGAGGCTCGTTTTTTTTATACCTACCTTTGCAGCAGATTTTGAGAAATGCAAAAGAAAAAGAAGCAAAAAGAAAAATAAAAATGCCAGCCGCCATATAATATATCATAAGGGTATAAAAGGCGGCAGGCGGCAATTAACAATTTAATTCTAACAGATTATGGAAGAAGTATCTTTTGAAGTATTATGGCAGTTATTAGCACCAGAAGGTGAGTTCTGCCGCAGGCGCAGGGTGTGCCTCAAACGCTGGGAGTCTTTCTCTCCGCAAAGACAACGGATGATCTACAGTATCCTCGTGACCAAAAAGGGCAACGGTGCCTATGTCAGCCCTAACCCCTATTACGCTATTGACGACAATGACAAGCCTGTCTTCCTGAGCGGCATGGAGCAGGACAGGTTGCGTGCGGCGGGCATAGCATTGGTGATGGTCAAGTATCATGAACGCTATGTAGTATGCACGCATGAGACAATGAAGGCCTACCAACTCGCTTTCGTCAGAAATGTTTAACCCTTTAATTCTTTTTTTATGGCTAAATGTACAATCGACCCTTTAACAGGGCAAATTCTTACCATCTCCGGTAAAGTGGGAAACACCCTCTTCAAAACCTATCGTAATGGTCAGGTGAGAGCGTACCTTACACCCCAAGGCGGTTACAAGCGTTCTACACCCCCTTCCAAAACCGAGTTACTTCAGCGCAAAATATTCTCCATTGTCGCTTCCGAAGTGGCGAGAAAAATCAAAGCCGGAGATACAAGACCCCGACATATCATCTGGGCGGAAGTGAAAAAGGAAGCCGAACGGATGCGGAACCTATGCAATGCCTAAGCAACACCTATGCAACACGTAACTGTTTATGAATGACGAAACCAAAATTCCACTCGCTGTCATTGCTCAGAGACTCAATGATGTGCTGAATACCAATGTCGGTTTGCATGGACTCAACACCCTCCTCTTCGGGTGGATCAGAAAGGGATCCCTGAGCTCAGCCACCCTCCGTGTCCGTAACCGGCGCGATGGGTACAGATGGCTCTCTGTCCATGAATTGAAATCGTTTTCCAGCTATGCAGGCTACGATTTAACGGAAAACCGTAACATGTAACGCTTGCTAAAAACGATTTCTTGCACATATCATTAAAAAGCAGTACTTTTGCATCGCTTTTCGGTCAGATAGGATAATGAACCCCGGGAGCGTCTATCGCCTTATCCTCAGTTCCTGCGGTTCAAAAAGGGATAGCCGGAAAGCAACGCGCGTTATTAAAAACCTAAACCATTATGACTAAGCAACAGATTATCAAGATTGTCATCTCGGTTCTCATCGCGGCACTAACGGCACTGGGTGCAGGACTCGGATTGCAGAGTTGCACGGCGACGAGGGTGGTGAGCACGACCGCGTCGTACGTCCAACGCGGCGACACCACGACCACCATCATGACCAAGACCACCGAAACCTATCGTGGCGAAAAACAAAGATCCAATTATTAACCTAAACCCCTCTACGCTGGCCGGAGGTGAAACATGGTCAGCACGACATGGCAGTAATGAAAGTAGGCGCAGCAGGTATCGAGACGATGAGCGGCGCATTGAAACGACCGAAGAAACAGAACGGTCACAATCACGGTAACTATCTGGTAGCGACCCACCGCACTGCGGCGACGACCAATCCGAATTGTCAGCGCGTGTATTCGTTTGACGCCGACCGATACAAACGGTCCTCCACGCCTACGGCGAATGAGATCGCGCAGCACGAGAAGTTCACCGCCATCTCCCAGATGGTGAACCTCCGTAAGAAAGATCTCTCGAAGATCAGCGCTGACCAAGCAGCTTTTCTGGCGCAGAAAGACCTCCCCGGCGGCAAGACGACCATGCTCTCTTGGTATTGGATGGTCTGCACCGAAGAGTACGAAAACGCGCAAGGCTAAAAAAAAGGAAAAAGCGACCACTCACGTCGCTTTTTCTCTTTTTTTTCTTGCATATATGCAAAATTTGTTGTACCTTTGCACGCTAAATTAGGTAAATATGGCAAGAACAGAGATTTCTACTATGGGCGAGTTCGGGCTGATCAAGCATCTCACAAAGGACTTGAAACCCGTCCAGCCCAGCACAAAAAAAGCGGTGGGAGACGACTGCGCGGTGATGAGTTTTGGAGCAAAACGCGTCCTTATGACCACTGACATGCTCCTCGAAGGCATTCATTTCAACCTCGAATATGTGCCCCTCAAGCATCTCGGCTACAAGGCCGCCGTCGTTAATTTCTCGGATATTTACGCCATGAACGGCACGCCGACTCAGATCACCGTCTCGCTCGGACTCAGCAAACGCTTCTCCGTAGAAGACATCGAAGCCCTCTATGACGGCATCAAACTGGCGTGCGAGCGGTACAACGTCGATCTCGTCGGCGGCGACACCTGTGCGTCCATGACCGGACTAACCATCTCCATCACCTGTCTCGGCGTGGCAAACGAGAAAGACATCGTCTATCGGAATGGTGCCAAACTCAACGACCTCATCTGCGTCTCCGGCAACCTCGGAACAGCTTATATGGGTCTCCAACTCTTGGAGCGCGAACGGCTCGCGAACGCCGAACAACCGGATTTTGCAGGCAAAGAATACCTCCTCGAACGCCAACTCAAACCCGAAGCACGGCGTGACATCCTCGAATCGCTTCGCAAAGCCGGCGTCAAACCCACGGCAATGATGGATGTCTCAGACGGTCTCTCGTCGGAACTCCTGCATATCTGCACGCAATCCAACGTCGGTTGTTGTATCTACGAAGACAAACTGCCCATCGACTACGAAGCAGCCGCGCTTGCGGAGGAGATGAACCTTAATATCGTCACCTGCGCGCTAAACGGAGGAGAGGACTACGAACTCCTCTTCACCTGCTCACTCGATGATTACGAGAAACTCATTCCCGTCGAGGACCTGTACATCATCGGTCACATCACCAAACCCGAATACGGTTGTAACCTCATCGGTCGTAACGGCGAAGAACTCCCCCTCAAAGCCCAAGGATGGAATGCTTTTGAAAATGACAAATAATAAATCACAAATCACAAATCACAAATCGTCGGTCAAATTGTTTTTGACCGACGTAGATGGTTGCCTCACGGATGGCGGCATGTATTACTCCGCCGAAGGCGAAACCCTCAAGCGTTTCTGTGTCTATGATGGCATGGGCATGGTGCGTCTCCAGCAGGCAGGTATCCCTTGCGGCATCCTCACCTCCGAGAACTCACCCATCGTCAAAGCCCGTGCGGAGAAACTCCAACTTCGTTACCTCTACCTCGGTGTCGGCTCGAGAGTTAATCCCAAATGCTTGACCAAACTGCAAGCCGCGCAGGAGATCTGCAACCAACTCGGCATCACCCTTGCCGAGGTATGCTATATAGGCGATGACATCAACGATCTCGACCTGCTCTCTGCGGTCGGTTTCCCTTGTTGTCCGCCGAACGCACGACCCGAGATCAAAGCCATCAAAGGAATACGAATACTGAATACCCCCGGAGGACAAGGAGTCATCCGCGAACTCTGCGATGAGATCCTCCAAAGTCTAACGACCATCGACCAATGACTAATGACTAACGTAGCCATCATATTAGCCGGAGGAATCGGCGCGCGAGTAGGGGGGAAGACCCCGAAGCAGTTACTTCCTTTGGAAGACGGACGCTCCATCCTCGAACACTCCATCGATGCATTCGAGTCATCGCCGTGCATCGACGAGATAGCCATCGTCATGCACCCCGATTGGATGGAAGAAGCACGTCGTCTCTGCGAGCGTAACACATGGCGCAAAGTAACCACCATCATCCCCGGAGGCAACGAACGCTGGGAATCCTCTTGGCACGCCATCTTAGCATATATGACCGACCAACGACCATCGACCATCGGCCAACGACCAAACCTCTGGTTTCACGATGCCGCACGACCTTTCGTCTCCCAACGTATCTTGGCGGACATAGCGGCTGCCCTCGAGACGCACGAAGCCGTCACGGTCGCTATCCCGGTTACCGATACCTTGTATCGGACAGAAGACGGCATAGTGCGCGAAATACCCAACAGAAAAGAGTTTATGCGCGCGCAGACACCGCAGGCTTTCCGCCTCTCGCTCATCTCCGACGCTTATATGAAAGCCCTCGCGGAAGATGAAGTCATCGCCACCGACGATGCCGGTATAGTGCGCAAATACGAACCCAGACACCCCATCTTCATCGTGCAGGGAGATGAACAAAACCGCAAAATAACATACCGCGAAGACTTATGAAAATCATCCTTTTAGGCACTACATACCCTTACCGCGGAGGGCTCGCTACTTTCAACGAACGCCTCGCCAGACAGTTTCTCGCGGAGGGACATGAGGTCGAACTATGGACTTTCACGCTCCAATACCCATCCTTCCTCTTCCCTGGAAAAACGCAGTATTCGTCGGAGCAGGCACCTTCGGATCTCACCATCCGTCGGGTCCTCAATTCCTGCAATCCGTTCAACTGGCTTCGTGTCGGACACGCGCTACGTAAAGCCGCTCCGGACCTGCTCATCTGCTGTTATTGGATGGCGTTCTTCGCACCTGCTTTTGGACTCATCTCACGCATCGCGCGCCGAAACGGCAAGACGAAAGCGATCGCGCTTGTTCATAACATGATTCCGCATGAGCCTTCGCTCCTCGATCGTCTCTTCGCACCTTATTTCGTCAAATCCCAAGACGGCTTCGTCGCCCTCTCGGAGAGCGTAAAAGAGGATATTGAGAAAATTGAATCCTCAAATCTCAAATCTCAAATCTCAAATACGCCAAAGGCGTTCTCCCCTCATCCCATCTACGACCACTACGGCGAGCGGATGACCAAAGACGAAGCCTGTGCAGCCCTCAATATACCGTCTAATAAAGAGTATATGCTTTTCTTCGGGCTGGTTCGTGCCTACAAGGGATTAGACCTGCTCTTAGACGCTTTCGGTCTTATCAAGGACCAACTCCCTTCGCTCCAACTCATCATCGCCGGTGAGTTCTACGAAGACGAAGAGAAATACCGTGCGCAGATAGCGGCAAACGGGCTTTCCGAGCGAGTGATCCTTCGCAATGAGTTCATCCCCGATGCGGATCTCCGTAAGTATTTCGGAGCCGCGGACCTCATCGTGCAGCCTTACAAAACCGCTACGCAATCCGGTGTGACGCAGGTCGCCTTCCATTTTGAGAAACCGATGTTGGTAACGAATGTCGGCGGTTTGGGAGAGATTGTGCATGACCATCAAATGGGCTATGCCTGCGAACCCACGCCCGAAGCGATCGCAGCCGACCTGAAGGATTATTTTGAGTCGAATAGACAGAAAGCCTATACGGCTTATCTGCAAAAAGAGAAAACCAAATACGCGTGGTCCAACATGACCAAAGCGTTTCTGGAGATAGATAGTTTAAATAGTTAATTACGAATGAAAGACGATCAAGCAATCATACAACGCGCCGCGGAGTGTTTGGAAAGCGAGGCGCAAGCCATCAAAACACTTATTCCTCGTTTGGGAGAAGCGTTTGTATGTGCGGTGGAACTCATCCGCGAATGCAAAGGAAAAGTGGTGGTAACCGGTGTCGGCAAGTCCGGACACATCGGTTCGAAGATAGCCGCTACCCTTGCCTCTACCGGCACGCCGGCATTCTTCCTCAACCCGCTCGATGCCTACCATGGAGACCTTGGTATGCTGGGCTCGGAGGACCTCGTACTCGCCATCTCTTATTCCGGTGCGACCGAAGAACTACTGCGTTTCTTGCCGATTATTCAGGCAAAACAGATTCGTATCATCGGTATGTCTTCGTCCGACGATTCGCTCTTGGCGCGATTCTCGGATGTGCATCTGAATATAGCCGTAGAGCGTGAAGCCGATCCGCTCAACCTCATCCCTACCGCCTCTACTACCGCGACCCTCGCGCTTGGCGATGCACTCGCTTGTGCACTTATCGAGGCGTCCCATTTCCAGCGTTCCGACTTCGCCATGCTTCATCCGGGCGGTGACCTCGGACGCAAACTCTTAGCAAAAGTCGAGGATGTTATGTTCACCGAGAACCTGCCGTTCCTCACACCTTCCATGCCGATGTCCGAAGCGATCGAGATAGTGACCAAAGGCACGTTGGGAATAGGAATAGTGGTGGAGAACCCCTCTCCGGCTCTCCCCTCAAGGGAGAGGGAAAAGAGTTTGGCAGGAATAATCACGGACGGCGACATTCGTCGCGCGATGCAGCGTCTGGGCGCAGACTTTTTCGCTACTCCTGTCTCCGCGATCATGTCCACTAACCCCAAAACCATCCACAAGGACGCGAAGATCGTCGATGCCGGTGAGGCGATGAATCACTACTCGATCCACTCGCTCATCGTCCTTGATAACAACAATCATGTTGTCGGCATCATCGATTCCTTCTCCTGCCTCCCCGGCACGAGGTTTTACCATTAAGACGCAAGGTACATGACCAAACAACTACAGATACATAACTCGACAGCGGAGTTCTTGATCTTCCAAGCCGAAGATAAGGCGGAGGGTATTCAAGTCTTCTATCAAGATGAAAACATCTGGGCAACCCAAGAGGTGATTGCTACCCTTTTTGACAAGGGCCGCTCCACCATCACCGAGCATCTGAGGAACATTTATCAGACAGGTGAGTTAGATGAAATGACCACATGTCGGAAATTCCGACACATGGGGTCCACAGGACAAGAATATGAGACAAAATACTACAACCTCGATGCGATCATCTCGGTCGGATACCGCGTAAATTCGGTTCGTGCGACACAATTCCGCCGTTGGGCGACCAGTGTATTGAAGCAGTTTGCACTACGGGGTTATGTGTTGGATAGAAAGCGCATGGAGAACGGAGCGTTTCTGAGCGAAGATTATTTCGAGCACTTATTAGCCGAGATACATGAGATTCGACTTTCAGAACGCCGATTCTACCAGAAGTTGACGGATATCTATGCTACCAGTATGGATTATGACAAGGATTCGCCGATGACGCGGCATTTCTTCCGGATGATACAAAATAAGATGCACTATGCGGTACATCAGCACACGGCGGCAGAGTTAATCATGGAGCGAGCCAACGCAGAGAAGGAACACATGGGGTTGACGACATGGGAGAATGCGCCCAATGGTAAGATTGTAAAGACGGATGTGAGTATCGCGAAAAACTATTTGAAACAGAACGAGTTAGAGGATATGGGAAATATTGTTTCAGCTGTGTTGGATCTTGCGGAGTCGCGTGCGAAACGACATATCCCGATGACGATGGAAGATTGGTCCAAGCGTATTGATGCCTATTTGAATAGTGACGAACGCCCGTTATTGCAAGATGCAGGGAGCGTGAGCCATGAGCAAGCACAAGCATTTGCCGAAACCGAGTTTGAAAAATATCGAGTCATTCAAGACCGATTGTTTGAGTCCGATTTTGACCGATTTGTGTTGCCGACTTTGCCGTTTGAAGCAGAGAATGAACAGGAGTGAAATGGTCATGCAAATTTATCAATAACGCACACAAAGTGCAATGGTGCAAAAACTGCAAAGCAAATTTTTAGAAAGAAGATAATTCAAAGAGATATGAGTAAAAATATTGCAGTCATATTAGCCGGTGGTAGCGGGTCGCGTTTTGGACGTGACTTGCCGAAACAGTTTCTGAAAGTAGCAGGCAAAAAAGTGATTGAGCACACAATTGATGTGTTTGAACATAATGAGTTGATAGATGAGATAGCGGTTGTTACTCGTCCTGAATTTATATCAGACATAGAGCAAATGGTTGTAAATAACCATTATGCGAAAGTTCGTAAAATATTGCAGGGCGGTAAAGAAAGGTATCATTCGAGTCTTTCTGCGATAAACGCCTATACGAGTGACGATGACAATCTGATTTTTCACGATGCTGTCCGTCCGTTGGTGAACGACCGTATTATCAATGACTGTATAGAAGCATTGAAGCATTATGATGCGGTAGATGTGGCAATTCCCGTAGCCGACACGATTATTCAGGTGGATGAAAAAGATTGTATTAATTCCATTCCAATTCGTTCATTGTTGCGTAGCGGACAGACACCGCAATGTTTCAAACGAGGTATCATTGACAAAGCATATAAGACAGCCCTTCAAGACCCTCAATTTGTAACCACAGATGACTGTGGCGTCGTCCGTAAATATTTGCCGGATGTACCTGTCTTTGTTGTTAAGGGTGAGGTTTTCAATATGAAGATTACCTATAAAGAAGATTTGTTCCTTGTTGATAAATTGTTTCAATTAAAGAGCCAAGAGGGTAGTCAAGAAGCATTGACAGAAAAGACGAAAAAGCAGTTACAAGGCAAAGTGCTGGTTGTTTTCGGCGGCAGTTACGGTATTGGAGCAGATGTGGCTCGTTTAGCGAAGGAATGCGGAGCAAAAGTATATTCATTCAGCCGTTCCTTGAATGGTGTGGATATAAGCAAAATGGAACAAGTGGAGAAGGCTTTGTGTGAGGTAGCGGAGAAAGAGGGAAAGATTGATTATGTGGTGAATACAGCGGGTATATTGGTTAAAGAGGCACTTTCTGCGATGGAGTACGAGCGTATTCAGCAATCGGTGAATGTGAATATGTTGGGTATCATCAATGTGGCGAAAGCGTCTTATCCCTATTTGGCGCAAACGAAAGGTTCGCTTTTGGCTTATACGAGCAGCAGTTATACGCGTGGAAGAATGATGTACAGTATTTACTCCGCAACTAAAGCAGCAGTAGTCAATCTAGTACAAGCGTTAGCAGAAGAATGGTCTAACGATCATATACGCGTCAATTGTATCAATCCGGAGCGAACCAAAACGCCAATGCGCGTTTCTAATTTCGGTAATGAACCCGAGGAAACCTTGCTCAAAGCAGAGGTTGTGGCTATCGCTTCGTTGAATACTTTGGTTTCTAATTTTACAGGAGAAGTAATTGATGTCAAGCGTCATTGAGAAAATAAAACAGTTTGTAGGTGTTTCTTTTTGGGACAGCTTGTATAAGACATTCACTTTTCGCGATTTCTTTATTGCTACTTTCCCTGCTTGTATGAACCGCAGGATAGCAAAAGTAAGAAAAGCACAGACGAAGAAATTAGCAGAGTTGAAGCAACAAAAAAGTTGCCGTGTGCTATTCTTTTTGCAAACGCCTTCCGTGTGGAAATACGATGCCTTGTATCAGAAATTGGCAGAGTCGGAGTACTTTGAGCCAATTGTGGTTATTTCCCCGTATAATGTGCATCTTATATATGATAAAGAGGAGTGTTTTCGTGTGATGCGTCAGACGGAAGATTTTGCGCGTGAGAGAGGGTATAACTATGTTTCTGCATATAATTGGGATACTCATAAATGGAAGAATATAAAGAAAATCTATTCGCCTGATATTGTTTTCTTTACCAAACCATACAAAGATACACTTCCGCAATACCATATTTATAATTTTGAGGAAGCTTTGACACTATACCTGCCATATGGCATCAATTGTATCAATTTGTTCCACAATACGTATGGTCTGTCTTTCCAGGCTTTGCTTTGGAAGTTTCTGGTAGAGACGGAGTTTCAGAAGCATTATGCGGAGATTTATGAGAAGAGCCACGGGGATAATGTGGAGATAGTGGGTGCTCTGGCGGAAGAGAAACTGATGCAGAAAGAGTATGTGGCAAAAGATGTCTGGAAAAAGCAGGAAAAGAAAAAGAAACGGATAATATGGGCGCCGCATCACACGGTGGATTATTTGTTTAATTTCTCTAATTTCCTCAATTATTGCGAGGATATGCTGCGGCTTGCAGAGAAATACCATGACGAGGTGCAATTTGCGTTCAAACCTCATCCGGTATTGAAATTCAAGCTGATTAATATCTGGGGATTAGAGAAGACAGAGGCGTATTATCGGAGATGGGAAGAACTGGGAAACGGCCAGATAGAGCAGGGCGACTATATCGACCTTTTCAAGACCTCGGACGCGATGATACATGATTGTGGTTCGTTCACGGTAGAGTATCTCTACGCGCAAAAACCGGTACTATTCCAGATACGGGATGAGAAAGTGAAAGAGGAGTTTAATACATTCGGGCAGATGTGCCTGGACAAACACTATTTGGCATATTCGATTGAAGAGACGGAGAAGTTTATCCGCGAGGTAGTAATCGAAGGGAAGGACCCGAAGAAAGCTGAACGGGAACAATTCTACAAGCAATACCTCTATCCGAAAGACGGTGTGATGCCTTCAGATAAGATATTTGAGATTTTGAAAACAGCAATAGGAAAATAAGATAATCTATGAATAAAATTGATTGGAAAGCCATTTGGCAACAGAGTTGGCCGCATTTGGTGGCGGTGAGTATTTTTGTTGTGCTGGTGATGGTGTATTTTGCACCTCAGGTGTTTGAGGGCAAGCAGTTGCCGCAGGGCGATATGATCAGTTCGTACGGCATGGGACACGACGCGAAGGAATACCATGAGCAGACAGGCGAATGGAGTCATTGGTCGAATGCCATGTTCGGCGGCATGCCGTATAATGCTACGTCCGGTGTCGATTCGAAGAATGTTTTTCGTCCTATAGCCCAATGGATGAAATGCGGTTTTAACGGTTTGACCAGCGGTGTGCTATGGCTGTTGTTAGTTGGTTTTTATGTGTTTATGCTGGCGGTCGGATGTAGTCCGTGGCTGAGCATCGTGGGTGCTATCGCTTTTGCTTTTGGGTCTTATAACCTGATTATTATAGATGCCGGACACGTGACGAAAGCGTGGGTTTTGGCGACAATGCCGGCGGTAATAGGGGGATGTCTGTTGTGCTATCGGAAGAAATATATCGCAGGATTCATAGTGACGCTGTTGGCTACGGGTCTGAATGTGTTTTGGAATCATCAGCAAATTTCTTATTACACGCTGCTGATGTTGATCCCATTAGCGATTAGTTATTTTATTTATGCGTTGCGCGAGAAAGAGCAGAAACATTTCTGGGTTGCATCGTGTATCTTGCTGATCGCAGCTATCATGGCAGTCGCTCCTGCGACGGATAAGTTAGTGACGACGTGGGATTATTCGAAGGAGACGATGCGCGGCGGAGCTGTTTTGCACGGAGCTGCTGACAGTGAGGCGGGTAAGTCCGGATTGAACAGAGATTATGCGTTCATGTGGAGTTACGGCAAGGTAGAGACGATGACATTACTGATACCGAATTTCTATGGAGGTAGTAGTAATTATCCGTTGGGAGAAAAAAGCGAGACATATGCGACCATTAAGAAATATGCCGGAGCATCGCAAGCGAAGCAGTTTGTGAAGTCTGTTCCGACTTATTGGGGCGATCAGCCGTTTACTTCCGGTCCTGTCTATGCCGGTGCGATTATCTGTTTGCTTTTTGTGCTGGGTCTGATTGTTGTGCCGGGCAAGGAGCGTTGGTGGTTATTGGCTGCGGTTGTTATTGGTATTGTGTTGTCTTGGGGACGTAATTTTCCGACAGTGAACAATTGGCTCTTTGATCATTTGCCGCTCTATAACAAGTTCCGCACGCCGAGTATGTCGCTTGTTATGACCACAACAGCGATGGCAATGATGGCAATGCTGGCTCTAAAAGAAGTAATCGACCGAAAAGTGACGCTCAAACATATTGGTATAGCCGGAGGTGTTAGTGCGGGATTATGCTTGTTGTTTGTGCTTTTCCCTTCTTTGGCAGGATCGTTCTCTGCCAAAGTAGATGCGCAGATGCCGGATTGGCTTACATCTGCGATTATCGCCGACCGTCAACACATGTTAACCGCCGACGCTTGGCGATCCGTCGTATTCATTTTGTTGGCTTTAGCGGGCATGTTGGCATATCTGCGTGTGGAAAAGATGAAGAGTTTTGTGCTTGTGGCTATAATGGGTGTGCTTATTTTGGGCGATCTATGGGCAGTGGACAAGCATTTCCTGAACGACAGTCATTTTGTGGCGAAGAAACAGCAGTTGATCACGCCGACAGCAGCAGACAAACAGATTTTGGCAGATAAAGATCCCGATTATCGTGTGCTGAATTTGGCATCTAATACGTTCAATGAGTCCCGAACCAGTTATTTCCACAAGACGATAGGCGGTTATAGCCCGGCGAAGCTGCGTCGCTATCAAGATATCATCGATTATTACCTCTCCGGTAAAATCAATATGAATGTGCTGAATATGCTCAATACGCGCTATGTGATCACGCAGCAGGGTGTACAACGTAATTTTGAGGCTTTTGGCAATGCGTGGTTTGTGAAATCCGTGCAGTGGGTGAACACGCCGAATGAGGAGATAGAGGCTATCGGCGATGCTGATTTGCAGGAGGTGGCCTTTATAGATACTTGTTGGCAAAGCAAAGTGCAAAGTGCATTGGCAATGACTCAGCCGGCGAAGATAGAACTGACGAAATATGCTAATCCGGGCAACTTGTTCTATGAGAGTGAAAGTGCTGAGGATGGTTTGGCTGTCTTCTCCGAGGTGTATTACAAGACCTGGAAAGCCTTCATCGATGGACAAGAAGTGCGTGTGTTGCGTGCGAATTATATACTACGTGCGCTTGAGGTTCCTGCCGGTAAACATACGATCGAGTTCCGATGCCAGGATGAGCTGTTGGAGAAAACGCAGATAGTGTCTATTGTCGCGTCTTGTGTCGCCGTGTTAGCAATACTGCTCCTGTTGGTGTTCCGCAAAAAGATTGAAAAGGAATGAACCTGTTGACAATCAATACTTCTGATTGCTCTGCGGATATTTCCGGTGGAGTAAACCAAGTAACTGTAGCCTTAACGCGCTATTTTACTCGTCAATGTGGTATATCTTGCTATATTGGCTACTTTCAAGAATTACCTTTCGGCAAAAATCGATTGCCGGAAATAAAAGACGGCATACTGCTTAATCGTCAGTTAGATGATGATGCGTTTGAGCAGTTTCTGTTGCGGAACAAGATAGATATTGTGCAAGTTAATTATCTTCGCAAAGATAAGATTTACGTAATGCGTGATATCTACCGCGTTGCGCATAGAAACGGAGTAAAGGTAATTCATGCCTTTCATATGGCTCCGTTATTCCAAACGGGAGTCTATGCTTCGTGGGGCAAGGTATGGTATAGCATTTGTCACCGTGAACGCATATGGGAGAATCTTAAATTTTGCATATACGATACGTTCAAATTGGTTCTGAATCCGGTTATTATGCGTATTCTTCGTCCAACATATCGAATGCAGTGGGAGAGTTGCGATAAATTAGTCACGCTATCTTCGAGTTATATCCAGCCGTTTATGCGTATAGGAGGGATAACATCTCCTGATAAGTTTACTGCAATAGGGAATGAGTTGAGGTACGAGATTTATCCAACTAAAGAAGAAATGGAGAGCAAAGAAAAAATAGTGATTGTTCTTCAGCGTATGTCGGAAGATACAAAACGCGTATCTTTTTCCATTCGTACTTGGCGCAGAATCGAACAGGAAGGACTTTTCCCGGATTGGAAATTACAAATAGTAGGAGATGGTAAGGATGAAATGTATTACCGTCATTTAGTTGAAAAATGGCAACTTAAGAGGGTAAAGTGTATCGGCAGACAAGAGCCATTTGAGTATATGAAAAAAGCGTCTATTTTTCTACTAAGCAGTGCAACAGAAGGATGGCCTATGGTATTGATGGAAGCGTCTCAAATGGGGCTGCCAATGATTGCGATGAACTCTTTTGGCGCAGTTTATGATATCATAGAAGATGGTTATAATGGAAAAATAGTACCTAACGGAGATTTAGACGCATTCTATAAAGCGTTGGTAGAGTTGATGTCGGACGATATAAAACGCCATGAGATGGCCTATAATGCAGTGGAAAGCAGTAAACGATTTGAGACGGCAAAGGTAGCAAAACAATGGGAGCAATTATTTGACGAACTAATGCGGGATAAACAATGAAAGTTTCTATTATCACGATTACTTATAACGCGGCTAAATGGCTTGAGCGGACGATGCAGAGCGTGCTTGCGCAGAGTTGTAAGGACTATGAATATATCATCGTTGATGGCGGCTCGAAAGATGGCACGATCGATATCGTCAAACGTTTGGAATCGCTGTTTGAGGGACGATTGTCATGGAAATCCGAGCCGGACAAGGGACTTTATGACGCGATGAATAAAGGTATCGCGCGTGCGAAAGGCGATTTCCTTTGGTTCGTCAATGCCGGCGATGAGATCTATGCGCCGGATACGTTGGCACATGTGGTGGCTGCGGCTACGGATGATACAGATATCGTCTATGGCAAGGCATGTATCGTCAATGCGGAAGGCGTCAAAGTGAGCGAGCATCATAAGGTGACACCGCCGGACTTGCAGCGAAAACATTTCTTGAACGGTCTGGTGGTGAGTCATCAGGCGATTTTGGTTCGCCGTTCTATTGCTGCGAATTACGACACCAACTACCGCATCTGTGCGGACTACGATTGGTGTGTGCGTGCAGTAACGGCATCGCGAAAGAACGTCTATTTGGATGAATACCTCTGTAAATTCTTGACCGAAGGGGTAAGTGCTAAACAAAGAAAACGCGCCTGGAAGGAGCGTTTTCATATCATGCGTAACCATTTCGGCCTATTGCAGACCCTCTGGGCGCATTTCCTTATCGTATTGAGGTATCCGTTCTCTATCAAGTACTGATCAATGTATCCCCGGCATGCAGCACTTTGCCATCCAATAGCGGACTGCAGTACAACACTGCAAATCGCTAAGCAGCATCCATATGAACGCTAATTTTACTGCATGCATAGGCATCCAATATCGTATTGATATCGGAGAGGCAAAAGTGGTTGTACCATAGTAGATAAATCCGAACACAAAGAGCATGGCAAAGGCTATTTTCCGGGAACGGGAAACCAGCATGTTCCGCCGGTTGATAATAATGATGACAAACGCTCCAATAAACAATAGCCATGTCAGCAACTCTATCACCGGTAATACTGCCTTCAAATGTTTCTCATAGAACAGGTAATTGGCAGGGTGCGCTTGCGTGGTATCTATATTATACCATGTTGCCATTTCCTTTTGCCCGATTGGAATCTCAGTATATTTGCCTGCCATTTCGAGGCGGGTTGTGTAGAATACATCTTTGCAGTTGGGCGCTAAATAGTGTTGCCAGAACAGTAACGGATAATGCATGATGAGCCATTTTCCGTAATCGGCATATAGGCTTCCGCCTAATCTCGCCCATGCTATCGGGTAAGGAGTTCTTGTCGTTTGCATGTAGTAGAACAGGTATTGCTTGAGCGGACCCTCTTTGTCCCATAGAAAGGCCGCAGTGGCAATCCTTCCGCTGTCCGTTTTCTCTGTGATTATGTCTTTGAACTGGTGTTGCATAATCTGATGAAATTCTCTCAGTCGCTTGTTGTCCGGTTGCTGTCCGTCTTCGATGAATGGCAAAACATGCAAGCCGTTATTAGCTAACTGCCATCCGTCAAATCCCGTTGAGAACTGGGCATGGTGAATCGTTTCTTTCATGTTCCGGGTGATATTCTGATAGAATATACCGAACAAGAGACACGTCATTCCGATCGTCACTAACCGTTGTACCGGTTTGCCAGTCACTGCAAGGAAAGGAATGAAGGCAATGGGGAAGAACATCGCTGAGTAACGGACGAATAAGCATCCGAAGAATGTAGCAAGGTAGATGCCTGCAGCAAGCCATGAATGGTCGTATATGACTACCAGCAGCATGGCTAACATAATGAGTATCAGGCTGCAGAACAGGGCATCGGACATCAGCGCATTAAGCATATAGATGCATACGGGAGCCAGAGTGACAACCGCCTCTATCATCAATCGGAGCCATGTAAGGTGAATAGGATAGTACCGTTTCAGAGCCATCATAAACAGTCCTAGCGAGATCGCATAGAGCATAAACTGCGCTATTATTACCGCATGAACGCTACCTGATACGGCATGTACGGCCTGCAGAAAGGCGGAATAACCGAACGGACGATAGATGCTGAATTGGTCTGTCTGCGCTGCGGCGACATAACTGAAGGCGTCGGGAAAAGTCGCAGGCATCGGATAGCATACGCGGATGAATACATAGCCGGCGAGACAGGCTAACAGGACGGTTATCCAGTCTGTCAGTTGGGCTTTCTGAAAAAGGAATGTCCAATAATTATCGCCTTTGTGTTCTACGTTATTGGAGCTTGTTTTTTTCTTCATGATACTCTGTTTCTGTGTTTACGTTCCATACATTTTGTTTGTCCTCTTTTCCGGCGGCAATATTATCAACTGCTTCCATCGCCGTCAGCATAGAGTGATCCATGTTGTTATAGCGGTGTTGGCCATTGCGGCCGATACACCATAGATTGCTGATCGAGTCCAGAAACTCCCGTATTACGGGTAACTGCTTGTAGGTTCCGAAATATGCCGGATAGGCTTTGCGAATCTTGACCTGTGTGGTATCCAGTACATCCTCGGAATCCACTACATCTATTTTGACCAGTTCCTGAACCGCCATCCGGATAAAATCTTTCTCGGACATCTGCCATAACTCATCCCCTTCGTTGCAGAAATACTCCATACCTACAAAGACGGTATTGCGGTAGTCTTTCACCATATACGGAGACCAGTTGTTGAATATCTGCAGCCGTCCTACTTTGACGTCTCTCTCTTGTACGTAAATCCATGTGTCAGGCACTCTGTTCTGCCATGTTCGGATGTGGGTGCCGTTCACTATTTTCAGTTTCTTGGCAAGCACCCCTACGGTGATAAAATCACGGTAGGGAAGCCCTGCTGCGGTTTCTGCTACTTCCGTAGGAACATCTATCCCTTTAAGCGAAGCTACTAAATCGCGGATAGGCATGGACGAGAAACAGTAATCGCAGGGGATAGTGCGTTTGCCTTGGGGTGTTTGTACTTCGACGGAAACGATTTGGTGTTTTTTTACGATGAGACCTACCACCTCGTGCTCCATCAGCACTTCGCCGCCAAGGGCCTGTACGCGTTCAGCCGCCAAAGTCCATAATTGTCCCGGACCGTACTTGGGGTATATGAACTGTTCGATAAGGGAGGTCTCCACTTTCTTCTGGCCGTCTTTGGCCTGCCGGAACGGACGCAGAAACACATCTTTGAGCAGTGCAAAAATCGATAAGCCTTTCACGCGCTGGGAACCCCAGTCGGCGCCTATCTCTGACGGATGCACACCCCAAACCTTCGTGGTGTAATCCTCAAAGAACATTTCATATAAAGGACGCCCGAAACGGTTGATATAGAAATTCTCCAAAGACGTCTCCGGCAGTTTCTTTAGGATGGCTTTCAGATAGCCGCAACCTGCCCTGAACGTGTTCTTCATACCCATTCCTGCAAAGGTCGCCCATTTGAGGGATATGGGATAGTCAAAGAATTTGCGGAGAAAGAAGATGCGGGAGACACGTTCCCTGTTCAGCATCACGCAGTCTGTCTTCTCGGGGTCCGGCCCGCCTTTTGCCATTGGTTTGTGCTTGTCGAGCAACAGGTCATCCAATGCAGGGGAGCCTTGGAGGGGCATCAACTCCTCCCACCATGCTGTCACGCGCTCGTTCTTGGAGAAGAACCGATGACCGCCTATGTCCATCCTGTTGCCGTGATATTGGACGGTCTGAGAAATACCGCCGATTTGACGGGTGGACTCCAATACGATAGGATGAATATCTGTTCGCTTCAGTAGTTCGGTGGCTGCTGTCAGACCGGCAGGACCGGCACCTATAATAATTGCTGTTTTCATGCGTTGTTATGTTGGTTGAATAATGTCAATTTGCGTACAAAGAAATTCCACAGGAAGACCAAAGCCGTGGAAATGAGTTTGGCGATCATGTAATGCATGCCGATCTTTTCGCAGCATACAAACATAATGGCTTCGTTCAGGCCTAAACCGATGATGCCGATAATGGCAAAAATAGCGAACTCTATCCAGCGGTTTTGCAGCCTATGCGTAGAGAAGACGATCCAGTTGCTCAATAAGTAGTTGATCGTCAGACCGATGATAAATGCGAACGCGGCAGATAGCAGGTATTGCACGCCGCACCATTCGGTCAGCGCGTACAGCGAACCATAGTCGGCGACGAAAGCGATGCCGCCTACAAAGCCGTACCGGATGAGTTGGTAGAACGTATCTTGCGAGTGGAGTATCTTCATTTTATTTAATCAATTTACGTATTTCACATAATTCCTCTTTGACACGGAGAAGGATCTCCAAGGCTGCCTGACGCTCGTCGGAGTGTTTGGTATTTGCGCGGAGTTCCTTGCGGATGGCCTCAATACGGGTGATCTTCAGCTCATCGCGGATGTATTTGATGCGTTTGATGAGCTCTTGGTCCTCACGCGTATAGTATCTGTTTCCATGCCCGTCCTTTCGGGGCTGCAACTCCTCGAACTCTTTCTCCCAATACCGCAAAGTAGAAACAGGCACTCCTGTCTCTTTCTCTGTCTCGCGAAGCGAGTAATATTGTTTTTCAGCGTCCATTTTTCAAATATCTATCGACTATCGACTATTTACAAATCTTCAGCTTCTTACCGGCACGAATATTATCGTTCTTGAGTCCGTTCCATTGTTTGATCTGCTTTACTGTACAATGGAATTTCTTGGCAATCCCTCCGAGGGTGTCGCCGTTCTTAATGGTGTAATAGGTCACGCCGTTCACACGGTACGCACCGTTGATTCCGGTCACTTTCGCCAAATCAATCTCTGCGCGGCGATTATGAATCAGGCTATCCGCCTTATAGGCTAAGATGCTTTCCTGCATATCGATGAACGGTCCGATTTTGTCCGTCGGCAGACAGAGTGCGTACGTACTTCCTCCGGGCAAAATATCTCTGGAGTACTGTGGGTTCAGCCGCCGCAACTCGTTCATGTCAATGCCCAGATTATCGCTGACCTGCTGTAGATGTAATCGTTGGGTAGTGCGAATGGTGTCGGTGAGCATCACATGCTCCATCGGGGCTTTGCATATTCCGTGTTCCTGGCCGTAATTCATCGCATAATTCGCTGCAATGAAGATAGGCACATAATTCCTCGTCTCACGCGGCAGGAAGGGATAGATAGACCAAAAATCCCGTTTGCCTCCGGCACGCCGGATTGCTTTGTTAACATTACCTCCACCGCAGTTATAGGCCGCGATAACGAGGTTCCAGTCATGATATATGGCGTACATGCTTTTGAGAAAACGGCACGCCGCCTCGGTCGCCTTCACGGGATCCATGCGTTCATCCACCAGAGAGTTGATCTCCAATCCGAATAGTTTGCCGGTACCGGGCATGAATTGCCATAAGCCGGCAGCGCCGACATACGACCTTGCCACCGGGTTGAGCGCTGATTCGATGATGGGCAGATATTTCAGCTCATACGGCAACTCATAACGCGCCAACGTCTCTTCAAACATTGGGAAGTAGTATTCGCTCATCCGCATCATGCGCGCCACCTGTTTCGGGCTGCGCTTCACGTACCTTAATATAAACGCGCGCACGCGCTCATTGTACGGCAACTCAATCACGCATGGCAGGGCTTGCAGACGTGCTTTATACACCGAATCGGGCAGGGTGGTGGTGTCGTGCAGCGCAACGCAGTCAGTGGTATCCAACCATCTCAGACTCCAATCGAGTGCACGCATCTCGATGTCGGTCAAGTCATTCTCGTCCCATAACTTATAGAAGGGTACGACGGGAATCATAGTATCTTGCGCTACTTCGATACTATCTATCATCACCAGACTGTCTATCCCGAGGCTGTCTATACTCAGACTGTCCACGCTCGGACTCTCCGGCTGTATGGTAATCTCTTGCGCGCAGAGACCCAACGACGCAAGGCATGCAATTATCAAAAATAACCTTTTCAAAATCGTATAGCGAATTTCATTTCAGCACATTCTTGCTGATGTTGGTCAAAATAAATCTGCGGCTCTATCTTCATCGACAGGTCGGGTGAGATATCATAGTCAAACAGCTGGGCGTCCACATACGCATCAATGAGCGACAGGGCATAAACGAGCACAGTCCCAAGAATCGCATAATCGCGGGACCGCCGGAAAGCGCTCTGCCGGCTGTTCAGGATGCTCATCCATCGGTCTGCTCCTCCCACGCGCTCTAAGGTGTACCCTTCCGGCAGCACGGCTATATAGGACTTGGACTCATCCTCGCTCACCGTGCCGGCCATATTGTCGTAGTACAGATCCAAGTACGCTTTCTTATAGCTTGCGTACCGTCCGTGGGTCACCGAGATAGCGTATCCACACCCCAGAAAAGCACCGTACACGATCGGCAGTTTCCAAAACGATCGGTTGTACATCTGCCCTGCTCCGGGAAAAATAGCACCCAGCCAAACGGCTTTCAGTGCGTCCGGTTTCTTGGTCAGGTCGAAATAGTATTTGTATTTCGTGTCAGACTCGGTAGTATCCGGATGGAAATAGACCTGTCCCTGCTCGGCATGAACCGCGAGAGGGAGCCACAATAACACTATGTATAACCAGCGTCTCAACCTAATTTGGCTGCGATTAATTGTAGTTCTTCTTCGTTTTTGAAAGCGATGGTCACTTTGCTTTCCTGAATCTTTATTTTCAGTCCGGACTTAGCGCTCAGCTCTTTTTCCAAGTCGGCATAAGGATTAGCGCCTTTCTCTTTGGTCCGCTTACTATCCTGTTTCTCCTCTTGCGCCAATTCTTCTACCTTGCGCACCGACAGTCCTTCTTTCAGGATACGCTGATAGAGTGCTAATTGCCGCTCGGCGGAAGGCGTAGCAAGGATCGCACGGGCATGTCCCATGTCGATCTTTTTCTCCTTGATACCTACTTGAATCTCTGCCGGCAGTTTGAGAAGACGCAGATAATTAGCGACCGTAGCACGCTTCTTACCTACACGCTCGGACATACGTTCTTGCGTCAGGTTATAATCGTCCATCAGCCGTTGGTACGCCAAGGCGATCTCAATCGCATCCAAATCTTCGCGCTGGATGTTCTCGATAAGTGCCCATTCCATCACCTGCTCATCTTTGGCAGTGCGGATATAAGCAGGAATCCGTTCGAGCCCTGCCATCTTGCTGGCACGGAAACGACGCTCTCCGGCGATGATCATATACGTCCCGTCTCCGTTGTCGCGCAGCGTGATCGGGGAGATGACGCCGTGCTCACGGATGGAGTCCGCCAACTCCTGAAGTGACTCCTCATCGAAGGTACGACGAGGCTGGTCGGGGTTGGCAATGATAGCACTTAACTCAATCTCCGAGATGGAGCTGCCACCATTAGTATCTACGTGCGAGGTATCGATGAGTGCATCCAAACCTCTTCCGAGTCCTGTAAATTTTTTCATATGTTTTTTTACTTTTGTCTGTTAATCAGCTCTTTGGCTAAAGTGAGATAGTTCTGCGCCCCTTTGGAGGAAGGGTCATAATCGAGAACGGATACACCGTGTGAAGGTGCTTCGCTCAAACGTACGTTACGGGCAATGACGGTATTGAAGACCAGATCGCCGAAATGACGTTTCACCTCTTCATAAACCTGATTGCTCAGTCTCAGACGGTTGTCGAACATCGTCAGCAGGAACCCTTCCACTTTGAGGCTCGGGTTCAACTTGGACTTGATGATCTTAATCGTGTTGAGCAGCTTGGCTATGCCTTCCAATGCGAAGAACTCACATTGCACAGGGATAATCACGCTGTCACTGGCAGTCAGTGCATTGACGGTGATAAGCCCTAAAGACGGACTACAATCAATCAGAATGTAGTCGTATTCATCTCGCACTTTCGTCAGCAGATTCTTCAGTAACTGCTCACGATGCTCCATGTTCAGCATCTCTATCTCTGCGCCAACAAGGTCAATGTGGCTGGGAATCAGATGCAGGTTCTTGGTGTTGGTCTCCACAATCGCACTATGGGGGTCAACGCCGTTCACCAGACATTCGTAAATCGTGTTGTCCAGTTCCCTAATCTCCACTCCCAAACCGGATGATGAATTAGCCTGTGGGTCTGCGTCAATGAGCAGCACACGTTTGCCTAACGATGCCAAAGCAGCAGACAAGTTAATAGAGGTTGTGGTTTTGCCCACACCTCCTTTTTGGTTTGCTAATGAAATGATTTTACTCATATATTCGTTGTATTATTGTTTTCGCTTGTATGTCGCGGCAGGCATAATTGCCATACCGACAATGATTGGTTCCATGGCAGGAACAGGGACGGCAGCGCAGGTCATGCCGCTGAATAATATCCTCATCCTGTTGTTTCCATCCCTGAAAACCGATGATGGGATGGGTGGCACACCAGACGCTGATGGCACGGAGTCCCACCAGACTCGATAGATGTTGGTTGGCGCTGTCCATGCAAATCATCACGTCTAATTTCCGCATTAATTCCAACTCTTGGTTCAACTTGAGCTGACCTGCCACACTGGTAGTGTGCGGAAAGACGGAGGACCACTGACGTAACATCTCACATTCCACCTCTCCTGCACCGAAGAGGAACACCTGTGTATCCTCGTGACGGGTCAGTTGGTCAATGATTTCTTTGGTCACGCGATAAGGCAGCATGTTCGATTTCCTCTTGGCGAAAGGAGCTACTCCTATCCATCGTCCTTTCTTGGCGCCGAACCGCTCTTCTATCACTTGGAGCGCAGCCTGATTGACGGGCAGTGCGGTAAACTCCTCGTCCGTCTCTAATCCAGCCCGACGGAAAGCATCGCGGTATCGGTCAAACTCCGTAGGTAATTGCTTGGCGCCAACACCCCATACGGTGATCAGATGTTTGCGAATACGTCCGTAATGCACCCGTGTGACCTTGACTCCGCACAGTCTCATGAGCGTGCCCAGTGCGCGCGTACGAAGAACTGCTTGCAGGTCGATCATAGCATCGACTTGGTATCGCCATCTGCGCCAAAGAGCCAACACGCCTCGCCAATTCAGATGATTGTCCACCTCCTGAAACTCCACGTTCGGCATGGCAGCGAACATCGCTCCGAGATCTTTCTTCGCGGCGATGATAAATCGGTCATTTGGATAGCGACGACTCAGCGAAGCGACTACGGGAACCGTCATCGCCACATTGCCTAATGTCGCCAAACGAATGATCAGATAAGTCATTGCCACTCACTCCAAGTTGCCCCGAAGAAATAAGTTAATGTATCGCCCAAATGGTAGGGTTTGACTGCCACTAAATTGCCGTCTTGAATATCCGTCACGGTCGCCTCCGGAGTACGAACGGTCAGGTAGATACGTCCCTGCGAAGTAGAACCGTTGTAGTCGTAGTTCATCTGAGCGGCGGTTTTGTCACTCAGTGCGTCTTCCTCGTAGAAGACGGTGCCTAACTCCTCATAGACCTCAAAATGGTCGATCGTGTCATGCATGTATATACCGCCTCCCACGAGCATCTCGCCTTCGTACTCACCGGTGATTACTACCTCGGCTTTGTTCATCGGCTCGCCGGCTTCAGAGGTGATCGTGATCTGCTCTTTCAGCACACTTTCGCCTACCTTGAGACTGTCGTACTCCAAGCGGAAGACTAATCTCTCCGGTCCTTGCTCCAAGATCTCCCATCGGTCATAGGCTCCGCCGATCCATGTGGTGTCATTCGCGATGACTACCAATCCTCCGGCTCCGCAGGTATGTCCTACTTTGTAGCAATCCAAGCCCTTTCCGTAGTTAATATGGTAAGGCAGACCTAACACGTGTTCGCGATAATAGAAACTATCCACGACCAGCTCCGAACTCGCCTTCAGCCACAGATCCACACCGTTAGACGGGTTCTCCGGACGAAGTGCAGGACCGTACATACGAAATGCCGCATATTCGTTCTCCCACGCAAAATCATCCTTCCGTTCCGGCACATAGCGGCCATATACTTTCGGCTGTACTGCCTCTTTGTGGCAAGCAGTGAGGCTCAGGAGTATAAACGAGAAAAAGAGTATCTTTTTCATCTTTAAACTTTCAACTTTCATTCTTTCACTCTTTACTTCGGTTGACGTCCTATATAAGCGAGAATACCGCCATCTACATAAATAATCTGTCCGTTTACGGCATCACTTGCATGTGAAGCCAAGAACACAGCTGTGCCGCCTAACTCGTCTGCCTCCAACCATCGTCCTGCCGGGGTCTTGGCGCAGATGAATGCATCGAACGGATGTTTGCTGCCGTCAGCTTGCGGCTCACGTAACGGTGCTGTCTGCGGCGTCGCAATATAACCCGGACCGAGACCATTACACTGGATGTTATATTCGCCGTACTCGGAGCAGATATTCCGGGTTAACATCTTCAATCCGCCCTTTGCCGCCGCATACGCGCTTACCGTCTCGCGTCCGAGTTCCGACATCATCGAGCAGATATTGATGATCTTGCCTTCGCGTCGCTCCATCATCTCCGGCAGTACTGCTGCACTGACGATATATGGTGCCACAAGGTCTATGTCAATTACCTGCTGGAACTCCTCACGTTTCATCTCATGCATCGGGATGCGTTTGATGATTCCGGCGTTGTTAACCAAGATATGAATAGCTCCTACCTCCGCATGGATCTGCTCCACGAGGGCTTTGACAGCTTTCTCGTCCGTTACATCGCATACGTAACCATGAGCGTTCGTTATTCCTTCTGCGCGGTAGAGCTCATAGGCTTTATCGATTGCTTCCTGACTGCGGGCATTGAAAATGATGTTCTCTGCCCCTGCTTGAGCGAACGCCTTCGAGATCGCGAATCCTATACCGTAACAACCACCTGTTACCCAAGCGTTCTTGCCTTCCAAACTAAATAAATTCTTCATACTTCACCTTTCAATTTTTATTGACTATCGACTAACGACTATCGACCAACGACTTACTTAAGGTCCGTGATTTTTGAGAAGTCCTGATCTCCGTAGTCGAGGTTCTCTCCTCCCATGCCCCAGATGAAGGTGTAGTTATGGGTAGCGGCAGCACTGTGGATGGACCACTCCGGACTCAACACTGCCTGATTACCTTTCATCCAGATATGACGGGTCTCATCTACTTCGCCCATGAAATGGCAAACGGATTGCTCTTCGGGCACCTCGAAATAGAAATAAGCCTCCATACGACGGCTGTGCACATGTGCCGGCATGGTGTTCCAAACGCTGCCCGGAGCCAATTCGGTCATACCCATCTGGAGCTGACAGGTCGGCAGTACTTGGTTAACGAGCATCTTGTTGATGTCACGTTCGTTGGACATCTCCAGACTGCCCATGTGTGCCACTACGGCGTCCGCTTTCGTTACTTTCTTATCCGGATATGCGCAATGTGCGGTAGTGGAGTTGAAATAGAAGAGGGCAGGTTGATTGGCATCCAAGCTCTCGAACTTCACCTCGCGGTCACCGCGACCGAGATAGAGTGCCTCTTTGTAATCCAACTCATACACCTTATCGCCGGCTATCACACGCCCCTTACCGCCTACATTGAAGATACCCATCTCGCGGCGGGTGAGGAAGAAAGGTGCCTTGAGCGGATCAATCGCTTCCAGCAGTAAGGTTTCGCCTACAGGCATCGCACCGCCTACGATCATGCGGTCGTACATGGAATAGACCATGTTCACTTCGTTCTTCACAAACACGTTCTCAATAAGGAAATCCTTGCGCAGACGTGTGGTGTCATAACTCTTGGCATCAATGGGGTTTGATGCGTACCGTACTTCATAATTCGTTTTCATATAGTTGTTATTTATTCATAATCTCGTGGTCACGTGAACTTGTGGTTACGTGTCTTTTGTGTTTCACAGGGAAAAGCCATCCTAAATTCACGCTCAGGTCCATCGGGCTTGCCATGCTGAAATGGTCCGATGCTCCGGTGCCGTAGATACCGTTCACCGAATAATTGAATCGCACCTCAAACTGGTATATTCCGGCTTTTGCGGTGTTGATATAAAACCCGGTACCAGCGGTAGCTCCCCATTTGAAAGGCTTTTGAATCTTTTCATACTGGGTCGCTGTTTCTCCGTTTACAAGTGTACCGTAGTTGCCGTCATCCTTGAGGCAGAAACCCACCATCGGTCCTATGTTCAGGAACCATCGTCCGACTGCTGTACCGAAGTTCAGGTGAAACAGGATAGGTAGTTCCAGATAGTGTAACCTCCGGTAGTACTTTCCGGTCTCTGCCGTTCCTTCTGCCCATCCGTGTCCGGCGTAGTTCAGCTCCATCTGAAAAGCACAGTATTTATGTCCGGCATAGCGGAAGACAAATCCGCCGTTACCGCCTAATATACAAGCGTTGGTGATGGGTTTCATATGGTCCACGGAGGGCGTGAAGATGACCGTACTGGCACTGATACCTCCGTGAAAACCGACGTAGTACTCCGGTGTCCGCAGACGAGGCTGTGCGTAGGAAGGAAGAAAATGAAAAATAAAAAGTGATAGGACCATCAGTCCTAACCATTCTCTGCCATATGTTCGTCTTTCACCTTTCACCTTTCACCTTTCAACTCTCACATTCCCGTTCTGGTATCCTCCGCCCTCTATTTGTTGCCAGCGAATATGGGACTGCAAACCTTCCGTCTCTTTCTTTCCGCTGAGCCATTCCACCAGCGCTTTCATCAGGTCGTAACCTAAGAGGTCATACCGTGGGGCTTCGCTCACATGATCGTTCGCGAAATATAGGTTCCACTGTGTGTCGTATTCATCGTGCGTGGTGTCCGCCGTGAAGACCGATGTATATACTTGCGGCAATCCGATCTCTTCGCGCGACCAAGCGTATTGGCTGACGATACGGATGGGGTAACCTGCCTCTTGCAGTTTGATCAGGTGGGGCAGTAAGATTCGTACGTGTTGGTATTTATCGCTATGCAGGATGATGAGATTCTCCATTGTGCTGTCCAAAGCATATGCGGCGGAGTCGTTCAGCAGGTCGCGGAGCGCCATGCCTGCACATTCGATCCCGTGTATTTTCATTCGTTTGCGCAGCGTGCGGACAGAACCTACGATATCCGATTCCCGTACCTCGATAGCTACGCATCGCACGCTGTCTTGCGCTTTGATCCATTGGCAGAGACTGTCTGCTTCCTGTGTGTCCGTTGAGTTGAATTGTATCACTTGGGAGTGTGCCGCCAAGTCTATCTCATCGCTGAAAGGCAGGAGGAGTGGTACTTGATGCAACTCGCACCATTGTGCCATGCGCTCGATCTGGATAGGATAGACCAGCCCAAGGATCGCTTGTACGCTATCCAGCTCCGTGCTGTCACAGAGGGCACTCACGCGTCGTTCGCTCCTCTCGGTGTCATAGACCCTCAGGCGATAGAGCGTACTGTCGTTCTGCATCGCTTGTAGCGCCAACAACGCACCCTGATAAAACTCCATCATCCGCTCGGCATTGACGCTGCGTTTGGTCTGCTTGCTCTCGAAGGGCAACATCAGTGCTAACTCTACCACCCGTCTCTCGCTGCTCAAGGTGCCTTCCTCTTGGGGCAGAATTTCAACGAGTGTTTCTTCGGGCATTACTGCCGGCACTTCTACCGGCACTATGGTCTCCGTGACCGTCGTGGAAACGACTGTCGCCTTTGTTTGTTGCACTACCGGACGCTTGGTCGGGATAGAGAGCGTCTCGCCATAACGAATACCGTACTCTTGGATCTGCGGGTTATAACGGATGATCTCGCTCTGCGGAACTCCGAACTTCACGCTGATTCGATATAAACCGATGCTGCGTTCGATCTCATAACGGTAAAACTCCTCCCCGTTGATGGTGTCCAAGGGGTAGGGCAGTAACTCTTGTGCGGTCGTGATGGAAAACTGAAAATTGAAAATTGAAAGGACAATCAGTCCTAACCATCTTCCGCATATGTTCCTTTTACCTTTCATCTTTCACCTTTCACTTTAACGTTCGTATTTTCTCTTTCGTATGATATAGACCAATCCGCCGATGAGCGCTAATATAGCGACAGGGCTGATGGTACTGATGACTTGTACTTGTGCGCGCTGCTCGTGTGCACGGCGGTCATTGATAAGACGCATAGTGACGGTCTTTTCGCGCAGCCCGATCAGTCCTTCGCTGTCTGTCAGCCATAAGAGGGCATTGACCGCCAGATCACGGTTGGAGAATTGCATGCCACTATACCGGTCCAAACCCATCGGCAGGGCTTGATTGCGTTGGGTCTCGTTCAGGAAGACACTGCCGCTTCCGATCACTACTTGCCTCGTCTTCAGGCTGCTCTTACGGATAGGCTCGTCGCTCTCCACGCCTTCGGGGATCATACGATGGGCAAAGGCACTGGGGAATGTACCTTCCATCGAGACACCTACCGGCACGTATTGGTACTGAAAAGTGTTCAGATCGGGATTGACGTCGCTCAGGTTCACTTCCCCGGGTGTCGCGGTCACTCGGCTCGCCGTGCTGGTAGCTAACAGGATGCGTTTCTCTATCCCGTCCTCACCGCCTACGGCATCGATCGGGCAGACGAATGTGCTCATCACTTGTCCCAGACCTTTGGTGATAGGCGAGCCTTCGCTGGTCAGCAGTAAGGGAGCAAAAGTCCAAGGCATAGGCTGCAGGTTGGGCTGCTGGGGGTCACTGCTGACATTTACCGGAATGGAGAGACATTGGACATCTTGCACCAAAGCGGGATTGACCCGTACACCGTACCGGAAGAGCAAGTCGGTGAGTCCCAAATCGAGGGCAACAATAGGCGTGAAGCCTTCTTGTTGCAGCACCTCTTCACTGAACCGAACACCGTCCAATGCCCATAGGACCGTTCCGCCACGCATGATATATTGGTCGATGATGAACCGCTCGGCATCGCTGAACGCCGTCTGCGGACTAATCACCAGCACCGCCTTGTACCCATCCAAGATATGCACGTCGGCATCGATAGCTCCTCTATCGACTTGGAAATACTTACTGACTGCATTCATCAGGTCGTAGGTGTGTGCTTCGTCGGGTTCGTTATGTCCCTCAAGGATAGCTATCCGCGGGGTCTCGGTGCGGGTCAGTCCTTGCAGCGCTTCCATGAACGCGAACTCCAACTGTTCGATACTGGTGTTGAGGTTCTCTTCGCCGCTCAGACCACGGGTGTTCTTGAGCAGAGCCACCACGGTCTGCCGTCCCTTGTAACGCATCAAGGCGTATGGATAAACGGTAGTCTGTGCGGTCTTGCCGTTCTGTTCCCGCTCATGAATGACAATCGGTCGCAGACCTATTTGATTAAGGCTGTCCGTCGAAGAGGAAGTTAATTCGTAATTTTTAATTTTTAATTGTCCAAACACTCCCATCTCGTCGAGTGTCTCTTCGGTGGCTTTCTTGAGTCGCCTAAAACCGGCATTGAGGTCGCCGTCCAGAAGGAGCGTCACTTCGATGGGACTGTCCGTCTGTCGGAGCAGGTTTTTCGATGCCTCGCTCAGACTATAGTGCTTATCGTCCGTCAGATCCCAACGAACAGGACGTTCATATAGTGCTCCGTAAAGACAGAGGAACAAACCTACGATAAATATGTACGGCGTGTACTTCCGCATCCTAGTTTCCTAGATTCCTAGATTCCTATTTTATTTCTTAATCTTCTCCCAAACGGCTTGATCAATGACCACCGGATATTTCTCGCGCAGTTTTTTGATCCATGCTGCCTCGAGGTAATCCTGATAATCGGTGGTCACTTTGCCTTTCTCGTCCTCCCACGAAGCCGGTGCTTTCAGTTTCTTTCCTACGCATACTACTACCGGCAGTTCCTCGCTCGGCGTGAACTCGGCTTTCTTGACTTTGAGTCCGTATTTGTCGATGGCAGCGTTCTTGCCTTCTTCCCAAAGACCTTGTTGCATCTTTACGTAGTTGAGGCTGTCACAGTTAACGCGATGCTGGATATAACTCTTCACGGAATCTTTCGGAGCGTTCTTGATGATAGCTTGAGCTGCCTTGGCGCTGCTCTTGTCTTTGCATTGGAGCAGATAACCTTTGAAATGCGGTTTAGTCCACGTGTAGTTCTTCTTATGAGCTGCGAAGAACGCTTCGAGACCGGCGGTATCTTTGGCGGCTTTGTCCCATACTTCGCGGAGCGATACCTCAAAGAGCAGAATACCGTCGTGGTATTCCTGTACGAGGTTCTTGAGCTCCGGATATTTCTCCTCCAGATGGGAGTCAGCGTACGCTTTGACGTCTGCATCGCTCATCTGAGCAGGCAGGTGGTACTCGGCGCGGGCCTTGCGGATGAAACTCTTGTCCGCCTCTTTGGCACGCTCATCGCGTTGTACTTGGCGGGTTATCTGCGTACGCATCGAATCGAGCGGCTGGATGCCTCGCTCGTCCTCTTTGTAGATGATATGCCATCCGTAGTTGGTACGGAACGGAGCACTGATTGCGGAGGGCTGAAGGCTGAAGGCTACGTTCTCAAACTCCTTCACCATCATTCCTTTGCCGAACCATCCGAGATCACCCCCTTTGACACTACTTCCGCGGTCGTCCGACTCACGCTTAGCGGTCTCGGCGAAGTTCTCTTTGGTCAGGGTCAGGGCGATCGAGTCTATCTGTGCTTTCTTCACGCCGTCCAGACTGTCTGCTTTCTCGCCGCGCGGCACCATTTTCATGATATGACTGGCTTTGACTTCGATATGGTCACGCTCCTCTTCTACCAACACGATATGATAGCCGTATTGGGTACGGAAGACCTCGCTCACTTGACCTACCGGTGTGTTATAGACCGCCTCTTCCAAGGGATAGACGTAGCGGAACGGACTGATCCATCCGAGTTCGCCGCCGGTCTCCGCTACGTTGGGGTCGGTGCTCACCTCGCGGGCTACTACATCGAAAGCCTCTACGGGTTGACGTTTCTCAATGTCACGCCATTTGCCTTTCACTTTCTTCCTTTCGGTTTTCATCTTGCCGACAGTAACGCGTTCGCGGGCATCATTGATGATGGCGAGCACGCTGTCCTCCTCTTGCTTGGTGGCAGTAGGCGGACATTGGATAGCGATGTGCGCTGCACGGCGGTCTTTCGCCATATGTCTCCAACTCATCTCGATGAGGCTGTCCATCGCAGCTTCGTCTTGCAGGTATTTGGGAGTAGCCTGCGCACGATAACCCTTCAACTCTTTCTTGAATGCTTCGGTCGTGTCGATACCCTGACTCTCTGCCTCCGCTACTTTGAGCTTGAAATTGATGAACATGTCGAGGTACTCGTCCATGGTCTTGGGATCGAGCGCCCCGGCTTGGTTGTTCTTCTCGTAGATGTACAAAAACTCCTCTGCACTGACTTCCTTTCCATTGATAGTCATCAGAGTCTCACGCTGCGCCCATGCTGTCATTCCAATAGCAAGGGCTGCTGTAAACAAAAATGATTTTTTCATAAATATATAATCTTTAAATCTTAAATCTTCAAATCTTCAAATAATTTTTGAAACTCTTTTCAAAAAGTGCCACTGCCTGTTCGAGGGTGCCGAATAGTTCACCTCCCGAGGCGTTCATATGTCCTCCGCCGTGGAAGATCTCAGACGCCCATATGTTCACCGGTCTGTCGCCTTGCGAGCGGAAGGAGATCCGGATCCGTGCTTTGGGTGTACCGGGTTTGGGACGCTCCTCGCGCATATAAACCGAATAGAAGACATCGGCTATCTGTAGGGGCATGTTCACTAATCCTTCCGTATCGCCTATCTGGTAGTGGTATCGCTCCAACTCATCTGCGCTGAGGGTGATCAGCGCGAGGTGATATTCGGGGTAGATACGCATCTTGCGGTAGAGCGCATAGCCGGTCAACCGTATGCGGTCGGTGGAGTATTGGTTAAAGACCGCATTGTATATCTCATCTTTTTTCGCGCCCGCGCGTAAGAGGGACGCTATGATGTCGTATAACTCTGCGCGGGTGGAGTTATAACTGAAATTCCCGGTATCGGTCATCAAACCTGTATAAATACAGGTTGCTATCTCATTCGTAATTCGTAATCCGTCATTCGTAATTAATTCATACACGATCTCGCAACTCGAGCTCGCCTCGGGGTGAGAGTGTATCTCCGACCAGAACCCCTCATCCACTAATCCTCTCACCCGCTCATCCATAATATGGTGGTCTATCAGTATCTTCTTGCAGGGATTGGCGAGCATCTTATCGCCCATCGGACCAATCCGTTTGGGGTCGTTGAAATCAGTGCAGATGATCAGGTCTGCTTCGCTGATTAGGGTGTTACAACGCTGCGGCTCTTTTTCATATATCAAAATCTGTGCCGAACCGGGCATCCAGTTAAAAAATGCCGGAAAAGCGTTCGGTACGATGACATGGATGGATTCGATATTCCGGTATTCCGGTATCCCGGTATTCCGGAGATTTGAAATCCAATGCTTCAATGCCAGACTCGAACCCATGGCGTCTCCGTCCGGCGCCATGTGGGTAAAAATAACGATGTGTTTTGCTTGTTCGATTAGTTCTTTCATTCTTTCACTCTTTCATTCTTTCATCATTTCATCATTCCATCATTTCATCATTCCATCATTTCATCATTTCATCATTTCATCATTCCATCATTCCATCATTCCCTCTTTGCGTGCCAACGCAATCACTTCCTCGGCGATGCGTTTGGCGGAGTCTTTTTGTGCCAATTGGAGAATGTTCGTATGCAGGTTTTGTAGTTTCTTCTCGTCTTGGAGCAGTTCGATGGCGGTGGAGATCAGTTTCTCGGAAGCCTCCGCGTCGCGTACCAGCACAGCCGCCTCTTTGTTGACCAACGCCATGGCGTTATGGGTCTGATGATCCTCCGCTACGTTGGGAGAGGGCACAAGGATAGCCGGTTTGCCTAACAGACACAGCTCGCTGATGGACGAAGCTCCGGCACGGGAGATCACTAAATCCGCTTGGGCGTACCGATCAGGCATGTCGGATAGAAAATCATGCACCTCTATGTTCGCCGGACTACCTGCCGCTTCCCATGCCGCCTTGCAGCGTTCGTAATAGGTCTTACCGGTCTGCCAAACCACTTTAATTCCCTCACTCTTTAATTCTTTAATTCCTTCACTTACCGCCTCATTAATCGTCCGTGCTCCGAGTGACCCGCCGATGATCAAAAGTCTCTTGACTCCTGACTCTTGACTCTTGACTCCGGTCGTCAGGTTTTGCCTCACGGGGTTACCGGTCAGGATGATTTTATCGGCAGGGAAGAACCGCTCCATTCCTTCGTATGCCACGCATATCTTTGCAGCTTTGTTCTTGAGCAGTTTATTGGTCACGCCGGCAAAACCGTTCTGTTCTTGCAGCAGGATAGGAATGCCCATCTGAGCTGCTGCCCACATAGCGGCTCCCGAGGCGTAACCGCCTACGCCTACAGCTACGTCCGGACGAAAATCGCGGATGATTCGTTTCGCCTGAAGGATGGATTTGAAGAGGTCGATGAGCACGGATATATTCTTCCATGGCTGAGCGCGGTTGAACCCCCGAACGGGGAGCCCCACAATCTCGTATCCCGCTTGCGGCACGCGTTCCATCTCCATGCGACCTAACGCGCCCACAAACAAAATCTGCGCCTCGGGATCCAAGTCCTTCAACGCGTTTGCTATGCTCACGGCGGGGAAGATATGTCCCCCCGTTCCCCCTCCGGAAATAAGATACCTCATATCTATTTTCTATATATTTTATATATAAATTTCAAAATCGGGTACAAATTTACAACAAATATTTGGAATACACAAGGATTTTGACAGAAAAATGTAAATTTATTTATATTTTAGGGGGCAAAATGCTTGTTATTCGCACAAGGCTGCGAACGTAAATTCGGCGGGAACCCATTTGAAAATGGGAGGACCGAAGTTACAACAAATATTTGACATATGCAAGGAAAAAAGAGAAAATCGCCCGAATGAGAGCGATTTTCCTTTTTGATGGATGGTTACGAACATAAACATAGATAAAATCGTTTCGGATCTCTCTCATTGTAGAGGACGGTTTTTTATTTTTGTTTATTGTTGATTATGGATTGTTTCTCAAAGAGATGAGGATTATTATGATAAGATGGTCGTTAAATTCATTTAAGCGAACAGCTTAGCAGAATAAGACTCATGGTACGCAGTACCTACAATCCATAATCAATATATATCTATGTTTATGTTCTTACCCGCTTAGCCTTGCTGATTGTCGTACTCGGCGCCGCAGACCATCCAGTACCAAGAGAGCATGGTTTGCTTGCCACCGGGCAGATCTTTC
>CAMJJT010000022.1 GCA_946406195.1 uncultured Bacteroidales bacterium
TGTGTCCCCCGAGAGGCTCGTAGATTGCGCTTGCGCAATAATCGTTCGAGCGAAGCGAGATAAGAACTCGAGAAGTTTGAGCCCTCGGGACAAAAAAAGACACCCGAAAGTGTCTTTATTTTTCTGTGTCCCCCGAGAGGCTCGAACTCTCGACCCACTGATTAAGAGTCAGTTGCTCTACCAACTGAGCTAGGGAGACAGATCGTGTGCAACACCTTGTGCACGAACTGAGTCTCAAGAGACGTCGTTTTTTCAAAAGCGGGTGCAAAGGTACTGCTTTTTTTTGATATGACCAAATATTTTGGCAAAAAAATGCACTTACACCCTCATTTTTTGCTTATAAGCTCTCTGCAAAGCGTTCTGCCTCCTCAATTTGGTCGATTTTGCCGACATCCATCATCCGATAATCTCCGGGCACATAGGCTTGTAAAGGGAGCTTATTCATCGCCTTCAGATAGAAATCAATGAGGGAGAATTTCTCGTCGGGCATTTCGTTTAGAAGAGCTAAGGCATCGGGGCTTAGGATCTGCATACCACTGAAAGCCAGATGACGGCCGTCAGTACCTTTAAGTTCGCCGGTAGCCATATTCGTCCATCCGCAGAGTTGGTTCTGTCCGTCAAAACAGAGATAGCGTTGGGTCTGACGGTCGGAAACCACCAACTGGCTGACTCCCGTACGCTCATAGGCGCTGATCAATGCCCGAACATCTATATTCGAGAGGATGTCCACATTGCAAGCGAGGATGGGAGAGTTGAGAGTTGATAATTGAGAATTGAGAATTTTCTTTAGTCCTCCGCCGGTGTCCAGCAGTTGATCACGTTCGTCGGAGATGAGGATGTTAGCTCCCCACCCTTCGTTTTGACGGACGGCGTCGATGATCATGTCCGGGAAATGATGCACATTGACGATGATATCGGTTATACCGGCATCCCGCAGTTTCTCCACCTGCCACTGAAGGAGGGGTTTGCCTGCCAGCGGAACTAATGCTTTAGGCATCGTATCGGTAAGCGGTTTGAGGCGTGTCCCCAAGCCCGCGGAAAAAATCACTCCAACCATCGTTCAATCCCCCTTTCTCTATGAATCAGATGAATACGAACATTGTACTTCTCTTTGAGATGCTGCGCCAGATGCTCTGCGCAATAAACAGAACGGTGTTGTCCTCCGGTACAACCAAACGCTACCTGGAGGTTCGTAAAATCACGTTCGATGAAGCGCTCCGCATGATGATCGACAAGCTTATAAACAGACTCCAGGAAAGAGAGTATCTCTCCGTCTTTCTCAAGAAAATCAATCACAGGTTGATCGAGGCCCGTAAGGGTCTTATATTCGTCGTACTTACCGGGGTTATGGGTAGAACGGCAATCGAAGACGTAACCTCCTCCGTTGCCGGATTCGTCGGACGGGATTCCACGCTTAAAGGAGAAAGAGTAAATCGTTACTAAGAGCATAGAGATAGGGGTATTGGGTTTTTAATTCGCCGTACCGGTCGAATAAGTCATGCAGATTGCGCAGAGCATTTGGGATGGACTCGAGGAAATGGGGTTTCCGCTCGAAATAGCCTCTATAGCCGTAAGCGCCGAGTACCTGCAGGGTTCGGAAGAGCACGAAATGCGGCAGAAGGGATCTCCATTCTTTTTCAGCCAAGCTTGGCTGAAGTTTTTTGAGTTCGTCCAAATAAGCATCTATCAGTTTGTTGCGAAGGGTCTGTGGGATGTTCGCTTTCGCTTGCCAGAGGAAAGAAGCTACATCGTATTGCGTAGGACCGCGACGACCGCCTTGAAAATCGATGAAGTACGGTTGGCCGTCACGAATCATGACATTTCGGCTTTGGAAATCGCGGTATAAAAAAGCCCACTCGCTCTGCTCGTTCAAAGAATAAAGACCGCTCGTTTCTCTCGCTAAAAGAGTAAAGACCAAATGATCAAAATCGTCTTCCAATTTGGGTTCGGAGAACTCAATCTTGGTAGCTTTGAGGAAGCAGTATTTGAAATAATTGAGGTCCCAACGGATGGAACGTTCGTCGAAAGCAGGAACGGGAAAACAAACCGACCAATCGAAATCACGCGCTCCTTCCACCTGCACGTGCGCGAGGGCGCGTATCGTGCGTTCTAATAAGGTATGTTCCTCGCGGGAGAAGACGCCTGTCTCGCGTCCCTGCCGAATAGCATCGAAGAGGAGCGTATCCCCCAGATCCTCCTGCGTATAAGTCATCTCATCATCGCTGACCGAATAGAGTTCGGGGACAGGCAGTCCGAGCGCATGAAAATGGCGCGCCATATAGATGAACGCACGGTTCTCATCACGGTTCGTACCTACCACACGGATGACCGAACGACCGTTCTCATCTGTCTCGCGGGTATATGTGCGGTTACTACCTTGTTTTGGGATATTCATTGTTCTTTAATTATACAAATTGTGCGTGCAAAGGTACTGCTTTTTTTTGACATACGCAATAGTATCTGATATTTTTGTAGCACCTCATATCACAAAAAATCCGCGAACATATATATTCGTCGCGGATTTTTGCAAATTCTTAAAATTTAGGATCTCGTATTATAGTTTTTATTGTTTTATAAATTTAGTTTGGCTGTTCCCTTCTTTTGTTTCTGCATAGATGAAATAAACACCTTTCGGTAGGTTAGATACATTGATTATAGTATCAGTAGTTGATATTACAATTTGTCCTTGTTGATTATAAATATTTACCAAGTTAATTAGAGCCGGTGAGACGACATTTATCCTTGAAAATGCGGGGTTAGGAACACAACTTATTTTCAGGGAGTGTGTAGAATTTAATTGCTGTTCTGCATTTTGGTAGTTGGGAGATATGAGAACACCATTCTCCCCATTACCTGAGTACATAAATCTTTCGCCACCAACTATATCTCCGTTACTATCCACAATATGTATATCAAATGTTACATTGCGCTTTATATTTGTTGTGTCATATAGTTCAACTTTAAGAGGATAAAACCCATTACCGTTCATATAAATATTTAGTAATTCGGCATGATTACCAGTAATTTCCAACTGTCCTTGTCCATTAATATCATCATATCCTATTCCATATCCAGACCAGTTAGAGAATAAATCTGGTGAAAGAGTAAGATATAAATGCCGATTCGTTCCCAATTCTAAATTTGAATTAAACACATCACAATATAAATGGTAATATCCGGTCGTCATATTGGGAGTAGCAACACCCACAATAGCAGCAGGTAGTCCGATATTACTTGTTCTTAATGGTCCTATCATTGAGAAGTTGCAAGAAGCCACATTATTATTGTTTAGCACAAACGCTGCCAAAGGCTGCGGTTCGCCATCTTCTCCTGGTTGAGATTGAGAATCTACTATTCGTGCCAGTAGGCAATAGTGCCACAACTGGTCTAAGTTATCATTAAACACCGAGCATGCGGAATAATCTATGCTTGGTGCAGTCCAATAATGAGAAACTATACAATTTTCTCCACCATTTATAGATGGTATCATCGTGCCATTAGGATTAATTACTGCGCCTCGTATGATTGAAGTAGTATCACAAGTATATTCGTAATTATCGAACCAACTATATGGCCATGATCCTCCTATTACTGCTTTAGTCCAGTGCCAATAAATGAGTTCTCCACCAGGTGTTGGTTGATTCCCTCGATTATGAACCCGTGCACAAACCCTATATGTACATCCTTGTTGTAAAGTGGATACTCTTCCTCCATTAATATTTTCAAACCAAATATCTGTTGATATCCAAGAATTACCAGTTGTATAGTTGGGTTCTGTTCCTAAATCCGAAGCATTATCTTTTATATACAAATCATACCCATCAATAAACACAGGGCTATCGCATAACGAAAGCAAGTCTGTTAGCGTTAAAGAAAATTTAAGACATTCATCGTTTGAGTATTGTTGCGGGGATTCTTCTCTTGCATCATTTGCACATGCAAACATATATGCCTCTAACATAGAAATATAACCATCATTATTATAGTCTGCACTACCATGTACTATTCCGTCGGGAGTTACGCCATTAATCGCCGTGCACCACCAATAAATAAATTCATCATATACGAAATTATACATTGAGTAAGAAGGTTGCTCTGCGCCACATGCAGTGCTTACAACGACCTGCTCAAATATAGGGTTTTGGAAATCATCTATAAAACCACCGCTATAACATTGTTCCATTACAATATTAAGAGTTCCTGCACCTAATCTATCTACCAAATTAGCAAATTCGAAATCATACACAAACTCATCGTTCCATAACCATAACACAGAATGTCCATCTATAGTGTCTCCGTGGTCTGTTGTAAAAATGAAGACTTCATCATTCCCGTTCATGGAATCTCTCACCATTTCAAACATATCAGTGATGCCAATACGCGTTGCTGGGAATTGAACATCATTATTTCCATCTCCATCCAAGTCCCATGGAGAATTACCATACGATCCATTATTATAATGTATATCAACACTATCATTCAGTCCATCGGAGATGGCCACAAAAATTTGTTCTGGATTATAACCATTGCTTATCAGTGTTTTATATACGGCAGAGCAATCATTCCAATATCTAACCCAGTTATTGTTAGGATCTGCTCCACCATTGATTATAATAGCCCACTTATGATATTCTGGTTCGTCGGGACTACTGTTACTCATGGCCTCTCGATGCATTTGTTTTTTCGACTCATTGAGTTTAGGAACTGCCCTATTGTATTCTGGCAGCACTAATCCGTCTTCTTCTTTCCTGTTATCCCATCTCATTAAGTTGAATAGGCCTTGCAAGTTTTTAGGGAAAATAGATTTTGTGATTTTTGTTATATGACCGGTGTAAGCATTGATAAAAATATACTCACATGGATGAGACCAGTTGGCCATAGGAAAAAGATCTACGAAAGCAACCCAATACATTGCTAACGGGTAAGGAACATTAATGATTTCTTTGGTAGGTAAATCAAATTTTTCTCCCCCATAGTAAAAATCATTAGAGATATAAATACTTACCGTATCGTTTCGATACATACTATCCACAATAGCGAAGGCATCCTGTTTATTAAGGATTTTAGCGCCATTCATCCTGTCATAAAATTTGTATTGCTTAAATTTATGTAGCGCTACAGGAGGCGTGGTTCTATTTAGAACTTTAATTTTTCCGGAAGAACTATCAACCAATAGATATTGGCACTCGTGCCCCCAGTTTGCTTCAGGTTTCTTGTCTATGAACACACACCATGCACTATTATTCTCAATAATTGTATATTCATTTAGAAGATGTTCATATAATGCATGAATAGTATCTCCTTTGGAATATGTACTGCTTGAAACAAAAATCTCTACCGCTTCATTTTGATACATATCTAAAGCGATATTTGCGACTTCATTTTGCGATAGTTCTACCTCAAACACCCCTTGTAAAGTTGTATTATGGATATTCAGCAGAAGTCCATACGAGCCATACTTGCTGATTTGCAAGGAAACAGTATTTGTAAATTTAACGCTGGTTACCTTCTCCTGTGTCGCTTGGTTTTTGAGTTGCAGCGAAATGGCCTCTTTCAAGGTTGTAGAGATTGTCAATGTTCTGTCATCTAGAGAGGCGACAAATTGATTGGGGGTGATAGGATCCTTACCATCTTGAGCAGGTCCATCATTACTCCCAGTGTCAATAATAGTCAAGGGAATATAAGATGAGGTTGCCACAACCGATTGTACCATTATAGTCAACATAATAGTACAAGACAATAATAAGACTTTAGTTTTCATAATACTTCAAAATTAATGGTTTGTAATTTTCGCTACAAAATTACTATCTTTCCAGCAAACATGCAAGAGATATACTTGGGAATTTGAATTTTTGCAATATGCTGATATTAAGCACAATACAAAGAAACGCACTTGGGAATTTTAATTAGTGTCTGTTTAGAATGCATCAATTACAACGTTGAGCAGAGAAGTTCGTAGTTGTTTTCCTGTTGTCCCAAGATGTTTTGCGGTGGTATCTTTCAGTTTGCCGACGCTGTTTGGCGCATAAGGTAGGATTTCAGCTATTTGATTGAAGTGCAGATTGATTAACACTAACACACAAAGTCTAATCTCTGTTTCGTTTAAAGCATGCGTGGCCTTCAATTTGTTTGCAAAGAAGTTAAAATGGCTATTAATTATTTCACACATCTCAATATAGTCAGACCATTTCAATTCCGTTTTGATATTATGTGACTGCCTCAATGCTTCGCACAGTCTTTCTATTTCTTGTAATTGTAGTTGTCGGAATTCTATTCGTTGTTGTATTATTCGTTTTTGTTCTGCCTGCAATTGAGTTTGTATATACAATTCTTTGTGTGTGTTTTCACTAACTTGTTTTTGTTTTGCACATATCCTTATATAGGCAAATGTAGAGGTGGCTGCAATAATAAATATTGCAATTACAAATATTACAAGTTCAGTACTATCAAATGGTTCGTTTATATCTTGTTGTAGTAGTTCTACAGCGTGGGCAAGTTCCGCTCTGCGTTGTTCTATCAGTTTCTGTATGTCTGCACGATTAGCATGGGCTTGCTGAATTTCATCGAGAGAAGCACTTGTATTATCGTTTGCTAATATATATAAGGAATTATTTAGATCAAATAACGATGATGATTCTTTCGCTACAATAGAAGCATAATAGACAGCAGAATCCGATTGATTTAGTAATGAATAGGATTGCGCCTTTATTAAAAATCCGGTAGGTTCCAGATTCCCTTTCTCCTGCAATAGATTAGCATAATATATTGCCGAGTCATATTGCTGAGCCATAAAAAAGGCTTCTGCCTTTGTCTCGATAGCTTTTGTCAATACTACCAAATTATGACATTGTGACTCAATTAAACTGATTAGAGAAAGACACTCTTCTTTATTAGATTGCTCAGCCAATTCAAAAGCCATGCTATTTAACGCATAGTAATAAGCTGTCGTATCTTCTGATTGCTTGAATTTGAGAGCAGAATATTCAAACATTTGGTAGGCTAAGGGATGATTGCCTTCCAGGCGGCACATCACAGCCATATTTGTATAAATCCGTCCGAGTATCTTATAACTATCCGAGTGCATATGACGGTATTTATTTCCCACTCTCTTTGAAAATGGCATTTTCGGGTCTGTGTGTGCACCATTAATGAAACACTGCATAGCGGCAGATTGCGAGCCCCTCTGACGAAGTAGACGGCCGTAATAATAACAGGTATATGCGTACTCGTCCGGGCAAAACCATTTGATGGCTTTCATACCTATATATTGTTTTGCCAGACATGTGGAGTCCTGATCGCATTTTCCCTCATTCACCTTGGGGCTACATGCCTGACAGCCGACACATGTAAGAATCAATACAAGCCATATATAAACAATCTGCTTCATGGCGATTAGATTACACCCTGAACTGAAGGGCATGATGGATGCATGTCACTTTGCAAGGTCCGATGATGTTCTCGAGAATGCCATCTGCTTCAAAGAGAAGATGTTTACGATAGTGGATCTCAATCTCCTTGCCCACGATGGGATAGATGAACGGCAGGTCGGTCAGACGACCGTTGAAGAGGTTCGGCAGCGCTTTGATGATTTGTGGGAACGTGGGTTTCTTAACAAACATCGCATGGAAGACGCCGTCCGTAGGATCCGCCTCGGGGTTTTGGCGAATACCGCCGCCTGAGAAAGGTCCGTTACCTATATTCATCGTGAACAGTAAATCATCCACCGTCTCCTTGCCATCCACCTTCAGGACCATATGTTGGGCTTTATGCTGCATGACGGCAGCGATGAGACCGAAGACATAATTCACATGATGCGAACCGATAAAATGTTTCAGTTCTTCGGCTTTCTTGCAGCACAAGGGATCGACCCCAAAGCCCACCGAGTTGATGAAATAGCGATGATGTTCAATGCCGTTTCGCCAATAAGTGAGGCAGCCTATGTCTATCGGATGACCTTCTCCTCGGAAGAACCGATGAAGCGATTCTTTGTGCTTTTTGTTGAGTCCCCAGAATCGTCCCCAATCGTTTCCTGTACCTCGTGGCATAAGTCCCACTTGTATCTTCGCGCGCTGTTCGGGGGTTAGGTTCGCACACATGATACCATTAATCGTTTCCGAGAGTGTACCATCTCCACCGAGCACAAGTATCTCATCGTAGCCTTTCTCCACCAACTCGCGTGCCAAGTCGGTGGCATGTCCCGCAAATTTGGTCACACAATACGCAAAGGGTGCATGACGCTTACGCAGCAGTTTCCATAAATAGATACGCTGCGCGCGGAAATAAGGCTTTCCAGATTTCGGATTGATGATAATACCGAGCATTTGAGGTGAAAGATGAAAAATGAAAGGTGAAAGGTGAAAGATACAATTAGCGCACCATGAAACCATAGTGCGCTAATTTTTAGGTTTTTTACTTGAAGAACTCGTTCACTTTCTCGTTGAGAACAATCTCTTCTTGGAAGATGTAAGCCCCGGTCTTAGGCGACTTAACCATCTTAATGCACTTAGAGTGCGCGCGTCCGGAGTTACCGGTTTGCAGTGTTGCGACCGCTTTCTTTGCCATAGTTCTAAGCCTTTCTAATTAGGGGTTAATTACTTAATCTCTTTATGAAGCGTGTATTTCTTCAAATAGGGATTGTACTTCATGAGCTCCAAACGATCCGGAGTGTTCTTACGGTTCTTGGTGGTGATGTAACGAGACATTCCCGGAACTCCGCTGGCTTTTTGCTCTGTGCACTCAAGGATTACTTGAACGCGGGCTTCTTTACTTTTCTTTGCCATACTTCAACTCCTTTCGTTAATAGAGATAGCCCTTCTCAGCCGCCTGTTTCAAAGCGTTGTCGAGGCCAATCTTGTTAATAGTTCTCAGACCAGCTGCACTCACGTTCAGCTCGATCCATACATCCTGTTCTACCCAGTAGAACTTACGGCGGAAAAGGTTCACATCAAAGCTGCGCTTGGTGTGACGCTTCGAGTGCGAAACGTTGCATCCGCCCATGGCTTTCTTGCCTGTAATTTGACAAATTTTTGACATTGTAGTATATATTTTATATTTATTCCAAATTCGGGGACTCTTCGCATATTTACACGAAAAATCGCGCAAAGGTACTACTTTTTTTTGACATAACCAAATTTTTAGGCAAAAATCTTTATTTTTTTTTCAAACTGACACAAAAAACGGCAGAAAGTACACATTAGGCGAAGCCAGTGGGGTCACCATTTGTGTTTTCGGAACAAACCGCCGAGGAGGCAAACAAGGATGTAATACGGATAGAGAATCGCCAAGAGCAGCGAGACCAAGAAATGGGAACGAATGAGACTATATTCGATCGGAAATTTGATCAGGATAAAGGGAGGAAAAAGGAGTTGGATCATATTGGCGATTAATACCCATGCCCCGCATCGGAGGATGTCCGGGTCGGTATATTGGGGAGCTTTTCCTGCCCAACGCATCCGTTGGCGGAAGAATGCCCGCCACGAGGTTAGCGGACGCACCACAGCCGTAAAATCAGGTGTATCGATGACGGAGATTTTATAGCCGCGGTGCTTCATGGCTTCCAAGAGGAACATGTCATCGCCGGAGGGGATTTCCGGATGAAGGTCGGGTTCGCAGGCAAGCCATGCCTCGCGGCGAACGATGAGGTTTGCGCCGGAACACATGACTGCCCTACCCCGTTTAGCGGTACGCATGGTGAGCGCCTGAATGGCCGTATACTCAACCATCTGCAATGTCTCCAAGAACGAAGGTTTTTGGGAGAGACTTTCCATGCGTAGCGGAAGAATAATAAGGTCCCCTTCCAAGACTACGGCTTTCTTCGTAGCTGGGGGTAAGACAATATCATCATCGTGCAACCATACATACTCAGATGTAGCGGCATGGATGAGTTTGGAGAGGGCATGTTTCTTGCCTAAATTATCATCATTCACCCCTTTTATCGGTGTAATATGTTGAGGTACGAAGTTCGGGTAACTCTTGGCGATACAGGCTTGTTCTTCGATAGATACGGGAAAGTCGGCACACATAAGAGCCATCGCCATGCGGTGGTCATTCCGCACCTCGTGTTTGGCGACAGCCTCTATGCGGTCACATTCTTTGAAACGGAGACGGTCAGTGCCGGTGGCAATTAGGGTTATACCGAGACGTTCGCAGGTCAGGGCGATTGCGGGATAGAGATCTATGCAATTGACAAAATCAATTGCAATTTGAGATTTGAGATTTCTGTCGATCGGCAAAGCCGTGGAGATTTGAGATTTTTTAATTTTTGCGCCTTCGGGGGTGAAGGTCGTTTGGACACCGAAATGGGTGGCATAGAGGTCGGCGACGATGCGGTCGCCTTGGAGGCTATCTTTGCAGAGGCCATCGAGGAAGAGTGAACCGCCATGAATAGCGACATACTCATACCAGAAAGCCGCAGCGGACCAGTCCCTTTCGAGCGGTATATTCGGATAGGTCTCTGCCATGCGGCGGGACATCGTGATATAGGGAGACTCATCTTTTTCTACCGGGATCGTCTCACCATGCAGAATCTTCGCAGAGGTGGTTTGAGAGGTGGGTTTACCGTCACGCTCCCTGAGACGCGGATCGCCATCCAAGACAATAGGTTCTCCTTTATAGCAATATTGCAAATGTACCTGTAAAAATCGCAAAGCCGTTCCGCAATTCTTGAGGTTGAGAGAGAGGCCTAACCCCACCCCTTCCCTTAAGGGAAGGGAGCCGGGAACGCCATAAACCTCCCTGATTTTTTCCAATGCATCGTGGAGGACGAGGACGTCGTCGGGCATTTCCGAAGAGACCCGCAAGAGCGGATCTCCATGGATAGCCTGCAAAAGCAAGATGCGATTTGCGATGCTTTTTGATATAGGGAGTTTAATATTGTCCATATCGGATCGCCCAAGATTGGTCGATAGATATCATCAATTGACATCGGGCAGCGGACTGTAGTCGCGAGAGTAACGGAGATGCTGGTCGATGTAGCCTTCCGTGAAGTCGATCGTGACGTCCGTTATGTTGCCTTCTGCGTCACGAACAGCCGTATAAACGGGGTTCACGAAACCCTTATAGGGCGCGAGGTTGAGTTTCTGATAACGGGCAAGAACCTCCTTATGGAGATCTTGGTTCACTTTTACCGCATATTTCTCAACCATCTCTTTGGCTGCCACATAATCGCCTTCGGAGGTGATGCGTTGTATCTCCGCCAGCAGTTCTCCGTAGAGACGGCGGAGGCCCTGATAATCGTTGATGCGGAGGTAGTGTTTAGTCGTTAGTCCTTGGTCGTTGGTCGCTGGTACTTCTACAATCTCCACCTCTTTGTTGGTAGCGTGTTCATAAACCCAGTTTGCGATGAGTTGGCGGTTACGCATATGTGCCTCCTCGATGTCCTTCCCGGGTTCGATGCGGACGAGCTGGGTCATGGCACCGTTCATCATCTGCTGGTAATAACCGGCTTTGAAAGCTTCGTCGTTAGGCAGGAGTCCGAGTTCGACGAGTTTGGGGTCACCGAGGAAATAGAGACCAAAGAGGTCAGCGCGGGCTTCCTCGATGGTGGAAGCATGCTCTTTGAGGGCATCTTTGGTCACACCGGGTAGCAGTTTACCGGAACCGTGTCCAACGCACTCATGGAGGTCGGTATGGAGATCACCGCAGAGCGCGCCGTATTGCTCATAGAGGCTACGTATCTCATCGTCGATCATGAACTCCTCGTTGAAGCCGTTGCCTTTGGCAGCCTCGTTGTAAGCGTGCATGAGGTTATCGATGGTGACGGACTTGGAGCCGTACTCTTTGCGAATCCAGTTAGCGTTCGGCAGGTTGATACCGATAGGCGTAGCGGGATAGCAGTCGCCGGCAAGGATAGCAGCGGTGATGACTTTGGCAGAGACACCTTTGACTTCCTCTTTTTTGTATTGGGGGTCGGTGGTGGAATGGTCCTCAAACCACTGTGCGTTGGAGGAGATGAGTTGGGTACGTTTGGTAGCGGCAAGGTCTTTGAAATTGACCATAGACTCCCATGTACCGGTGATGCCGAGCGGATCGGTGTAGGTCTCGGTGAAGCCGTTGACGAAGTCCACGCGGCTCTCGAGGTCGCGCACCCACGCGATACAATATTTATTAAAGAGACGGAGGTCGCCTGTCTCGTTGAAAGCGATGAGTTGGCGGAGCACCTCACGTTGTTGGTCGTTCTCGGCATATTGGAGTGCCTCTCGGAGCCAGAAGACCACATGCTCAAGGGCTTCGCCGTATAGACCGCCTACTTTATAGACGCGTTCCTCGATCTGACCATACTCATTTTTGACCAGTTGGGAGTTCAGACCAATCCAGAGGGGTTCGGGGCTGTTGTCCTTATGAGCGGCATACCATGCTTCGGCTTCGGCTTGGGTCACTCCTTCGCCGTAATAGTTACCGGCGGAGTTAAGAACGAGATCCACTCCGTCCTGCGCGGTCGTACGTTTGGGCATGACGGCAGGGTCGAACATCACCGGCAGGATAGCCGGGTCGTAAGTGACGCCTGCTTCTGCGCAAGCGGCTTCGAACCACTCTTGGCTGAACTCCGGCAGGAACTTATCCTCGGAATAATGATGATGGATGCCGTTAGAGAACCAGACGCGTTTGAGGTATTTTTCGAAGACCGACCAATCTTGGTCGGTACATTGTACTTTGTCCTTTTGCGCATACAGCGCTTCGCAGGCACGGCGGATACGAAGGTTATACCGTCCGTTCTGGTCAAAGAGGATGTCGCGTCCCCAAAGGGCTGCTTCGGAAAGACAATAAACGAGTTGTTTCTGTTGGAGAGACAACGAATCGAACTCCGGCACGTCGTAGCGGAGTATCTCTAAATCATAAAACTTATCCACGTTGTAAACAAATTTAGGTTGTTGCCTTTGGCAACCCACAAAAAGGGAAATGGCAAAGGACAAAGAGAGCATGTACCAAGTACAAAGGATTATTTTTTTCATAAGCTTAATTATTTGCGGCTGCAAAGGTACAACAAATTTTGCATATATGCAAGCGTACGGGGATTTTTTTCTCTTTTTTTTCTATCCCATTGTGGTCGCTCATGTCGAAAAAAAGCAGTAATTTTGTCGTCGGAAACCATTTCAAGTACAAAGTGACAAAGTACAAAGTGACAAAGTACAAAGTACAAAGTACTGGCGGGACATCACGACGGCGGATGTGAATGACATCCCCGCCGAGGGCTATGGCACGTTCATGACCACCGCCGAGATCAGCGACAAACTCGTCATCAAAGGCTCCATCAAGAAGCCGATGCCGCTCAATCGCCTCGGCATGCTCCTCAAGAAAGCGGGGTATAGAGATGTACGCAGGGGACAGCAACGAATGCGTGGATGGTTGGTTATGGAACGTGATGCCGAAGAGATAAATGCGAACAGGCGAATATACGGAAGGGAGATAGACCAATAGACCAGATGACCAGTTCATTCTATAAAATACACACACGCGTGTGTGAGATTATAATAAACAACTGGTCAGCCGGTCAGCTGGTCACCCTAAAAATTTTGTTCATTGCGTCGGGATATTATCCCGACATCCACCCTATTACTGCCTATTTGAGGCCTATTTACGGCTCAAAACCGCGATATGACCGCGACGTGACCGCGACCTCTACGTACTGTTACACTAAAATTAAAAAGATATGAGAATCATTCCTATTATGCCGATAGAATCCATGTATGGCATGGTCTATCAACGAGCCGGATATTACATCCGCCGTTCACCCAAAGGTAAACTCTACAGCTGCCGTTGCCCGGACCGCTCCGGACACGTTAAAACACCTGCTGAAGCCGCTAACCAGAAACGTTTTGCCGAGCGTTACGCAGGAAAACATAACCATTAATCATTAACCCTAAAATTTATTGTATTATGCCGAAAGTCAAAATGATGGCGGGTATCGCCTCTATTTCCGGTAAATTCGGAAACATGTATTTCCGTACCGACAAAAAATCCGGACGTGTCTCTTTGTGCAACTTGCCGAAGACCCAATGCGCCCTTACCGAAAAACAAAAACTCCATCATGCCCGTTTCGCCGCTATCGCACAAATCGTTGCTCGAATGAAAGCGGAAGGAGCCAAGAAAAGCAGAAAGCAACTGTGGAAAATCGCTATGAAAGCCTATGATGCAGAGAATAAGTAAAGAGGAGTTGGCTGAGCGGCTGGAAGCGTACGTGGCGTGTGCGGCAGGCAGCATGGCAGGACTGAACATCCTGCTGTACGGATGGAAGAAATTCCGCAAGTACGGCGCCAAGTATCTCGATGCGCTCAAGCACCGCGAGTGGCTCTACATCACGGAGGTGATGGATCTGAGCGAGTACGCAGGCTATGACCTGACCAAAAGGGAGCAGAATCCCCTTTGCGAAGGGAAATAGTTGCAGGAGTCGCAAAAAAGCCCAAAAAAGATCAGGCGTCACCACGGGGGTGACGCTGATCATCAGATACGTTCCAGAACGGTTTTGACTAGTTCTTTGATACGGGGTTTATAGTCGGTGTTCGCGGCTTCAATCTTACGCTGTGCAATGACGCAGCAGACGGTCATAGCGCGGTGTCCCATATGGAGGGCGAGTCCGGCGATGCAAGATCCCTCCATCTCGTAGTTGGTGATGCGCTGTCCTTCATAGCGGAAAGCGGATATCTTCTCGTTGATGTCCGGCACAGCGAGATCCACACGCAGCACACGTCCCTGCGGGCCATAGAAACCGTTGGAAGCGATCGTGCAACCACGCATCATGTCGTCCTTGGCGATGCGGTCCACGAGTTCGGGATTAGCGGCAACGACGTACGGCACCGCCGCTTTCTTAGGATAGCCCACGAAATCGACGAACGCTTTCTCGAAGCCGAGGTCAGCTATCTTATCGCGGTCGTGATAGAAAGCGAGGACGCCATCGAAACCGATGGATTTCTGGCTAACAAGGAAGGTGCCGAGAGGGATGTCCTCCTGCATACCGCCGCAGGTACCGATACGCACGATGTCGAGGCTGCGTTTGTTCGCCTTCTCCGTACGGGTCTCGAAATCGATGTTCGCGAGGGCGTCGATCTCATTCATGACGATATCGCAGTTATCGGTACCAATACCGGTGGAGATACAGGAGATACGTTTGCCTTGGTACTTACCGGTGATGGTATGGAACTCACGGGATTGGACATTACACTCGATGGAGCCATCGTCAAAGAAAGACGCCACCATGTTCACACGGTCTTGGTCTCCCACCAAGATCACTTTATCTGCCAAGAACTCAGGTTTGAGGTGCAGATGAAACGCAGAACCATCCTCATTGATGATTAACTGCGAAGCGGGAAAGGTTTTCATGTTATTGAAGATTTACGTTATTACGTTATTACGTTATTACGTTACCTTGTACATCCTTAAGCTTCACCACCGGTGAAGGTTAAGGGAAGGGTGCTTCCTTTGGGCGCGCTGACGACCGGCTCGATGGTACCGAACTTCTGCTCGTACTGACCGATGTTATTCTGCAGGGCGCCAAGGATCTTCTTTGCCTGATCAGGGGTAACGACCACACGCGAAACGACGTTGGCCTGCGGCACACCGGGCATGAGTTGTGCGAAATCCAAAACGAACTCCGTAGGAGTATGCGCAATAAGCGCTAAGTTGGCAAACACGCCCTGCTGTTTATCCGGGGCAATGTTGATTTTTAATTCTTGCTTTTCCATAAAAGTATTTACATATTTAGACATTTACACATTTTACCATTTATTCTTGTTCCTTTTAGGGACCATGATCATCCACAGATTAACCAGCGGCAGGACGATGTCGAACCAGAGGATCGTGAACATACTAAACCGTCTCAAGCCCATTCTCCGCGCGGACTCATTGATGATAGCCGTTTGGACGATCCAACGCGACACAAATAGCGCAAGGGCTATTTGTAATTGAGAATTGAGAATTGAGAATTGAGAATTCGTTATTCCTTGGTATAGTACAATGCCCAATACCAGTGCATAGAAGAGTCCGCGGGTCAGAGGCTCCAAGGTCAGACGGAATTTCGTTTCGGGCTTATAGGACGGTGAGACGGAGAGGTGGCGTCTTTTCTGCTGCCACCACGATTTGAGGGTCGTTTTGGCAGGCGACCATGTATAGGAATCAGGGCTGACCACCACCGCTGTGTTCTGCTTCGTAGCCACATGATTGATGAAGAGGTCATCATCGCCGGCTCTGTTCGTCATCAGACGGGTGAATCCGCCGGACTCAAAGAAGAGCGACTTACGGTACGCCAGATTACGTCCGACACCCATATACGGATGCCCGCAGAGCGCTGCGCCCAAGTAATGCAAGCCATTGAAGAGGGTGTCAAACCGAACCAGACGGTTCACATGTCCCTCCGTCTCGAAATACGGACTGAAACCAAGGACGATATCGATTGGTCGTTGGTCACTGGTCGTTGGTCGTTGGAACCCATTCATCATCTCGGAGATCCAACGGGTGGACTCCGGCACGCAGTCGGCGTCGGTCAGGAGCAGGTAGTCATACTGCGCCGCTTTCGCCGCCAAGGTAAGTGCTAATTTCTTAGTAGAACCCACGCGCGCACCGTACGGCACGAACGTCATTCGCACGCGCGCATCGTGCGTCATATAGGACTCCACCACCTGCCGCGTGCTGTCCTCCGAACCATCATCCACCACGATCACTTCGTAGGTCGGATAATCCTGCACGAGCAGTGCCTGCAGATAATGGGAGAGGTTATCGCTCTCGTTATGCGCACAGAGGATGACGGAAACGCCTTCGGCGATTTGAGATTGGAGATTGGCGATTTGAGATTTTTTATCTCTGCGCAATTTTCGCATCGGAGCCGCCATGTAGCGGATATAGAAATACATCTGCGCAATAAACAGCACACCCAGCGCCCCGATAAGCACCCAATCCAATAATGTTATTTCTGCCAAAAAAGTCATCATCTCCCTTGCTATTGGATAGGTTATTTGGTCACTTGGATGCGATAAGTATGCGCCGACGAGTTATCCTCCGCCTTGACGGTGATGATCCACGGTTTGCCGTTGATTTCACCGGGCTGCACGCTCATCTCGTTTGCATCTAACTTACGGCCGTTGAAGGTAGCTTTATCGCCCTTGATGTTCTTCAACGAACCCATACCGCGGAAGGCCTGGATAGTAATTGGTGATTTGTCATTGGTCATTGGTAATTTGTAAGTCTGCAGCTTCTCGCTATCGGGATCAAACTCTTTCCATTCCTTACCGTTAATCGTCAGTTTATCAATGCGTGACGAATAGATCAGCTGCAGGTCATCGACGTAAATCGCATTGCCGTCGTACAAGCCGTCGTTAGCCCGGAAAGCCGGATAATTGCCGGCAGAGAAAATCACGTTACACATCTCCGGACGGGCATCGGAGCGGTAGAGAATAGGCACTTTGATGAGCGTCCATTCGTCGTACTTAGCACGCGCACGATACCATCCTTCCGCCACTTGTTTGGCAGGCTGCTCCGTGCCGCACTCATTGCCGTCCGTGGCCTGACGGATGTCGCTCTCCTCATTGATGCGCTCGGTGGAGGTACATTTGCCTACTTTGTTCTTATAGGACGCCCCCTTCGCCGTGCCTGCCCAGGAGTAATAGAGGAGGTGGAAATCCTCCTTGTCGGTGTTCGCACCCGTGCGTTTGATCCAAACCGCCATCGTGTCCGGACGGTATTTCCAGACGATGCCTCCGGTCGTACCCGCCGTAGCGCTGTTAATACTCAGTCCTCTGAGGTACTGCCACGGTTCACCCAAGGAGATGTATCCCGGACCAACCGCCGTGATGCCCAAGGCGCCAACCGAGCGGTCCGCCACGTAGGCACATTTACCGGAACGACCGGGCTTGGCGTACATGAACGTGAACTTCAGACCCACCTGCGTCACGTTACTGCCGTTCCAATCCTCCAACTGGGCATCTCCGTTATAGACTCTCGACCAATTCTCAAAATGAGAATCGGGTAACTGTTGTGCTTGTACACATGCTGACAAAGCCAGCAAAAAGATAGTGATGATGTTCTTTTTCATTTTCATTTAAAACCTTTGCGGGTGCAAAGGTACGATTTTTTTTTGACATGCGCAATAGTTGGACGATTTTTTCCTTTGTCAGACGCTTTTTCAGCCCCTCAAAGCGCCCATAAGTACGAAAAAAAACAAAAAAGTGGCATACACTCTTGTGTATGTCATTTTTTTTATGTAATTTTGCAGGCTGAATTTATGCAATGAAGCGAATATTGTACATATTGGCTGTTTTGATTGTCAGTATTTCGTTGGTAAGCGGGATGCTGATAGCGGCGTTGATGAGCGACCGAGTGGAGACGGCTGCGGTAGGGCTTGTGACGGCGGAGCTCTCGCGTGCGTTAGGCACAGAGACCCGTGTAGGCGCTATCGAATACCGTTTCCCTGCGCGTGTGGCCATCAAGGATGTTTATATAGAAGACCGCCAACGTGACACTTTGCTTTATGTAGGCGAACTGTACGCCCATTTCCGCCCCTTGGCGCTGCGAGATAACGAGATTCGTTTCTCCCATGTGCGGCTGAGCGATGTGACGGCGAACATCTACCGTCTGCCGGACTCCACATGGAACTACGCACTCTTCACGTTGCCTCAGAAAGACACGACGCAGACGGGAGAGGAGACACCTTTCCGCAGTCTGGTCAGCGTACGGGACATCCGGCTCGATAACATCCGCGTGCGGTACGAGGATTATCAGGCGGAGTTGACGCATGCCGAGATGGATCTATACACCTTCAGCGCGAACGAACTGGATGCGCAGATAGGCGAGCTGAGCGGCATCGTGACGGCGGCGGGAGAGAAACGTAGGACCCACTCCTCGCGGTTGGAGTTAGAGTCCTTCAAAGCACGGATGATACTAAACGACAGCGTGTTCGGTTTTCCGACGCTCAGCGCACGTCTGCCGCACTCACGATTGGACCTGAGCGGCATCGAGATGCGTTTTCCCGCTACCGACACGCTCACCCTCAGCGAAGCGGCGCATGACATCTCTTTTGCGCTCACGTTCCATGAGGCATCCATCGTGCCGGCGGACCTCGCGCTCTTCGTGCCTCGCGTACAACGGCTCACACGTCCTGTAACGCTCAACGGAGCCGTAGGAGGTACGCTCGATTCGCTCTATTTCAATAACATCGCCGTGCGTTATAACGGTCGGACGCTCTTGGAGGGAAACGTGAGTGCCGTAGGTGCTCCGGATCTTGAGAACCCTTATCTGCGGGCAAACCTGAAAGAGCTGAACACCAACGCGGCTCGGTTGCAGGATTTTCTGTCGCAACTCTACGGCCGTCCGATGTATCTGCCGAGAGAGGTACACCGTTTGGGCGACATCCATTATCGCGGTTTGGCGGAAGGACGGCTGCATGACATGACGCTTCATGGCGCTTTCCGCACGGCGCTCGGTACGATCAGTACGGACGGTACGTTCGTCAGCGATTCCACTTTCACCCATATGCGTTACAACGCGCGCGTGGCAGGTCATAAGTTCCGCCTCGGACGGATGCTGGCTATCGATAAGATGGGCAGTATTACCGTGGATGTGCGCTCCAACGGCACGATCGACGAGGGAGAGGTGCGCGGAGACGTGCTGGCACATATACGCGAGATGACCTATAACGACTACACCTATAATGATCTCACTTTCAACGGACGCTACGAGCCCAAACGCTACCAAGGTCAGGCGGCGATTGACGATCCTCATCTGCAGGTGGCGTTCGACGGTGTGGTGGACATGCACGACCTCAATCCCGAGATCAATTTCAATCTGCGATGCCGCCATTTCGACACGGAGCCTTTAGGGAGCAAGGAGCTGCGTACCGCTTTCGCCGTGGCGGTGGATCTGAACGGTGTGGACGTGGATAAGATGAGCGGTTATCTGGTCTTGGATTCGCTCTTTGTAGCTACCCGGAGCGACTCTATCCTCATGCAACAGCTGACCCTGTTCGTGGAGGCGGATGACGGCAACCATAAGACTTTCTCGCTCCACAGCGATTACATGCGCGCGGAGTTGGACGGTCTCTTCCGCTATCAGGACATCGCGCCGGCTTTCCAAGCGATGATGCATTATTTCCTGCCGTCTGCCGTTTCGGCGCCCCGTTCCTCGTGGGAGCCTGTCTCGTTCCAATTGCAAGCGAACGGCGAACGGCTCAGAGACATCCAGCGGCTCTTCACCGCGCCCATTACTCTGAGCGACCACCCTACCCTGCAAGCCAGCGCTACGCTTCGTTCAGGAGCTGATCCGAAACTGGATTTCCGGTTCTTTGCACCCGGTGTACGCGCCGCGACGACGCCGGTGCATGACCTCACCGTCACACTCAACACCGTGGACACGCTGCGCCATGCCGCACAAGGCACAGCCGGTTCAGGGCTGGCGTTCAGTATCTCCGCCGAGGCGATGAAGATGCACACCGTGCTCTCCACTCTCGCTTTCCGCGACACGCTCCTCACTCATCTCACCCTCCGCCAGCAATCGGACATAGATGCCGAACTGCCGGAAGGATGGCGGAACCTCAGTCCGCGTGAGTTACAACGGGCACTCAGTTCGGATCTCACGTTCGGTGAACGCCGCCGTGCCCTCTTAGCCGCACAACGGGCAGGCTCCTACGGAGGAGACATTCGCCTCATCACCCATTTCTCGAGATACAAACAGCAGCCCTTGGTGGACCTGCATTTCATGCCCGGTATGCTGCAACTCAAGGACTCGACTTACACCCTCGGCGAGAGTCGCATCACCTATTGCGCGGCGGACACCACGCTACAGATTGACCATTTCGTCTTCGAAGGCAACGGGCAACATCTCCGCGCAGACGGATTGGCGTCCAAACGGTCGCAAGACACACTCGCGGTCGATCTGCAGAAGATCAATGCGGCGTATGTCGTGCCGTTCTTCCTGCCGGTTCAGACCATCTCTTTCAACGGTCTGCTCTCCGGACGGGCAAACATAGCGTCCGTGCTCGGCAAACCCGTTATCGAGACGCAGATACATATTGATTCGATGGGACTGAACAACTGCATCTTGGGCGATGCAGAAGTGGATCTGGGCATCAAGGATTCCCTCCGTTTCCACGCCGACGTCTATCGTACCAACCGCAAAGTGGTCAACTTGGACGGCAAGGCGCTCTTTGACAAAGGGGAATGGGAACTGGACATGACCACGGACTCGGTGCCCTTGGCGTTTGTCAATCACTGGACAGCGAGTGTACTGAAGGATTTGGACGGCAATGCGACCGGACATGTCGTTGTCGGCGGCAAACCCGGGCTGACCTACGTGCTGCTCCGTGCCGCTGCGCAGAACGCGTCTTTCACCCTGCCGTGGACCGGCGCACGGTACACCATCCCCGAAGATACCATCGTCATGGATACCACCTTCATCGGCTTCCCGAACGTACGACTGCGCGACGCGGAAGGTAACCGGTTGGAGATCAACGGCGCTATCCATCATGACCAGTTCAAGGATTTTGCGCTGGACCTGCATGTCGATGCACACGATGCACTGGTCTTCGATGATGAGGAACCCGGTAAGATGCTGCGCGGACATGTGTACGCCTCCGGACATGTGGACGTTACGGGAAAAGAAGATGACATCGTCGTCGATGCCGACACACGTACCTCCAAGAACTCCCGTTTCCGCCTCAGCGTGGATAATATTTCCTCCGCTTCGTCCTCCAGCTTCATTCATTTCGTGGAGCACCCGGACTTAAGCGCCGACAGCATCATCGAGACCGATCTGGATAACATCGACATCGTCGAGAAAGTGCAACGTGACACCTCTTTCCACCGAGCAGGACGATGCCAACTCAAACTGAGCATCGAGGTGAATCCTCTCTTGCTCTTCCAGCTGGTGATCGGAGAGCGAAACGGCGACATGATTCAAGCGCGCGGAACAGGTGCACTCCGTCTTTTCTATGACACCGAGTCGGGAGATGTGCGCCTCTTAGGTACCTATGACATCGAGCGCGGTACACTCAGTTACACCATCGCGAATATGCTCCGTAAGGAGTTCACTATCGGAGACCGTTCTACCATCGTCTTCTCCGGCGACCCGGGCAATCCGCAACTGGACGTGACGGCGAAATACCGCGTTACCGCTACCCTCAAAGACCTCTTTGGCGACGACGCTTCGCAGGTGGCTACCAACCGAAGCAATATACCCGTACTCACCTGCCTCCATCTGAGCGGACCGCTCCAAGAACCGATACTCAGTTTCTCGCTCGAGTTCCCTTCCAGCGACCAATCCGTCCAACAACAGGTACGCCAGATCATCAACACCGACGAGATGCTGATGAGACAGGTCATTTACCTCCTTGTCTTCGGGCGTTTCTACCCGCCGGAGAACATGAAAACGAACGAGAACTCAACGCTCAACTCCACCTATTCGCTCCTCTCTTCTACCGTCACGGGACAGATCAACGCTTGGCTCTCCAAACTGACCAACGTCATCACTCTTGGTGTGGCTATCCGCGCTGACGGAGAAGGAGCCGCTGCTACGCAGGAATACGAGGCGCAGTTCCAACTCCAACCGGTGGACCGACTGGTCATCAACGGTAACGTCGGCTATCGTTATAACGACGTCTCCAACCAACCTTTCTTTGGCGATCTGGATGTCGAAGTGCTGCTCACCGAAGACGGTCAATGGCGACTCAAAGGTTATACCCATACCGTCGATAAATACTCCCTGCGGCAGGCTTCTACTATTCAGGGATTCGGTCTCATGTGGAAGAAAGACTTCAACTGGCCTTCTCTCAAGAAGAAAAAGAAAGCGAAAGAAGCGAAGAAAGACGTGCCCGAGAATCAATGAGAGGTGCATGCAAGATGGCGGCACACACCCCCGTAACATACAAAAAGGACGGCCCTGCGGTCGTCCTTTTGTGATCCATGCAGGATTCAAACCTGCAACCCCCACATCCGTAGTGTGGTACTCTATTCAGTTGAGCTAATGGACCCGGAGCTTTCTCCTTTAATATGCTTCTAATTTTCAAAAGCGGCTGCAAAGGTACTGCTTTTTTTTGACATACGCAAATTTTTTCGTTAAAAAATGCAATTTTAGTGTGATTTTTTACAAATTCCAGGTATGATTCGTACATTTTTTTGAATTTTTTGTACCTTTGCATCCGAATTATTGTACTAAAGAGAAATGGAACCGATTGACACCACAAACATGTGCTCGCACCTCCAACGCAAACTATTTGCCCCGGATGGTGAATACCGCGCTATCCGTGAGCAGATAGAGAACGACCCGACGCTGACAGCTGTTGTCCGTTCACGACAGTTACACATCTATCGCGACGGAAAGAAGATCCTTGTCTTGGCCGGCAAAAGCGCGCCGAAGATCATTCGGGAAGATAAATTGACAGAATTATTATAATAGACCATACAATAATCAACCAACTAATTTTATATTCTTATGAAAGAGCAAGTATTGAACGCCATGCGTGCAGCAGGCAAGCCGGTATCGGCAGGTGAAGTAGCTAAGTCCTTGAAAGCAGACCGCAAAGAGGTGGACAAAGCCTTTGCAGACCTCAAGAAAGAAGGTGCCATCGTGTCCCCTGTTCGCTGCAAATGGACAGTAGCATAAAAAAACATCTGTTAAAAGAAAAAATCCCACAAAAACTTGTACATGTGGGATTTTTTTTGTAATTTTGCACCGTGATTCAGTTTGTTCGGAAATATGCCTATGTGATCTTGCTTGTATTAATGAGCGCTTTTGCGGCATGCTTGGTTGCAGACGAATGGAGCGATATGCGCCATGCTTGGCAGGATTTGCATATTGAAGCCACGGCTGAAATAGAGGTCGAAGATTTCGAATGGGATGAGTTTGGCGGGGACAATGGAATCTGTAGAACAACTCTACCCATATTTGAATCGTTTGATTGTCAATTATCACCTATCAACTGTCAATTATCAACTCCTTTCATCTCCGACAAACAGCGGCTTGGTTTAGTGCGTCGTTATGCCCCGCGAAAAGCTATTTTACACCATAATTATGTCTTGACATAACCCTAACGGTATGAACTCATGCGAGTTTGTACCGTTTTTTTATTATAAAATCACAAATAACAAATCACAAATAACATATGGATATTATCAGTATTTTAACAGCTCTTTTGACACTCATGGCAGGTATCGGAGTCTTCCTTGTAGCCTGCACAATGATGAGTAGCAACCTTGAGTCCGCGGCTTCGAGGCGGCTCAAACAACTCTTCTCGCACACCGGCAACAACAAACTGGTTGGCGTCGGTATCGGAACGCTCGGAACAGCTGCTATTCAGTCCAGTGGAGCCGTAACGGTCATGGTCATCGGTTTCGTGAACGTGGGAATCATGTCCCTCACGCAAGCCGGAACCGAGTATATCTCCCTTGCCCAGAACTCCGAACGTGTTGCCGACCACCTCATCAATGTGGCGAAGACCATTCGGGATTTACAATAAATAACATTTTAACCCTTTTAAAAAGTCAATCATTATGAAAAAGTATTTTTCTGTAGTGCTTATGGCACTCTGCAGCCTGACGGCTTGCGCAAAAGAACAAGTGATCACTTTCGACCAAGTGCCGGAATCGGCAAAAGCCATCGTCGCAGCACATTTTGATGCTACCCAAATCGCTTATGTCATCTTGGATAAAGGCCTGCTGGACGCAGACTACGACATCAAATTCAATGACGGTCGCTCCTTGGAGTTTAACAAGGCGGGCGAACTTACCAAAGTGGATTGCAAGCAGACCGAAGTGCCTTCTGCACTCATTCCAGAGCTGGTACGTCAGTATGTGAAAGCCAATTTCCCCAACGCTTTCATTACTGAGTGGGGCAAAGATGACCGCAGGTGGAAAGCCGAACTTAACTCTGGCCTTGACCTCGAGTTTAACAGCAAATATGAGTTTGTTCGCATAGACGACTAAGTGGATTTTGCCATAGTTTTTCGCCCAAATACTTGCATGTTTCCGAAAAAAGTTGTAATTTTGCACTCGCAAATATTTCTAAAATCATGAGAGCAATCTTTATCAATGGTTCTCCGCGCAAGAACAAAAATACCGCGCAGATGTTGGAAGCCGCCATGAAAGGCGCACAGGAAGCCCACGACCTCGGCAAACGTCTCGTTGAGAAAGCAAAACAATAAGCATGCAACCCATTGAGTTTGCCGACATATTATCCACGGACATGCAACTCGCGCACACGGGTTATCTGACGCACGCTTTGTGCTTGGAAGGAACGGCGACGCTGCTTTTCAACGGTGCGTCGTTCCCTCTGCAGCGCGGGGATTGTGTCATTATGCAGCGAAGCGAGAACGCGCAGATAGCCGATGCAAGTCCTGATTTTCAGACCATTACCGTTTATGTCACACCGGAGTTTATTCAGATGGCGTTGCCGCTCAGTAACTACGGCACACGCGGACATATGATGCTCTTCAACGACCCGGTGATGCACCTCAACGCGCGGCAGGCTAAGCGATGCAAAGAGAATATGGAGTACGTGCGTACGCGTTGCGCGGAGAAAGAGCATCGTTTTTATCTCGACCTGACGCTCAATGCCGTGCAAGCGATGATCATTGATTTCTTTGATTTTCATGCGGAGATTTACGCCGAGTCGAACGATCTTACCCACCAGAACGCGCACCTCATGAACCGCTTCCTCGATATGTTAGAGCGCGGCGATTACCGCACACACCGCGACATCGCGTACTATGCCGACCAGCTGTGCGTCACACCCAAATATCTCTCCGAGACCTGTAAGTCTATCAGCGGTTCCGGAGCCGCTTATTGGATCAACCGCTACACCTCGGTTGAGATAGCCCGTCTTCTCCGCGACCGTTCTCTGACTTTAACCGACATCGCGTACCGTTTCGATTTCTCCTCCACCGCTCACCTCAGCCGTTACATCCGCCAAAACCTCGGCATCTCTGCGTCCGAGATTCGGGGAGGAGAGAAATGATCGTGTCCTTGTGGCTAAGACGTAATAAAAAAGTTTCCGATTATTAAGATTTGGACGTAAAACTAACATCCCTCTAACCTCTGCGCAAGGTCAGCGCAAGGTCTGCTATTTGGAACGATCTTGGAACGATGTTGAAAGGTATATGATTATTAAGAATAAGGTATTGAACACATATCAATATAATAGCGGTCAATCAGTCACTCTCACGCCACTCTCGCGACACTACTACTTTTCGATATCCATGCCCCTCTATATATAGTCACAAAAGAGGCGAAATCTATCACTTCTTTTGCAATTTTTTGCCATATAAAAGGCTTCAGTCGTAAAAAGTAGTATCAGAATATGTGATAGTATGGTCAAAGTCACTTTCAAAATATATGTGGGACAACAGATGATACTGCCCTTCTTTATTAACTTTGTAAACATATTCCCCCCACGCATATGCGCCACAATAAATGGTATTTCTAATCTGCTTATTTTCGGAATCAAATTCAGAGTCTGAATCAAGCCAGAAAGAGCTGAATCCGTCATCTGCTCTTTTTTGAACAAGTCTCGAATCCGTCATGTCGTATATATCATAGCAAGGGCTACCATGAGGACCTCCTACATATGAACCAATAATCAGTTCCTCTTCTCCGTCAAAATCAGCATCATAGAATTGATATTCTGCATAAGGTAGCAGTGAATTATCGGAAATAGTATCTATTGTTGTATTGTAGCGGAAAATGTATGCATCACCATTTTTATATCCAGCAAAAGGCTTACTACTCACAATATTGGTTATATTTATACTCATAAAATACGATGAAAAACATCCACATGTATTATCCCAAGTTGTATAACAATATTCTTTGCCTGTATTAAGGGAGTGAAAGTAGAGATACACACCATTTTCGTGAGCGTCCCAACCATATTCTGGAAAGTAAGAAGGATAAAAGATACCATTTACCTCAAAATCATTGATGATAGTATCGAAACGAAAATACACACTGGTGTAGTTGGCACTATCTTTAAGCGGATTCCTTTGTTTCAACTCATGTACCCACGAGGCATTGGAAGATACTTTATATGGTTTTGTCGTGTCTATTTGCTTCGTACATGAGGAAGCAAATAGGATGATTGCCAATAAGGTGAATAATAGATTTTTTCTTAACTTCATGATTTTATTTCTCTATTATTTTTATTGAGTTAATAACTGTATCTATGACATCTTTATTGTCGTTGTACCACTCGGGAGTCATTCCAAAGAGTAAAGAGATATATAAATCTTCATTCTTAATTTTCTTATGCTCAGGTTTATAACCCTTTATTATAGTCCTCCTATGTTGTTTTGTATATACACCATTTATATATTGATACCCATCATTGTTATATATCTCTTCATCATAAATTGGTTCTTGATATGTACTATATCCATTATCTTTGATTATCTGGTATGCAATATATTTATATTCTTTGCCATCACAAAATCCCAATGCTTCAATCTTTATAGCATCACAGCCAACAACTTTGCATTTATCGGAAGATGTTTCAATAATGCTATCGATTGGATAGACAAAATCAGTTATTGATTCTTTAGGTTGTGATATAATAGAAATTCCGGCCTCCATATTATTCATTATGAATAGGGATTGCACATTAGAGGAATATATTTGTCTATAACAACTTGGAATTGTAATCGATATATCTGTTGTCGTCGTATATGAAGTAAATTTTTCATGGGTAAATATAGCACCTATATCATCTTTCTTTACTTTTCTATATTTCTGTATGCTATGTGAACTCTTATATATGTTATTTTGTAACGTACCTAATTTTACCTTTAAAGATTTTACTATACTATCATAGACCTCTTTATTTAAACCATATCCATTACAACTTATTAGAATATTTCCATTTCCATAATTTGGGAAAGGAGAAAGCGAAATAGGTGAAGGAGTAAGTGTACAAATACAATTACCTATCAAACGACCATTTGATAGAGAGTATTGATCATAAGCAAACCAGACTAATGTATCGGATTTAATTTTGTATTTAATGGAAAAACCATCCTGCTTAAGTTTATCTGCTTTGTTTTCTACAAATGGGAGTATAGTTTGAACACCAAAATCAATATCAATATTATTACCGTTATAATCATAATAAGAACAATCTATTTCATGTCTATAACTGCTTCCATATATGTCATGTTTTTTAGATTCATGACGGCATTCATTGATATATTCCGGTATATTAATAAGGTATTTAACGAATGCTTTAGGTATCCCATCTTGATAAGCGCATACACTTTCTGTCCGTGCATCATTCATCGTCCAAACATTAGATTTTTCTTTGTTGATGCGATGATAATCAATTGGGATATAAACAATCAGAAATACTGCTATTATAGCAATTACTACTCCGATTACCTTTAATATCCATATTGCTTCTTTCTTACGTTTTTCGTCTTCTAAGTGTTGTTGTCTGAGCTTCTCTTGACGTAATTGTTCTAATTCTATCTTCTCTTGAGTTTCTTTCTTTTCAATTTCATGTTTTACGATAAATATCATATCTTCAACACGATCTTTGGCATTATATAATTGTTGGCATAAATCATTACACCAATCAAAATCTGAAGAATTAGCAGTGGGCTTGAATATTGCCAATAGATAAGAATAAATAAGTTCTGCCGGATATTGACACTCTAAATCTTTTGTTGTCCTCTCAACTAACTCTAACACATCTAGGGGTTGATTTGCATTTGTATCTTTGGCTTTCTGGTATAGTATAGTTGCACATTTAACACGCTCGGCATCATATGGTTCCACATAATTATCAGGAGAAGTCTGTTTTTGGATTTCTCGCAATAAAAGAGATGTTCCCATATCTATTTTATCTTCTGTTCTATTTTCATTTGCTTTAGGGCTACGATGCTTGTCTTTTCGATAGCCAAGAACAATGAGAATAACACCCACAGCAATCCAAAACAAAGGACCAATTGGGCTATGTCCTCCAAGAAGCGTACCAATAAATGCTAACACACCTAATGGTGTAATAATGTACCCTGCGATTTTCATTGTATTTTTTATGATTTTACAAGTATTTTATTACTATTTCGGAACTAAAAATTTTTACGAAAATATATTTGCATAATTCAAAAATTTAGTGTATATTTGTGGCTGTTACAGAAATTTCTGATGGTAATATGGAATCTATCAAATGTAACAAAAATATTAATAATTTAATTCATTTAATTATGGAACAATTTATAAAAGATTTAATGAGTAAATTGTCAGATTTCGTAGTTATTTGGCAATTTTTTAGATTAGTATTTAGATACTTATGATTTTGACAATTGAATTACTATTGTTTATTTATTAATGATACAATTGATAATGTTATTGTTGATGATGATATTAAATATTCTAAGCATTTTAGTAGAGAGGCCTATTATGATGACTGTGGTGATATATAAGATTTGTGATTGTTTGCTAATGTTCCTCTCTGATGCGGTGTCATTTGATTTTGGACACTGCTTTTTTATCTCAAAGCTCTTAAAAAAGTGTGGGCAATCTGTTTATATCAGGACATTCGGGCTTGGACTCCCATCACTTCCAATATACGCAGAATGCCCACACAGATACGTGCGAACATTCGCTATATTTAGGAAAGTGATTACAATGGTCCAAGATTGAATGTCTCCTCAATAAAGCAAATGCTTATTTATGTATGTTGTTTGTCTGTTGTTTTATGCCATAGGCAGATTTTTGTTTGTTACTATGTTTGTTTTCTCCTTTCCCGGAGTGCTCGGAAGCACCGTCGCGGAGAAGGACGGTTATTTTATGCTTTCACAAATTCTACTTCCGTTGTTAATTGGCGAATACCTCCCAGTTTGAGTTCGGGTGTATTGATGCGGATGTCGCAATCGATCACAAACACATTGCCGTTGGCGGACTTGATTACATTCTCATCGTGCAAGTCGCTCAAATAAATCTCAGGCGTTGTATAAGTCCAATTTTGCCCACTGCTCTATACGGTTTGCCTGCGTCTCTGCGCATTCGCGTTCTCTTTGGAAACTGCCTTCCGGCGCAGAGAGGCTACTTGGGTCAATACCTGCTCCCGCGAGTAAGGATGCAATGACATGATTGCTACCTCCCGCTGCGCAGCCATGCTGTTCGAGCGGTGAAAATCGTTGATAAACAAGCCGCCCTGAGATGCACGCTTACGATCATTCGGAACAAAGTGGAGATTAGAATAGTTCTGCATATTCCTCTAATTGTTTAAGCCCGTGAGCATCGAACCCTTGGGCAATGATAGTATCTATATATTTCCAAAAATCGTTATTGGTCATAAACGTCTTTGCAACTTTCGGCTGCAAAGTTACTAAAAATATTTGAAATATACAAGGATTTTAGCAGGAAAATGCAAATTCATTTGTATTTTGTGCTGAAAAGCCTTGTTATTTGCACAATTGTGCGAACGTAATTTCGAGGTGGGACGGCTGTGCCGTGTCGGTGCCCTCGACGTTACAACAAATATTTAACTTTTTTGAAACCACCAAATTTTATGGCATTTTTTCGGTTACAATCACAAAAATTTCCATTTTTCATGCTGTTTTGGGTATTTCTTCTCTCGGTCATCGGTCGGTCGTGTGTCGGTAGAGAAATGGACTAAAAAATGCTTTTTCTGCGAATTGTGTAAAAAATGCCGTAAATTTTGTAAGGGATAATTCAAGAAAAAGCAGTAATTTTGCACCGCAATTCAAAATGATGGTTATGAAAAAGATTTTATTCACCTTGCTTGCTGCACTTGCATTAACAGGCTGCAACGCACAAAACAAAAATGAACAAATGACAAATCACAAATGTTTGGTAGTATTCTTCTCCCATGCCGGAGAGAACTACTCGGTGGGAAACATCCAAGTGGGCAACACCAAAATCGTGGCGGACTACATCAGCGAACTGACCGGAGCCGATCAGTTTGAGATCGTGACGCACAAATACGATGGAATGGCTTATACGCCGCTGACCGAATTGGCACAAGAGGAAGCCCGCAATGACGAGCGTCCGGCTTTTGAAGGACAGCTTTCTTCTTTGAGCGGTAGCGGTCTTTCTTCTTTGAGCGAAGCGCTCTCTAATTACGACATCATCTTCATCGGCGGACCGATCTGGTGGGGCACTTACCCGCAAGTGATGTTCACGTTCTTCAACACGTACAACCTGAACGGCAAGACCATTTATCCGTTCACGACCCACGAAGGAAGCGGTCTCGGCAATGTGTTGAGCGACATCCGCAAAGCGTACCCGAATGCCGACGTGAAGCCCGGTTTCAGCATCTACGGCCACGAGGTGCGCACGAACAAAGCAAAAGTAGAGAAATGGATTAGTGCCCTTAATATTTGACTGAACTTTCCCACATGATCTTTGAGATAAGAAAAAAACATTTTTGATTTTATTAGTCCAAAACAACCTAAAACACCCCCCAAAAATCCAAAAAGAAAATGTATAAGTCAACAATTATCAAAAATTATGAAAAATTAGTTTTTGGAACATTTTGGGACGTTTTGGACTAAAAGAAAAAATCAGAGGAATTGCGAATTGTTTTTTAGGTTTATGTCCGCAGGCGTTTGTACTCCGTAAGGAGTGTGAATTAGGGCGATAGGCAGAGCGGGGAACTTGCTCACCGGGCGGCATAGCGCACTAAGGCACAAAAGCCCAAGGGGCTACAAACGACTGAGGGGTTTTTAATGTTTTTGTCTAAAATCAACAACTGGGAAACTTAAATATTTGATAATTATGGAAGAATTTCGAGTTGACCCGCGGGTGACGACACCCGAAGCGCGGGCTATGTGCCTGCCAATACCATCGTCGGCGGTAATCCTGCCAAACTGATTAAGATGATTGAATAACGACGGTCAAACGACAGTCAAGGCTTATGTCACGCCTTTGTTATACCATTGCTGAATGGACATTTTGGCACAAAAGATGGACAAATTGTCACGAAAAGTGGACAAATTGGCAGAGATTTGACATCTGGCACGCTTATTGCCTTTTTTAGGGTGAAAACGCAACTACGCATACTACGCAAAACACGTAAACTACGCAAACTACGTTAAACATCGTTTAACTAAATTTGGAGGATTGATTATGAAAAATGCAATGTGTCGTAGAAACAGTTGGCTGCCGACAAACGGATGGTTCCCGACCGTATTTGATGAGTTTTTGAACAATGACATGCTGAACACGGCAAGCAATGTGGCGCCTTCGGTTAACGTCAAAGAGAACGAGCACGGCTATGTAGTCGAACTGGCTGCTCCGGGCGTTAAGAAAGAGTACTGCCGAGTACACGTCGATGAGGACCACAACCTCTGCGTCGCCATCGAGAACAAGTTCGAACACAAGGAAGAAGACAAACATTCGCACTACTTGAGACGCGAGTTTGCTTACACGAACTTCGAGCAGAAGTACACCTTGCCGGACAATGTGGATGAAGCGAAGATCGCCGCAAAAGTCGAAGATGGTATCTTGACCATCGACCTGCCGAAGATCAAACGCGAAGAAGGCAAGACCGGACGCCAAATCGCCATCTCATAACGAGGCATGTTCCCTAAAAACCAGAGCACTCCAAGAGCGAGTGCTCTTTTTTTGTGCTCAAAACACAAAAAGATTTGCACATATCAATTATTTGTAGTACCTTTGCCTGCGAAATCAGAAATGAAAACGACAATAACATGTACAAACCGGAGATTTGCAATACGTTGACAAATTACAGACGAGTAATAGGCATCGGAGAGACGGTGTTGGATATTCTGTTTAAGAATGACCAGCCGCAGAAGGCCGTTCCGGGCGGATCAACGTTTAACAGTATCGTTTCGTTGGGACGCGTCGGAGTGCCTTGTGCCATGGTGACGGAAGTCGGAGGAGACCATATCGGCGATCTGACTTGTCAGTACTTGCGCGAGAATGGCGTGTCGGATGAGTTCGTCCGTCGCCACGCAGGAACCAAATCGCATATCACGCTGGCATTTTTGGACGAGCACAACGATGCGCAGTATATCTTCTACAAGGACCATGCCTCTGCGGCTTTGGATGGCGAGTTACCACATATCCAAGCCTCCGATATTGTGCTCTTTGGCTCGTTCTTTGCCATCAATCCTGCTATCCGTCCAGCTGTGCAGTCGATGCTTCGCGAAGCACGGGAAGTGGGAGCATGGCTGTATTATGACATCAATTTCCGTAAGACACACATCGCCGACATTCCGAATGTGATGGCGAATATCGAAGAAAACATGCAACTGTCGAATATCGTACGAGGATCGATGGAAGATTTTGAATATCTCTATAATCTGACCGATGCGGACGCTATCTATGAACGCGTTCGCCCATTCTGCTCCACCCTAATCCTGACAGATGGCGCACGGATGATTCGCGTCTATTCGCCGGAAGGCTGCGAGACGTTTTCCGTTTCGCCGATAGAGACCGTCAGCACAGTGGGAGCAGGAGATAATTTCAATGCCGGGTATATCTATGCGAAGCTCAAAGGTCTTGACAAACCCGCGCAACGTATCGCCATGGCGCAACGATGGAGTCAGGATGTATGCCAACAAATAGGCAATAACATCTCCGATGCTTTGGTAGCCGAACTGAAATGACCGGCAAAGAACCGGTGCTATAGTAGCAAGACAGATATTATGACAGAATACGAGAAAATGCTTCATAACTTGCCGTACGATTACACGGACAAGGAAGTTCAAGAGAATATCCTGCGGGCGTACTATGCCATGCGGGATCTCAATCAATGCGGTGCATGGGATTTGGACGAGTTGCACCGTTGTATCAAAGCCCTCATCCCTGATGCGCATCCTTCGGTGATTATTTGTCCGCCATTCCATTGCGACCACGGCAACCGAATCAGCATAGGCGAAGGTTCGTTTGTTAATTTTAACGGCGTCTTCTTGGATGGTGGAGGTATTACCATCGGCGCTCACACGCTCATCGGGCCCAACTGCCAACTGCTGACACCCGATCATCCGCATGATTACATGGCTCGCCGTCAGACCATAGAAACAGGGCTTCCGATTCATATTGGCGATGACTGCTGGTTGGGAGGCGGAGTGATTGTTTGTCCGGGTGTCACCATCGGTAACCGTGTGATTGTTGGAGCCGGTTCGGTCGTCACGCATGACATCCCCGATGATGTCGTCGTTGCCGGCAATCCCGCCAAAATAATCAAGACAATTGAACAAAAATGAGCATGACAATAGAGCAATTTCGTGAACGGATGACAACAGGTGAGCCGATAATAGGCGGCTCGGACTTGTTCGTCGGCGGTGTTCCGGCAAAAGTGATCAAGATGATAGAGTAACGAGATAGGCCTAATATGCAAAATTGGTATATATTCGGGCGATTTGTGTTTGCGTATCTGCAAAAAATGTTGTAACTTTGCAGCGAATTTCAGATAAGAAAGAAAATATGAGTAAGTTTTTAACCCTTATGCTCGCGGTAATTACTTTTGCTGCTTGCACCAATTCAAATGAAAAAATGAGTAAATGCGCAAATGACACCTGGGACAAAGTGTTCCCGTTAAGTGAGAAAGTAAACCACAAAAAGGTATCCTTCCAAACCCAATACGGCTTTACGCTGGTTGGCGATCTCTACACGCCGAAGGCAAATGAGCAATCACAAATCACAAATCACAAATACGCCGCTATCGCGGTGTCGGGTCCTTTCGGCGCAACGAAAGAGCAGAGTTCGGGTCTGTATGCCATGAAGATGGCGGAGCGTGGGTTTGTTACGCTGGCTTTTGATCCGTCTTTCACCGGTGAGAGTTCGGGCGAACCGCGTCGTACGGCTTCGCCGGATATCAATACCGAGGACTTCATGGCAGCAGTGGATTTCCTTTCCAAACTGCCAGAAGTGGATGTTGATAGAATTGGTATCATCGGTATATGTGGCTGGGGAGGTATTGCCCTCAATGCGGCGGCAGCGGATACACGTATCAAAGCGACGGTGGCTTCCACAATGTACGACATGACCCGCGTCAGCGGTAACGGTTATTTCGATTCCGCTGACACCGAAGAGGCGCGTCACGAAGCGCGTGTGGCACTCGCCGCACAACGTCTTGCAGACCCTGCTGCTATGGCAGGAGGCGTGATAGACCCACTGCCGGACGATGCACCGCAGTTCGTCAAGGACTACTACGATTACTACAAGACCCCGCGCGGCTATCATGCGCGCAGCGGTAACTCGAATGACGGTTGGCGTGTCATCGGCACGCAGGCTTATGCCAACAGCCGTTTCCTGTATTACATCAACGAGATTCGTTCTGCTGTTCTAATCATGCACGGCGAAAATGCCCACAGCCGTTATTTCGGCGAAGCGGCGTACCATTACATGGTGGACGGCAAAGCGGAAGGCTACAAGACGGTGGTAGCTCCGAATCCGTGTCCTGAGAACAAAGAGCTGCTCATCATTCCGGATGCATCTCATTGCGATCTCTATGACGGTGGCTTCACCGAACCAGCAGGAAAAGGCGAACCCAAGAACCTCATTCCTTGGGATAAGTTGGCAGAGTTCTTCAATAAGAATCTAAAATAAATTGCAGATATGAAAGTAGTTGTATTGTCAACCTCTCTCCGCGCGGGCTCAAATAGCCACGCGATGGCGGAGCAGTTTGCAGAAGGTGCCAAGAGTGCCGGACATGAAGTGGAGTTGATCTCGCTTCGCGGCAAGGAGATTAAGTTCTGTATCGGTTGTCTCAAATGTCAGGAGACAGGTGCGTGTGTGTTCAAGGACGATGTGCCGGCGATCATGGAGAGCGTGCTCAACGCGGATGTCGTTTGCTGGGCAACGCCGATTTATTACTATGAGATGTCGGGTCAGATGAAGACGCTTATCGACCGGATGAACGCCATGTACCCGAAGGATTACAAGTTCCGCGACATTTACCTGCTGACCACGGCAGCTGAGGACGAGGAGTTTACGCCCAAACGTGCCGAAAGCGGTTTGCAGGGATGGATTGATTGTTATGAGAAATGCGCTCTCAAAGCACATCTTTTCTGCGGCGGCGTGAATGATCCGCACGAGATTTCCGGAAACACCAAACTGCAAGAGGCGTACGAATTAGGCAAGAATATATAAAAAATACTCCAACTAAAGCCAAAAAATCCCACAAAAACTTGCACATGTGGGATTTTTTTTGTAATTTTGCACTTGATTTCCCTAAATAGGGTCCCCAAATAATTTTAATTTTTGGGGAGAGCGGCGCACATCCGAGTAACTACCCTTAAAACATTGTTTTAAGGCGCTTACGAGGATAGTGACCGCGACCGGCCTTGGTAAAGGCAAGGGGCAACCCGAGAATATTCCAAAGAGTATTAACTAAAAGGGTTGCTTTATTTATGCAAAAATCCCAGATTTTCACGTATTTGTACAACACGGTTATCGTGTTGCTTCTTCTTGCAGGCATAACGTACGTTGTGCTGCAGTTCACTCATTTCGGGCACATCGAGTACACGGACAATGCCCGCGTGTGCCAGTACATCGCGCCGCAGAACACGCGCGTGCAGGGTTTTATTAAGGAGATTCGTTTCGAAGCGTACCAGCATGTGCGCGAAGGCGACACGCTGGTCATCATTGAGGACAGCGAGTTTCGTCTGCGTCTGGCGCAAGCCAAGAGCGATTTGGCGCGTGCGCAGCAGCAAAGCAAACAAGCCGGTTCATCGGTTCGTACGGCTTCATCGAACATCTCCGCTACCGAAGCCTCCAAAGCTGAAGCGAAAGCCAATTTGGACAATCTTGCCCGCGAGGACAAACGTTGCGAACAGTTGCTTCGGACGGGTTCTATCGCACAACAAATAGCCGACCAGACGCACTCGGCTTATCTTGCCGCACAAGCGCGTTATGAGC
>CAMJJT010000023.1 GCA_946406195.1 uncultured Bacteroidales bacterium
ACATTACACATTACACATTACACATTACACATTACACATTACACATTACACATTACACATCTAAAACGCCTCTGCGTAATTACATCCTTCCCTCCATCGCGAGCACCCATATCGTGTATTCCCGCGAATAATCAACCCCTGCCGGCATACCGGACACAGCATCCCTGCCTTATTGCTCTTCACATCCCTTACAACTCCGCTGGTCATCTCCTTCAATTCCGACAGGAAATCCTGCGCCTTATATTCGCCTCTTTCTATCTCGCGCAGTTTTTTCTCCCATAGACCTGTCAATTCGGCGGACTTCAACAGCGGTGAGATAATCAAATGAATCAGATTGATACCCGTCTCCGTCGCCCTTAGACTCTTTCCCTGTTTCACGATATACTTACGCTGATAGAGTTTCTCAATGATAGCCGCACGCGTAGAAGGTCTTCCTATACCATTCTCCTTCATCGCCTCGCGCAACTCATCGTTATCTACCGTCTTGCCTGCCGTCTCCATCGCCCTCAGCAACGTCGCCTCCGTGTAATACTTCGGCGGAGTGGTCGTCTTCTCCTTGAGCACCGGCTCATGCGCACCGCTCTCACCCTTCATAAACGCCGGTAAAGACTTGGCGACATCATTAAGCGAAGCGTCACCATTCTCATCATTGAGTTCGCTCTGCGAACGATCATTCTCAAACACTGCTCTCCATCCCGGCTTCAGCACCTCTCTACCCGTCACTTTGAAATCGATCTCACCTGCCTTCGCCATCACGGTTGTGTTACTCACTTCACAATCCGGATAAAAAACAGCAATGAAATGCAGTGCCACCAAGTCATACACTTTCTTCTCATCCGCCGTCAACCCCTCCGGGCGCTGACCCGTCGGGATAATGGCATGGTGATCCGTCACTTTCTTGTTGTCAAACACCTTCTTCGACTTCGGTAACGAACCTGCACCTTTCTTTCCGTCTGCTTTGAGACCCAACAGCGCTGTTATCTGCGGGTAAAAATCCTTAATGCCTGCTAAGGTATTCGGCACTTTTGGGTATATATCATCGCTCAGATACGTCGTATCCACACGCGGATATGTCGTCACCCGTTTCTCGTATAGCGATTGGATCAACTGCAATGTCTGCTCCGCCGAGAACGAATATTTCTTATTACAATCTACCTGCAACGACGTCAAGTCATACAGCTTCGGCGCGTACTCCATCCCTTTTTTCTTCTCCACACTCGTGATTGTCAGCGGTTCATCTTTGATACTGTCCACCAGTGCCAGCCCTTGTTCCTCACTCGTAATGGCATATTCGCCTTCCTCCACCGGCAACTGCGCAGAGAATAATGTATCGCGGTAATTCGTCTTCAACTCCCAATAGGTCTTCGGCACAAAATGCTCAATCTCCGCCTGTCTCTTAACCACCAGCGCCAAGGTCGGCGTCTGCACGCGACCTACGGACAGCACCTGTCGCTCGCGCCCGCGTCCCTGCGCGTACCTTATAGTATACGCGCGCGTGGCGTTCATGCCTAATAACCAATCTCCTATCGCGCGCATCATACCCGCCTCATATAAATGCTGATATTCCGATTGGTCTTTCAGACTCTGAAAACCTTCGCGGATAGCTTCTTCAGTCAACGAACTGACCCATAACCGCTTCACCGGACACTTACATCCCGCCTGTTGATACACCCATCGTTGAATCAACTCTCCCTCTTGTCCGGCATCACCGCAGTTAATCACCTCGTCCGCCTGTTCGATCAGGCTCTTGATCACATTGAATTGTTTGTGTACCCCTTCATCGCCATGCACTTTGATGGCAAACCGAGCGGGAATCATCGGCAGCGAACTCAGATTCCAACCTTTCCACTGTTCAGTATATTCCTGAGGGTCCAGCAGTGCACACAGATGCCCGAAGGTCCAGGTCACTTGGTACCCGTTCCCCTCAAAATATCCGTTCTTGCGCTGGTTTGCTCCCAGCACTCTGGCGATGTACTCACCCACCGACGGCTTCTCTGCTACACAAACGATCATTTCTTATTGACGATTTACAGATTTACGATTTACGATTTATTAACGAGATATTTTAATTTACGATTGACGTTCTTGTGCCTCAATTGTTTGCTTGATTGTTAAAATAGAGCGTGCTACAATTCTCCTCAGTTCCACACTCTCATCATATAAATCCCGAACTTGTGGAGTCGAAAGAAGTTCAGCATCCATTATAATGCTCAACCAATGCGCAGTTTCATCTATTTCCTCCTCTACCATTTTTAACTTATTAAGAAAATCCTTATTGGACTTTGCCAAACAAGCTGCTCTATAATTGGCGGCAGGAGATGTTCCCGAACGAACAATTTGCTTTGCTATAGCATTCCCTGCAATATTATTAGGCATTGCATTGACAAGTTTAATAATTTTAATGGAGAATTTTCTAAATCTCTCCTTCAGTTCTTCAGTAGTCATAAATTGTCAATCAACAATTATTTATATTCATTCGTCAATTTCATTCAATCGTCAATCAATCGTACCTCGTCAATCGTCAAATCGTCAATTAAGCTCAGCTTTGCTGAGCGCCATATCCATACCCTGCCTTCAGCCCCTTGACACCATTCAGCACACCGGCCACATTATGCATCTTCTTCTGCTCCACCACGCCGTTGATGTACTCAATCATCTCCGTCTGCGTATATTTATAGCGGCTCACAAAGATCGTCATGTCCGCAACACGGTCCAGCAGATACGTATCGCTCACCATCGCTACCGGCGCCGTATCAACGATGATATAGTCGTACCGCTTGCGCAGCTCCGCAAACAGCGTCTCCACACGCTCAGTCTGCAGCAATTCTGCCGGATTAGGAGGTATCGTTCCGCAAGGAATAATATCCAAATTTTTATGTTCACCGCTCGGAACGATAATATCGTCAATCGCCGCACTCGGTTCGGCAAGATAATCAGTCAAATGTCCTTTTTGCGGGAGGTTAAAATACACCGCTAACATCGGTTTGCGGATATCCAATCCCACCAACACCACTTTCTTTCCTAAGATAGCCAGCGACAGCGCTATATTGCTCGACACGTACGACTTACCCTCGCCGTTGACGCAACTCGTCACTAAGATCACCGGACTCTTTGCCTCAGCGGGCAACATGAACCGAAGGTTCGTTCGCATCAACCGGAACAGTTCCGCCGAAACAGTGCTCTCGCCCTCATGAATTGCGATATGTGCATTGCGCGAGTTCTGGACCAACTGCCCCAGTACCGGTGCATGAAGTGCCCGTTCGTACTCTTTCGTGTCATCGATGGTGTCGTTAAACAGCATATAAACGTACAGCAAACCTCCCGGAAAAAGCAGACCTAAAATAATGCATATGAACAGCAGTTTGATTAGCTTCGGGCTCTGACTCCGCACGTCGTATTGCGGCATATCCAGTATTTTTGCCGGCTCTGCCGTCGCCGCTAACATCAACGCATTCTCCTCGCGTTTCTCGTATAGATAGATATACAACTGCTCGCGGATCTTCTGCTGACGAACCACGCGGATATATTCGCGTTGCTGCTCCGGCGCGTCTTGTAACTTCCGGTTGAATTTCGTATCTTGTGCCTGCAGGTTCCGCTGACGGATCTTCAGGCTTTCCCTAACGGAAGCAATCGTTGCGATGATATTCTGACGGATCGTAGCCAACTGCATATCCATCTGCTCGATGACGGGGTTGTCCTCCGTCGCCGTGCGTTGAATTCGCATCTTGCGCAACTGTAGCGCGTTATACTCGCTCATACCGCTGGATAGCGAACCGTCCGTCACACCTATGTTCGCAGGAATCAGATTATCTCGCTTCGTCTCATCGCGCAGAAACTCGTCGATATAATCCACCAGACTCAGCTGCGTCTCTATCTCCGCCATCGCGCGTTGCTCCACGGTACTCTCGTGCAGCACCAACTGCGCCTGAGCATTCAGATCGGCGATGTTATTCTTCTCTTTATATTCCGACACAGCCTCTTCCGCCTCGCTCAACTCTTTTGTGATGATGTTCAACCGATCCTCGATGAACGATGCCGTGTTGGTCGCAATCATGTTTTTATCTACGATCGCATTCAGGTTATACTGCTCTATCATCTGCAGCAACAATGCCTCGTCGCGTTCACGCACCGGAGAAGTGGTCGTTATCCGGATGACGTTCGATTCTTTCTTGTGCTGCGAGACATGTATATCCTTCTGATAACCGGCAACCACCAACTGTTTGCGGGCATGGAACACACGATAAGTCGTATCAGGGCTCAACGGACGGTTGGCATGAATACGGATTGTACCGGCTGCCGTCTCTATCGGCTCATCCAAACTCTCCACGCGCACGGACGACCGATAAAAAAGCCCCATCTTCGTCTTCACTTTGTATCCTTTGCGGGTCTTTTTCACTTTCACCGAGAATGATTTCCGAGCCCCATCTTCGTTCAGCGCGATATAATCGATTGTCAACGCGGGGTGACGGAACTCACCTTCCCATCGCAAACCGCCTCGCTTGGCATGGGCATCCCATAAGTCCAACGCATCGATTGCTTGGTACAGCAAACCGCGGGACTCAAGAACCACCACCTCATCTTCCGCAGCCTGATTACCCGTCAACCCCAACAACGACAAACTCGCCATAGGGTTCGAATCGAGATCTTTCTTGCGTAACATGATACTCGTGTCCGTTGTCCACCTCGGCGCTTTCCGCAGGTAATATGCCACGCCTAACAGCAGGCATACACCCACCCCGATCGCAAACCACCACCAGTGCTCCAATACAACGCGCACTATCTTGCGGATATCTATTTCATTCTGATTATTATTCACCATTTCAACTATCAATTGTCAATTCTCAATTCTCAATTCTCAATTACTTCAACACCGTCACTATCACCGTTGCAGCGCTAAGCGCCGTGGACACGATGCTCAACCATAATCCGGTACTCGCGCTGGTCACCGCACGTACCTTGTTCGGCGACACATAAATCACATCGTTCTGCTGCAGATAATAGAACGGAGAAGTGTATAAATCCGCACTCCTGAGACTCAAGCGCGCCACTTCCAGTTTGCCATCCACCTCACGTGTCACCAGCACATTGTCACGGCGACCGTAAGGCGTCAGATCGCCGGCGCTGGCAAGCGCATCCAAGATCGTCAGCCGCCCTTGTGGAATAGGTACCTGACCAGGTCTGTTCACCTCGCCCAACACCGTCACTTTCGTGCCTATAAAATTAACCTGAACCATCGGGTTCATCACCTGCTGCGCCAAAAGTGACTTGATTTTCTCCTCCGCCTCCGGGCGTTTCAAACCCTCCAAATGAATCTTACCCAACACCGGAAAATTGACATCTCCTGCCTCATCCACTAAATAGTATTGTATCATCGGAGTGGTCTGCACTTGCGCCGAACCCGGATTAGCAAAAGTCATCGTCGGCAGATTATAGGGCGCCACCGCCTCTTGATCCAATGCCGACACGAAAATCGTCAACGCATCGCCCCTTCGGATAGTCAACTCGCTCTGTGCCTTGAAATGCGCATTGATAGAATCCATCGCCGATGGAGTCACACCGGAAAGATATGTCATCTGCTTTTGCGTCACGCAACTCGTCGCGAACAACATCAGCAAACCCAGCGTCATAAAAGAAAAATAGTGTTTATACATTTTGCCTAAAATTCATAATTAGCGTGCAAAGATACATTATTTTTTTGATATACGCAAGCGCGCACGCGATTATTTATAGAAAAAGTGTCATTTTACCGCAAAAAATGCATTTCTTTCAACTTTCAACTTTCAACTTTCAACTTTTATTTGTACCTTTGCATGACATTTTGTCAGGTTATTATGACGCAACAGGAGTTATTGGCTATCAAGCAGCGTTTCGGCATTATTGGCCTCAGTCCGCTGCTCAACAGGGATATTGAGATCGCCGTGCAGGTCGCTCGGACCGATCTCTCTGTGCTCATCACCGGAGAATCCGGTGTCGGTAAGGAGCATTTCCCGAAAATCATTCACGCTTTTTCGGCGCGTAAACACGGCGCTTATTTTGCCGTCAACTGCGGCGCTATTCCCGAGGGCACTATCGATTCCGAACTCTTCGGACATGAGAAAGGTGCCTTCACGGACGCCAAATCCGAACACAAAGGCTATTTCGAGATAGCCGACGGCGGCACACTCTTCCTCGACGAAGTCGGTGAACTGCCCCTGCAAACTCAGGTGCGTCTCCTCCGTGTGCTCGAGACCGGAGAATACCTCCGAATGGGTTCCTCCACCGTCCGCAAAACGAACGTGCGCGTCGTCGCCGCTACCAACCTCAATATGCGGCAGGCTATCGAGGACGGACGATTCCGCGAGGACCTCTTCTATCGTCTCAACACCGTCGAGATTCGCGTGCCAGCACTGCGCGAACGAAAAGAGGATATACCTCTCCTCTTCCGTAAGTTCGCCATCGATTTCTGCAACCGGTACCAGATGCCGCCTCTCTCCCTCAACGAAGAGGCAACGCGGCTCCTCCAGAACTCCTACTGGCGCGGAAATATCCGCCAACTCAAGAACCTCGCAGAGCAGATAGCCGTCATCGAGCTGGACCACCAGATCAACGCCGACACTCTCCGCAAATACCTGCCAGCCGAAGAGAACCGGCAGGAGATAGTCCTCCGCAACCCCTCCCAACAAACTGGCAAGGACTACTCCCACGAGCTCGGGATCCTCTATAACATGGTCATGCAGAACCGCAAAGAGTTGGAAGAGTTACGCCAGATGCTTCAGAACGGTCGAAATCACGAGATCACTAAATCACGAGATCTCGAAAATCGCATTCCCGCTTCTATCGACATCGCCCCTTCGCGCGAGGCGGAAGAGATCCTTCCCATAGAAGAGGACTCTCTCCTCATTGAGGACGGTGAACGCGAACGCATCAAACGGGCGCTCGAACTCTCCGGAGGTAACCGTAAGATCGCTGCCGAGAAAGTCGGTCTCTCCGAACGCACCCTCTACCGCAAAATCAAAGAATATGGTCTCTAATTCTAACAGCCCGAAGGGCAATCCAACAGCGCAGCGGTCCAACAGCGCAGCAATCCTACAGCGAAGCGGTCTAACAGCGCATTTATGCGCGGTCTGCTGCATGCTGCTCTGCTTGAGCAGCTGCAGTATTAGTTACAAAATGAACGGCGCGAACATCAACTATCAGACCACCCATTCTATCTCCATCGCCGATTTCCCCAACAACGCGCCGATGGTCAACCCTTCCCTCAGCAGCACCTTCACCGAAGCCCTCCGAGACCTCTATACGCGCCAAACACGCTTGCAGATCCTCCGTAAGAACGGAGACTTGGAGATAGAGGGCGAAATAGTCGGTTACGACATCTCCCAAGGAGCCATCAAACCGGATAGCTATGCTTCCGAAAGCAAACTTACTATCCGCATCACGGTCCATTTCACGAATAATGTCAACCCCGAGGAGTCTTTCGATCGCACTTATTCCGCGTACCAGACTTTCGATGCCAACCGTCTCCTTTCGGATGTGCAAGACGAACTCTGCGCTGCTATCATTGATGAAATCACCAATAATATCTACAATGACACGGTAGCACGATGGTAATTTTGAATTTTTAATTTTGAATTTTTTATTTTTAATTAGGAAAATTTGCATATTCCAAATTTTTGTTGTACCTTTGCACCCAAATTTGAAAAAAATCTAACAGGTGAAGCCGATCTAACAGCGAAGCGGTCTATCAGCGAAGCGGTCTAACAGGCGAAGCCGATCATTAGAAAATTTGTAAAATTTTATAATATTATGTACATCTTTTTTACAATTGTAATCGTTTTAGCCGCCATTCTGCTGACCCTTTTGGTCCTCGTGCAGAATAGTAAAGGCGGTGGCTTGGCTGCCGGTTTCGCGAGCGGCAACCAAGTGATGGGAGCTCCCCGTACGGCGAACTTCTTGGAAAAAGCTACTTGGACGCTCATCGCTCTCATTATTGCTTGCAGCATTGCTGCCGTTGGTTTCAGTGCCGGCACGCACGAAAGCGCTGAGGAGCGTTCGGCTATCGAGGTAGAAGCACCGGCTGCTCCGGCAGCTGATGTTCCTGTTTCCGATGCTCCCGCTGCTGAACTCCCTGCAGAAGCAGAGTAATCTCGCAGAAGCTGAGTAATTCTCGCTTCTCCTTTACGCAAAGAGCAACCCCGCAAGGTTGCTCTTTTTTTTATTCTGCAATTTTTGACTTTATCTTTTCTATTAGCGCCTTTAATGGTTCTATAAGCGGCACTATCTCATCTTCTGTTGTATCAATAAAGCAGTTGTAATCACCGCGTTCGCGCATCCCTTCCAATTTTGAGAATAAGTGTCCCTCCTCTTCAGTAAACACACCTGTACGAACAAACTCCTTATTAAACGCATTAAGTGCGCCTCTATGCGTATGTATGCTAATTGCACTATGAATCATCAATGCACTTACTGCATGAAAAACAGCATAGTACATTCTATTGACTAAAGTATCCCAATACTGCTGCTTTCGTAAAGTATCGAACTGCTCCGTTATTTTCTCTGCGCGTTCAATTTCCAAATCCACCATTATGCGGCGTTCATCGTCTGTCAAACTCATACTAAAACAACTTTATCATGTTCAACATTCTTGACAAAAGGCGTAAACTGCATTTGTTGCCATTGTTTCTTGGTATATATCTGCGGAATAATCATTTGATCATCTGCGCTTGCCATTAATGTAAACGGGTATGCATATTGCACAAAATCGGTACTCTTCTGCTTTTCCTCGTCCAATAATATCAGCAAGTCCCAATCGGAGTCTTCACGCGCCGTACCTCTTGCGCGAGATCCGTACAACCATAACGAAGCTGTACTCGGAAGAACTTTCTTGCCAAGCCTCGACAATCGTCTTATGAATTGCTTTGAATCACTCATTGTTTCACTCCTTTTACCTTTGACGCTGCAAAGGTACAATAAATAAATGACATATGCAAATATTTCACGAGAAATTCTGTCTTTTTGGCATATTTTGGGAGGTTATGGCCCCATAAAAACCATCAAAGGCAGCCCGAAAGCTGCCTTTAATTGTTCTAGTCGCGCGTACGCAAATAGTATTGTTCACGCACGCATGCGAGATTTAGTCAATGATTTCTCCGCGTGCCGGAGCTCCTGGTGTAGGCGGGTTATTGGGATCCGTCGGATTACCCTGAGATACAGTAATTGCGCTCTGCATTAATTCTGTCTCAAAGGCCGAGACCTCAATTTTAGGTTGTTTATACATTTTCATCATAATTATATTATATAACTGTTTCGTTAGTTTCTTAATGCTTCTATTCCTTATGAAAGAACACGTGCGCGACGCGCACGGGCGCGCTTGGTTATTTCACCAAGCGACCCGTTGCGTCGTACATCTTCTCTCCGCGAAGAATGAAGATCTGACCGTCGATCATGAGTTTAACCGGTTTCTCGGAAGCGTCGATGCTCTCGAAGCCGGTAGCAGCGTTCGCGCCTTTACCACCCATCGTGATGCGGCGACGACCCGGAGCCGGAGCAGGAGCAGGTTCTTCTGCTGCCAGTACAGCAGGATAATCTACGTAGCAGCAATTAGCCGGGATCGTAATATCAACATTGAAGTCTGCAACTCTCCAAATATTGCGACCCGAGAAGTAATACATTTCGGCATCATCCTCCTGAGTCAAAGTCTTGCCTGCAAGCGTACCATACATATAGTTAACCGGTTGCAATTGAGCTTCAGTCATAGGCTCTGCATCATCGGTATTGAAGACCTTGATCTGGGTATTGCCATTCTCCGGAACGAAGATATACGGTTTACCGGCTACTAGCTTGTTACCCTCAACCTCATCGAAGACAAGCTTGCTGTTTGCATCCTTACCTGCCAACTCATAGAGCGTAGCATTTACAAGGACTGCATTGTTTGTCCAGCAAAGTGTACCGATGTTAGCAGGATTAACCGTACGATGATAATCGTCTTCAGCAACAAACTCAATTCTCTGGATACGAGTCATACCACCAGCATTGTCAGAACCGCCAACACCTTCAATAACAACCTCTCCTGCTTGAACAAAGTTCTTAACGGTAGTAAAGCCTCCTTGATACTCTGCATATGTGGAGTCATTGATGGTCAAAATGATATTTTTGTTATTGCCAGTTCCGCGATAGGTAACTTTTACAATACCCGGAACAGTTGTAACAAAGCGAATCTTGAATCCTTGGAAGTACCTATCATCAGGACGCCATACATATTGGCCGGTACCATAGAGCATATCAGAACGGAAAGACTCATAGTTAGGAACTTTACTACTTACGTTAGCCATCAACTCCTCTACGCTAGTGTTACCAAACGCTATTGCTTCATCTATACCATTAAACGCTGCGCTTGTCCAGTTCCAAACTCTGCTTCCTGTGACATTAACCGGCTCAACCTCGTGCCATTCTCTTGCCTCAACCACTTGGGTCTCAACACCACAAGCACCGGTTACGGTAGCCAGATAGTATTTCGTCTCAGCGGCAATAACAACATTCAAACTAGCTGCTGTTCCAAGAACGGTAGCGTCTGTTACATCACCGTTCGCGTCACAAGCCTGCCATTGATAAGTCAGGTTGGTCCCCTCAGCCGTTACAGAAATAGTCTTTTCTGCATCAACTGTTCCAACTGCATCAACATGAGCCGTAATAGCAGTTACGGTATTTACACTCAGTACTGCCTCAGCAGACTTAGTCGAAGCACTGCGATAACCTGCTGCACTATTCGTTGCGATGCAGTAATAGGTACCAGCCTCAGTCGGAGTATATGTAGCAGCCTCTGCATTCTCAATTACCTCGTCATCTTTGTACCAAGCGTACGAAGTAACAGGAGATGCTGTTGCATCCAACGTTGCGAAAGTGTTACCCGGGCAAATAGCCTCATCGCTCAATGCACCGCTAAATACCGGAGCATCAGCCTTCGGATCTGCCTCTACAGCACAGATTTGGAAGATCTGCAACGAACCGCTAAATGCAAACCAGTAGCACTTGCCTGCCAAGAACTCGCCATCTGCAATAAAGATTTGCTCTTTGTTGTTATTCGGATCATTCTGAATAATGGAAGTTGTAGCTGCATATGCACTATATGAAGGAGTACCCGTACCAAGGAAAGTCTCCACATCACCGCTTACACGTATCGGAGTGTCACCCCATGCACGTTGAGCGTTTGCAGAATAGAAACGAACTTGCTTCATATCCTTCTCAAAGATCAATACGCAACGCTCTTTTGCAAAGCCCTTAACAGTATTACCCTCAAAGTCTTTTACATCACCAAATATCTGGTCAGAGCCATTGCGTTTACCACTAGAGGAAGCATTATAAATCGTCCACTCGCCTGCATTCGTATATTGATACGGCTCAGCAGTCGGAATCGTTACAAACGTTGCACAAGCAGGATCAGAAGTAATTTCAACCGTTGCCTCTTCCGAGTTAACCGATGTAGCCGGCTTGCTGTCCTCGGTATTGGTAACAACTACGCGGTAGATATACGAACCGATTGCAGAAACTGTCGGAGTGTACGAAGCAGCCGTTGCGCCTTCGATATCATCGTAAGCCAAACCGTTCTTAACCTGCCATTGATAACTCAACTCACCTGCGGTCGATTCTGCAGCTACCGTCAGAGCAGCAATGCTTGCGCCCTCATAGTAGTTTGCACCTTGCGGTTGAGTAGTAATCGTCGGCTCAACAGAAGGAACAACCTTAGTAATCGTTACCGTGTAAGTCACAGGAGCGTAGTCACCCGTTGCGTCCTCTGCGTACGCGCTCGATACCGTATAAGTTACAGGGTCAGTGAAATCCTGAGCGCCGGTTTTATCGATTGCGCCACCGCCATTACCCCAATACTTAACCGTCGGAGTCAGAGCAGTTACATCAAACGAATTAGCAACCGAAGCGGTAATGGTCTTGTTCTCTTGATCGATAACAAAGTCCTCTACATCTTCAATAGCAAATTCCTCAATGAACGGAGCCATGAGGCGATATACTGCGATAGACGAGAATGTCGGGTTCCAATCGTCACCACCGCCACGCTTGATATAGAGCGAAGTCTTACCATTTACAGAAGCTGGCAATGTCCAATAGTTCATTCCAACCGTACCAATTTCTGTCGATTCGAACAACGGCTCCGTAGCATCTGTGCTCTCATAAATCTTCATGGTTCCCATATTACCACCAGCAGCTGCCGTGATATTCATAGCAAAGATGTCACCCTCTTGGAATGCATTATTAGCGGCAATTACAAGACCGAAGTGGTTATTCTTATCCAACTTAACAGCATTACCTGTCTTTGTATTCTTATAGGTACCGCCGATATAACCGGTTGCATCACCGTCATTAGCAGTAGTTGTCACAGCCTTGATGATCTCAACACCCAATTTCGGTTGAACTTTGAAGCGAACCTCATAGTACATATCGTGAGCTTCAATACGGTCTTCTGCTTGAACACGAATAACCGTCTTCCAATCCTCGCGATCCTTCGCCTGGTTAATAGTAACTAACGCATTGGTAGCATCTGTTGCAGTTGCACCTACAATCGGGAGATCTGCCTTTGCTGTTCCATAAGGCGCTTCCACATAATAAATTTGCTTAGTGGAAGCAAAACCACTAATGGTGGCAGCTTCTGCCGTACCATACTTCAACGTTAAGTCGCTCAGCGAAGCATCATCGCTAAGATCAGGAATATCGCCTACTGCAATGCCCTTCAGCGTAACCGTATTACCACCCGCTGTTGTCAGGGTTACCAATGTACCACCCTTAACGTCATAATTATTCGCCTGTTTTGCCGTCAAAGCGGTTGTTGCCTCTTCTGCAGCAGACTTGCCGGTATAAGTGATATTCAAACCGGAAGAAAGATTACCAACCGTTACAGTTACACGGCAGTCGTTCTCTACATAGAAACGAATAGTTGCACCAGATGTATTAATCTTCCAGCCGTAGAAGTCATCGCCGGAACCGGGATAAGTACCATCTTCCAACTTAACGCTCATAGCGCTTAACCACATATTGTCAATACGGGAGTTAGCAGCTATTGCATTGGGCTTGTTGTCCTTTGTAACTGTAATGGCATTCGGAGCAGTACCTACGGTTGTTGTATTCTCAAATACATAGTTTGCATTTTGCGCAATATACACCTTTGCCCAATGAGCATACAATGCGGTATCTTTGGTAACTACCAGCGAAGCGGGATCAATAACCGCATCTGCGTTATTCTTCCAGTTAGTGAACGAGTGCAGCGCTTTCGCCTGATAATTTGCATAGTTAACCGGGCTTGCATTCTCTACCACTTCTTCCTCACCAACTTTGGTCGAACCATCATAATATGTTACTGTGTGTTTAATAACCGGAGCAGACCAATGAGCGGTTAACGTTTTGTCTGCCGTAATAGCAGTACTAAAATCAAATGCAGATGCTGCACTTCCCTCAAACCAACCCAAAAATTCTTGGGTACCATTCTCGGGATCTTTCGGCACATAAACAATCTTTGCTCCATCTGCCGGGGTACGCGTGAATGACTGCGATCCCGTATAGTTCGGATCAAATGTCACCGTACGGAATGTCGGAGCGGTGGTGGTAGAAGAAATGGTGAGAGTCTTGAATGTTGTACTTGAGCCCACACGACACAAATAAATAACCTGCTTGCCGATCAAATCGCTATTGGCCGGTATAGTATAAGAATCGTCGGCTGTTTGGATAGATATATTATCAGCATCTGCTTCTAACCCAATTTTAATTTGGCGACCACTTGTTCCACCTGTAAATGAAATTACATCTCCTTGATGCAGAGGCTCATTCAAGTAGAGGACAACATATGCCTGCTTACCATTAAAGATGAGGCCGCTACTCTTATTAATTTTAATTTTGCCACCACTTGCATCTTTATTCCATAATGTCACGTACCCGCCCGTAGCAGTTCCATAATCTCCAAGCTCAGACAACTGGCTTCCTTCAAAACTAACCTCATCTCCACTATGAGTCATAGTAATTGTGAACAAGTTACGTGGAGTTACCACAGGCTCGGCTGCGGCAACAGTTACATCAATATCCTGCGATTTTGCATTATAACCTGTAGAAGCGGCCTGAGTTACAGTAACCTTTGCAGTACCAGCTGTTGTAGCGGTAAAGTTCTTGCTGTTTGCAATGCTTGCACCTGTACCAGCTGCATCCTTAATCGCGAAGGTGATAGCACCGGTTGTATTAGTCGATGTCAATTTCGTACTCAAATCCAAGGGATCTACACTTCCAAGAATATACGTCGCCGGAGTGTAAGTAAATTCAGGATCTACATTACCGCCACCGCCGCCTCCACCAGAAGCAGTCACTGTTCCGGTAATCGTTATTGGAAGATTTACAACAAAGAATTTTTTATTGTTTGCTGTAGATTTATACCAGATCTTAAATGTAACAGTACCCGAAAGAGCTTTTCCCGATAAAGAAGTGAAAGAAAAAGTTGATTTCCCGTCAGCAGAAGATGACACATCCGATGACGTATAAGTCGTAGTACCATCTGTTAAAACCGCTTGGTAGGTATAATTTGCAGCTTCTGTTACAATAGTCGCAGATATTGCTGAAGGAGCAAAGGTATATCCAGTAGCAACCGTAAATTGAGCGGAAATTGAGTTAGCATCACTATAAGTGCTAGTATTCAAGTTACTGCTCGGTTTATATTTGACAGAATAAGGGGCAGTTGCTTTACCATAGGTAGAGTTTGAAGTAGACACTCCACTTCCCTTCGTAAACGACGTAGCATTAGCAGTTACATGCGTATTTGTCGAAGAAGATGTAAATGTAGCCGCATAACTAGTGGAAGTTGAGCTTCCTATAGTAATCGTCGCGCTTTCTCCCCACATCTGGCCGATGGAGAATGTGAATAATAGAACTAACGTGCAAATTAGCTGCATGCCACGTGGTTTCCACCTGGTTCCAATGGATGTTGAATGGATGCTCAATGGATGCTGAATGGATCCTCCACCCAACGTCATGCCATCCACAAAACTTTGAAATTGTCTTTTCATAAGCATTAAATTTTAAAAGTTAAACAAAAAAATTGGTTAAATTATATTGATTTTTCTAATTCTGCATAATAGCGTTCCTTGTCTCGACTATGCTCTCTCATTAATAGTTAGTAAAATTTGTAAAACCGCTTGTAACTTCTAATTTCAATTTCACGCTGCAAAGATACAAAATTTATTTTATATACGCAAGCGCGCGCTCCACATCCGCACGTTTTTTGTATAAAAGTGTCAATTTTTACACAGAATATTGTTTTTTATGTTTATGTCTTTTGAATGATTTGACACGAAGGTGTGTGAATATAGATGGTAAAAAGTATCCGGGAATTTATTCACGAGGACATTTTAGCAGCTATATACACAAGAAGCGGAGCTCTAAAATCATTCAAAAGTGTTTTGTATGTTTTTTTTCTCACACATATAGACACAAACATCCCTGCCGCACGAACATGCAGCAGGGATGCAAGTCAGGAAATAATCTCCATCAGAACACTTTCGTCCTGCGTTTGGGAGCTTCGCCTGTCGTTTTTCCGCTGCCAAAGGTTTCAGTACCTCCTACTCCCTCTCCGGCACTCGTACACACTACATTTACCGGCGCAACTTTGGAAATCTCCATTTTCGGTTGTTTATACATTTTTTTCATATTTATATTTTGTTATTTTTCCTTTTTACCGAACATCCTTTTCTATGTTCGTTCAAAGTCTCCCGACCTACCTTGTTTAACTCTCGGTACACATGCCGAGCCTCGAAAGACCATCAACTAAATAACTTTACCTATATTATATACTATATTTTTAATACTCGTGCGTGCAACGCGCACGGGCACGCTTGGTTATTTCACCAAGCGACCCGTAGCGTCGTACATCTTCTCCCCGCGGAGTATATACATCTTGCCGTCGATCAACACTTTAGCGCTTTGTACTGCGCCACCCTGAATATCCTCCATGCCTGTTGCCATGTTCGGAGCTTGCGCACCGGCATCCATCATTACGCGGCGTCGACCATGAGCAGGAGCCGGTTCCGGTTGACCTTGATAGCCGTAAATCTCTTGCACTTTGAGATAAGCACGATTTTCGCCAACATACACCTCATCGCTATTTACATACCAATATTTGTTAGACTGGAGAATGTAATTATCAGCATCTCTGGTCAACAACTGCTCGGTGAACGAGCCATAAAGACCATTTTGATGACCTGCCTCTGCAGCCGCAGCATTGTTGCCATAAGTAACTACCATTTGGTCGTTGTTTCCTTGATCCGGCAGGAAGACATATGGCATACCCGGTACCATCTCTCCGTTGAGTACCTCGTCGAAGTAGATCTTTCTGTTATCCGGATTGAAGTATGCCACCTCATATACCGCAGCACCTACCATTGTTCCGCCCTTCTGCAAACAAATCGTACCTAAACGACCATCCGTCACGTCACGGCTGTAATCTATCGGATAGAGTTGAGCACTGAGTTCAAACAAGCGATATGAATCGGTAGATCCAAGGTAATAAGTACCCGGCATTAAGAGTTCTGTTACAAATCCTTGTGCTTCATACGTGCTGGATGTGATAACATAATTTCCGAGAGCTTTAGATGCATCATTCGTTGCCTCATTGGCAATGAACATCTTACGATCGTCACCATCGCTATTGGTAGAACCTACCAGACGTATCTTTGCCAGATAACCACTCGGCACGGTGAACGAAACAATGTTAGATGCATTTGCGTTCGCCTTGAAGCCCTTTATTGCGTGCTCGTAGTTTTTATCTTGCCATGTACCTGCAACATTGCTACCATCTGAATCCACGTTGCTTCCCATGCTCCAACTGAATCCTGTCGGATCAGAGCCTGTCTTAGCGGCAATATCCGTCATCGTACTACCGTCATAGATTACTAATCCCGGTACGCGGCTGATTTGGAACTTAACGGTGTACTCTTGTTCCGACTCATCCTCCGCTGTCACAGTGAACGAAGCCGTACCGGTTGTCGAACCAGCCTGCGTAATGGTTCCGACAGATGCGTGTGCATCATTTGCTACCGCAGCCACAGCAGGAACAGTCGCAGGATCAGTTCCGTACGGATATACGTATGTATAATTATATACACCTTCATCTAATGCGATTGCATTGCCATCTACGGTCAGCGAACTCAGCGTCTTATCGCTTGAACGTTCTGCGCGTACGAGCGTAATAGTATAAGGTGTAGCGTCACCATCTTTGTCGGTCAGCACATAAGTGTTCTCTCCCCATGCCCATGCTCCTTCATTTGTCGTCACTACAGCCGTACCTGCGCCGTTCCAGAAGATCTCCGGAGTCACAGCAGTCAGGTCAGTTGCGTATGGCAGAGTCTCTTCAACCGTTGTACTTGCTACGTTTATCTTCGTACCATCAAACGTAATAGATTTCAGTACCGGATTCATCGGGCGTGTTACCTCAACGTAGTTAACCGTTCCGTTCCAAGATTGGTCACCTTCTGAAGTCTTACGAACGATATAAATCTCATTCAGACCATAAGCCTCACTCGGAATAACAATTCCGGCAGATGCGTCACGAACGCCCGTTGCCTTTATCAAATTCGTTCCGGCTGCTTCTCTATACAGTTCAATATATCCGCGGTCTGCATCTGTACTAGTTACCACGTACAACTTATCGCCTGCTTGGAATGCTTCGCCTGCTTTCAGTTGAACACCTACGAACGCACCGCCTGTATTCAATTTCTTGCTTACGGTTTGAGCATAACCCTTGCCCGCATACAGACCTGTAGCATCAAAACCGGCCGTTTCATTTCCACCCGAGATAGTTGCCTTAATGATGTTCAGACCATCCTTTGCGTCTTTGGTGAAGTTAACCGTATAGGTCTTTTCTGTCTCATTAGCTGCAATTACGGTGAACGTAGCTGCACCCGGTACGCTCGTTACATCCAATACTGCACCTGCCTTAGTACTCGATGTGCCGTCTGCAAGTGTGTAAGCAACCGTAATCGTCTCATACGAACCGGCGTAAGGCAGTTCTACATCATACTCATACGTACCCTCTTCATAGCCGACAGCCGTTGCTGCTCCTGTGCCTATCTGGTAAGTCAGCGCGCTCAGACTGAACGGCGACGGTTTAACTACGTATTTAGCTACCAGCGTCACATTCTTTGTCGGCTCATATGCCGCAGCATTGATCTTCTCCCCCTCAACGGTTCCAAGATGCCAGCCTTCGAACTCATAGTCCTCATCTGCCGGAGTTGCATCTGCAATAACCAGCGGAGTACCGGTATATTTCTCAGAGGTCTTACCGAACGAACCTCCGTTCGCGTCATAGGTAACGATTGCCGGCAACTTAACTGTTGCAATCGCCTCGTCAATCATAATCTGCTTGAAGACAACGGTACCTGTTCCCGTTCCTTGGAACTTAACAACTACATCTTCGGTTGCGGTGTAGGAATATTCCTTGGCGCTGCTTACAGACGTGTTGGCGTAACTTCCGCTTGTCAATTCTATCGGATCAGCCTCGCCAATAATAACATTCACATTATTGCCCATATTTCCGAAGCGAACCTTCACGGTCGAACCTTCTTTCAACAGGAAACTGATTTCCGAGGTAGCCAATTTCCATTTCTGACCAAGGAACGGATAGTTACGATCACCTTCGTTCTTGTCCGCAGTCAGTGAATCCAAATCATTCAGATTCGCATACTTGTAGTAACGGGAATCCAGTACTGCACGGAAAGCAGAATTATTCTTACTATTATCCAATACCCATTGCTCTATATTAATAGAACGTGCGTACGCGTCCACGTAACTTGCCACGAGGGTTATCTCCGTTCCGGCAACATCGCTTGTTACATCCTCCAAATCAACAGGCTCACCGCTGAGCTTCCAAACAACACGCTTGTAATCCTGAGGAGTAGGCGTAATTCCTGCTGCTGTCGGGTGACCACTAACCGCTACGTTCTCCGAACCGATCAGCGTCTCACCGTCTGCCTGATAGTAATGTACGACGAATGCATCTGCTTTTTCCATCGTTACGGTATAGGTGATCTCATTAATCTCTGCGCTTGCTTCCCATTCACCACTTAAGTTCACAGTAGCAGTCTTTGAAATAACGTCATCTTTTTCTACTTCCGAGTCATCCTCATAGGTGATTACAGTATGCTTGTTAAACTTAACCGTCGGAGCAGTAACATACTCATCCGCCAATTCAAGCGCATAAGCATCTGCCGTCTTCAAGGTTGCCAAATTTGCCGCAGAAATAGAAGAGTTGTTGATCTTCACATCCGTCAAATCAATTACGGTGTTTTTGATTTCCTTCTTCCTCTCCAGAGTAACCAACGCATTGCGCCACCAGAGACCACCTGTACTCTTGGAAACACCTAGGAACTTAATCTTGAACGATGTCGGGAAGGTTCCCGGAGCCTCAAACACTTTCTTGCCTTCAGAGTATTTCGCCAAATCTTCCCAGTTTGTACCGCCATCCCAAGAGATCTGTCCGCCGAGAGGCTCTTCAAACTTACCATATGTACATATGTCCTTGATGCTGAACAATGAACTATACGCGGATTTCACGCTAAAGGTCAAGATACACTCTGTGTTATCTGCTCCTGCACGACCCATACCCGTAAAGCCTTCATAAACTATATCCACATATTTATGAGCCCCATCATCCGTATTCGCTTGATCTGCAGTAAGACACTTACCATTACCTCCATAGCTGCTATTCTTATTGAAGATGAAGATATCCTCTGCTTCGCTCTCCAATACCTCAACCGTTGCCTCGGCTGAGCCATTTGCATAAGTTCCGTCACCTGCTTGCTCGGCTACAACAATGTATTCACCAGCTACGGTTGCAGTAAACGAACCTGCTGGAGTGATTTCTGCACCCTCATAACTCTCTTTCAGCGAGAAAATTACTGCGCCGCTTGTATTCAACGATGAGAATTTAGCCGCCATATTCAATGCCGAGCCGCCAATGACATATTGGGCGTTAGACATGGTTGCTTGCGGATCTAATTTCCATTGAGCGGTGAACGTAACGGCGTACGCCGGCATCGTAAATTCAGCCTCTGCGTCCTCCAAATGAGTTACTTCCTCACCATCTGTCCATTGCCAGCCTTCGAACACATGGTCTGCCCAAGTCGGAGCCGCAGCCAAATCAAACTCTTCATCTTCTGCCTTGTTAGTCTCTGTCGGAGCGTCACCGGTAGGACCATTCAGAACGTAGGTCATAGCATATTTAGTTGCAATTGCTTTCCACTGTGCGGTAAAGGTTGTGTTGGCAGCTGTCATTGTATATTCTGCTCCACCTGCATACTTTGTAGAATTTGCACTACACAGCCATCCGTCAAACTCTTTGTTCTCCGGAGCGGTGATACTTGTTGTACCATTATGCAACGTAAAGACTGCGCCTGCTTTTTTGTCCGTCTCCGTCGGAGTGGTTCCACTACCGCCATTCAACGCATAAGTTACCGTATACTTCGGTGTTACATCACCATATGTAACGGAGAAAGCGGTCATCACTAACCATGACTTTTCTTCTACAGAATTTACCTTAATGTAACGAACATTAGCAACCGCTGTGGTTTCGTTTACTGCATTAGCGCCCCAATCTGTCTTATTATGCTCAACCGTTACTGTTTTAAGGACGGTGGAGCCATTAGAACCTATATACTCTATATAGAATTTTCTATCTTTCGTTGAGCCAATATTAAATGAACCTGTTACAGAAGAAACTGTTGTAACATAGCCTAAATCAAATAATGCATATGCATCTGTGTTCTTAGCGAATGCGATTGCGTTGTCGTTCATACTACTGCTATGAGGTGACGATAAACCCGCGGTATTCATTGCACCTACCGTGTTTACATAGCACTCGCTATCAGCCGGATCGGCATCAAACTCATCCGAGTTAAATGTCCATCCCTCTGACTTGAGTGTAGTTATCGTTTTTTCGTTAGCAACGGCAAACGAGTATGTCTCTTTTGGTGCCCATACAGGGTAGAAGGTCTGCGCGGCATTCGCGGTATAAGAACCACCGAGATCATAAGCCTTTGTTCCTCCATCGGTCGTTGCCCAACCTACTTGAACATAACCATCACGGGTAAACATCTGAGAAGAAAGAGTGAATGTCACATCTTCTGTCTTGTCTCCGGCATCAATACTTCCGGTGCCGTATGTACCCTTGTTGTAAGTGATTGCATAATGTGCGATAAAGTCTGCTGCGGTTAACTCATAGGATTCGGCGTCACTCCAACAGTCATCTACAGTATGGTAGGAACGCAGATAATATGTTCCTGCTGCACTTACCGTTTTAGATGCACCGCTTGTTCCTGTCTTATCCGTTCCGCTTGCCGAGCTCTGCCAATACCACACATTATTCTCTGCCGGCGAGCCGTCTGCTGTCAATGTGATTGTACCATCCGTCAAAGCACCTTTACTGATATCACCGGGAGCGGTTACATCACAAGGCGGTTCAGGGATACGAAGAGAGAAACCACGGAAACGACATGCATTCGTCCCATCTGCCGTTACCTCTATCAAGTGTGTTTCTGTTGTAAGAGTAAAAGGATAGAGCGTATTATCAGTATCACTATGATCAAATGTTTGAGCTACGCCATCAATTTTCACCACAAACTTCTTTCCATCACTTGTTCCGTTGTCTCTACCAAAGAAGGTAAACTGATCGTAACCGCTAACCTTTAATTTGATATAATCCGTATTCTTTATCGACACATAATGTGTTTTGCGATCATTAGCTGTTTCGGAAGTAAATGCAAATTGATCGGGAGAATCAGAATTGCCACCATCGTTTACTGCGCTCGGGCGGACAAGAAGCCAAGTGTCAGAAGGAGCTACATCTTTATTTGCCACAGCTGTCAACATCTCTTTTCCATCAGAAGATGTCACACTGGAACCTGCATATAACTTACTGGTATTGAACGTATAAATCTCATAGTCTCTACCACTATAAGTCTTTAATGTTAACCCATAACCTCCGCTACCAGCAGCCGTTTCATAGGTTCCGGCAGAGTGAGTAGAAAGATTAAGAGTCCACTTCGCATACAAAGTTACGTTAGCCGTTCCCATATCAAATGTTTCACTAGCCGCGTAGGAATCTCCCGTACCATCAGCCTCTGTATTCCAGCCGCTAAATGTATAACCCGTTCTTGCAAGCGAATTGGTATTACCCAAAACGGTTACTTCATCACCCTCTTCATACGGAGAATCACTATCTGTTGGCACATCTCCACTAGTATTGCCATTTCCATCATATGTTACAGAATATGTACTTGGCGTCGGATCTCCGCCTCCACTACCTCCTGCTCGGTGAATTGTCACTTGATAAAGACTATTGTTTCCATCATTTCTTAAAATATACAATGTCTGCTGGCCGACCCATGGATCTGTAGATTTCGTGATATAACGAACCAATGTAGGCATATACGCTGCAATCGAACAATTAGGATTGACAGATACTGATCCAGAAGCAGAATTAGAGTTGTTAAGTTTGTATATTAATCTAGCGTCTGTTCCTGGTTTTAGACTTGTTGTCATCATATCAATCCATATCTCATCACCTGCTTGGAAAGTTTTACCAGAACCTAAATCAAAGTACCCATAAGTGCCATCACTCTTGTTATAGTAATAGGTATTAGGTGTTGACTCCGTATCCGATAGTGTACTACCTGATTTAATAGCTGTTTTAACAAAAGAACCCGTGCCCGACGAGGAAAGGGCAGTTGCGCTAGTCATATGAACTTCACAAAGTTCTGTTGTCGGAGAAATTGCATCATCGTACGTGATTGCAACACTTTTGATAGACACACTAGCTGTACCGACTAGTCGAACAGCCATAACAGGTGAGGTAAATGTAACTGTAACTGTAGTAGCATAAGTTTGGTTGTTTCCTATCATGGTCACACCAGACAAACTATTTACATTTGTTTCCGTAGAATTATTTGTAGCTTTTGCCGTAAATCCTGTGGTTGGCACAGAGAAACTTATTGCATCTGATGATGTTTGCACATTAAAAGCCGTAGCCTGTGAGTTACTACCCGTATCTCTATTACCATAAATCTCAATTTTTTTGATATTTGCAGATTTCGAGACGATTTGCAAAGGAGCATAGTTTCCATTTTGCAAATAGAACACTGGTCCATTAGAACCATTTGCTATCTTTTTAGAAGCATTAATAGTTCCTGAAACCAATATCTTATCTTGCATATATCGTTTGGAAACAGCGGGACCTTCTACGGTAAAGGTTCTATCCGTTCCCCACGCATTACCGATGCCAACCATGAAAACCATGAGAAGCACGGCTGCGTACTTCAGGGCCTTAGAGAGATGGGTGACAGAAGGGCGACGTAGGCTTTGACCGTCGGTTGACCGTCGGCTGACCGTCGGTGAAGTAGTGTTCCAAACAGCCTTCTCTACTGTTAAAAATTGCGAATTCCCCCCCCTGTGTTTTGGGGCGTCTTCGCATCGCAATGATCGAAATTAGTAATTTTTTTCATGACAATTAGATTTTGGGTTATTATTATTCTCTTTTTGTGTTTCTCTATTGTGTTTCCCATTATTAATATCCGCCCTGCTTTACCTTGATTGTATCCGCATGGTTTATCCGTGTTTATGTTCTTCCCCACCCAAGCACGCGCATAAAAACATTTTCACGGCGCAAAGATAGACAAACTTTTTTATATACGCAAGTGCACGTACGATTAATCGGCTATTTCCGTCAATTTTTACACAAAACAGCCCCAACTTTCACAAGTCGAGGCCATTTTCCTTCTTTACCGCATTGCATCTCCATCCGTCTCTGCTCTGCTTCCGCTATGCTTTTACGCGCTTTATCTTTCGTTAATCTGTCCGAATATATGCGGACATCAAAACGTCCGTCTCCGCATAGATTTTTCTTTAACTTTTTTGATTACATATTATCCCTAAAAGTTAAACCCTAAACGCTAAACGTATTTTCCTTATTTTTTGAAGCGAAGCGATTTTTTGAGATTATTGTTTTATCTCTCTTTGAGTCAAGGTTTTGAACGGACGGGTTATCACAAATTCATTTAGGGATAATCCGCCCGTACAAAGACTTGGAGTACGTAGTACTATAAAACAATAATCATTTTTCTCTTCTTTTTTTTGATTATATGATTGTTCTATCGACTATCGACTATCGACCATCGACCAAATCACCACAACAGCGTATAGAGCACAATCAGCACAACCAAAACCGCCACAGATCCGATATTAAACGCACGATCGGTATGGAAAAGCGAAAGATCTATATCCACAGCCTGCGGATCCTGCACTTTGTCTTTTGCATTCGAGCGCAGATAAATACTCAGCACAAGCAGCATCGTCGCCAAGAAGAACACCGCCTCCACGCCGTACAGACGCAGATCATCGTCCTGATAACCGATGATTCCGAATGCCGCAGCCAACAATGCACCGACGAAGAAGATACGCGCCCAAAGCAACTGTGTACGGACGGTGAACTCGTCCAACGGCTTCGCCGGAACAGCTTTCTTGGAGCACAGCGATATACTGATGAACAACGCAGCCAAACAAGCAAACACATACCCCATTCGGAGCAGGAAAGGCGTATCCGGCATCATAAACTTAAACAGGATCGAGAACACAAACGTACCGATAGCAGTCACCACAGCCGCCATTCCGCTGGCACGCTTCCATAGCAGACCCAGACCGAAGATCACCACTACACCCGGGAACACAAATCCCGAATACTCTTGAATCACTTGGAATGCCTGATCTGCCCCGCCCATGATCGGATAAACAGCCACCAACGCCAACAGCAACGCACAGATAGATGTCATTCGACCTACTCTCACCAAACGCCGCTCCGACGCCTTCGGGTTAATCAACTGCTTGTAGATATCCATCGTGAAGATCGTGGACGTCGAGTTGAACATCGATGCCAACGAAGAGATCACAGCAGCTGCCAGCGCTGCAAAGGAAAGACCTTTCACCACTACCGGCGTGAAATTACGAATCAGGAACGGATAAGCATCGTCCGAACGCGTAATAGTGCCGTTCAGCAAGTCTCCCAACTGCTCCGCTACCGGTACACCGTTATACGAACCATTCATTATATAGAACGCGCACACGCCCGGGATACACACGATGAACGGGATCAATATCTTCAGCGCCGCCGCAAAAAGCATACCTTTCTTCGCCTCGTTCAGGTTCTTCGCCGCCAGACCTTTCTGGATGATATACTGGTTGAAACCCCAATAACCGATGTTCGAGATCCACAGCGCACCGACGATCACCACAATACCCGGAATATCAAAATACGGGTCATTCACTATCTCCGCAATCTGCTCATTACGAGACACAATCAAATGGAAATGACGGTCTCCCTCTATCGTGCCTAAATGCGAATAGATCTCCGCAAAAGCGCCAAACGCTCCGCCTTCTATATCCAACGCGTTACCGATGACGTTAAGCGCCGCAAAAGCCGTAATCAGACCACCACCAACAAGGAACGTCACCTGCATCACATCCGTCCATGCCACCGATGCCAAACCGCCGTAGATCGAATACGTACCGGCTACAAGGAACAGGATCAAGATGATCGTCAGCAGCGTATAATCCACGTGCATTCCTAATAGCACACCGTTCACCGCCGGCAAACCCAGAATCATTTTAATCGCCAGCGCACCCAACCATGCTACAGACGTCAGGTTGATAAACACATACAGGAACAACCAGAAGATTGAGAACGCCAGACCCACACCCCAGTTATAACGCTCCCGAAGGAACTGCGGGATAGTGAATATCTTCCGCTCAATCATTACCGGCAGCAGGAACTTAGCCACCAAGATCAGCGTCACCGCCGCCATCAACTCGTACGCCGCCATCGCGATACCCGAACGATAAGCCGAACCCGACATACCGATGAACTGCTCCGCGGAGATGTTCGCCGCAATCAAAGACGCACCGACAGCCCACCATGTCAAGGTGTTTCCTGCCAAGAAATAATCCGTACTCGATTTCTCCTCGCCTTTCTTTCCGCGGGAGAGATAGATTCCCATTCCCACCAAAATGACGATGTACAAACCGAAAACCAAGTAGTCCGCCATCGCGAAACCGTTGGTACTCAATGCTTCAACAATACTGTTCATATAAATCGATATTCAGTTAATTCGTCTAATTTTTCGCATGGATTCAACGCTATGCTCGGGAATTGCGGATGATTGATAGCGTCTGGCCAGTTCTGCGCCTCCAGACACACGGCGTGGTGTTTGTCATAAACAGCACCGCTCTTACCCGGATGACGCTCGATGAACTCACCCGTATAGACCTGCATCCCTTTCATCGTCGTCCAGCACTCCATCGTCCGTCCGTCCGCTTGCAGCGTCGCAGCGTGCCGTAACGCCTTCGGAGCGTCTGCAGCGCAGAGACACCAGTTATAATCCAATGCTTGCGCACCTATTTCACGTGCCTCCCGAAAATCCAAATCCGTTCCTTCCACCGCCTTCAACTCACCCGTCGGACAGAGGTTCTCCGCCAGCGGAGTGTACTCATCCGCATTCACTTGCAGCAGATGTCCGTCCACGCGACCACTTCCTTCGCCTGCTAAGTTGAAATAGGCATGATTAGTAAGCGCTACCATCGTCGGTTGGTCTGTTGTAGCCTCATAATGAATCCTTAGACAGTTATCGCGGGTCAACGTGTATGTCACCCATACATCCACCGTTCCTGCAAAACCTTCTTCACCATCCTTGGAGCGGTAATGAAGTGTGATCTCATAAGCGCTCTGCCCTGTTACTTCCCAAATCTTCGCATTGAAACCCTCCACGCCGCCATGCAGGCATACCGAACCATCCGCACGCTGAAAACGGTTAGCCACGCGTCCGCAGATAGCATTGAAATAAGTCTCCTGCGTACGCCATTCCTCCGCGGTGTTAAATCCCAACACCACGTCTTTCACTTCCCCTTTCCGGTTGGGAACCAGCAGCTTGGTAATTTTGGCGCCGAGGTTACTCACCTCCATCTTCAACCCTCCGCTGCTCTTTATCGTATAAAATTGTATCTTCTTCACTCTCAATTATCAATTATCAATTATCAATTATCAACTCACCTTCCTACTCCCATCTCCAATAACCACATCGATAATCACCGGCTGATGACCATACTTAGCTTCAAACGCCTCGATAGCACGTTTAGTAAAGGCATCATAGAGTTCATCTTTCACAAGATTGATCGTACATCCTCCGAAACCGCCGCCCATGATACGCGAACCGGTAACGCCGCACTCTTTGGCGATCTCATTCAGGTAATCCAACTCCTCGCAACTCACCTCATACTCCTTGCTCAATCCTTCGTGCGTGCGGTACATCTGCCGTCCTACTTCTTCATAATCGCCTTTCACCAGCGCATCACATACCGCCAGCACACGATCTTTCTCGCCGAGCACAAACGTCGCGCGCTGGATATCCTCTGCGGAAATGTCCAATCTACAATCTCCAATCTCCAATTCCTTCAAATCTTCCCATGTACAATCACGCAGCGTCTCTATCGTCCGCTCAGGATGCAGCGCCTGAATAGCAGCTACCACTTTCTCGCACGAACGACGACGGTCGTTATACGGCGAACCTGCCAACTCATGCTTCACGCACGAATTGACAAGAACCAGACGATAGCCCTTCGGCTCAAACGGGAAATACTCGAACTCACGACTCCGACAATCCAGACGCATCAACTTGTTCGCTTGTCCGAAGACAGAAGCAAACTGATCCATGATACCGCAGTTACAGCCGATATACTTATGCTCCGTTGCCTGACCTGCCAACACCATATCCCATTTAGTCAGCGTTCCGTGGAAAAGATCGTTCAGACCAAAAGCAAAACAACTCTCCAACGCCGCAGAAGAAGACATACCTGCGCCCAGAGGCACATCGCCGGCAAAAACAGTATCAAAACCCTTTACTGCCACGCCTTTTTCTATCAACTCGCGGGCTATACCATATACGAATCGGAAACACGTCGCCTCCGGACCCTTCGGATCGTTTACCGGCCACTCCGCATAATCTTCCAAATCCAACGAATAAGCACGTACCAATTCCGTATCATTAGGACGGATTACCGCCATGATACCTTGCTGTACAGCACCCGGAAAAACAAATCCACCGTTGTAATCCGTGTGCTCACCAATTAGATTAATACGTCCGGGAGAGGCATAAACTGCGCCGGCCTGCCCGCCAAAACGGGCTGCAAAAGCAGAAAGAAGTTGCTGTTTATTCATGTCTATTTTGATTTAATCACGTTAAGCTTTTTCAAAACCGACTGCAAAGGTACTACAAATTTTGCAAATATGCAAGATTTTTGGAAAAAATATCGCTTTTGCTTGCGTATATTCATTTTTTTGTGTACCTTTGCACCCCGATTATCTCCAAGGAGGCGTTGCCGGATCGTTACGCCTCGCCCCAAGGACGAATCACCATAATGGATAACTAACTATATATCTCAAAACATCAAATAAGCAATAATATGAAAAACGAAGTAAATGCCTTGATCATGGAGGCGATGAAAAACCATGACACCGTGCGCACGGAATCCCTGCGCGCCATCAAGAGTGCATTCCTCAATTGGCAAACCAGCAAAGAAAACGCCGGTAAAGAACTGACCGAAGCAGATGAGATCCAGATCATCAAAAAGATGGTTAAACAGCGTCAGGAATCAGTGGAACAATACCTCGCTGCAGGCCGCAAGGAGTTAGCCGACGCCGAGCAGGCACAGATAAACGTCCTCGAGACTTTCCTGCCCAAAGCCGCTTCGGAAGAAGACATCGTCCGCGCGTTCAACCAAGCCAAAGAAGCAAACGGCTGGGAAGCAGAGAAGAAGAACATGGGACTTTTCGTCAAAGCAATCAAAGCCGCCCTGCCTAATGCCGACGGAAAGATGGTCGCACAAGTTGTACAAAGCCAATTAGCGTAATCCAACGCACAAAACGCCCTTCATCGCAACAGACTCAGGAAGAAAGAGATGATGCCGGCATTGATCAGGTCGGTGAACATCGACCCGATAATAGGAACGATGATGAACGGTTTCGCGGTGTACTGGTATTTATAACAGATAGCACTCATGTTCGCCATCGCATTGGGCGTAGCGCCTAATCCGAAACCGCATAAACCTGCACACAGGACAGCGGCATCATAGTTGCTTCCCAACATCCGGAAAGCAATGAAATAGACGAATAGCGCCATCATCACCACCTGCGCCGCCAAGATAATAATCAGCGGCAACGCCAAACTCTGCAACTCCCATAACTGCAAGGAGATCATCGCCATTTCTAGAAACATCGACAGACATATATTGCCTACGCTGATGATGCGTTCCATATCCAGCAGACCTTCGGCTTTCACCCATTTCCCGTCTTCCTTATAGCGGATAAAACTCATGACGTTACGCGCGATGGCGGCTAAGATCAACGCACCGAAATAGGGCGGAAAAGTGGCGCCTAATTTCGTAAACACCCAACTCAACAACGTTCCGGCGGCCATCGTCAGGATGATACAATAACTCGCCTTCGCATATTGTTGAAACTCCTGCTCATTCGTACTCACACGCTGGGTTCGACCTTCCGGAGACGCCTCGTCACTCTCGATACCTGCCATAGCAGGGTCGATCTCTATGTCTTGTGACTGATTTTGCGAATGTCCTAATCGCTTGCGGATAATAAAATCGGCTAAAGGGCCTCCTAACATCGAACCGGCTATCAACCCAAAAGTAGCCGCAGCCATTCCTATCGAATCGGCGCCCTCTAAACCCATCTCCTCTAATATACCGGCAAAACCTCCGGCTGTTCCGTGTCCGCCTGTCATTGAGACGCTTCCCGCCGTGATTCCTAACAACGGATCAACACCCATCAGTTTCGTGATTCCCAACGGCATCAGGTTCTGCAGCGTGATAATCAGCACTAACAACACTAACATCACCGCTAAAGGTTTGCCGCCCTGCTTAATCACTTTCAGGTCGCATTGGAAACCTACGCACGTGAAGAATGCCAGCATGAAGATCTTCATCAGCGTATCGTCAAAAGACACCTCCACGTTGAACCACCCGTACAAAGCTAACGAGATCAAAGAGAAGATCAGTCCGCCGCTTACCGGAGAAGGCACACAGAACTTCTGCAAGAATGCAACCTTGCGCGTTAATAACATACCTATCATAAGAGCAAATGCTCCCACTCCGGCTGTTTGCAGCATATCCAGTTCAATACTTGTCATAAGCAATGCTGTTTGTCATTTCTGCCGCAAATTTACTACAAAAATTGCATATACGCAAGTTTTTTAGCAAAAATTATCATTTATGCTTGCAAAAGTTAGAATTTTTTTGTACTTTTGCACTCGTTTTTGTCATCCCTCAATATAATTTTGAATTTTGAAATTACCCCTCCCATATTGCCTTCTGATCTATCTTGCAGCAATTAACCTTGTTGCTTTCTTCCTCTATGGTATTGATAAATGGAAAGCGCGTCATGACAAATGGCGTGTCACGGAAGCCCGTCTCATCTCCGTTGCCCTCCTTGGCGGCAGCCTCGGAGCCCTTCTCGGTATGAAACTCTGGCATCACAAAACCCAGCATCTCAAATTCCGCTTCGGCCTTCCCATCATCCTCTTCCTCCACCTCGCCATCGCTGCGACCATAGTGTATTATTGCCTGCATGCATAATATTGCGCCTTGACATTCTAAACACATTATTCAATCAAGCCCAATTTCTTCAAACGGGACCGGATAGCGCCCTGTGTGCGATTGAACTCTTTGGCTAACTGCACAATAGGTGTGCCTTCCTGAAACAGTTCACGGAGACGCAAATCATCCTCCACCATCCATCGTGCGCCGGCTTGCGAAGTTTCGGGCACTTCCTGTGCACGCTTCTGCCGCATCATCTTTATAAAATCCAACAAGAACGGCGATGGTTTACCATCTTCCAACATGTCATGTATCATCGATTCCACCGCCATGTCGTCTATTGCGTCCTTCCCACTCTGCTCTTGACTCTTGACTTTTGGCTTTCTACTTTCTACTTTGAGCACGGAGGACTGCCGGTGGCCGTCCGAACCGAGCAAGGTCTTTTGACTCTTGCCGCTGAGCGGCAACAACTCCTCCATCGGTGCAACGAATGTATTGCGTGCCTGTAACAGCGATTCGGAAGAAGGCTCATCCGTCTTCATCAACGCTTGCATCAGATGGATTTTTTCATGCAGTACTAAGAACAAGTCGCTCAGCAGCGGTTCAAAATCCTTGGCGTCCGCTTTGTTCTTACAACGGCAAGGATGATCAGCTATCTTTTGCGCTACGGGTTGCATCAACGGCACAAAGTACCCGCAAGCAGCATGTAAACGCTCGCTTAACAAACTCTTATCGCCACTCAGCAACAGTTTGGTCAGTTGCGGCCGGAACTTATCGGCAATGCTCTGCCATTCGACAAAAACAGGTTGTAGTTCGTCGAGAAACGGCAAGGTCTCCTCGTTGAACGACACTTTGGAGACTACCATCTTGCGCATCTGATCAACCAGCGAAAGTGTCCGATGGAAATCAAAAAGGGCGCTAAACAGCTGTATCTCATATTCCTTGCGCGCCGTGGGAAGAGCCTGTTGAATCGTCTCTACGGGCGGCTGACTGTCCGTATAACGCAGCACGGAAGGATCGTTGTCTAACTCCACATAATCCAGCTTCGAAGACAGCACAATCCCTTCGAGCGTTCGGCAACGCGAAAGTGCCACATAAACCTGTCCTGCCGCAAAAGCGCGCGCTGCATCAATAATCACCTTGTCGAACGTCAGACCCTGACTCTTATGGATCGTCACAGCCCAAGCGAGCCGCAATGGATACTGAGTAAACGTACCCAAGATCTCCTCATCAATCTTGCCCGTTTTCTCATCCTCTTTATACCGGATATTCTCCCACACCATGCGCGTCACCTCGATCTCGCCGTCCTCGCAACGCACAACAATCTTCTCGCTGTCAATCTCCGTAATCACACCGATCTTGCCGTTATAAAACCTTCTCGGCTTTTGGTCGTCGTTGCGCACAAACATCACCCGCGCACCCTCTTTGAGCGTCAGTACTTCTTCCGTCGGATAGATATTTACCGGAAAATCTTTCTTGATCTCTGCCGTAAAAACATGCGGCTCATCCGGCAGTTTCCCTAACTCGCGTTCGTTTAAATCATCCGCCAGACGGTTATGGGTCGTCAGGGTAATATGAAAATCCTCGTCCGTGTTCTGAAACCGCGGGTTATACCGCGCATTGAGCAACGCACGACCTTGCGCAGTTAACTGATTCTCACGCACTTCGTTCAGCAGTTGCACAAACGTCTGATCCTGTTGCCGGAACACATGATCCAGCTCCACATAAATTGGTTGCAATTCCTGCATCACCTTCGCCTGAAAGAAATACGGACCTTCGTAGTATTTCTTCATCGCTTCTTCATCATCGCCGCGCGTCACCACCGGAGACAACTGAAACAGGTCGCCGATCATTACCAACTGCACGCCGCCAAAAGGCTGATCTTTGCGGTATTTATATCGCCGCAACACCTGATCTATCGCATCCAACACATCCGCCCGAACCATACTGATCTCGTCGATCACCAACATCTCCAAATGATAAATCAAGTTACGTTTACGCTGTGTAAGTCGCTGTTCTGCAAACAGTTGCTTGTACGACTGCGGTGTCGGGATAAGTGTCCGAACGGGCAACTGAAAGAACGAATGAATGGTCATCCCGCCGGCATTGATAGCCGCCACACCGGTCGGAGCCACAACCGCCATATTCTTCGGCGTCTGCTCCCTTAGTTTCCTCAGAAAAGTCGTCTTTCCCGTTCCCGCCTTTCCCGTGATAAACAGCGGCCGGTTGGTATGCATAGCAAACTCCTCCGCCAAATAGTAAGCCATCGACTCCTTCCGCGCATCTATATGTGGATTCATGTCATTCATTCCAACTGCAAAGGTACTACAAATTTTGCAAATATGCAAACGTTCGGGGCTTTTTCGCCAAATTAAATGTAATTTTATGGATTTTGTACCTATATACAGCGGCTATGCTTGCATGAGACGATTATATATAGGTGCAAAATACGAAAGCCGTCTGGCTTGGCGAAAACACCCGCATTTGCCAATATTTTCCGCAAAACGCGAACGTACTTTCGAGGTGGGACGGTTTTATACCGTGTCGGTGCCCTCGAAGTTACAAAAAATAATGCACATATGCAAATTTTTCTTGCACATCTCAGAATTTTTTTGTACCTTTGCACGCAAATCCATCCACAAAAAATGAACACTAACCCGATTCGCTATAGCATCATCATTCCGCACAAGGACATCCCCAATCTTCTATATCAAAAGCCTCACTCTTCGCCCACAAACAGCAACCTCCCAAACAAAAAGAACCCTATATCACCTATCTACTGTCACAAACAAACAATTAAGCTATGATAACTATTCAACACAAAGAAACCGAAAAGAGCGGTATTTTCGAGGCGTGGATGAGCGCCACGGAAGAAGGGGCATGTACCGAACAGGTGCAAGTAGGCGAAATGACGTACCAACGCCCCAATCCCGAACGGATGATCATTGATCACACGCGTGTTTTTGAAGGCTATGAGGGACGCGGCATTGCGCGCCAGATGGTTCTTGCAGCAGTGGATTTTGCACGCTCCAACAACCGCCAGATCATTCCTGTCTGCTCCTACGCACAAGCCTTCCTCACCCGCACAGACGAATACAAAGACATCTTGGGGTAAAGCGATAATAACCACACAATGCAATGCAGTATATTGTGAGAGAGGAGGTAGCCGCCACTTTGAGAACCTCTAAGATTCGTCTTGGGGGTTCTTTCTTTGTATAGCATGTCCGGCGATGCAAGCGGTAAGCCGACCCCATCCTATAAAGAAATTTTGCGGAGCAAAGACAAAGACGTGAGCGAAGCGAAATAATCGACAGAGCGTAGTGGCGGAGAACACCTTATTAAAGGGGGAAAGAAAAAATCGAAAAAAAAATAAAAGTTCGCGAATAAAAAAGCTCAAAAGGAGAAAAGTTATTACATAAAAGAAAAATGCACCGAAAAATATTGGCATATCTCGAAAAATTATTGCACCTTGGATGTCGGTTTTATCCTAATTTTTCAATGATATCATCGCCATCTGCAAGACCGAGTTTTTGACGGACTTGGGTTTTGCGTTGGTAGATGGTTTGCAGACTTTGACGCGTTAGCATGTTGATCTCTTTCGTGGAGAAGTCGGCACGCAACAAACAGCAGAGTTGCAATTCCTTTTCATTGAGTACATCCGCAAAGCGTTGCTGCAAACGAAAATAGAAGCCGTCATACACAAGGTCAATTGTTTGGTAAATGCTTTGCCAATCGATTAACGCGGCGGCGGTATCCTCGTTCAACGCCATCAGTCGCGAAAGTAGATGTTGGTTGGCTTCGGTCGGTGTTCCGGCAATCGTTTTGATAATACCCAATTGCTGCAACATCAGTTTTCGCACAT
>CAMJJT010000024.1 GCA_946406195.1 uncultured Bacteroidales bacterium
TTGTGAGAATGTGCAATCGTTCAACCGATACCCGGCAACAATATACTTACACTCTTCGCCAAAACTATCATTCCGGCTGTTACCTCTGAAGCTCATGCTATGGCATCCGGTTTCGAACCTATTTCCAAAAATGCCACAAGCATCATGCTCACCGCCATCAGGGGAATAGTTCCTATAAATATAGCATATGTTATTCAAAGCTATAGCGGAGAACGAAATGAGGTCGTCTATCTGCACCGGTGCATAATAAGGCTTGATAACATTCTGAAGGCACCCTCGTTGATTATAGTTACCGGTGTCTTGCACTGAAGAACTAAATACCTGAACAGACAGGGATGCATCTTCAGACACTCCCCTCTCTTCATCGTATGAATTGAACGTGTAGCAGTAAATATAATCACTTTCATCCGGAATAGACAAATTGTACATATCCCCTTGATAGCCCATATACAGACCATCCAAGTCCAATTCAAACTCACCATCACCTGCATTATTATCAGAAACGGCGTACCTCTTATACTGCACATTTTTGAAATCGTATGCGCAATCATTTCCAAACTCGTCTATGAGACGATAGATAACTCCCGTGCCTGTAGATGAAGCCCACATAAAGCGAGTGGAGTCATTATCCAAGCAGTACCAGATCTGCCATGCAGAAAGGTTACTGTTCCGAAAATAGCTGCCGGCATTTCGCGTAGTCCTAATAGCACGTGCATGTTCCGAAATGGTATTCTCAGAGGTGGCTAACAGCAACAAATCAAACGGATGCCCGGCACTACGCGCTTCCGGATCATTGGCAACCTTGGTCACATAGTCAATCATCCTATACCATGTGCCAGGCACAAGGTTAGACTGATTGCGCAACTGGACCAACTGCGCATATGTGACGGACTGGCAGTAAGTAATTTCGGGCGTGATAGCTTCCATTTCAGAACGAAGCTGCTCCATATTTGCCTTCGCCTGTGCAGCCATTTTATAGGCAATAACCTCCATCCACTCGGAAATTTTCTTTGCCAAATATGTCTTTGTGACAAAATAAATCATTTTTTCATCAAATTATTTGCATATGTCAAAAAAAAGCAGTACTTTTGCACCGTCTTTGATGCTATCAAAGCCATTGAAGCGGATGCTATCCGCAATCAGCCATACCGATGCTATCGGTGCGGCTTTTTTATTTCCCTATAGAATATCCACCTTCATACTCACAAACGCGGACCGATGCAAAGTTAGAAATCTGCACACCATTCCGCATGAGACAGATACCACCGGCTTTCGCAAGAATGGAAGTGAGTTCTACATCTTCCAGATCACCATCCACCTTTGCCTGATAACCGGTAGACATACCGGACGTAACAAAGTCAAAGAATGTAGTATAATTGTCTACAGTCACTTCGTAATAAGAAATATCTCCTATGGTGAAAGCCGGGGTCTCGGAAACAAGAACCGGCGTAAAGAGGGGTGTTCTCACTGAATGTAGCGGTAACTGCCAAACCTGATGCCAACCGTTAGTGTGCGCCTTAATTGAGTTATTGTCATGATAAGGGCTCGAGTCGCTCCGACGACAAATAACACGACCCTTACGACAATAGCGCAGCGCACAGCCCGCGATACTGACATTACTATTTACCGCAATATACAAGTGCGGCACACCATCTACCTCATGAGCGTTCTTCGATATGTAGCTATCGATACGAACATAATCACTAGAACCGGCGGGAGTGGTACCACCAAGTTCCTCTGCCAATGTTTGACCTAATTCCGAGGCGAACTGCTGAAGGTTCTCCGGAGTTGCAATTGTTTCTGCCATACTATTTACTATTAATATTATTATTCATTTGAACCCGAACCACTACCACTACCTGGATCCAGACTTGCACGAAATGCATCCATAGCAACACCAACCCAAGCAGACACTTCAGCACTCGTCATCGGAACGTAATCCGGATGACCGGAGAACATTGCCGTGTCTTGTGGATCATAACTACCTTTGACGATAGCAGTAATGGTTGCCGCCTCTATCGGCACCCACAAAGCAGCATCGCTATCCGGAGCGACAGCAACATTCGTAATGTCAGTCAATAGATGCTTGTGACCTTCATAGGAAAAGGTGTGTTCTGTCCATTCGCTCCACTCTCCATCATCGACCTTAGAACGTGTCTGCCAACCGTCATTACTCATCAGCATCTGAGTCGTAATTATAGGGATAGGTTGACCGATACGCGCCTTCCCACGCGACTTAGAAACAGTGAAAGTATACCATCGACTAGAAATGCTGCGTGTGTAACAGAGACTGTACATGCCCCGGTCCACGAAGTCCGCAAGATCCGTTGTCAGATTGGACACATAGAGGGTATTGTCAATCGGTTCGCCGGTAGAATCAACAAACTCGTTTCCGTTCCAAACATAAATATGAGAGGTGTCTGAAGCTATATATACGCAATCAGAGCTCGGCTCGATTGTGCCCCAACCGTCATCTTCACTATACTCATACACAAGACCGTTCTCCAGATCTAACCACCGGTCACCATCTGAAGCATACCTTGGTTGTTCACCTCCGGCACACAAGACACTCACGACCTCTTTATCCGGAGCCGGTTGGATGAGAGAGCGGATTTCTTCCAATGCCTCAGGTAGGCCATTCACTTCTGACTGCGGATGTTTATGTCCTTCCAAGGAATACGTATCTATCTCCCATTCTCCAAAAGACCATGAGCCGCTAACCTTACTTGCAGAACGGATACGGAACCCATACCTGTTAGACAACAGCTGTGTTCTCTTATTCGCTGCTGTCTTGGCTACAACAAACGTAAAGAACTCACGCTTGGTTTTACCAGCAAGCTTATAAGTTATATACACATTATATTGGCCCTCTTCCGTATACTGCTCCAAACTGGAGCTGATTATCTGCCATAACTGGGAATTGTTTAAAACACTTATGTAGATAGTCTTATCTACCATATTCCCGGTTGTATTCACAAACGCGCTTCCATTCCAAACATAGATAAGCACATCATCACCATCGCTTACTGTATAGATGATATCTTCTGATGGCGTCTGTGACTGGAATGAAGATCCATTATAAAGATATATGCTACCTGCAGAACCAGATACAGGCTTGATGAAATAGTAATTTCCTTCCACTGGTGAAGTGACACTGCTCGTAGAAGGTACTGCAGTAGCATTGATTACTTCCTTCTCTGCCGGTTGGATGAGAGAGCGGATTTCTTCTAATTTTGCAGCAAGTCCTGTCACTTGGTTAATAGAATGGGTATGAGAGATACGTGCAAACGTATTTTTAATTTTCGCCCACAGTTGAGAAATTTCGAACTCTAACCGACGCTTTGTAACAATGATCTGCAACATAGTTTAATCTAATCCGTTAATAAAGGTAGTGATTTCTTCTTCGGTAATCTCACGCCATGCCTCATACTCAACCGGAGGATATGGACCGGACATTGGCACCAGCCCTTCTATTTCAATCCATGCGCAAGGCGAGGAGAGTTCGACATGTACCGAGGTATTATTGGCGGTGGAGGGCGCACCTGTGGTATCTTTGATGGTGATAGATGGAATACAGGCAGAAGTACCGATGAGATACTTGGCTCCATTGTGACAGGAGATGAAAAATGCACAGTGTTTCGCCTTGAATTCGCTAAGAGGGACAAAATCCAGCGACACACGTCTATTGGAACCATTATTCTCATTGCTGTCCGTCAGTTCGAGGGCAGCACCGTCCATTATAGAAATGGCGGTAAAACTGATTCCCTCCAGAACCGGAGTAGTGCCCGCCATCGCCTGCAGTTCGAAGTCTGCCGGTATACTCGCGACAGGACACCATGCTATGGATCTAACTCCCGGTATTCTCATGATTTCTTCTTATTAATCTTTCTGTTTTCTTGTTTGTACAATCTCCGCCACAGTTCGCTGATGGTGTGCATGTGCTCATAGTCAATACCATTATTCTCCATGAAAGCCTCGATGAACTTCTCTTTATTCGGCGCATAACCGCCTCTGTCAGACCGATAACTGAAGATGACCTTATTCATGTACTTCACCAGCTCCATCCGGAAGTGATTGCGTACTGTTACCTCCAGCAGCGTCTCTCCGGAGGGTGGTAAGTAGTTATAATACTGCGTTGGCTTACCGAGGAACTCCGGAATAAGGATGCAGATAGTTGCGTCCTTGGGAACAGGCGCCGGTATAGCTTCCGGCTGTTTCGCCAGACACTGCTCGATGATGATACGCTCGATGGATCCACGACGCGTCTCGACAACCTCCAACTCCATCGGCTCCACTTCACAGTCGTACCGAAACGGAGGAAGCTTCTCGCTCTCGTAGTTTTTTAACCGGTACATCTCATGAGCGAACCACTGCGCCAAATAGCGCGGCCACCGAAGGTATAAGTAATATCTGTCTTGCCGTTTTTCCATAGTCTTACAAATAGTTTGCAAAGTTACTGCTTTTTCGGGATATGACCAAAAATTTACTGTTCCAATATGAACTCATTTTCGGCTCATCCGGAAAGATATCTCAATTACCCCTCCGAGCGTCCATTTTTCCCTCTCCATCCGACCAATCGAAGCGGATCACCAGCTGCTGACCGTCCGACTGAGGATGATGAGCAGCCTCCAGACAGCTGCTCAAGAGCAAACTTTCCAACCGGCAGAGCGTTCTACACTCCAGCTTCCGGTAAACCGTAGTTCGTGACCAACCTGCCCAAGACCTGAGCATACGAAGAACCCACCTCCGGGCAGACGCCGGAAGCGCATTGTATTCAGAAAGATGACCTTCAGAAACACTCATAACCGCCAATTCTTAAAAATGTACTATCTTTAAGATTGGGCAGTGATTCAGAATCGGGTGCAAAGGTACGACTTTTTTTTGACATATGCAAGTTTCGCCCGCATTTTTCCTATAGGAAGGAGAAAAAATTATAGAAAGCCGGTTTTGCGAAAAATCTTGTTTCTTGGGGTATAACTTACTTATTTATAGATACTTAGATAGAAACATTTAATGAAACAATATCGAAACATTGTGAAACACTTTGCACACTAAAGAAACAAAATGAAACAAAATCAATGCAAAAAGTTTCGCGCTAACTTACTGATTTGTCGCATTTTAGAGCAGTTTGCCCACTTTAGAAACGGATTTTTCAAAAATCGGCGATTTTTTACCCTCCTCCTACTTCTTATAATGGGGATAGGGCGTTAAAAAAAACGCCGCAAAAAGCGACGTTCCTTAAGATTACGGCTCCGGCTCAAGAGCCGTCGCCGGAAATTACCATCGGTCGGATCACACCGGAGTCAACTCCAGCTGCAAGCGATAACGCTCTCCGGAATAGGTATCGAAGGCAGCGATCAGACGCATACCACCTCCGGGTTCTTGGACACAAGTGATTTCCGCCGGCTTATCGTTCAGAGTCACCGAGCGAGCGATGGAAGACAACATTCGATGGACGGCTGCATTGGTCAGTTCGTCCGGCATAGATACTTGGATCATAGCTGCGCCCTCCTACATCATAAGGTTAATACAAAGTACCTTGCCCTCAACGATGGCAGTAACCGACCGATAGGCGTCGTCCATGACCAGAGTGGCTTTTACTTCATCTTCCCTTACCTCGCCGAACAACTTGGTGATGGCTTTGAGTTGGTCTTTCACGGCTTGCAGCGTGACATTCTTCTTGATTTCGCACATAGCTTTTAGTATTTAGACTATAAAAATACCGGTTACCGACCCGTTGTCTAAGTCCTAAAAGCAAGGCTTGCGCGACCATTACAGTACAACGCACGGGAGTAACCGATACTACAATTCTGGTATAGACTGAGCATAAAAAATACCGCTCGCTTGCGGCAACTTCTCTCAGTCGCCCTGCTTTATTTTAACTTAGACGGTGCAAAGGTACTGCTTTTTTTTGAACTGTGCAAATTTTCGGGCAGAAAAATGCACTTAACTTGCTGATTTTACCGAAAATTAGCATTTTTGAGCCGGAACGTACGATAGAAAAATGTAATTTCTTCCACACTTTCCATTTTGAAAAGTCAGAAATATCAGGGGGTCACAGGGGGAATTTGCGAAAAAATTCCCCTTGTTTGCCTCAATCGAGCCCCCGCACTGCCTGCGGATTGGGCGAACCGAGCGCGTTTCGTTTGAGCGGAATATGCAGAGAGGTTCGGACGGAGAGAGAGAGTTGACATCGAGAGAGGTTCGCGCTGATGAACGACGGGGTCTCGACGAGACGATTGAGTTCGCTCGATAGGCTATGAGTTCGGGCAGGTCATAGGTTCAAGATGGGTATGGGGTTGCACTATTAGGTTTACTATTTGGTTTACTATAAGTTTACTATTGGGTTTACTAATCGGGGTGTCTAATTGGGGTGTCTAATTGGCAGGTCTATAGGAATTGAGTTAGGGCATAGAATAAGGGGGCAGTCTCGCGACTACTCCCTTACTCCGAGTCGGGTACAAACCATAAAACTCCCCGACTCAACATTGAAACCAAACAATCTTACAACAACGGGTTGCCTATAACCGCAGGCAGCGGGTTTTTCTTTACTCGTTCAGGGGCGGGTCGGACGCGGGTTGGTGCTTACCATTGCCAGCCTCCACCGAAGCATTGCCGATAGAAGCCTTGAAATAGTGTGCCTCTTGCAGGACGGGTCTTATTTGGGACACCACGAGCGGCACACACAAGAGACTGCCGTACTTGAACACGGACGGGTCTATAACGCCGAGCGGCGGTACTATGAACCCTGCCACGCCGAGACCAATCATTGCGGCGGTAGTGAGCACGAACACGAGGCTGTGCCACGGGAAGCGGCTCCAATCAATTCTTACCTTTTTCATACCTTAGCCATTTTGAGATTGAGATTATCGAATGTAGTAGATAGCATACCGACGAACTGGTCGCGTATCGAGCGAGCCATAAAGTCCTTCATGTTCATAATAGAGGCGTAGTACTTGATGGAGAACCAGGGACGGACCTCACGGAACTTGCGTGCTCGTCCGGACTTGGTGGTCTCGCCTATGTCGCCCGGATTACCGAGCGCTTTCTCTCGCCCGGTACCGCGATCCTGGAACAGACCGTATTCCGGAAAGGTGAAATGAAGCGCGAGTTCCATATACATGTCGTCGTGCTTCACGGGGAAGTACAAGAGGCTATCGAGCAAGTGCGGTTGCCCGGCACGCTGTTTCCGGCGCGGGGCCTCGAACACACCGAGCTTGATGATGCGCTCCTGCCAGATTTGCGTCATGGTGGTGTTCCACGCCTCGACGTACTTCTGCCTTTCTTCTATGGTCTGAACCTCTGCCATTAACCGAATTCGATTGCGCTATTGCGCTTGGTATTGCTATACTGGAGCGTAAGTTCGAGGACGAGCGGCTTGTTAGGCTCATTGGACTTATCGAACTTATACTCCTTGATGATTACAGGACTGTACACCTGATAGTTAGTGCTACCGGCACGATACGAATCAAGGCGCTCGACATAATGCGACCGGCACATATCGAGCAGCGTCTGACGCATGAACTCCGGAAGCGGCGGTGTCTGGATCTTGACCTCCAGCTGCTCCTCGATATCATAGCGCTGCAGCACATTCTCCTGCTGGGCGGTCTCGTACTCTGTCTTGGGAGCCTCGGTGGTGGCCGCCGGAAAGACGACACTCTCCAGCGCATTGAACGCATTCCGGAACTGGAAGCGCTCTGCGATATCTATGTCAAGGAAATAGAGCGTGAAGGTACGGCTACCCATCGTCACGACGGCACTCACGCAGTCCGTCAGATAGTTCACGGGGATACTGGAAGTACCGGCGGTAGCTGTGCCGGTGGCCGTAGCCGTTGTGCCATCCTTGAAAGTGCGGACGATGGTGTAATTCTCATTGGATGCCGCATAGTAATTGAGCAGGTATGATTCGCTCGGAGTAGTCCAGGCGGACTTATAATGTGTCAGGAAATAGACGGAAGCAAAGACATCGGCGGTAAGCGTGCCCGGCTTGCGGAGTTCCGCACCGGTATAGATGACTGCTAAAGTCTTGGTGTAGGTATCGACCTGACAACCGGAAGCGTCACACGGAAAATATACCGCAGATGCAGAGAAGACGGAAAGATTGTTCTGAAGCATGTGTGCTTTTATCAGTTCGTCCATTCCGGGGAACTCATAATAGGAACCAATCTTCCGACTGGTAGCCTCGAATATCTTCGTAGAGCCTTGCTTGACTTGCAAGACGATGTGGTCGCATCCGGATTCCTGACCGGAAACCGACTCACGAAGAAAATTATTTACACCTGACAGAAATATCATAGCTTATAAATTTGTTGCAAAGTTAACACTTAATAAACGGGGACAAAAAACACACGGATTGCGTCTACGCATGAACACCGCGGGGCGTTATAGGTAGAACACCTGAAGCGTTGTAGGTAGAACACCGGCAGCGTTATAGGTAGAACGCTCAAATCATCACCTCACAGCCATTGACGGAGAGGATGAGGATATCGCGCACTGTTCTAATCTGTCCGGAGTCAAGCATCTTGATCCGGCGTGTGCCTTTGTACAGGTCGAACTTGAGTCCGACGCAGTTATTGAGCGCGAGCACCCGGCCATCCTTGGTAACGACGACCAAGTCCACGGGGTCGGGGCGCTTGAGCATTTCGCGCAGGGTAGTGATATGGATTCGCTGAGCCATTAGGATTGCATTTTGATGTTAAACAATTCCCGGAGCGGAACGGCGTGGTGGTCGCGTATATCGAGGAACGAGGCTTCGAGCTTCCGGAAGACGCCGATATCGGTAGTGATGATAGCGGACTCGTGCCGGTTGCCTCGCGTCAGGTTCTGACTGGTGATGATGGCGACCTGCGTCACCTCTCCGGCGGTATCGCTCTCCAACAGGATGAGTTTGGAATGATTGTCGGCCAGATAGAGCCGGTTGATAGTCTGAACGAGAAACGGCCACAGACGGAGAGTCTTGTTGGTGGCTTTGTGATCCAGGACTAACTCGACCTCACTCACCTTGCCGGAGCGCTGCATGTGCCACAAGCGACGGACGAACTCCTCGGATATCGAGAACGAAGTCTGCCGCAGGTGCACCTTGCCGGGCATCTGAGCCATTGCCCACTCTACCACATCCGCCACCTGCAGCGTATTGGTCAGATACGCTTGCAGGGGCACTTGGGATAACGGATAAAGGACGCTGTCAACTGCCTTATTGCTCGTCATCCACCGGCGGATAAGTGTCGTACTTCTGCCAGTTGGCGTGGTAGCGCTGGTCCAGATCAATCAGTTCCTTGACGAACGGATAGCGGTCGCCATCCGGACAGGAAGACTGATTCTCCGGCAGGGAGAGGAGGATGAGCTGCGCATGGCAGGCTCGCATGTTCTGCATGATGGAGAGGTTCTCGGAATAGAGAGCCTGAATCTCCTCCGGCAGACGGTTGTGGTCCGGACGCTTACCGAGTTTGAAATCCTCCGTCTTCTCGATACGCTTGAGTACCGGCGTCTTGTCCTTACCGGGCAGCGGTGCATTGAGCTTGCGCTGCGAGGCGATGAGTGTCGCTTTGCCGGACATCCGGACGACATCCTCGTGCGTCACCTTGGCCAGCCGCATCGGCAGGAACTTGTTCAGCTGGTACTCGACGGTCTTCATGTATTTCTTGGGAAGTCGCTCGAAGCCGTTGGCAAGTATCTGATTGCGTACCAATACGCGCACCAGCCGGACGCCGGTCGCGATATCTCTCTTCTCAGCATCGGTATTGAGCCACTGCTGAAGCTCTTTGGTTAATTTCTCGTCCATAATTACTCTGTTTTTGCTACCCCCGGGGGAAAGATACCCAAACCCCTGGGGGTTTATGTATCCAACCTATAGGGGTTAGCCTATTGATTGTCCACGCCTACGATATAAAAGATGTTCTTGCCCAGTGGAGCGAGTAGGCGGTTCATCGCTCCGAGGGTGCTGCCGGTGGTCACGAAATCATCAAAGCAGATCAGATTCGTCTCCGGCGGTATGTTGCCCGGTTCAAAGTCCACGCCGATGCGCTGCTTGGTCCGGGCGATGGCTACATCCTCGCGGTACGGTATGCCGAGGTTCTGCGCGAGGGACGCCGCCACCATACAGGCGAAGTTGCGTTCCTTGTGCCTCCGGCGCGGAGTGGTGATGACGGCGAACCCTCCGGAAGAGAGGTTTTCGCCCAGCACACTCCGGATGACCGGCGCGAGGGAGTTGCTGAAGACCGGCACCATGCCGTCGTCCGCTTTGATGTCCGCAAGGGTCGGACCCTTGACGGTACGCTTCCAGACGGCGATGATACGCAGGCCTACCTTGGGGAAGAGGTGAACATGCTGCTCACTCAGGTCGCATCGTGCCAACACATCGGCGTGCTCGGCGTGCCAGGCTTTGCGTGGCCCGGCTTCCGCAAACAAGTCCTTCACCGGCTTGGCATCCCCAATAGAATGCAAGATGTCGGAGAATCCTCCTTCCCGGATGGATACGGTATCGAGGACCTCCGACACGGAAGACGACACAGGTATGTCAACGGGGAGCGTCATCAGCTGTTTGCACCGCTGCCGCTACCGCTACCACTGCCTTGCTCGTTGATGACACCGTCCTCGGTGACAATCTCGCCCTCGTAGAACGGAGCGGGGATGAGGTCGGTATGCTCGATGTTGACGGTGGTGGAAGCCGTTCCGGTTGCGCCCTGGCCGTTGTCTTGCGCAACGGTAGCGTTACCTTGCCACTTCTCGTTACCCACCATGCGGAACTTACCGTCCATATCCTGAACGAGCGAAACGATGTCGTTGTTGTTGAAGTAAGCTGCCGCGAGGGACGCTTGCTCATCTACTGCCGGGTGAACGGCGGTAATCTTGTTGAGCTGCGTCTGGCTCGGCTTCTCACCCTGAGCCTCCGAAGTCAATCCGGATTTGTCAACGAGAACATCGATGTAGTGGAATACCTTGTCCGCTGCCATCTGGAACGAACCTTGCAGCACGGCAGAGGTCGGACGACCGTTCGCATCTACCGGCAGAAGCGGCCAAACAGCAATGTTCGACTTCGCCGTGTAGTAGATACGACGGCGGATACCGGGGAGGACGGGTTTGCCCTCGCACCAGTGCAACGAACCCTCAACAGGGGAACAATTATTCTTAGGCATATTCTCAATGAATTAAGAGGTTACACATTAGCACCCCTCCGGAACAGTGTCCGGAGAGATGCGTTAACTTTTACTGGCCGCTTCCGGAACCCGAGCCGCTGCCCGAACCGGAACCGCTACCGCTACCACTGCCGGAACCCGAGCCGCTTCCTTCAGCAAGCGCTGCAACGAGCAGACGGCGAGGATCGATGGACTCGAACTCTACACCGAAGAACATCGTCGCAACATACTCCAGCGTGAAGGCGCTGAAATGCTCGATGGTCACGCTCTCGGTGTCGGACATGAGGTCCACACCAATCAGCATGTTCTCCTTGGTGGTCAGGTGGATGTACGAGGTACCCTCCTTGCTCGACAGCGCTACGAGTTCGCAGCGACCGTTCGAACCTTCGAGGATATGCTGCTCGAAGCCCTTCACCCACGGCGTTGCCGCGTGAGTAGCGAAGTAAGCATCCTCGTAAGCGTCCAGGATGTCCTGGGTTACGAACATGATCGTCTTCTGACGACGGAGCTCGCGGTTAGCCTTGCGATAGATGCCCTTCAGAACATCTACAGCGTTGGTCTCGTCGATAGCGTCTTCGAGGACGACGTAGTTACCTTTACCCTCGGCAATGTTGCCGGCGGTGATCTCCTTAGCCGTGATGGTGTCCCATCCGTTGAACAGGTCAGCCGTGGTCGTACCGTTCGCTTTGCGGACAGCGCTCCACAGAACTGCGTTGAGGTTCTCGCTCAACTTCTTACAGATTTCGACGAGGACAGCCTTGACGATCTCTGCATTCTTCATCGCTTCGCCCTTGGTCGCAGCCTTCTGACCGATAACCATGGTAGCGACAGAGTTCGGCTCGAACTCATAGTCCACTGCACCCATGAAGGTCTCCAGCTCGCGGAACGCAAGCGCAGCGTCTTTACCCGACTTGATGTCGTGCTTGTACGGACGGAACTGCGCATCGAGCGACAGTGATCCGACGGTCTCCTTGTAGCGGATGCCATAGCGGACGCTTACATACGGGAGAATCTCCTCCAAGCCGGTAACGGGCAATGCAAGGAATTCCTTGCGCCATTTGGTAGCAGCCTCTTGATACGCTTGAAGCTGCTCTCCAGTAATTTTACCTACAGACATGTGTGTGTAATTTTAAGAGGTTAATAATTAGGTTACTTTCCCAGCATTTGGCGAGCGTTGGCGAGCGTGGCTGCCAATGCCTCTGCAGGAGATTGCTCCTCGTTGGCAGGCTTCTGCTCACCCGTTTCCACTACCGGTTTTGCCGTGGCAGCCGGACGAGCCTCAAGCTCCGCGATACGGGCTTCGGCTGCTGCCAACTTCGTCTCGGCATCTGCCTTGGCGGTCTCTGCGGCTGTCTTAGCAGCCTCTGCAGCCTCTTTGTCTGCCTTAGCCTGAGCCAAGGAATCTTCCAGAGCCTGCAACTGAGATTCATCCAAAGCATAACTGCCGCCCTCATTCGGCTCCTCCAGAGCCTTGAGGTTCGCAGCAGCCAATACAGCTGCTACCATCAGAAATACTTTTTTCATAACAGTTGATTGAATTGAGTTATCGGGCTTGGCATCCGGTTCCGCTACAGCCTGTGCGGTAGCAGCCTCCTTCTTGCCGAACCATTTCTTGAACATCGCTTCCAGTTGCGCGAGCCAACCGTCCGCCTCGACCGGCATGTTATCCGGAAGAGGAATACCGGCAGCGGCCATCGCGTTAGCAACCGTCTGCGTGAGTTTGACATCCTCGGTGCTGTCGATTACCTCATCCACGAAGCCCCAATCCAATGCCTCCTGTGCGGTCAGCCATTTCTCCTCGCGCATCAGGTCGAGAAGATCTTTCACCGGCTTCTTGCACCGGTCAGCATACGCGGTGGCGATGGTCAGATCAATCTTCTCCGCATCGGCAGCGGTCTTCATGTACTCCGCTGCTTTCTCCTTCAGCTGGTCGGCATTGAGAGCGGACCACTCGAAGATGGGAAAACTGCACTTGTGAACGAGGTACATCGCGTTCTTCTCGATGGCGATGTGCTTGGCTCCCATCGATGCGATAGTAGCGGCACTCGCGTTCATGCCTCGATAATAGACATGCACGTTACCATGGTTAGCAAATGCAGAGGAAACAGACAGGGCGGTAGCGACAGAACCACCGAGCGAGTCAATGAGTACCGACACTTCTTTGTCGGCTGCTTTATCCAGAACATAGTCAACATAGTCGGAATCGAAATCCCAACTGCCTACGTAACCTTTCAATTTCAAGTCAAATTTCTTTGCCATAACGCACAAATTTTAATTTCCGGCTGCAAAGGTACAACACTACCTCCACGACCGGCAACTATACATAAAGAGGAAAAACGCACCCCCTCGCGTGCGTACGTAGAACGACCGAATAGGATGCAAATAGGATGGTTTTAGGATGTCGATAGGATGCTTTTAGGATGGTTTAGGCACAAAAAAAGTGGGGCAACCGCGAGTGCGATTGTCCCACCGGAACACAATAGACAACATTAACTTATCAACAAACTGCTATAAAAATGGAATTATTTCTCAAATCGGCACTTCGATGGGAAGAGTTTCTCCAGATAATTGGCTATTCCGGTATGGATAGCCGTGTCATAGATCGAGAAGATATCCGTGCCATCGAGTTCCTTCAGATCCTCCGGAGTATTGAGGTGATGAAGCTTTACATCACACCGGGGAACGGTAGGAACCTTATCGAGGCTGACATATGCGGACACCATCAGGTTCGCCATCGATAGACCTCGCTCGCTTGCTTCGAGTTCCTTCCATACACCGGCTAACTCAAGTATCACATACGCACGATAATCAAAATGAAGAGGCGCGTGATGGGAATACATCGTAGTGCCGAGACTATTCCGGCGCATGACATCGGCAGTTGCAAGCAGCATATTCGTGTAGCGCTTATCGCCGAAGTGAATAGTCCGAACCGATAACGGCGTAGGCATATCGCCTTTCGAATAGACCGGATACCGATTCAAGTCAACCGGGCCCTTCAGGAATACATCATCGTTGAACAGGAGGAAGTGTCCGGAGACCTTACCCCACACCTTGCTTATCTTCCGGAATACATTGATAGCCGGTACTTTCGTCTCATCCTCTGCAGGAATGTACTCAACTATATCTCTATTCACCCATTCCGGGCAATAGCCGACGATAATCACTCGGTCCACATTCTGACCATACTTCTCTATACTCCTCAACGAGTAGCGCAGCTCATTGTTGTCCCACTTGCTGCCAGTGCCTATTACATAAACTACATCCATATTAGAACGGTAAATCTGATTGCGTATCCTTCTGTCCGGACTGCGCGGCGGCAGAGTCGGCTTTGACCTTGCGTTGCTTCATCTCGTTCAGGTCGGCCGGCGAGACGAAGTACTCCGCATTAAAGATGAACGGACGGCATTGCTTGCTCTCCCGTGCCCAATAGACGGTGCCGACATCCTCCTTGGCGCCGTTGCGCTTATCGTCCTCGGTAATACGCATGGCGAAGCGCACCTTGTGGCTGTCCTTGGACTTGGTCACGCCAGGCATGTCGGAGAGCAGATTGCGGATGTACTGCTGGTCCTTACGCGCTGCATCCGGTACATACTTCTGAATATAATCGGTATCGAACTCCAGCGTCATCGCGCCGGTATCCTTGAACATCTCTTCGAGGAACGACATGAGCGAGCCTTCGAAGTTGGACGCAGTACCCGCCATCATGGTCGCGAGGTCGTCGTTATAGATGCGCTTGGGGTCGAACCACATGCGGCTGTTGTTTTCCCGTTGCGGGACGAACATCTGCTTGGAGTTGAACCGCTTCTGCAGGAAGTACAGGAATGCCGGTACTTCCTCCTCGATGAACTCCGAGTAGTTCTTAGTCTCATCGTCGCCTTCTATATGCTCTCCAGCCTCCGGCCATGGTGTCAGACGCATCACCCAGAAGCGTATCTCATCCTTGGCGATGAACACGGCCTTGCGCACCTCGTTCGAGCACAACACGAACTTGAGGAACGACGGCACTTCCTGCTTATCCTTACCCTTCCGCTCGACGAGGATGGTGCGGGTGGTCGATAAGTACTTGAGCTTCTCGCCGACCGCCTTATTCTCGCCCAGGCACGACTCATCGATGCCGACAATCAGTTTGCCGGCAAGCATGGAGTTGAAGTTCGTATCGAGCAGGTTGTTATCGCCGATAACGGTATTGTTGCCGAAGATAGCCTTGAGCAGGTTAAGGAAGGAAGTCTTACCGGTAGCGCGGTCACGGCTGACTAGCATGATGATTGGCAGGAACTCGCGAGGATAGAAGTACGCGATGGTGATCCAGTCCAGCAGCATCTCGTAGTAATGGAAGGTGTCCTCCGGATACTCTTTCGTGATCTGACGCAGCAGCTTCTCGATGTGCGGCCACTTGCCCTGCACCGGTTTGGACGGCAGCGGCGAATAGATGTTGTAGAACCGGTAACCCATGCTGTTGATTATCTCACGGCTGAAATTGATATGGTCGGGTTCTACGGTGGTCGAGATGAAATGCTTGTACTTGTACAGCTTCTCCGAGGTGCCTTTGCCGCATTGCGCATTGATGACCTTATCGGCGATGGTATAGAAATCCTGCACCGTGCCCGACTTGGCGCCCGGTATCGGTTTCTCCGTCACCAGCACTATCTCCGAGCCGATGGCGACATAGTCCTTGAGCGATTGGTCCAGCAGCTGCACCAGTTTCTTCTCGCTCTCCAGATAACGGTAAGTAGCGCCTTTGAAGCGAAACTCGTGATTCTTGATCTGCGGCTCCCACTCCTTATAGAACGCTTCCGGTGACTCCAGATGGAAGATGGTGCGGATGTTACCGTCGTTGCAGGTACGCAGGTTCTTCTTGACGAAATAGATGCCGGTGCGTCCGGGATGATTGAGGTCGTCGGCAATCGCTTCGACCTCCGTCTTGTAGTGCTCATCGACAATCAGGTCGTCAAGGCCCTTGGGACTGTTGTTGACGATGATCTTCTCGCCGGTACGCTCGTCCTCTATCTCCTCGTCGTCCTGCATCTTATTGACATAGGCAAAGAACAGCTCGCAGGGATTGCCCTGGGCGTTCTTGAACTCCAGCAGCAAGTCCTTGAGGCGGAGCAGCGAGGACATGAACGACTGCGGACGCTTCGACAGGTCGGGCGTCTCTCGCCATGTCTCTTTGCCGCCGGTGCGCCACGGGTTGGTGCAATCGCCGTCGTACAGGATGATGATGTTATCCGGCTTGACGGTATTGAGGAACCGCACGATATCCGGATAGAGTTGCTTGGTCTTGCCGTCCTTGTAGAGCGTGACCGAACCGAGTCCGATGACTGCCATGTCATGAACAGAGGCAACCATCGCCTTCATGTAGCCCTCGGTGAGGATCACGGTCTCGATATGCTCGCCCTTCAGATACTTGCGGTACAGCTCCGGCGGGAAGAACGGGTATGTGCCTTTCTTCGTCTCGCCGCCCGGGTAACGGTACTTGCCGGCTTGCGAGTCGGATTTCTTGGCTTCCGCCCAGTTCGCCGGACTGAGACGCGTGATGAAGTAGAAATCCTCTACCTCACCGTCGCTGTACTTGGGCTGCTTATCTCGAGTGTACGAGATGAGCTTCCCGTCCAGGGTGTAGGGGTACATCCGGATGTTGTCATCCTGGTCGGACTGGAAGAGCGGCCACTGCGGTACCATCGTGCCTTCTCCGTTGTCGGCGAGGTAGAGGCGACCCATGCCGATCTTCTCGTCGAAGTCGTCCGGGTCGTGCCACTCTGCCGGCTTGTTATGCCACTTCAAGGGAAGCGACACCTGCTCACGGGTCAGACCGCACAGGTCAAACACCCGTTCCTGCAGGTAACTCTTTTTCTTCTCCTCGTCCATGGCATCATTGGATTTGGCAGTTCACTTCCCATGCGATATTCGTCATCGCATCCATATAGTCGAGGCCTTCGTTGTCCCTGACATCAATAAACACATCCGTAGTAAAGACATAGTCTCCCTGTTTGTTCCGGACGGTTGGCAGGAATGACACACGAACGAACTCTATGCCACTGATACTCCCACGGTTCTCTATCTTAGACGCAACGGCCAGACCGTCATCACGACTACTGCACAACAAATGTGCTCTATACTCATTACCATCCGCTGTGTCCATCTTCGTAACGCACAGCAATTCTATTTTTCCCAACATATTAGACTGATAAATGTGGGGACGGAGAGGGTGTCCGCCCCCGATTCTTAATCACTGCCCAACCGTTCCCTCGTTGGTTTCGTTTTCCTTCAGATTGATGACGCTCTGCACGATCTCGTCGTGGTGCGACGCGCCCATCGTGTACCAGTACACCGCCATTTCGCGCTGGAAGCTGTTCTCCATCGCCTTGCGGTAACCGTCACGCCATTTCTCCAGTTCTTCCGGAGTCTTAATGCTCTTGATCATCGCTTCCATCTTCTTCTCAAACACCTCAACGAAGTGCTCGTAGTTCAGATTCACGGCGACGGTCATTGCAATCGCACCCAGCGGTTGCGCTTCGATTGCGTCACGCACCTCGGCAGGGGTGAACGCAGCGGCTTTCTCAATCTGTTTCTTAATGACCTGCTCCTCCTTGTGAGTGAGCGGTCGGATGTTTGATTTCTTCTTTACCATACGCTTTTGCTTTTAGTTTAAGACGTTAATAATGTTAATAGTTCACACTTTTGTGAAGTAGGCCAGGGTCAGCTGAACCTACCCCGTTTCGGGTGGCTATCCTCACGGACTGCCAGCCCCTTCAGTCTAATACCATGAAAAAATATCGCAACGTATTGCAATTAAGTTCACAACTCCGTGAACTTTGGTTAACAGAGGCGAGTCCGGGCTTTTCGGCTGCAGCCAAACTGAGGGTTTGACCGGTGGGCGACGCGAAACGCTGCGTGGCAGGGTTTTATCTCCGTTCACAGCGCCTTTGGGATTCCCACCCTTGGCAGCCTTATATCTCGCTCCGTCTTAATAGGAGCCTAACCTCTGTATGTCAATGATTACTTCACAGGTTCGAAGGACACTTCCTCCTCTTCCTTTTTGCCTTCCGGCTCCTCTTCCTTATCCCATCCGGGGAAGCAACGGTCTAATTGCTCTCTCGTCACCTCTCCGGACTTAAGCACGGCATCAACCATCTCCGGATGCTTCTTGGCAAGTCTGCGGAACTCTCGGTTCTCGGCTTTGTCCACCGCTATGCTCAATTCGTGAGCGGCAGCCATTACCATCAGGTTTGCCGGACCTTCCGCGTTCTGGTCGATGAAAGCCGTCAGACGGCGTTTCAGATGTTCGATGTCGGCAACTATTGCCATACCTTCTCTAAATACTTCAATGTTCATAATCGTATAGTTTTAATTGGTTGTTTTCAAAATCGGTAGGAAGTTCGTAGTTAAATACGAGCAACTCCTCTTTCCGTCTCTTATTCGGGCCTTCCGACTTTATCCGCAGGTTGGCGACGGTCATCGGCATGTCCTTCCGGACGATGGTCCAATGATATCGCTCCGCCGCGTCGAGGATGAGGTCATTGGTGAAGGTGGATAGTATAAACTTACCTTCGAACCCGTCGGCCAGTACATAAAGCAGCTCCGCAAAATCGGACTCACGATAGCCGTGATAGTGCTTCTGGTCGCTACCGATGTACGGCGGATCAATATAGGCGAACGTGTCCTTGCTGCTGCGCTCGATAATCATATCCACCGCATTGCGGCACGATATCTGTGTGTGCTTCAGCCGTTCAAACACCGCTTCCGTGAAAGCGTTTCGCTTGTTAGCTGCCACTACTCCGGAATGACTGCCTGCGGTACCCATATCCCATTTCCAGCCGCCGTATGGCGTCGCATTGAAAGCGTAATTGCAGCACACCCATGTTGCCCATGCCCTCTCGATGTCATTAGCCGGCCAGAAGCCATTCCAAATAGACTTAGCCTGCAGGAACAGAGCTTCGCTGAATAGCGTGGACTGGATCCTGCTGTTCAACTCTTGGAATGAGCGCTCGTCCTGGCACACCCGGAAGAACGTGACGATGTTGTCGTTGATATCGTTTATCGCCTCCAGATAAGACGGCTCCTTGGCGAAGAACACCGCACCACCGCCGAAGAAAGGCTCTATATAAACCCTATGCTCCGGTATCATCGGCAGTATGGTCTTGACCAAACGCTGCTTCCCTCCGTAATATGTTAATGGAGTCTTCATATTCTTCAAAGATCAATTCGTTTCACTTGTATCGTCTTGCTCGATACTTTTCCTTTCGCCGGCATAAACGCTTTCACATCCAAATGGTCAACACCGTAGTACCAAAACCATGCTTCTGTGTAGGCCTCCACCCAGACTGTGTCTTGAGCAATCTTGAGTATCTCATAATATGCCCGCTCCATATCGTTCTTTGGATCGGGGAAGGACTGCTTGCGTGCCAAGTCTCTATTCCGAAGAAAGAACCTATGCCCTGCCCAGAACACGCACTTTTGGAAGTAATACTCCCGGAGACGCTTACGTTCTGCCTTTCTCATATCATCTGCGGTATATGTAAGGGCTCCAAAGCCCCCTCTAATTTCATAATCACTACTTTCATCATGTAGTCAAGTAGCATAGGGTCGATGCAGACCAACTCTTGCATACTGACAAACTGATCAACACGGTACCCATTCCTGCGTATCTCCACCTTGATAGCACTGTGTTCCGGCAGCTCTGTCACCCATACATCGCCTCCGGTTGGATGCCTCAGATGCTGTGCCTCTGGGTTTGTCGACGCGCTCTCGGTGTAGTACCCAAGCTTGTATAAACCTTCCAGAGCCCGATGATACGCTGTGCTAAATGTTCCCACGCTCATTGCTTTGCTCGATCAGATAGTAATGCCGACGTCATGTTCCATGCCCTCACAAAGAGACTGATATTCTTCGCTAGCATCTTCATAAAGTCCGCTTCCAGTCTATCCGGGCATTTGTCGATTAACGAATGTAGCAGTAACCGAGCCGAGTATTGGAAGAGTGCCAGAGGGAAGACGCGCCGCGTGTCCTCATCGGAACCCTCACCCATTTTAGAGTCTATATACTCTTCAACATGCGCCTTGAGATCTTCTGCTTGCTGCTCAAGGACTTTATCGAATTCTTCTTTCGTTAACATAATTATCGAATGTAATAAGTTGGTTGGTTAATAGCCGGTCGGATGATGATCTCATCCTCTGCGGCCAACTGATTCAAATGCCGGATGATGGCGGAGCGGTTCACGTCGGGAATGATTGCGGCCACCTCATCGAGTGTCACGCACTCCGGATAACGGTGTCCGACCCTCCGTATCCGTATCGCTGCCTCCACTGCTCGCAGCACTACCTCTTTCTGTCCTTCCTCGGTCATAATACTTTGTCCCCTAATTGAATGACGAAATACGGTTTGCCTCGCTCGGCTCCCCAGTCCTCGCGACCGTAACCAATCCGGATGCCGTCACATTGGACGAGCATGGTAGTTGGCGAGAACCGACCGCGATGGAAGATCACGTAATCGTAAGGAAAGGCGACGAACTTCTTGCATAATACACACTCCTTAGGATTGAATGCGAACTCGTCACATCCTTTATAACAACCCTGTTCAAGATTCAAGTGCCAATCCAGATACAAGCGTTTGAAGTAAAACTGCTTCAACTCCCGGTACTCTTCCTTCTTGCGACCGGCTTCGATCTCGTCGTACCAGTGGTAGGTGAGCGACAGGTCGAGCACTCTCGCTTCCGGATGCTCCTTCAGGAACTGCTGTATTGCTGCGCTGATCATGACTTGCTCCTGATTACGTTAGTTAATACCGATACCCACAGAACCAGGCAAAACGCTGCAAAAATGATTTCACCCCAATTCTTCCGGAGAATAGACGTCACTAGCAACCCAACACAAAGGATTAGCTCTATAATACTGACATAAATCAGAAACTCAAGCTCTATCTCATTTCTTGACTTCCAGAACGACCGCCATAATCTTACTATCTGTTTCATATCACCACACCCCTTCATTAACAGCTAAGTCAAAGTTAATAGCGCAGTGGCTGCAGAGGATCTTGCGTCTGTCTATCCACCAGCACGGGCCAACATCCACATGAACACAAGCGTTGTCTTCCTTGCAGCCACAAACGGCACATGTGCCCGGCTTCGGCATGTCGTCGCTGATCATGATGTACAGGATGGGTGTCCCGGTCATTGTCTGGATAGTGAACACACGCTCCATGACGCTCATTTCGTGCTCCACCCAAAAGTACCGGCGCAACTTATCATAGTAATCAAAGTCCTGCAAGTACTGATTGATAGCAGTCTTGACCTGCTCCAACTTCTCGTCCGGCAGTTCCACTTCCCTCTCGACGGGCAGGTTAGCCAGCATCCGTAGCGCCCATACCGGATGCTTCGACGGAATTATGTTCGCTGTGACTATCATGCTTTACCTCCTTCCGCTCGTCTTTCCAGAACTAAACAACTCTCTGCCCATATCCTTCCGGATAGACCGTCGCAGATGTCGTCTATATAATGATATCGCTTTTCAGGGTCGCGGTGTACATCCAAGACCCGTTCGCCCATCCAATCTACAAAAGCATCCTCGACAACCTTCTGAGCGTCCTCAGGCTCAAGGTCTTCGGTGAAGACGAAATCCTGTATCAAGCCGACCAACTGGTCGCGCAACTCTTCTTGCTTCTGCTTATCCATAATCATTTGTTGCGTGGCTTTTTAATGTAATACACTACTTCAAAGTAACCGCCTTCTGTAGCCTCCCAACCGATGGAAACCTTTGCGGCGTTGGTGGAGCGAGCCATCTTCGACATCTGCTCCTGCACTTCCTCAATCGTTGCTGCCATAACCTAAATCTATTATATTCATTTTCGGGTAGTCCTTCGACACAATAAGAATGTTCTTACCGAGCGAGTGAGCTAACTCAACCATCCGCTCGAAGGCAAGTTCCTTGCCGCAGTTCCTACCCCCAACAACTATCATGTTCATACAACCTCCTTATCAGGTACATACTGCTTTATCTCCCGCAGATACGGCTTGATGTCCGTACAACCTACGCGCTGCATGTTCATAATCAGATGATCCTTCTCCTTCTCCGCTTCGGTTCTGTCGAAGTAACTCAGCGTCTGAGACATATCGAGCATCCCATCCGGAGTCTTGAAGTCAATATCATAATGCCATCTACTTACCGCTGCCATACCCAAGTTCCAATAAAGTTTCAACAACAAATGTAATTCCGTACTCAACGGCTTCCTCGTAGCTGCTAAACTCGCACACCATGCCATCCTCGAATGATAACCCAAGCCGCTCGTCCGTACACTTCTGACGGATTACAATAGTACCGAAACTATCCCGCCTGCGGATATAGCCGCCTTCCACGTAGATATGGTGCACCTCTCTAAGCCACCGCTGCGCTACTGCCAACGTAGGACAGGAGAAATACTCACGGTCTCGCTTCCAGTGCTTACGATCCTCAAGCTCATAGAAGTGGTTATAATCCTTCTCCTCTAGGATACCATGTATCTCGCGATTGTCTAACTCGCGCGGCTCGCCGTTGGTCATCAGCGTGCCTTCCTGATAATAAGTAAGCACTTTCCAACTGAACCCTGCTTTCTTGAGCAGCTTGGCTGTCTCCAGCATCACGAAGGACTGGTGTTCACTGTAATCCGTCTCCTTATTAAGCCTACTCATTGTGCGCCTCCTTTCACCTCGGTTGTGTCATCAACAGCATCGAACAGCTGCTCTCCCTCTGCGATAAACAGGGTGTTGGTAGGCTTCAACACGATCAATGCCCGGTTGCCCACACCATTCTCATCATTCAATCGGATAGAGAACTGATCACCAATCAATCCCGGCTCCTCCAACCTCACCATCGGCTTCTTGCACCGAGGCGCAATCTCACACAACCGGTCGCGCTCTCTCAAGATATCCTGATAGACTGCCCGCACCGCTGCTGACGAACAAACTTGATCCGAGTACTTGGAGTGAACGTAATCCTTTAGTTTACGCTCAATGGCGGTGCCTTGCCAGTCACCCATCCATTTAATAATGTACACTGCCATCACTTGCCTCCTTCCTCATCTTCTATCTTTTGGATAGCATCCATAAAAGCGCTACACATCACTGTACAGCTGCCAAGAATTGCCTTCCCGGGGTTCGAGTAAAACTTCTTGCAAGCATCAATAACAAAAGCGGTAGTGCCAGCCGTAATAAACGTGATTGATTCCTGTGGACTCAGGTCATACTCATTCACAACGGACATGAACGATTCAATAATCACATTCATGACCTCAATCATTTTCTTTTCATCCATAACTTTTAGTTTTTAGACATTAATTATTTAATTCTTCAGACGCCTTATGTATCGCGTCCTTTAGGTTTTGCAAATCCTCCTTATCCTCATATACCAATGCCGCGTCCCGTAACCCCTTGAAGTAAGAATCCTTCATCGCTTGCTCCAGCACCACGGTAGCGGTATCCATGATAGCTGCCGTTAGCTCGCTGAAGCCTTTCGTGTTCTGAACAACCTTATCTATCTTATTCAGAAAGCCGGCAGCACGAGTGGTAGCATCCTTCTTAAGCGTCTCGGACTTGTACATAGCTACAACGTATAAGGTTTCGGGTATCCATACTTCACCGCGATGTCATTGATGATCGGCCACCAACGCGCATCCGGCTCAAATGTACCGCGCTTCCAGTTCAGAAAGGACACCGGCGAAACGTGCTTTTCTACCTCACATCGCACAGGATCAGAGTCTTTTACGCGTAAATTTTGATAAAATTCCTCAAACTTTGTCATTTTATTATGAATTTATTTGCAACTTTGTTCAAATATAACTAACTTTGCACACGCAAAACTTATTTTCGACTGCAAAAGTACAACAAATATTTCATATATGCAAATTTTTCTTCAATAAAAATTGAATTTTATGCATTTTTATTCAGTTTTTAATGAAGATTATGTTATAATAACTGAAAATTTATCATTTTTATTAACCCTATATGTCAAATTTTTTAACTAACTTTGCAGTATGATTAACGTAAGGAAAAATCTTAAAGCAATCATCGTGGAACGCGGGCTTTCACAGAAACAAATCGCGTTCGAGTGTGGAATGAAGGAGAGCGCATTGAGCACTTGGCTGAGCTCTGACAACGATGCAAGCCTCCGGAAGACTTCAGAAATTTGTGAAGCGATGGGAATTTCCATCGTCGATGCACTCACGTACCCCATACGGTACATCCCGGAGGACAGCATCAACCCCACTTGTGAGGAGTGCAAAAAGAAGGATGAGATCATCGAAAACCTCTCTGAACTTCTCCGGCGCTACAAAGCCGAAGCCAAACAGAAACCCAAAAATAATAGCCTATGAGAAAAACGCTCTTGGTCATTGTGGCAATGTCGCTCATCAGTGTCATGCACGCAGAAATTAAACCCGTCTCGCAGGGTTCATACAAGACCGAGTATGTCGGCGGCATCACCGACCAGTATGTCAAAATGATCTACGCCCAAGACGGAACCTACTACGCCTTCAGTCTGAAGTGCGCCAGTAAGTTTAATCCCCTGACGTTCTCCCTCGTGCTCGGACACTCACCGGAAGAAGCGTTGCGCTCCGTCGATGCGCTGCTGAACATCCTCGATACAGGGACAAAGAACGAGACATACACCATCGACGAGGAAACGACTGCAGCACGCAAGTCGAAGAACCTGGTGTACATCTTCCGAACAGGCTACGCCGACCCCGGATATCTGGAGCGTCGTCACCTGAACAACGCTAAAGAGTTCCTGCAGATACTTCTTCCCCAATAGTCCGGCGCGCGTATTATGCGCGCGGGACCGTGAGAAAAAGCAAAACGGCACGAATACGGCACATAAATGCCGTGTGAGTGCGTGAACATTGAAATTATAAACTATTGAGAATAAGGCAGATTTCATCCTGTCTCACTGCCCAACCTGCCACCGATAGCATCCCTAGTTCGATTCTCGGTGGCACCACAGGGCAGGCAAATACAAGCCTGCCCTTAATTATAAGACAAAAAAATCGGCACAAAATCGGCACAGCAGTTTTAAGTGGTGTGACGATGGCCGAGGATGATCCTACCTATTCTCAATCGGCACGAGGACGGCACACAGTCGTCCGAGATTGCCAAAACAAGAACATTGTTAAACCTATGAGAATAGGGAGGAAGCCAATGTGATTGCCAACCGAATCGCCCACCCTTAGGGTCACTGGTTCGATTCCCGTTGGCACCACAAAGAAACGACTCCATTTGGGGTCGTTTTTTTGTGCGTGTCCCGGATAAATGTTACCAATTTTTCACAATTTGCTTCCTAAATGTGTGATTCCATAGGATTTTAGCTTCTCAACGACCTCTTTGACCTCCGGAGAATAGCGTCCCAACTCCTTCCACGCACGGACAAACTGGTCGTGGTTATTCTTCTTGGAATAGTCCTTGACCAACTGCTCGGTCATCCATCGGGTGATGTCTCGAACGGAGCAAGCACGGCGCACATAACCCATCTGTCGCAGGGCGTAGATAGCCGCCGAAAGGCAGTGAAAATAATCCCACTCTTTCTCTTGGACCCGCAGGTACTGCGTCAGCTGTTTCTGCTGTTCTTCGCTTACTTCTTTTTCCCAAAAGAGGACAGGTTTTTCGGGCTTGAGATGCTTGGTGATATATTTCTGCCAATTGATCATCCATTGCGCCCAGAGCTGTTGCTGCGCGTCATCCAAACCCTTGATCTCCTCTGCCATAAATGTCCAATCGGTCTCCTGTTCCACTACGAAGTTCCGGTGTTTGACCGAGCGCGGCCTTTCACCCGGGATCTCACGTACCTGTGCCTGATAAACCGCCCATAGCCATGTGAAATAGCGTTTATAAATATCCTCCGCGTCTTCGCCTTCAAAGATAAAAACAAGCTCATTCGTCTCCCGCTGCAAATCCTCATAGAGCTCATTCACCTGCACGGGGTCTGTCCAGTCCATGCGCAAGAACTGCTGACGGCGTTTCTCTACCTGCGCCGCGCTCATCAACCATTGTGCAAAAGGAGCCTTCCATGAGCAGCACTCCCAAATGTGGTTTTTGAAAGTCTCCACACTCAAATACTGCATGTACGTCATTACCAGATGTAGCGCCAGATCCAACAGCCGCACATTAGGGCATATGTCCGACCAACTCACGTCCGATGTGGCTAACCCTATATACGCATCGTTGAGCAGTTCCACCTCTGCGCCGATCAGTCCCCATTCGTCGCGTCGCACTTCGCGCTCGTACTTCTTGATCCATGCCATCCGCTCGGCGGCGGTGTCTATCGCAATACCTCGCCGGTTGCCCTCCTCCGTGTCCACGATCAGCGCACTCAGCAGCGCAGCGCCCGTCACGCCGCCTATCTCTATATCCGTCTGAGCCACCTTCAGATAGTGGTTCTCGTAGCGGATTTGCTCATTGATGATATAATCTTCTAACATAATTTGGCACAAAGATACAACTTTTTTCTGAAATATGCAAATTTATTTGCAAAAATCTAAAGTATATTTACCATTAATACAACACAAAAAACCGTTATTTAATGCAAATTTGCACAAAAATACGGATAAACATTTGCACAATTCAAAAAAAAGTACTACCTTTGCACCGAAAAACAAAATAACTCATTCCATTGAGTAAAAATACTAAGTGCATTGAGTAAAAATTTGTAGTATGATGCAACGTCCTTATTTTGAAACGATTACGCAGCGATTAAATGAACCAAGAAAGTTCATTCAAATCATCGAAGGACCTCGTCAGGTCGGTAAATCAACGCTTATCAAGCAAGTACTAAAGAACCTTTCGATGCCTTGGGTGCATTTTTCTGCGGATAATGTGCCGGCAACTCGTTCCGCTTGGATCAGTGATTGCTGGGCTACGGCGCGCAATAAACTCCAGATGGAGAAACTGCCCGAGTTGCTGCTCGTTATTGATGAGGTACAAAAATTACTGAACTGGGGTGAAGTCGTAAAGAAAGAGTGGGATGCCGATTCCTTCAATGATGTGCCCATCAAAGTAGTGCTGTTAGGTTCGTCCCGCGTACGTTTGGAAAAAGGACTAAGCGAAAGCCTTAAAGGACGTTTTGAGACCATTAAAATGCCTAACTGGTCTCTTGCAGAAATGCAAGAAGGTTTTGGGATGACCATCGACGAATATATCTATTTCGGGGCTTATCCGGGAGCTGCTGATTTGCGTCATGACTTGGATAGATGGCAGGAGTATATCAGCAGTTCCATTGTGGATGCGACGATAAACAACGACATTTTGATGGATACGCCCATAGCCAAACCGGCATTGTTACGTCAGACTTTTGAGTTAAGTAGTGCTTATTCCGGACAAGAAGTGTCGCTGACCAAGATGATCGGTCAACTGCAAGACGCTGGAAACACCACTACACTCGCTCATTATTTAGATCTTCTCAACCAGAGCGGCATGGTTTGTGGACTTAGCAAGTATGCCGTTGATAAAGCACGCCGCCGTAACTCTATCCCCAAGTATCAAGTCTATAACAATGCCTTGATGAGTCTCTATTGCGAGCATGATTTTGAAGCGGCAAGGGCTGATCATAAATTATGGGGGCGGTTGTTTGAATCCGCAGTCGGAGCACATATCATGAATTGCGCTTATACCGGGCGGTTTAGTGTTTATTATTGGCGCGATGGAGGAGAAGAAGTAGATTTTGTATTAGTAAAAGATACAAAGGTCGTGGCAATAGAAGTGAAAAGTAATCACGAAAAAGACACTTCCGGTCTGCATACTTTCCAAGAGAAATTTCATCCTCATCGATCTGTTCTGGTGGGCGAAGAAGGCATTCCTATTGAGACTTTCTTGAAATCAGACTTAAAAGAATTATTTACGTAATTCAATGATTTGTAGCGCTTTTGTTGTGAAATAAGGCTTACAATCATAAAACACACGGGCGACTCAATCATTGAGCCGCCCGAGTTATATTGTACTTGATACTTAGTTACTTTACTTATTTCCCTTCGCTCTATTGTGTGTTTGGCAGAGCATCTGACAGTTGGAGATGTCCGTTGCGCCGCCTTTTGACCACGCGGTCACATGGTCGGCATCCATTTCTGAGAACTTGTAAATACGTGTGCGGTTGCTATCTTTGCCCATCGCGCATAAAGGACAATTGGAGATATTATGCGCTTGTGCCTCAGATGTCTGTTGAGCATATTTGGCTTTCTTGACAGAATCTTCAAAATAGCGTATTTCAAGCAACTGAGGCAGCTGACATCCGCCAAGGATATATTCAAATACTCCTTTGCGCGACTTGACGTACGGATCGGCATAAAGTTCCTGTTGAATACGCGCCACATCATCGCGGTCATAAGGCGTATTATGGTATTTCTCATAGAGTTCGCCCCAAGGCAATCCTTGCATTTCGCTCTCTATATGTACAAAAACCGAATCAATCCAATCTATGACTGAGGTAAAATAATTGCGGAGTTCGTTGATATTGGTATCTTGGCGGTGTGTGGACATATATTCCTTAATGTTATTTTCCCCTCGTGCCACCCAAGAAAGTGCCGTGTGCAAGTAGTCCTGGCGGTTCACTTTTCCACGGATAAATGCCGACCATTTCTGCATATTAGCGTTTTGCGAGTTAGAGAACTCACGCTTTGCCTCCGTCACGAACGGACCACTAAAGACCGCATTCCAAATCTCTTGTTCGTTCAACGGCACTCCGGCAATATTGATGGTCTCAAACCATTCTCGGATCTCACTTTCTGTTCCATCGCAGATATAAACCAGCAGCTTCGTATTGAGTATCTTATCCCGCAAGTCCTCTGCTAAGCCATCAAAATTACGCGGAATACCATTCCATTTGACGGCAAACTTATGCGTCACATAGCGACCAAATGAAGTGATACGTTGCTGACCGTCTAACACCTCATAGCGGTCTGTTCCCACCTTGTTGAAATAGAGCACGCCAATAGGATAGCCTTTCAACAGTGAATCAATAACCGCCACATCTTTCTTGCCGTCTGCATAAATATAGTTACGTTGGTACTCCGGCTGAATGGTCAGTTTGCCATTAAGGCCAAACAAACCTTTGCCCTCCAACTCATTATAAACAAATCCCTCGCATATATCGCGAATGGTCAAATCGGTTCGTAATGAAGTATTCATAGTATTATTGTTTTTTGCGGATTAGAATTCGTGAATAAGGACAGGAAGAAACACCATCTTTTGTAATTGCCAAATCTGTTCGTCCTCTATAATTTTTTTTAATACCAAGTGCTCCCGCCAGTTCTCCGGTTCCTATTCCAATTATCTCAAATTGTTCAGGACAATATTTATCCAAAAATGTTACAGGAACGCCCATAACTCCCTCGTAATCAGATGGAATAGCGTCAGAATAAGGAATGTCTATGGCATCATAATTGTCATAATGTATATATCCAATACCCTTAACTTCTTTATGTTTAGAATATTTGATATTTTCTGCTTCCGTCATTAATTTATAAGGTTCATGGTGTCTTCCGTGCTCCAAATTTGTAAACCATCTTACGCCCTTTACCTTAATATAATGGATTCCACCATCATCAATTCTCCATCCTGCGGCTTCCAATGGATATTCAGCAGGAACTCTAAATTCCCTGTCTCCGCTGGAGATAGATGGGCCAAGCCACATTTTGTTATTTTGCATCAAAGGGAACACTTCTTTATAGCAAGCATTGTTAATATTCCCAAGAATCAAAAATTGCTTGTTTGCTTCAAATATCCATGATATAAACTCTCTAAATAAAGAAAATGGAGGATTTGTGATAATTATATCTGCTTCATCTCGAAGAGCGGTTACTTCTTTCGAACGAAAGTCACCTGTTCCCTCTAAATATTCCCATTGTAAATCATCTATATCTATACGACCACTATTATTTATATCGCGATCAAGCACGAATATTTTACCATGAGAGCGTGTTTTGGCTTCATCATAATTAGGAGCCTCGGTCTCAAACAAGGTCGGCTCATTCCATTTTATCTGTTTGCTTTCAACAGCAAAAGATGTACTTATGAGTTTTTTAAGCCCATATAATTCAAAGTTTTCAGCAAAGAAGCGAGTGAAATTACTCCATTCAGGATCGTCACAAGGCAACAAAATAGTTTTACCCCGAAAGACATCGGGGTTATATTCGATATATGCGTTCACTTCTTTTTGAATGTCCACATACTGAGTATAGAACTCATCTTTTTTTGCTGCGCGGGCTTGTCTTAAAGCATCACTTGTAGCCATGGATTGATAGTTTGCGGCTATCCATCCACAAGGCAGAAAAGAAAAGTGAGTATATCTACTCGCGTTCACGGGAGGTCCGGAAAGAAAACCCGCTCCAAACCATAGATACACTCACACAGAAAACTCTGTGCTAGTGGTTTGGATGGGAAGTTCCTTTACTTCCGTGAACTTGGCTTTTCTAATTCTGCGAAGAAATTAGTTTTCCGGACCTTTTTCTCGAACGCGAATAATAGCCAATTTGTTAATATTTTATTTTATCGCGCAACGTCTTGCGCTCTTTATTTCTATATTTCTCACCGCTTTTTTACGCTGTCGGTGAGGTCAGACCTGATTCTGTTTATGCTTTCAATATATGTTTGCTTTCGACGTTTTCCAACACGGTCATTTGCTGGATAGCAATCTGGTTGAGTTTCTGGAGGCGTTCTCCTTGTAGCAGACCTTCGTTGATGAAAACGGCATTCAGATTTTCCATGTTGCTCAAACAAATCAGCTGGTTAATCGTCGCGTAGTCGCGTATATTGCCTTTATCCTCCAGATGAGCATCGCGCCATTCTTTAGCGGTCATTCCAAACAGCGCCACATTGAGCACATCAGCTTCGTTGGCATAGATAAGCGAACGATGGTAAGCATCAATCTCCTGCGGTATAAGGTGCTCTTTTATGGCATCTGTATGTATATGATAGTTAATCTTTGCCAATTCGCGCTTTGCCGACCAACCGAGTGCTTTTTGTTCTTCCTCTTTGAGGCGTTGGAATTCCTTAATCAAATAGAGTTCAAACTCAACAGAAACCCAACTGGCAAATTTAAAAGCAATATCGCGCTGCGCATACGTACCGCCATAGCGCCCCGATTTAGCAATAATTCCGATTGCATTAGTGGCTTCTATCCAACGGCTGGGAGACAAAGTGAAAGCATTCAAACCGGCCTGACTTCTAAACCCCTCGAATTCGAGGGGGTTAAAATTAGGATTGTTTAAAGCCTCCCAAATACCAAGATATTCAATAGTATTCCTATTGCGCATCCAATTGCCCACAACGGCATTGGGATCTTCCGTATTCTTCTGCCTTGCAATATCCGTGATACAAATATAGTCCCACCCGTTCTGCGAAAAAGAGCGGATAGTTGTGTCCTTGACGATTATTTCTTTTTGCTTTGCCATAAAATGATTTTGCGCTGCAAAGATACTACAAATTTTGCACATACGCAAATAAAAGTACCATTTTTATGCTTTTTCGTATTGTTCTAACGGATTGATGTCACAAAAATCATCAAAAAATAACGAACATATAATTGCAAAAGGGGCCCCGGAGTAAACCGAAGCCGAAGGCTGTTTGCTACGGGGGAAGCGTAGCATAATATGCAGCACCATACGAGCGCTGCGCGCGAAGTCGTGCAAGGATTAATGCAAGCGCGCGACACTTTTTTTATAGCTTTTTGCAACTTGCTGATTATCAGCACCGCGAGTGGCACATAATTGTCGCGTTTTTTGAAACACCTCGTAAATCAGAAAACCTGCGTTTACCTGTATAGCTATACCTATATCCCCTATATATAGAGGGACTCGGATTATCGAGAGATTGAATTTGTTATAAGACAAAAAACATTAAAAAACAGTATTGGATATCAGATTTCAGAATTCAGAGTTCAGATGTTTGAGGAATTGAAAAATTGTTTTTTAGGTTTATTGCCGAAGGCGTTTGTACTCTGAAAGGAGTGTGAATTAGGGCGATAGGCAGAACGGGGAGCTCGCTCACCGGGCGGAATAGCGAACTAAGGCACATAAGCCCGATGGGCTACAAACGTCAAGGGGTTTTTAATGTTTTTGTCTAAACAACATCCGTTGGGGACCACATATTATTAACCAATTAAATCCTTTTTTTATTATGATTAAAAACTTACAAACTGTGATGGAAGCGGACCAGGATCTGCACATCGCCAAACACATTGAGCCGGAGAACCTGCCGGCAATGATTCAACCCGTTATGCACCTCGCACAATCGGACGCCGAGCGAGACATGCTCCTTCTCTCGCTCCTTACCGCCGCGGGCAGCTGTATGCCAAACCTCTATTTCCGTTACGGACTGACGGGCAAGAAGTACTATGCTAACCTCCAATGTTTCATCGTTGGCTCTGCCGCTTGCGGAAAGGGTATCGCCAACCTCGCTCTGGAACTCGTCAGCAAAGTGCACGAAACGGCTCCGCTGGTCATCGCCGGAGACTCCTCCTACCCGGGATTCTACAAGCAGTTAGAACGTCAGAACGGCCGCGGTTATATCCACGAGAGCGAGGGATCGGTCATCACCGATGTATGGCGTTCCTCCGTTACGAACTACAACACCGCCCTCCGTAAAGCCGCGGAGCATGAACCGATCACGCGTAACCGCGCGAACAATAGTTCATCTATCGCGTGCCCACAGTTGTCTGTGCTGCTTACCGGTACGTTCAGCCAGTACAAAGCGCTCGTACCAAGTATCGAGAACGGCTATTTCTCGCGCCTCCTGACCCTTATCGTCAATGACCAACAGTCCTTCTCCAGCCGCTATGTAGAGCCCGCCAACGGCTCCCATACCGTCATGACCGTCGCTGCCGAACAACTCTACACCCTCTGCCAAACGCTCTTTAGCTCACGTCCGGTGGAGTTCTCCCTCACGCCCGACCAACGCACCCGTCTTGGTCATCACTTGGAGACGGCGTATCCTGCGCTGATGCAGTTATTAGGCGATAACTTCCACTCCGTTGTGCTGCGTATGGCGGTGCATATCGAGCGCATCGCCATGATCCTCACGGCATTGAGGTCCTGTTCTCCGCGGTATTCCGCGGAGCAAGTACCTTCGTCCATTAGCCCGGAATCTTATTCCGGTTCCTCCCTTCCCTTCAGGGAGGGGACGGGAGTAGGCCTCCTTTGTTCGGATGAGGATTATCAGACAGCCGAACTCATCGGCAACAAGCTTATCCTCCATATGGCGGCGGCTTATCGGATGATCAAAGGTGCTGAGCAACCCTCTGTCCCAAAGATTCAACCACTCGACCAACGTGCTATGCTCCTCTCTCTCCTTCCTCCCGAGTTTGAGACGAAGACACTTTTGGAGGAAGCGAAGTCGCAAGGAGTACCTCGAAGTACTATCTTTAGATGGAATGAGTTTTGGCTCGAACAGGGACTCGTGAAGAAAATTCAGCATGGTCAATATAAAAAAGTATCATGAGACTTTGAGACTATGAGACTTTTCAAAGTCCCAAAGTCCCATAGTCTCACTGCAAAAAATTACTCCGTTCATTACGCCCGAATTTGATTCGAACGCCCCAAAATCGTTAGTGATTCTTATATATTCTTAGTCATCCGTTAACCATTACCGAGGGTATTACGGAGGCAAGCAAGAGGTGAGTAAGGAGTATGAACGAACTGTTGTAACGTTTTTCGCACAAAAAAACATCATAACTCATTAATTAATTTTTAATTTTTAATTCTTATTTTTTAATTTCAATAATTATGGCACACTATGTACCTTCTACCGGTTTTGAGAATTTCACCGGTGCACTGAGCAAAAAGAAAATTCAAGGCGTTCATCACATGACTGTCACTCGCCGTAAAAAGGTCAAAGATCCGTTGACGGGCGAGGTGGTCGGTTTGGGTGCAAAGGAGATCTATGCGCAGGAACGCCGTGACTATAAGGAGAAGCCGTTGACGCCCAACGAGACCGTCCAGCGTTCCCGTTGGCGTGAAGCCTGCCGTGAAGCGCCTCTTATCTGCCGTGACAAGAATCATCCTCGTTTTATGGAGATGTACGAACGTTGGCGCGCACAACTGAGTTCCAACGAGCCTTGCAAGCAGTTCCCAAACTTCGTGAGAGCGGTGTTAGCAAGCGAAAAGAGTCCGAATTAACGGGCTCTTTTTTCGGTTTGGTTTCATACTTCGTTTGACAGAAAATAGTTGATTGACACGACATTAGCGCGCACAAAAAAAACATCCTCGAAAGAAGATGTCTTTTTTGTGCGCAGGATGAGACTCGAACTCACACGATCTTGCGACCACTACCCCCTC
>CAMJJT010000025.1 GCA_946406195.1 uncultured Bacteroidales bacterium
ACCCGGCAGTCTATTGTGGCACCTATGCCAAGTACAACAACGGCAGTCTCTACGGTTATCCAAAGTAGTACGTAATCATAAGTATTGCGATTAACATGCAGTCTCGCAGCGATTTACTGCGAGACTACTTGTGATAATCATTCTTTGCCTAAGCGAGATAACCAATCAATAAGTTCGCTATTTTCTTCCCAATGAGACTCCGAAAGAGCCACGTCTGGAAGGATGTTCTTATAAGCATTTTCGACGGCCGCTCGTTTTTGTTTCGAGTCCGCACGCGCATAGATCTCTGTCGTTTTAACCGACACATGGCCAAGTATGTCTCGTATATACACAAGGTTGACAGACGCGGCTACCAGATGCATAGCTTTAGAATGACGCAGCCCATGAGGACTTAAATGCGCAGGCACGTTATCTGGATCTACTTCATGTGCCATTGTAATGTACTTTTGTAGGATATATGTGATACCTGCTGTCGTTAATTTATTGCCGGATGCGTTGTAAAACAAAGGATGTCGGTTGTTATATGCGTTTAAGAGACTATGCTCTTGCATATAACTTTTCAGCAATTGACATGATTCCTCCTGGATTGGCACTAATCGTGATTTACGACCTTTACCAAACAACGTAACTTGATATGGATAGGTTAGCCGGACATCACTAGGCGTCAGGTCGGCTATTTCTTGTGCTCTTGCTCCGCTATCATAGATTAGAGCGATAAGTGCTAAGTTTCTGCGTCCTTCTTTTGTATCTGTCGGTATGACTTTCAAAAGTGACCGGATGCCTTCAACGCTGAGATATTGCACTATTGTTTTGGCTTCGTTTTTCTTCTTGATGCTCAAGATGTCATGCCATTGATTCATATGCGTAATATCCTCATATTGCATGTATTTAGCAAATGAGCGTAACGTTGCAAGACGATTGTTGCGTGTCCTATCTGTTATGTGTTTCTCGGACTGGAGCCAATCTAGAAAGTCATTAACATTCCGGCGATTAAAATCGGGAAGGTTCATTTTGTCTATGCTAATATGCTTGATTCGATATAGATAGTCAACAAACGCTTTGATTGTGTATGCGTATACCCTCAAGGTATGGTCGCTCACACCGCGCTCGCTGACTAAGTATTCTTGAAAGTAATTGGCGATATATGCTTGTAACGCCGGTTCATTCTTCGTCTTCATTGATGTAACTGTCATTTAAGTGTGGGAAAATATCTTTAATTGTTCCGCCTATTTGTTGTATTAGTTGCGGATATGCATCTTGCGTCAATCGCACATATTTCTCGGTTGAGTATATGTTTGCGTGCCCCATAAAAACACAGAGTGTTGGCAAAGCACAATAGATGTCCTTACCAGCTTCAATGTTCTTTCGTAATGAGTGGACAGCGAAAGTATGACGCAGATCATGTATACGAGGACCAAAGTCTCGCCCTTTATGAGCTATATTTGCTTTTTCAAGCACGACACGGAACCAATTGTACACAAGTTTTTTGTCATATGGTTTCCCATCTGCCGTTATAAAGAAAGGACTTTGTGGAAGCCTTATTTCCTGAATGGGTAATTTGTTTCTTGCTTCGATATATTGCGACAAGATAGTCTGCAAACTATCACATATCGGAATCATACGTTGCTTGCGGTTCTTTGTATGATTGAGCATGATAGTACCCGTCTTCAGATTTATGTCTTCATTGGTCAATTGAGTGGCTTCGGAAACGCGCATACCTGTACTGTATAATAGCCGGATGATTGCTGGAATCGCAAAAAACGCATTATGCATCCGTGCGCGTGTTACCCTCCAGTTAGCACATGTCTCAAAGATGGATTGCATTTCAGCATCGGTAAAAACGTAAGGAATATACGTTGATTGGTCCGTGTATGTAAAATTGGGTATATAAGTTTGGATACCACTTTTTGCCATGTGCAAACAAAGAGATTTAACTACGCCCATTTTCAGACTCTTGGTAATGGGTTTGTTGTTGAGCATAGTACTTTCTAACCAATCAAAGATAATCTCTTTCGTAACTGTCGGCTCTGTAATCTGATGGTCGACATAGTAGCGGTCGATACTTTGCAAAACCGTCTCATACTTTTTGATAGTCATGTTCATTGCCGCCTTATACGCAATCAGTTGCTCCATTTGAGGAGCCAAGACACTTTTAAACTTATGCATAAAAAATTCCTCCTCTTTGTGTATAAAAACTATTTGGCATTGCCGGTATATCCAGTGCACATTTGAGTAGCACGTCTCGTGACACACCGATATAGTGCATGGTGCTTGATGTCGCTACATGTCCTAATACTTCCGATATAACAGGCAATGTGACTCCGCTCTGCAGCATGTGAGTGGCCAATGAATGACGCAAGGCATGTGATCCTCGATGTCTTTGACCGACATCGACACCGGATTGTTTAATTATCCATCCCACAAAATGACTAATATTGGTTGCGGACATGACATCATATGGAGCGTTGTCTGTTAGAAAAACGTACGGGAGAGATGATTTGGGACGAGCATACCTGATGTAATTGATGATAGCTTCACCTACATCATGCAGAAGAGGTAAACGCAAATCTACTCCCGTCTTAAATTGCTGCAAGTGTATCTCGTGTTTATCCCAGTCAATATGAGAGAATTGTAAGTATCTTATATCAGAAGATCTCATCCCTAATCGGCAGGCCATAAGCACTATGGCGTAGTTTCTCTTCCCAACATTGGAATGAGTGCGTGATTTGGCAAATTCAAGGATCTTAGATATTTCCTCGTCCGTGTAAGTAGTTGGTAACTTTTCGTGTTCAATGGACTGGAAACGACGTATGACCTCGCTATACTCTCTGCGGGTCTGGTGCGTGTTTTCCAGATACTTAAAGAATGTAGATAACACAAACTTCTTCTCACTCGTATTCCCTGCGCCATTTAGAAAGTCTAAAACGTCATTCTCAGAAATAGAGTCCAGTTCGGTTATGCCTTTAGCAGAGAGTCCGCAAATAAAAGAGGATAATTGACGACGATGGGCGACTAAAGTTAAGTCTCTTAAACGGAGCTCTTGGCTTGAGTACTCAATAAATTTCTTTGCAACGTCTCCTATTGGACCATCTAATGGTTGTTTAGGCATCGTTTTCAAACGCCGTGAGATAGTCCCTGTTTCAACATACTCTGTCAATATTGTAACGCAACGAATGAGACTCTTGCGAGAAAAAAGACTTTTCCCCGGCAGATTAGCTTCTAAGAATCGTTCTCCTAAATCTTTGGAGTACAGAGTGGTGCCTTGAGACTTGGCAAATGGTAGCACATATTGTCTCCATTTGTCTTGATAACTACGGATGCTCGCCTCGTTATAACCTTTAGCGAACAATACATCCGCACATTGCTCAATTAGAGCGTTAATGTTCATGGATTTGTTCATAATGGTAAAATCTTTAGTTGTTATTGATCCACAAAACTTCACGCAAATATAATACCATTATCGAAAGTCATTATCAAAAGTCAGCTGATAATATCAGTCATTTCATCCACTACTTATAATAAAATTCCACTTGTGATAACCGTAGTTATCGAAAGTTGTGATAAGTACGGCATGTGGATTGATTTGTCCACTTTTGAGAACTACCACGATTTTATGGAGTTTTGCTACCGCTTGCACGCCAACGAGTCCGAGCCGGAACTCATGTTCCAAGATTACGAGCACTACCCAGAGCAGTGGTATTGCGAGGGCTGCATGGGCGAAAGCACGTTCGATAAAATCAAAGCTTATGCCGAGCTGAGCGAGGAAAAGCGCGAAGCATACGAAGCGTATCTTACCTATTGGGATGAGGGCACGCTCGAAGATTTCGAGGAGCGCTACGAGGGCAAATACAATAGCCCCGAAGATTTCGCCGAGTACCTTTGCGAGGAGTGCGGCTACTTTAAGAACTTGCCGCAGTGGCTGCAATGCTGCATTGATTATTCGGCAGTATGGCGCAACCTTGATACCGGTGGCGATTACACCGAGGTCGATGGGCACATCTTCCGGAACTAAAGCAAAGCGGGGCAACCCGCTTTCCTTTTTGACCAGACCACCCTGATCCAGACGGGCGGTCTTTTGTCATGTCCTCATAAAGCAGTAATTTTGCATCGGAATCATTTTAAGGGACTTTAGTTTCTTGTTTGCCATAACGCGAAAGTTTTGTGCAAGAGGACGCCTGCTCGTGAGAGTCGGCGCCTCGTTTTTTTATGTAGATTGACTGTTATTCCAAATATATTCCAATTATTCCAATTAAAGTGCATCCTTACAGTCATTTAGACCTGAATTTTCTTGTACATCTCGCAAAAAAATTGTATCTTTGCACTCGCATTGTAGTATATATTTTATTGGACCTATGCTTAACTATTACTTATATCTTACCATGCCCGACTATCTTGTACAGTGGTACGCGCATGAATGTCGCCGCAACCACCAAGCTGCAGGCGACACTTTTTCGGCTCAAATCTATCGTTATCCGGAGCCGGTATCTCCCATTAGAGGATCTGTTGAATCTGATATTTTGGAGACATTCCTTACGAAACAACCAGGACCGAAACCAGAGGACTTCAAGGAGGGTGCCAATCTGGTGATCCAAATTCCTTCCTTCCGACATCGCGACCCGCAGATCTATAACTACCTGCGTCAGTCCGCGCGTGATCTCCTGTACGAGTGCATCCGTCGGCGCTTCAAGATTGCCTTGTGGCGCGATGTGCATAATCTTGATACTGCTTTCACACGCAAGGATCTTGCTATACAAGCTTGGATGGAGCATCATGGTATCGAGGACACGGAAACGAATTACTTTGCAGTACTCAAGGTCTATGATAGAGCAGATGCTGCCTATCGGAAGTCTGAATCTCGCAAAAAAATGAAAAAATCGTAATGAGTTCAAACGCTTTTTGTCTTTTATGTCACAAACAGTCACACCACATAGTATGAATGATCTTGTTTCTCTTCCTGGAGTCAAATCTATTTCCTACATCCCGGCGAGTTCACTCGCTGATAAATTAGGAGTACAGGCATTGGCAGGTCTGCCTATCTATATTCATGCCACCCCGACACCCATTGAGTTTAATGGCGACCCCACGTGCGAATGTACGCATTCCAACGCGGGCGTATCTCCAAGTCAGTCGCTGGAGTTTTCTTTCCGCTCCAATCAGCAGATACCTGATGACCGGTATCTGGCATTCCTTGTCGTAGATGTGAATGGCCATAGTTATCTCATCGGCACCAAAGAGGAGCACCCTCTCATCGAGCGCGTGCAGTCGTTCGGCAATCCGGATAGCGATCCTTCCACATTCACCTATACCATACAACTCACTTCTCCGCGCGCACTTATACCGTGCTCAATCCTTTGATGGCACGCGTATAGGGCGCGTTGCTCTGTCTTTTCGCACACGCACATAAAGCAGTAATTTTGCGGCATAAATCAAAAGTTTATGCCCAATTACCACTTAAAACTCAAAGGCTTTGTAGGAGGTTATGACTTCGACGCATCGTACGTTGACTATATCCTCTCCAAGAATCAAGGCAAGCCTGTCGATGTGCTCATCGACTCTCTTGGTGGCTCTCTCGCTACCGCTCTTTCTATAGTTGCTTCTTTCCGCGAGCACGGCCAAGTTCATGTCCATTATGTTGGCATGAACGCTTCTGCGGCCACTATCGTTTCCATGGGTGCCAATCATGTCACCATGGACGCTTCCGCTATGTACCTTGTGCATAAGTGCTCTGCGGAGTTCATACAATGGGCTTCACTCAATGCCGATCAGCTCAAGGACCAAATCGCTCATCTGGAGCAGATGAAAACGGACTTGGAGAAGATGGATGCGAACGTCGCTTCGCTCTATGCGGCTAAGTGCAAGAAGCCTGCCTCCGAACTGCTTGACCTCATGAAGGTCGGTGGATGGCTCACGGCTCAGGAAGCCCTTGCTTGGGGCTTTGTGGACGAGATCACGGACAGCAAGGAAGACAAAGCTCCCGTCCTTACCGAGGCTACTGCTTGCGCAATGGCTTCGGCTGGTATTCCTTTGCCGCATATGCCCATCCAACCCGAGCAGTCGGAGTGGTCGAAGTTCCTTTCGTCATTCATGCAGTTCTTTTCCGGACGCGCCTCTGAACTGGCGCAGCCGAAAGCATTGTCAACCCCTAACCAAACAGTTAAAGATATGAAGAATTTATTTCCTCTCATCGTGGCGGCATTAGCCCTCACCGATGAAGCATTCGCCAAGGATGCAGAGGGTAACGTTACCCTCAATCTCAATCAGTCTCAACTTCAGGCACTCGAACGGGAGATGAAAGGTCTTCACGAGGATGTCACTGAAGCTAACGGACGGGCTAATGGTGTCCAAGCGCTGAACCAAGAAATCTCCACTCTCAAGGCTTCAGCGGAAGCCAAGGATCAGGAAATTGCCACGCTCAAAGCGCGTGTAGAGGAACTTGGTCGCCAACCGGGTGACACCACCCACCAAGTTCACAACAGCGCAGGTGCCGATCCTCAGAAGCCCAAGTCGGATGTCGAGCAGTTCTTCGACACCAACCGCGAGGCGCGAGATTTATTCAACCGCCTTCCGTAACCATCAACCTGAACCTTAACTAACTTTTTTAACCTAACTTAACTATGGCTGGAAAATTTCAATTCACCCTTGAGGAGTACCAAGAGGCGGCGCACAAGTACCGCTCTGATCTCCTTCGTCTGCCGATTATCGGTATCGACGAAACGCTCAAGTACATGACTCCCCGTCCGGGCATCCGTTACAAGGAGTCTGTCGCTGATGTGTCCGGCAATGCACAGTTTGCCCCATACAAGCCGTCGCGTTCCACGGACTTCAATCTCAAAATGAACTTCCGTACGCTGGAAACCTTCTTTGGCTCGGTGCACGCTAAGTTCGAGCCGAACTCTGCTATTAGCACACTGATGGGTGCTATTGCCGCTCAAACAAAGGGCGACGCGCAGATGAAAGCGCCTACCGCACTGGAAGTGTTGGGACTCATTGCCAAGTCCACCTCCGAGAACCTGAACAACGCAATCTGGAAAGGTCGCCGCAATGCCAATGGTGACACCTCTATGGATCTCTTCGATGGCTTCGATACCATCACCGAGAAAGAGATAGAGGCAGGCAACCTCGCAGCTGCCAAGAACAACTACATGAAGCTCACGGAGGCTATCACCGCCGAGAACGCTATAGATGTTGCCAAGGCGATCCTTTTCTCGCTCGACCCGCGTCTGCGTGCGCAGGATTGCTATATGTTCTGCTCGCAGGACTTTGCCGACAAGTACAACGAGGCATTCCAAATCACCCACGGTGGCCTTGTGTACAACGGTCAGTACAATCAGGACACCATCGAAGGTTCCAACGGCAAACTGCACATCGTGCCGCTCTTCAACAAGATGGGCTCCAAGTTCATCCACATCTGCCCCAAGGTCAACATGCTCGTTGGCTACGACCAGATGTCCGACTCCGAGTCCGTTATGGTCAAAGAGTTCGAGCCGTTCATCCTCTCCTACATCGCTACGATGTTCTTCGGTGTTCAGTTCGAGTCCATCGACAAACGCCGCTTCAAAGCTATCGAGCTGTCGGATGATGATCCGGCTGCACAGGAGGAAGCGCAAGGCTAATCAACGGCTCTGCCTATGGGATGGTTACGAGTTGATAGCCGTTGCCATCCCAGCAGAGCTACTTTTGTTCAACCTTAAAACAACGCAATATGCCTAACAACTGTTCAGCATTACAACGCTCTCTGGCATGGTGTCAGGGAACACCGGAACTGCCCGGTATCAAGCGCCGTTTGTATTACATCGCCAAGTCGCAGATTGCCAAGTGGCCTAAGTTGCCGGTAGACGAACAAGGTCGTCCTACCGCTGCCAAGTACTTGGGGTCATTTGTGCTGGTAGCCGATGCTAAATGGAAGTTCATCGACATCCTCCCGGATAAGTCTCAGGTAACTTCCGAAGCACAAGGTGAAGTACCCTCGCAAACGCAGCTTAACAAACTTACTGCCGTTCATCCTGCCGTTGGTGAGGAGGCTTCAGCAGCTTCTGCTTACCTCAACAACAACGACAATGTCTTCCTCGTGGAAGATATGAAGAACAAGTATCGTGTCATCGGCTCGGATAAGTGGAACACCAAAACCACCGTAGCCCAGGATCTGGGTCAAGGTGCGACCGGTACAACTGCCACCACCATCAATGCCGAAGCTACCGACGTCGTGCCGGCACCCTTCTATGAAGGAACAATCGAAACCGAGGACGGCACGATTGACGCTGCTGGTAGCGACGAATCTGACTGACGTCACAGGTCTTGATTGGGACTTCGCTCCTTTCACGGAGCAAGTCTCACTCCAAGCACCGGACGAGGTGCCCGTCATCGACTATAATGGTCTATCCATCATGGGTGCGCAAAGCACGGATGGAAAGGATTACATCTCAACCGATGGCGCGCGCTTTAACGGAGCTGGAACTCCCGGAGTACGCAGATGTATCATCTTTACGCCTGTTACAGACGCTCTCCTTACGGTTACTTTCCACTCCAATAACTCAAACTACCGCAGGCTGCATATAGCCGACAGTGAGTTGGAAGAACTCACCAGAGCCGATGCAGCAGTCGAGGAAGTTTCCGCTTCTGCGAACTTACATGCGGGTCAGAGTTATTTCATCTGGATAGATAATGGTGGAGGCGGCACTATAACACGATTGACTTACGCAGTATAATCATGGCTCTCTTTTCCCTCAATGAGTTAGACGGAGGGGCTGGTAATCCCGGTCCCTCTGCCGCCGTGCCTAAAGATATCTTTGCGGAAGAATCCCGCAAGGGATGGCACAAGCCGGATGTGATGGAAGCCCGCTGCGATCTGTCGGTCGAACGGCTGACCATGAATCCGCATGCTTCTATACCGGTTGTATCTATCTGGAAGAAATCCGTCAAAGGGCGCAAGCTTACTGACATCAAAGCAGACGACGCTATGGTCGGCTACTTTGCTGATCATCTTACGCCTGTTATCTGCCGCGTATTGGGCAATTACCTTTCGTCCGGGCATTGGGCTATCTGTGCCACGCCGAAACGTAGACACCTCACCCAAAACTTTGCCTGCCGTATAGCAGCTGAAATTGGCAGCCGACTGTCAATTCCTTACTACGAGGATGTGGCAATTGCCCATTCGCGTCAGCGTGTCGGAGTTGAGTTCGATTTGGGAGTGCTCCCGGACGAACCCAACCTCATTATTTTCGATGATTTCGTTACAACCGGATCAACTATCGCTGCCATGAAAAAGCTTCTCGACCCGCTTGGAAAGAACCTCTTTTTCATCGTCGGCATCAATAACAACATGTAAACCCTAAAATTATGGATCACGAATTAACTAAACAAATCGGACAATGGCTTACTACTCCGGAGTCGGAACGCGACCTTAAAGAAGGCGCTCTCCTCGTCCTCCGTTTGTCCAACAACCGCATCATGTACCAGAACTTTGAGCGCAACCTCAAACGTTCGGCAAAGATGATTGCTTACCAACTTCAGAAGTACTACAACTTCCGTGTGCGCGATCTCTCCAAGCACGAAGTTGCCGAAATGCAGAAGCAAGTCGATGAGATAGTCATCAAAGACAATCTCAAAGCTATTCCTGCTAAAGAGGAGAAGCCCGCAGACGAAGATACGGCATCTTCGCAAGTTGAGGAGATTCGCAAAGGGAAACGCCCCGACCACGATTCCCTTCCTGAAGAGATACAGGCTCTCTATAAAGTGAACCTTTCCATCCTTCAGAAGATGCGCAATCTCCACACGAAGTTGGAGCTGCTTTCAACCGAGCATTCCACATGCCCGGATTCGGAACGCTATCCGTTCCTGGTGGAAATCATCAAGTTGGACAAGCAGTACCACGAGAACTGGAATACCTACGATCATTACGTAGCCGGTACTCCGGTCGCTCCTGCTGCTCCTACAGAGACTGAGGAGGAAACTCCCAAAGAGGAAGTTAGGGAGGAGGCGAAAGAGGACAAACCGAAGGAGGAGAAGCCCAAGAAAGCCCCTGCCAAAAAGACTACCAAGACCACCAAGAAAACCGCTAAGAAGTGAAACGTGGAGTTGGTATAGATGATATGCTCAAGCCATTGGCCAGCCATCCTACACAGTGCTATCTGACGAATGTGCTGCAGGTGGCTGACGTGCTTGAGTGGGTCCTCGCACAGGTCGGGAAGTCTACCGTTTGGCAGACTTCCTTCTCCATCTCCGAGGAGTTTCTCCGCCGCCTGTATTTCATTGAGAAAAGTGGACGGGTAAACACCATCCACTTAATTCTCGATTTCAAGGCTACGCAGAAAACACTCAAGCTGTGGCCGTTCCTTACCAAGGTCATTGAGCATACCTACTTGGCGGATAACCATTCAAAGGTCATCCTCATTCAGTCGGAAGCTGGTGAGAAGGTGTCAATCATTACCTCGCAGAACCTCACACGAGGTAATCGTATGGAGTCGGCTGTTGTCTCAACCGACTCGCATGTCTTTGACACTTTCCACCGCTCCCTTCAGGATATCATCACCAACCATTCAGTTCCACTCTCCGAACTATTCAAACAGAAGATTGCCGAATGAAACGCGCTACACTTCCTTACATCCATATCACAACCGCAAAGCACTTGCTTGCCGGTCCTGATCCGGTGAACCTCTCCGTTTGGAAGAAAGACGGCTCGATCGTCGAGTACGAGAATGTAATCTCTATCTCCTACGATTTCTACAAGGGCACAAGACATATAAAGTTCTTGCGCTCGGGCGAAATACGCCTTGTACGCGATGTGTGTATCTTCCGTTTGAATGGCATGGTGGTCATTATGTAGTCTTTTCGTACGTAAAGCAAATAGTGTATCTTTGCACAAAAATTAGAGTAATGGAACCGTATTTCTTACCATCAGTTGAAACATTGCCGGGTATCAATGCCAAGGTGGCTTTTGTTCCGGATACCACAACGCTTTTTAAGGAGTCTATCGACACTCCTAATCTTGTCATCGACGACAAGACCAGCATTGTGCCTTGGGGTATGGACAATAAGATGCCTTATACTATCCTTGACAAGATAGAACAGGACGAGACGCTTACCACCTGCCAGACCTTCAATGCCGAAGTCTGCTATGGTGGTGGACTGACCTATGACTGTTCCGAAGCCGACGAACGGACCCGGAACGAGGTTGAAGATTTCCTTTTCGAGAATAGCCTTCCAGACTATTTCCTTGGTGCTTGTCTCGACTTCAAGCACTTCGGCTTCTGCGTATCACTTTTGATACTTTCCAAAGACGGAAAGTATATCACCAACATCTACCGAAAAGAGGCGGCAAACTGTCGCTTCACTCCGGCAGATGGTCATGGTGTTTCCAAAGAGATACTGTTTGCCAACTGGGAAGCCGTGGATCAGGGCGATATAGAGCATATCCCTTTGCTCTCGCAAATCAATCCGTGGCGTGACCTTCAAGCGCGTATCTCCAATGGCGACACCCACCGCAAGTTTGCCATCGTGAGCCGTATTCCTACCGCTCGCAATACCTATTATCCCATCCCTTATTATGCCGCCATCTTCAAGTCACGTTGGTATGATATCAAGCAGCTCATTACCACCGCCAAGAAAGCCAAGCTCCAGAACTCGGCACCCATCAAGTACCAGATAGAGATATCCAATAAGTATTGGGAGAAATTATTCCTCTCAAAGGGCATCACTTCCTTGGAAGACAAACGCAAAGCCGTTACGCAGGCCAAGCAGGAGATGATTGATTTTTTGACTCGGGCAGAGAACTCCGGCAAGGTGTTGTTCTCGGAGTTCTACCAAACACCGGACGGCAAAGAGCAGAAAGAGGTTCGTATCTCTCCAATTGATACCGGCAAGGAGGGAGGCGATTGGGAAACGGACATTCAGGAAGCGATCAATATCATCTGCTTCACGCTCCGTGTACACTCCAACCTCGTGGGCTCCGTTCCCGGCAAAGCGCAATCGAACAACTCCGGTTCGGACAAACGGGAGCTGTACACCATTGCGCAGGCTCTCCAAAAGCCGTATCATGATATCCTCTTCCTACCGCACCGCATCATCATCCGCTTCAACGGATGGAAGGGAGTGAAGATTGATTGTCCGTTCATCCAACTAACGACGTTGGACGAGCATCGGGATGCGAAGACAGTAACCACTCATAAACCCACAGATTAACTATGTATCTTATTACCTCAGATGAACAACTCCGGCCATACCTTCCCAATGCCCTCAAAACGGTAGCGGGCGAGTTGTCTTTCTTCGACAAACTATCGGCTGATCTCCATGCCTCGGAAGCATGGCTTACCACCCATTTTGTAGCCCCGCAGTTTTTGGAGTCTTTAGGGGAGGAGGAGAAAGAATTGGGCTTGGCACTCACGAGACGCATCGTCGTTGCCGATGCGCTTCTTCGTGCCATTCCTCAATTGGACCTGGTGCTCACGCCTAACGGCTTCGGTATTGTCAGCAATCAGAACGTAGTTCCTGCCTCCAAAGAGCGCATCGACAGGCTGATGGCTACTTTGGAGTTGACGCGTGACCGCGCTCTCCAGCAACTCCTTCCTATGCTCACTCATATTCCTGATTGGCCTCAGGCATCGTACTTTGGCGCTACGCTGTTTCCGTTCATGGATATAGCGCCACTGCTTGGTCACCGCGATCATTTCTGGTCGAGGCACCAAGATTATCAGCCACGCCTCGTTCAGATGGAACAGGAGTTGGCGGATAAGTTCATATCGGTGGCGTTATACCAACGCTTGCGCCGGGCACAGTTGAGCGGCAGTTATTCCATCCTCGAAGCGGATTTGATCAACCGCCTTCGTGCTATTGAACTGGCGCTGCTGCGAGGCGAGAAGCTACCCATCTTGGAGTTGCACTCGATGGTCACGCTCATACGCTCCAATCCCGAAGATTTCCCGGAATGGGCGGCATCCTCCACGGCTGCGCTCTATACCGATCAATCGTTTCACAATAAAAAACAGTCCGGCGGATACTGGTTCTAATCCGCATTGCTATGACCCTAAACCTCATCGTTCCTACCTGTTGGCAGGAGTTGACGCAGAAGCAACTGCGTTACGTCTATTATCTTATTGCTCAGGGCTTCAGCCAAACGGCAGTTCAGACCTACTGTCTATGCCGTTGGGCCGGACTCGAAATAATCTGTCCGGAAGGGGATGGATACCGTGTGCGTCATGCGTACAATATCCACCACATCAATGCCGAGCAGTTAACGGAAGTGCTCTCGCGCATCGATTGGCTTAATCGCCTTCCTATCGTACCGCTCCGCTTGCAGGAGATACAAGGCTGTCAAGCGGTCGCGGCAGACCTGCAAGGCATCTCCTTCGAGTCGTACTTGGTGTTAGAGAACCTTTTCCAAGGTTATCTCACTACGATGGATGGTAAGCTTCTGGACGAAGCGACCCCCATCTTATACGGCAAGTCGCTCGAACTCCTTCCGGAAGAGCAGATGTCCATCTTCTATTGGCTCAGTACTGTCAAGCAGTATTTCTCCCGGCGATGGAATCATCTGTTCGTCGCTGCTTCGAACCCGTCGCAGCCGAAGGATATGCAGGCTCATCTGCAGAACATCATGGATACGCAGATCCGTGCGCTTACGAAAGGTGACATCACCAAGGAGCGCGAGGTCCTGCAGATGGACGTGCATCGTGCGCTCACGGAGCTGGATGCTCAAGCGAAAGAGTATGAAGAACTGAAACGTGAAACCAAAACCACTGCCGTATGAAGAATGCCAATTGGAATGCCACCGCTTTCTTTGCCCGCCTCACTGCCGAAAATCTGTTGGCGCAGGAGCAGTCCTTCACTTTCTGCAAAGTGTCAGGACTGCAAGGCTTCGAGGATGCGCTGGCGCAGATGCAGAGCAGTACTGCTTTCGTTTGTGTGTCGGACAATAGCGATGGCTATACGGACATTAACAACTCGCCTCATACCCGCCGTATCAAGACCGTGTTCATGGCTATGCGCCATGCCATCGACGATCAGGACGCTCGGCTCACGTGTCTCGATACGATGCGGGAGTTATTCCGGCAATATATGTCCGTGCTCATCCTAGAGAAGACAAAGCTCGCGGAGCACTGTATCTACCTTGATCCGCGTATTCGGTTCACGGAGATTCCCGAATACTTTGCTTCCGGATGCGCTTGTGCCTATTTCCAAGTGGCAGTAGATATTTACACCGACCTCCGCCTGAATCCCGCTGAGTGGTCCAAACCTCAAACCGTATGATATACACCGATGAACAATTAGAGATGATTGAGCAGTTTGCCTCCATCTATCTGCCGATAACCGATATAGCGGTTATCTTGGAAGTCACTCCCGAACAACTCCGGGAGGACATACACGATAGCGCCAATCCTGCGTTTCAGCGTTACCGCAAGGGCAAGGCGTTGAGTAAGGTACAACTTCATCAGCAAGAGATGACTCTTGCCAAAGTCGGTTCGCCCCTTGCCCTTCAGAATGCACGGGATAACTTACTTGCCATGGAGGACGATGAATAAATTTTGAGCCTATGCCATTACCCGCCATCATAGATGTAGCCACACGTGATCTATTCACGTCTGAGCAGGAGTTACGCGCACGATACACGGACGCACAGGTGGTTCATGTTATTCGTTTGCGCGATATGTATAACTGGATGCTTTCCAATCCGGATGCACACGACAGGCAGTTTATCGAGCAATGCCGGTCGCGTTATCAGTTGAGTCGGTCGCAGTCGTATGAAGATCTTGCGCTCATCAAGAAACTACTGCCCACGCTCTCACAGGCGAGCCGTGATTTCCACCGATGGAAAGCCAATGAGATGTTGCTTGAGACCTACCGCATGGCCAAGGCACGTAAGGACACCAAGACGATGGAGCGAGCCGCTTCCTCATACGCCAAGTACAATCGTGTCGATTTAGAGGACGAACAGGCTATGCCTTACGACAAGATTGTCATTCAGCCTTTCACCGCCACGAGCAATCCTGCCGTGCTCGGTATCCGCGCTATTCCGCATCTGGATGAGAAGATAGCTGCCTTGCTGCGAAAGTATGGCAGCGAGGACATTGAAGATGTGGAATGCGAGGAGGCTGATTTGGAGGAAGCGGAGTTGTTTGCAGAACCCAAGGATGAAGAGGGAGAATAAAAAAGCAGGCTAAGATGGAGTCACAACACGGACTGTCAGGCCTGCCTGCAAACTTAGTTTTAAGCATAAACCACTCAGAGAGTCACCAATGCTTCAATCAATAGGTCGCCCACATGATTCGCTTGCGAGTGCAAAGGTACGAAGTTTTTTTGACATACACAAATTTTTTTTGCTAAAATTTTGATTTTTTGATGAAACACGATGTTTATTTCAACAAACCACAGCGATTGACGCAGCTCATCGGAGCGAACACTACCGTTATTGTGGCCGGGCGTCGTACCGGCAAAACGGATAGTATTGCTTCGCCCTTTGTGTATCGGAACATGCAGCGCATGCCCGGATCAACTGGCGGCATCGTAGTCCCTACATTCAAGCATGGTCTTACCAACACCATTCCGGGACTACTTGCCGCTTGGCGCCGATGGGGTTTGTTGCCTGGTGTGCACTATGTGGTCGGACGACGCCCGCCTAAGTCGTTCGGGTCCGCCATCATTGAGCCCACCGATTATGAGCACGTCATATCTTTCTACAACGGCTCACGAGCCGTCATTATCTCGCAGGACAGGCCGGGCTCGTCCAACTCGCTTACGCTGTCTTGGTTACTCGTGGACGAGGCCAAGTTCATCGATTATGAAAAGCTCAAGGACGAGACCCTTCCTGCCAATGGTGGCATCAAGTCATACTTCGGGCGCCACTCATTCAATCACTCGATAATGATCTTGTCCGATATGCCGCAGACCAAGAAAGGCTCGTGGTTCCTCCATTACAAGGAGAAAATGGACCCCGAGCTGATAGCTGCTATCGAGGCGCTTATTCTGCGTATCTACGAACTCAAGGAGCGGGTGCGTGACTGTCGCGCTAAAGGCATAGAGCCACCTGCTTATTGCCAATCTCGCATTCGTAAGCTCGACCGGCAACTCAACCAACTGCGCTCCGTGGCCGTGTACTACAAGGAGTACTCATCCATCGAGAACCTGCAGCTTTTGGGTGAGAACTATATCAAGCAGATGAAGCGCGACCTGACACCGCTCACTTTTCAGACATCCATCCTCTGCAAGCAGATTGGCATAGCCAAAGATGGTTTCTATTCGTCGATGCGCGAATCGCATAAGTACGATGCTTCCAACTTCGAGTATCTCGATAAAGTATGGCAGAACATTGAGTCCGGCAAGAACATCGTAGTCAACTCCTCGGGAGCTGACAAGGATGTCAATCCGGACGCTCCTATCTGTATCGGCATGGACTACAATGCCAATATCAACTGGATAGTCGCGGGCCAGATTGCAGGTCGCCGCCTCAATGTCATCAAATCGTTCTATGTGAAGTTCGAGCGCAAGCTGCCGGAACTGATAGCCGATTTCTGCCATTACTACGCGGAGCACCGGAACAAGACAGTGGTCTTTTACTACGACGCTACGGCACTCGGTTCTAACTACGCCGTCAACACCCAGGATTTCCATTGGGTGATCAAAACGCAGTTTGAGGAGCGTGGTTGGCGTGTGATAGACGTCTATCTGGGTCAACCCATGCGCCACGATGAGAAATACCTTCTCATCAACAATGCGTTTAAGGGCTTGCAGAACCTCATGCCGTTCTTCAACCGCCAGAATAATGATGATCTCCTCCTCGCCATCCAAACTGCCGGAGTCAGCCGAGGGCGACTCGGCTTCCGCAAAAACAAGTCCGGCGAGAAACTGGCAGAAACGGAGGAGGACTTGCTGGAACACCGCACCGATGGCACAGACGCCTTCGATACGCTGTTTATCGGTTGCGAGAAGTTCCCGCAAGAGGTGCTGACCGAAGGCAGTGTCTTCTCATCCGGCATTAGTTAGACTGTTATCATTTGGGCGTTCCGGCATAGCCGTCGGGCTTTGCAGGGGTTACCGCACTACGTACCAAGTTTGCCCGTTTCAATCCCTAACGCGGCGCAAAAAATGAAGAAAATGCACGATTTCCAAGAAAAAGTGCATTTTTTTTGCATTTTTTTTGAGCATCGGACTCCTTGTGACATATAGTTGGTAGTAATTTTGCATCGTCAATTAAAAATCACGCGTTATGGATGCAGATAAAAAAGTTAATGTCGAAGCTATAAAGCAATATCTTAAGGATAAATCAATGGTAGAAGTCTATAAGGCAGACAAAGAAAAAGGTTGTGCATCAACGACAGAGGCATATATTCTCTTTTTACGTGCTCAAGACATTATAGAGAAGTTGTCTGATGAAATAAATGAAATATTATTTTTACCTAATAACAAGATTTTCCCAGAGATTGAACGCGTGATACCAAATCCGGCTATTTGTACATGTACAAACTTTCCACGAGAGATTTTTTCTGTAGGAGACAAGATGTTTTTACTTCATGAGGGTATCGCCATTTATGGAGATATGAGAGACGAGGATAGTTTGGAATTACAGTTGAAGGATATTGTTCATCGAGCTATTGATAACCTTAGTGAAACTGAAAAAGAGATATTACAACTCAGCCTTGATTATGAAGGTTATTATGAAGACGAGAAATGGTTTGAATATTATTTACTTCATTGCTTGCCAATATATGAAGAAAGGTTTTACTATAAAGAAACATTGGAGAAGTTTAAGAAATATGACCAACAGGGGCTATGGTTAAATGGTAAGAAATTAACACCTGAAGAAATGAACGTTATTGGAAAAGGTGGGTTCTCTGACGTTGCAGGTATGAATAATCTCAAGGCGCAGCTACAGACGAATGTTATTGACGTTATTAGAGAACCTAATCGTGCAAAAGCATTAGGCATAAGTCTGCCTAACGGACTTCTTTTATACGGTCCTCCTGGTTGTGGCAAAACCTTCATCGCACAAAAATTAGCCGAAGAAACCGGATGTCATTTGGTTACTGTCAACTGCTCTGATATTGCCTCTACTTTTCTCCATGGCACACAACTAGAAATTGCAAAGAAATTTGGCGAGGCAGAGAAAAATAAGCCGTCTATAGTCTTCTTTGACGAGATAGATGCTATGATTCCCAAGAGAAATGCGTTAGGAGCTGAATATTACAAAACCGAGGTCAATGAGTTTTTGACACAACTTAACAATTGTGGAAAAAGAGGTATTATAGCTATAGGCGCAACTAACCGCCCTCAAGATGTGGACGAAGCCGCTCTCCGATCTGGCCGTTTGGAAATTAAAGTCTTCCTACCAGCTCCCGATAGTGAAACTCGGACTTCACTTTTCATCCAAAAACTAAAGTCATGCACGATTAAAGGCATCATAAACATAGATGAATTTGTAGGTATGACTGAAGGATGGATTTCATCGGATATAGCTATGGTTGTTGACCAAACGGCACGACTTGCTTTTAGCAGGAAATTGGATTATATTGATGCTGATATTTTAAGAGAAGTTATTTCCAAGTTCAAACCGACTATTAGCAAGTCACAATTAAAGGAATATGACGACATCCGCGATAAGTTTGAAGGACGGAAACAAGAACGTCCTCGAATAGGTTTTTGTTAAATAATCACAACTATGCAGATAACCGATTATAAATTTGCCAATTTGACCACGCGTCCATTCTTGACGTTTAAGGACGCTACCAATAAATGGATTCTTACAGACGACACGAAGCACGTCATCGACGTTTGTATGTATCGTGAGCCGGAAGTGATTAAACACCTTCAATCCAGAGGGATTACATTTGACTGGTTTCCAACAGACGAGCGACCAATGGACTTGAACATAGTGCTTTTGGCAGTCGCTACACTCCTCCAATACGACCAAGACGGCTCGCACATCATCGTACACTGTTTGCATGGAAGCAATCGCTCGCGAACGATAGCCGAGGCTTTTCACTTTGCCAAACTCGGAACACATATTGAAGATGAGTATAAAGGTAGTACAAACCACCTCATTTGGAACTGCGAGCAAGGTTATTTGCCGTCTCTACCTGAAATGGAGCATCTGCTCAAAGACCTTCCGCAGGCAAGGTTGGACGCGGCTGCACAGTATATCAACAAATTAAAAGGTTCTAATCTTATATAACTATGGACAAGAAGATTGTATATGTGGACATGGATAATGTCTTGGTGGATTTTCAAAGTGGCATCGATGCCATGCAGGATGTGATCACATCGGAGTATGACGGTCGCATCGATGAAGTGCCGCATATCTTTGCGCACATGAAGCCATTACCGGGCGCGATAGAAGCATACCGCGCTTTGTGCGAGAAATATGACTGCTACATCCTCAGTACTTCACCTTGGAGCAATCCGACTGCCGCAAGCGACAAGTTCGATTGGGTGAAGAAATACCTCGGTGATATAGCTCATAAGCGTCTCATTCTCTCGCACCATAAGAACCTCAATCGTGGCGACTACCTCATCGATGATCGACCCAATAAATGTGGAGCCGACCTCTTTGAGGGCGAAGTCATCGCCTTTGGCAGCGACCAATTCCCTGACTGGGATGCAGTTTTGGCATATTTATTATAAAAAATCATTTTTTTTGCATTTTTTTGAGCATCGGACTCCTTGTGACATATAGTTGGTAGTAATTTTGCACCGGATTTCTAAAAAACACACGTTATGGAGAGCAGCATTAAGAATATGGTAATGGATACCATCAGCATCATCGGCATGTTTTTCGTTGCCGGAATTTTATTGTTTATTTAATCTTTTAAAATAGGAGGTTACTATGAAAATCAAGCATGACAAGGAACATTTCCTGAGCTGCAATGTAGCAGCATTCACGTACTGTGAGGGCGTTGAGGTGTTCAGCCAACTCAAGGTCGGCAAGAAAGTGCGTCTCGTGCGTGAGGATGAGAACCCGCACGACCATAAGGCGGTCGCAATCTTCTTTGGCGACACGCATATCGGTTACATCCCTCGTCAGCAGAACGAGACCATCTCCAAGCTGCTCGACCTCGGCTATGACGACATCTTCGAGGCTCGTGTTCAGGCAGTTGATCCCACCGCACATCCCGAGCAGCAGGTGGATATAGTTATTTACATTAAAAGAAAGGAGAAATAATCATGGAAACAGAGAAAATCATTACCGTTACCGGACGGGGAAACATACACGTAGTGCCTGACGTCACACGCGTGGAGGTCAAGATCAATAGTATATTACGCTCGTATGACACGGCATATCAGTTGGCAGAAGCCAACCTCAAGGACATCGGAGAGGTGGTGACAAAATGCGGTCTGCCGAAGTCGCAGCCCAAGACCACCCATTTCTCCATCGACAAGCACTACCATAATGTGTACGACAAAGGTCATTACACCGGTGAGCAGGAGTTTGACGGTTTTGAACTCGACCAGCGCATCCAGATTGACCTCGGCATGGACAATTCGCTTTTGACAAAAATTGTCCGTGGACTGGGTGAGAACCTGACGGACGTGGAGATCAATATCGGTTACACGGTCAAGGACCCGCGTCCGCATCAGCTGAAGATGTTGGAGCGCGCCGTAAAGGACGCAACCGAGAAGGCAAAAATCATGGCTACTGCTGCCGGTTGCTCGTTGGGGCTCGTGAAGTCCATCGACTATAGCGAGCAGGAGATTCATTTCTACTCGCAAGCCCGCAATATCGGTTGCGCTGAGGAGGCAGCAGTATGTATGGAGAACTCGCTGGACATCACGCCGGAAGATCTCGTCGGTGGCGAGAGCGTGACGGTCACATGGTATCTGTCAAACCAAGTTGCTAAATAATCTAAATTTATTGCCTTATGAAAAAGATTTTACTTGCTATGATGATGGCTATTGCCACATCTGTATCTGCTCTCGCAGTGAACGTTGTTGTTAACTTTACCAATGGCGGTTCTGTCGAAGGAGTTCTTGTAAGCCAAAACGACACATTGCTGGTCGTTGAGCCGTACTACACGACCACCCACAAAGCTCTGGAGATAAGACCGGAACGGGTGAAGTATTTCTCCGTTTCCGGAATTGGTCGCTACGATGTAGTGGACGGAAAGTTTGCCCCCTCTGCTAAAGCCCAAGCTAAGTTAGACAAGATGCGTGCGGAACAAGAGGCACATGCAAAGTTAGTAGGAGAGAGAGCTGCCAATCCCAATCTGGTGATTGGCAATGCACTAAAAAAGACCGGTGGTGTCTGCATGGGCATCGGTATTCCGTCCGCCATCGTGGGTGCAATATTAGTAGGTGTGGGCAATTCGGGAACAAACACTACGGATGTTTCGAAGCTGAAGACTAAAGCTAACTGCGCAGCAGCGGGCTATGTTCTCCTTCCGATGGGTGCAGCCCTTACCATTGTCGGCATACCGCTCAATGTACATGGCAAGCGTATCGCCGAAATGAATATCAACTACACCGGCAACGGTGCAGGTTTATCTTTCAATTTCTGATAGTATGTCAGCTGAAGAATTAGCAAAGCATCGCCAAGTGTATTTCGATGAGTTATCAAAGGGTCTCGATGCATGTCGCTATGGACCCTCGTTTACGGAGGAGGAGAAACGCCAAATACATGCCGAGATACCCGATAGCGAAATTATCTATAACGTAGAGCATGGTCTCCCGCCAAGTTTTACCCTTGATAGGATTATATATTATTCTGCTATTTTGCACTGAAATTAGACTATGACTAAAGCACCGATACATGCTATATCGCGATTGCGGCCGGGCACGGACGGGAACGGGATCACCACCTTGGTCACATTCTATGGTTGCCCGCTGCGCTGCAAGTACTGCCTTAATGCCGATACGCTTGGGGCTATTCCTCAGGGGCACGAGATGACCCCGGAGGAGTTGTATGAGCGCGTACGGAAGGACGACTTGTATTTTCGCGCCACGGGCGGAGGGGTCACGTTCGGAGGTGGTGAGCCCTGCTTGCGCAGCGAGTTCATCCGCGAGTTCGCTCGACTCAACCGGAATGGTTGGAAGATACGCGTCGAGACCTCGCTGAACGTGCCCTTGGAGCATGTACAGGCGCTTATTCCCATTGTGGACCAATGGATAGTAGATATCAAGTCTTGGGACTGGTTCACATACCTTGCGTACACCGGGCAGGATAACTACCGCGTGAAGGGGAACATGAACCATTTTGCGCTGAAAGAGATACAAGATAAGGTGGTCGTTCGGCTACCGCTCATCGAGAGTTATAACGACGATGAGGACCGCAAGGAGAGTATGTCCTATCTGCAAGCGATGGGATTTACGAAATTTGATTTATTCACCTATAAAACACCGAAGCAATGAAAGGAAAAGAGTTATGTGAGATTTTGAAATCCATTCGCCAGAAGATAGCAGACGCGAATGGTATCCCGTATGAGACGCGGGAGTGTACGCATAAAGGCGATTGCCCCGGCACATGTCCGCTTTGCGATGCGGAGTTGGATGCCCTTCAGCAGCAGATCGATGCCATGGAGGCAGAGGGAAAGAAAGTGAACCTTGATGTGCTGACAGACGAGGAGAAACGGGTGCTATTTACGTTAGTCGATATGCCCGACGAAGATAGCGACGATGGTGAGCACCACATATTGATGGGTGATGTGGTAGCTCCAGACGAATGGGAATTCGGGAAAGAGGAAGTCACAATGGGCATGCCCGCTATGCCGGAGGATTTTGTTTCAAAACGGCACAAAAAGAAATGAAAAAGCTGCTATACATACTTATCGCCTTGCTGTGTTTCTGCGCATGTGAATCGACCGGCGTCAGTCCCGGAGGATCGACGGGGAACACGCGCATCTGCAGGGGCTATGGATACGATGTAGTGTACACCATCCGTGGCGACCACGTCTGTCAGGGCTATGGTTACACCGTCGTCTATACCCTCCGAGGCGATAAGGTATGTGATGGGTATGGGTACAATGTCGCATACACCATCCGCGATGATAAAGTGTGCAATGGCTATGGCTACAACGTCGCTTATACCATCCGCGGCAAACAGATTTGCCAAGGCTACGGTTACACCGTAGTTTACACCATCCGGTAGCGCCCAAAAGCCTGTCTTTTCATTTTTATCAGTAAAGCCGTATCTTTGCAAAAAATTAGCAAAGGTATGGCTTTAACTTTACAAACTGTGGTCGATGGCGAGAATTTCTATTCTTGTAACTTTCCTGAAATCTCCGCTACATCCGACCAATCGTATATCTCTTTCAACCTCCTTGTGGACGGCACTACCGCACTTTCTACACGTTATTATACGGTAGGAGGCAGAATAACCGTGCGCAATCTGGCTTCCTGCATTGAACAGGCAATGGAGCAAAACTATAAAGTTTATTCTGCCGTTCAAATCTTACTTACGGCAGGAAGTCAAACATCTTCAGCAATATGTCATGTGCTATTCTGCAAATCCAAGTGCCTTACAACTCCGGTTGCAGATTTTATCGCCAATTCGTTCCTGACCACCAACACCCACCGCTTGATCACGATGCATGGGCAGGATGTGCTATCTTTCTACATCGCCGGAAGCGGGAACTATGCTGTTGCTTCATTCAAATTCAATTGTATAGCCCGGAAGCCTGACGGCTCTATCGGGCAGTATGAGTATGTCTCGGGAAGGCGCTTTGGCTACGGCGTTACCAGCGTCGCTATCTCAGCCACCGAGCAGCAGGCCGTGTGCCAAAGTCAATTCGGAACGGGCACACAGTTACTTTCTTTTACCTTGACCTTCAACAACCGCGTCTGCCATTTCTACCTCGTGCCGTGTCCGGACGCGAAGATATTCCGATTTACGAACATCTTCGGCTGCGAGGAGGCAGTCGCTTTTCCCGCCACCACTATCGCCCATCTTGAAACCGATTACTCGGAGGCGATGGTCGGCGGGAAATTGTTGCATTACGATATCCGGCACGCTCGTAGTTACGAGGTGCAGACCGCTTCGCTCTTTGCCCACCACATGACGTGGTTGGAGCAGTTTCTTACATCCACTGATATCCATCTCAAGATGCCTGGCGGAATGTACGCAAGCGTACTGATAAAAGAGTATGAGTTCGCCCAAAACGACGCTCCCGGCGAAGCCAACACGCTCAACTTCACATGGATCTTCAGCGACCAGCGTGAAACCCCGCAGCGGTTCAGCTATAGCGTGGGTATTTTTACCGATCAATTTACACAAGAATTTATGTAATGAACGAGGTTACCCAAGATATGGCACAGACCGAGCGCGAGCGATACGTTCGCGCTTGGAACGAGACGATGATCAAGATATGGCAGGAGCGTATAACGTTGCTGGAGGTGATTGACACAAGCCGACTGTTGCACTCGGTAGCTGCGCTGCCGATACGTGCCGATGGACGGTTCTTCGAGATGACTATCTCGGAAGAGTTCGTAGAGTACGGCTTGTGGCAGGACTACGGCACAGGTCGTGAGACACCTCGCGGCAACAAAGGTGATATCGGACGAACCAAAGTGCGCCAACGCCGCCCGTGGTTCAGCAAACGCTATTACTCGTCCGTCCTCAACCTTCGGGACTTCCTCGGCGAGAACATCGGCCGAGAGTTCCAAGGCATCATGGCTGACACTTTTGAAAGGATCAATAAATTATAAAACTATGACACCATCGCAAATCCAAGTCTTAATTGACAATCTGCGGCAGCAAACCGCAGCGAACTCCATCACGCCCATCATGTTGGCGAACATCCTCACGGCTCTGAACGAGAACAGTGCGCCTTCGCAAGCAGAGCCGGAAACACCGGCTGGTATGTTATCCGGAGGAATGAACTGGTTCTTCGGGCACATTTGTCAAGCCACCACCACCGCCGGAATGGAGTGCCCACTAACTACAGATGATAACGAGTGCTCGATGCAGACAGGCAACATTGTGGATATTCCCACCAATGACACCGATGAGCCGCTTGTCAGGGCTCTCCAAACCTGCTTTGTGGAAGTCTCGGGCTTCATCACGCTCAAAGTGAACGACAGTTATACGGCTGACCGTATCATCGAAATGTACAAGTTCGATACCGAAGGCGAGCGCACCGAACTTGCTTTCAATGCCGTTCACTTCACGGGAAACACGCAGATCTTCTCCGTGCCCATCAACTACAAGTGTCTGATGACAACAGGTGAAACGCTGCACCTAACGCACTTCTCCTCCAGCGGCTCATCCATCATCTCCTACAACTCCATGATTTACCTCACCGCAACCCCTGTTTAAATCAATGATAAAATGAAAAATCTGAAAGCCTTAACTCCCCAAGCGTGGGTAGCAATCGTCCTCGCTTTCGTGGCAGCCGCCACGTTCATCGCCGGTATCATCATCCCCCCTCCGGGGGAGGTTCATCCCTCTATCATCCAAGGTGTGGGATTGATGATCATTCTCGTTGCAATCTTCTTTGCATGGGATGCCGTCATCCGTGGGCTCAATACCAAGATTGAGCACGGAAAAACCAAAATCACTGTATCACAAAAACCTAATCCTGAATCAGAATGAGAAAAATTTTGGAAATCATCGTTCACTGTACGGCTACCTTCCCGGACCAACGCGTCACTGTAGCCGACATCACCCGCTGGCACAAGCAGCGCGGTTGGAAAACCATTGGCTATCACTACGTGGTAGATCAAGAGGGAAATGTTTACCCCGGACGCCACATCGAGCAGGCTGGAGCGCATTGCCTTGACCACAACAAAAACTCTATCGGAGTTGTTTATTGTGGCGGTCTTAATGCGCAAGGACAGCCTGCTGACACCCGCACCGATGCGCAAAAAGCCGCGTTGCTTGGGCTGCTCACAGACCTCAAGCAGCGCTTCCCGGAGGCTGTTATCCACGGCCACCGTGATTTTGCGTCGAAAGCGTGCCCATGTTTTGATGCCACCTCTGAATACGCAGGCCTATGAGAACTATCTGCAGAATCATGATGCTTGTCAGTGTGGTACTGCTTTCGGCTTGCCACACGACCCGACACACGGTGTCGGAGGTAGGTGTGAAGCAAGACGAGCAGTCCTCACACCAGGAACAGACTACCACCCAGAGGCTGGATAGCCTGTTCTCAAAGCTATCCGTCTCTGCGGATAGTATAACCATTGATCTGTATGATAGTGCGCCTTCGGCTTCGTCACAGGCTGACTCGCTTGTGACCTCGCCAAGCACGCAGGCTCAACCGGCGACGGCCAAGCCTGCGCGCAAAGGGCGCATTACCATACATCAGCCGCGTATCAACAAAGAGGAAAGGAGTGGCTCGAATGTGCTTCAGCAGACCAACGTGGCCGATAGCACACGGAGCAATTCCCTAACCCACACATCCACCAATGACTCCAAGGAGTCCATCGGTGGCGCTGAACCACCAAACCTAACGGCTGTGTTCATTGTGTTGGGATTGGGGATTACGCTCCTCATCATAGGTGCTTTATTCGGCTACTTATGGCTGCACAAGAAGCATATCATTTGAGGCACTCCTTTCTAATTCAAAACATGTACGCATGTGCATAGGCTTGCGCTTATACACGTGCGTAAGGCACACTACCGCACATCCCGCAATGGGGTGTGCGGTTTGTTTTTTAAGAGACTTGCAAAGGCTTGCGCAAGGTTGGAGACTTTCAAGGCTCGCGCGGTAGGTAGCAGACTTTCGCCTTTCGTCAGCAGTAGGAGACCTCAAAGGCTTTCGCGCTCATGGTTGACCTCATAGGCTCGCGCGATAGGTAGCAGACTTTCCGCTTTCGTCAGCAGTAGGAGACCTCAAAGGTTTGCGCGCTCATGGTTGACCTCATAGGCTCGCGCGATAGGTAGCAGACTTTTATGGTTCGCGCGTATGGTGGAGACTCGCGAAGCGGGACTGCATAGGCATGACTTTGGAGACTTTCGGAATAGTGGAGACCATCAAGGCGCGTGCGTATAATAAAGACTCGCGTAGTCTTGTGCGCGCATTATGCACGCGTGAGACTAAAGGAGCACGCGAAATGGGATGACCTTGGCAAGCAGACTTGCGCAATGAGACTTGGGCAGTAAACAAAACGAATAGACTTTCGGCTTTTGTTCGCGTGAGAGACTTTTGAGGTCGCGCGAAAAGGTGTGACTTTCACGGCTTGACTTGCGCAAGGTGACTCGGCATATAGCGCAAAAAAGAGGTGCGTTTGGGCAATCGGCTACGCAGGGCGAGCGGGGGGTGAACAGAGCCAAAGAGGGGACGCAAACGCCCCCTCGAACCCCTTGAAGCCGCATTTTTACTGGGAAAGTGCCGTCGGAGGGCAGGACGCTACGAACTCCGGGCAAACTCCTCGTTCGAGAAAATCGACCTGAGCCCTTATAAACACAGGGTTTTTGGCACTTCAAAAATGCTGTCTTTTCATATCTAACGCAAAACGACTAATTTTGCGAAAAAATTTAGATATGTCAGATACCACTACGACCGCCCAAGTTAACCTACAAGTTAACGGGCAGCAGGCAGAGGAGACTCTGCGAAATTTGCGCAAACATGCGCTGGACTTGACGGAGCAGATTGCTAAAGCAGCTGCTGCCGGTGATAAGGTAACGCTTCAGAAACTCCGCAAGGAGTTGCGCGATACCAATAGACAGATCAAGGAGATGGAGTCCGCGACGATGCAGGTGGACAGTGTGCTTCGCCGACTGGACAAAGCCACTCCCCACGAACTGCAAAAGACCTTGACGACGCTTAACAAGCAACTCCAGTATATGGAGCGAGGCTCTGAAGCATGGAACATCCAAGCTCAGCGCATTCGAATGGTTAAGGATGAGATTTCCCGTGTGAACGGAGAACTTGCCAAGTCCCAAACGTTCCTTGAGCGGTTCAATGCCAAGTGGCAAGAGTGGCAGACTGTCGCCATGGGAGGTGTCGCTGCCCTGACGGGCGCAGTACTGGCGGGAAAGAAAGCGGTGCAGATGTATGCCGAGATGGAGCAGGAAATGGCATCTGTCCGCAAGTACACCGGAATGACCGCAGAGCAGGTCGAACATCTAAACGAAGAGTTTAAGAAGATCGACACGCGGTCTTCGCGCGAGGAGTTAAATCGCCTGGCACAAGAAGCTGGCCGCCTCGGAAAATCTTCCGAAGAGGACGTTCTTGGCTTCGTAAAGGCGGCTGACCAAATCAATGTAGCGTTGGATGATCTTGGAGAGGGGGCTACGTTGCAACTCTCTAAACTTACGTCCATCTTTGGGGATGAAGAACGGCTCGGCACGGAACGGTCGCTCCTCGCTGTTGGCTCTGTGATTAACGAGTTATCGCAGAACTGCACGGCAGGAGCTGCATACCTGTCTCAGTTCGGCCAACGACTGGCAGGCGTTGGCGCTCAAGCCGGTATGACTGTTCCTCAGGTCATGGCCTTTGGCGCTGTTCTTGATTCCCAAGGACAAAAGGTAGAGATGTCTGCCACGGCACTCTCTAAACTCATCATGAACCTTTTCAAGAATACGGAGAAGATTGCCACGGCGACGGGCATGGATCTTGAAAAGTTTAACGCTGCCCTCAAAAGTTCGACGAATGAGGGACTATTGATGTTGCTCAACCGCTTGAACGAGTTAGGCGATATGTCCGTCCTTGCACCCGTGTTTGCAGACATGGGTGAGAACGGCGCTCGCGCTTCTGCGGTCATTTCGGCACTTGCCGGGAATATCGACATGCTTGTCTGGGAGCAGCAGGAGGCTGCCAAAGCCTTTGATGAGGCCACGTCCGTCACAAAAGAGTTTGAGGTGCAGAACAATACTGTTCAGGCAAGTTTGGACAAAGCTCGCAAAGGCTTTCAAGAGATGGCAATTTCCTTGGGTCAGGAACTGATGCCGGTCATGCGGCACTTCATTTCGTCTACGTCTGCAACGATGCGTATTATGCTCAATTTGGTGAAGTTCATCAAGGAGCATAGAACGGCCATTCTTTCCTTGGCTGCCGCTGTTGCTACTTACACCGTAGCGGTTAATCTCGCCTTAATCAAGGAGAAAGCACATGCTGCACTGATTGCCATTAAAACGGCTGCTATGCACGTGCATCGTGTGGCAGTTTTGGCAGCGTCCGTCGCTTATAACCGGATGACCGGCAACGTCGTCCGAGCTAACGCAGCAATGAAGTTGCTGAACGCAACTATGCTGATGAACCCTTGGGGGCTGCTTGCTGCAGCCATTGTAGGTGTAGGTGTCGCCTTGGTAGGCTTCATTAAGAAGCAACGTGAAGTGTCACTTGCGGAACGAACCATTAGCGATATTAGGAGTGAAGCAGCAAAGCAGGTAGGTGAAGAAACTGCAAGGCTGAACATCCTTATAAAGACGGCAGAGAATGAGAAACTGTCGCTCGATAAGCGTAAAGAAGCAATCAGGCAACTCAATCAGATTATCCCCAACTACAATGCGCAGTTGGATGAAACCACAGGTGAATATCGCGCTAACAAGGCAGCGCTGGATGCTTACCTCGTTTCACTCGCCAAACAGTATGAGATTGAAGGAGCGCGAGGAAAACTGAAAGAGTTAGGGGAGAAGAAAGCAGATTTGTCGCTTAAACGTGCTGACGCTCAGAAAGCTGTTGCTGCTGCTGAAGCCAATGCCCGAAATGCCTCATCTGCATCTGGTAATTTCAATTATGCCACAACGCAAGGTGGTGGTGCGCCTGCGGTCGTAAGTATGCAGGCTTCTGCTTCGTCCGAGTTAGCTGGAACAAGGAAGAAACTGAAAGGAATAAATGACGAACTCAAAGAGATTGAAAAGACCGAAAAGGCGATTTTCGATATCTATGGAGATGGACTTGCAGAAGGAATAGGATCTGCACCAGTTGCAGGTCAGACTAACGGGAAAACTACCTCCGGTGGTGGTCAATTACCTGCCGGTGGCGACGACAAAAAGGCTGATAAGGGGAACAAGTTCCAAAAGGAGGATGATTGGCGCGAGCGCGAGCAGGCGCTCAACCGCATTGCCTATGCCAAAGGCACCTCCGACTATGAGCAGTACAACGCTCGTATGTTGGAGATAGAGGTCGAATACAATAGGCGCAAATTGCTGCATAAGGACTTGGTCGGTAATGAGGAAGTGACTATTGAAGCTGCTTATCAGGAAGCACTCGAGAAGCAGAAGCAGACTGCTATCGAGGGCACAGTGCAACAGGAGGAGGAAGCCTACAAGGAAGTGATGGCAGTCCTTCAGCAACGGTACATGGACGGCGAGCTGTCCGCTCGTCAGTACCAGAACGCAATCGAGATGGCGGAGCTGGAGCACTTGCAAAAGGTCGTTAACCTCTATGACCAGAACTCCAAGGAGCGGATCAAAGCAGAGAAGCACTATCACGATACATCGCTCAAATACCAACAGAAGCACTTGCAGGAAGCCCGGCAAGCGCAGGAGAAAATGCGCCAGACGTATTTCACCAAAGGTTTCCGCGTCACGGACGACGAGTCTTATCAACGCGACATGCAGAACCTGGAGTTGGTATATAAGCAGATGTTGAAAGCTGCTGGGGACAGCAAGCGTGATCGGCTGCGCGTCGAGCGTGCTTTTTACGAAGCCAAGTATCAGTTGGCACGCAAGTACAACAAGCGTGAAGCTAAGGAACTCAAACGTTCCTTCCGTGGTGCCATTGACGATAGTATCGCATGGCTGGAGTCCGATGCCGGAAAAGCGATGACCGAATCCTTTTCCACCATTGTCAATCAGATGGGAGCCATCTTCTCCGGCTTGTCAGACATCATCCAAGCCGAGTTGGATATCCAAACCGCAAGGATAGAAGCCAAGTATGACCGGGAAATCTCGTATGCGGAGGGAAATAAGTCGCAGGAGGTCGCTCTGGAGCAGCAGAAACAAGCGGAGATAGGCAAAGCCAAGCAGGAGGCAAACCGGAAGATGTTTGCCATGCAGGTCATGCAAGCCGTGGCGCAGACCGCCATGTCTGCTATCGCCGCTTACTCATCTGCTGCAGCTATTCCCGTTGTCGGCTTTGTCATGGCACCTATAGCAGCTGCTATGGCTGTTGCCGCTGGAGCTATTCAGATTGCTTCCATCAAGAAGCAACAGGAAGCCTCGGAAGCCACCGGGTATATGGAGGGTGGTTTCACCAAGCCCGGACGCAAGGATGAACCTGCCGGTATCGTCCATGCAGGGGAATGGGTAGCAAGTCAAGACTTGCTCCGCAATCCCCAAGCCCGTGCCATGATCGAAACCCTCGATTATGCCCAGCGTACCAATACCATCGGGCGTCTGTCAGCTTCGGATGTATCGCAGTCTATCACGGCTCCACAACGGATAGCCAAGGCGTCCTCCAATGGCGAGTTGCTTGCCGTCGCATCAGCGTCGCAAGCCTTATCACGCTCCGTTAACGAGATGAACAACCGCCTCCATGAGCCGTTTGTGACAGTCAACACCGTGACCGGTGATGCGGGTATCAAGAAAGCCCAAGATGAGTACAACCAACTAATGCGTAACAAAACCCCAAAATCCCGTAGATAATGGAAATATATGTGGACCATAAATTAGCCGTTTTGAAGAAAGGAACGGCATTCGATTTTGTCAGCGAGAACCGCTATTTCTCAGGGGCTGACAGTTATTCCATGACTATCACATTTCCGCTTGCCGGATGTGCTGACAACATAGCTATTTTCGGTCACATCAACCGAAAGGACGTAGTGGCGCAGCAGTTGCTTTTTGACTGTGAGATCCGTGATCGTAGTTTCTACAAACACGGCTCAATCACCATCACGGAAATCAATGATGTGGAGGTCAAAACGCAGTTCTTGGAGGGGCGCTCCGTGCAGAACTATTCCGACAGTTTCGATGTGCTCTATATCAATGAATTGGAGTTAGGTTATCCAAGCCCGGAAACGTCCTCGTTTCCGGCTAATTCGCACATTGGAAGGAGCATTGATAATGGCCTCAATTATCTTGCATTGCCGTGGGTGAATAACACTACCGGCAACATCCAAAATCGTCCGAACGATAGCAGCTCATGGCCTTCGTCATGGCATTACGATACGCATGGACTGTCGTTCCAGCCGTATCTCGTTTATCTCCTCCAGTTGATCTGCAACTCGGTCGGTTACACCTACGATTTCTCGAAACTGATGAATAGTCAATATCGCTACCTCATCGTATGCAATACGCTTCCGTACGCATGGAGCTGCCTTAACTGGGCAACGGCTTTGCCTCACTGGACGCTCACAGAGCTGTTTGAGCAATTGGAGTATTTCCTTAACGGGGAGTTCGTCACCGGTCATACTTCATTACAGCTCGCTGGTGATAACGAGCAGTACTGGAAAATTTACGGCTTGAATTGCCTTGTGTTTACCGAGC
>CAMJJT010000026.1 GCA_946406195.1 uncultured Bacteroidales bacterium
AGATCTTCAGTTGTTATACCAACGTCAAAGTGGTTATTTGGAATGCTCGTCGTCCTCAAGGAAGCGGGATGGGTCCGCTGTATAACTACTACCATAGTTACGATAAGATTATCGTGGGGGACGAGGTAGAAGTTATTCCTGCCAATTTGTTCTGCGATCAGAGGAAGATAGACACCATTATGTTGCCGGAAAGTGTCGAATCCATCGGACAAAATGCGTTTAACGGATGTAGAAAACTGCAATATGTCAACATCCCTGAAAAGGTACAATCTATCGGCAAAGCAGCCTTCTATAACTGCTCTGCTCTGACGTCATTGGAATTGCCGGAAGGCATCAGCGAAATCTATGGCTCTACTTTCTACGGATGCAAAAGTTTGACGCGGATTAATCTTCCCGAAGGTGTGACGGCTGTAGGCGAGAGTGCGTTTAGCGGTTGCACGGTACTGGATTCTCTTGTGCTGCCGCAAAGCTTGCGCACGATATCCGAGTCGGCTTTTGCGAATATGTCGGCACAGAAGGAGTTGGTCATTCCCGACAAGGTCATTACTGTTTCCGGGCACGCTTTTGAGAACTGGAAGAATCTGGAGAAACTGACGATCGGAAAGGGCGTTATGTTGTTTGGCGATCAGACTTTTGCCGGAGACTCTGCGATTAAAGAGATCCAGACGCTTTGTGCGACACCACCTGTTATCTCTGCCGGCACGTTCAACGGAGTGCCGGATAGTGCATGGCTGTCCGTTATTCCCGGGACGGAGAGTCTCTATCAGAGCGATGCCAATTGGAGTCGTTTCCGCCTGACCAACCTGCCCGATACAATGTATGTGCCGAAGAATGTGACGGTGGAGGCGGAGACTACAACCGCGATGTTCACCTGGCCGACAGACAGCGCGGCTACTACGTATCAGATTGATATTTACAAAGATGGCACTAAGTTCTGCTCGCTTACGCTGGATGCCTATGGCCGCTTGCTTGGCATCTCGTTTGCACCCGGCAGAAGAATTGCCGAGGAACAACCTGCGGCGAACAATGTGTACGCCTTGAGTTTCATGGTCACAGGTCTCGATCCCGCTTCGCGGTACAACTATGTGCTCTCCGCCTTGGACGAAAACGGCACGCCTGTGCATGTGTATGTCGGCGATTTTGCGACACAGGGCTATCAGGGTGAGTTACAAGGTGACGGCGTGGAAGTCATTCCGACACCGCCTATTATTCCCGGTAATCCGGAGGCAAAGACACCGACCGGAATTGATGAGGTACAAAGTGACAAGGTGCAAGGTACAAAGGTCATTTTGGACGGCAAACTCTACTTGCTCTACAAAGGGAAGATGTACGATGTTCGAGGAAACCAAATCAAATAATATACGATCATGAAAACGAAAGTATCTATTATTCTTGTCTGCCTGACGATGATGGCAAGCAGCGCCTACGCGACGGTCTATACCGGCAGTTTGGGACCGGAGCTGACTTACACGCTGGACTCGGGCACGGGGCATGTAGTGATTGAAGGTCGCGGAGCAATGACGTCGGACGATTTGAGTAACTATCCGAAAAGGGAGTATGTGAAGACCGTTTCCTTCCCGGAAGGGCTCACTTCTATCTGCGCGAACGCTTTCCACGGGTGTTATAACCTCCAATCGGTTGTTCTACCGGACAGCGTGGTCAGTATAGGTGCCTACGCCTTTCAGGAATGTACCAAAATGACCAGTGTCAATCTGGGTAAAGGAATCAAGACCATAAATAGTCAGGCTTTCATATTCTGCTCAAACCTGCGGAAGGTCAGATGGTCGGATTGTCTCGAATCCATCGGTGATATGGCGTTCTACAACTGCACCAATTTAGGGGACACCGTTTTCTTCCCGAAGACTTTCAAAACGATGGGATGGGGGGCTTTCGGTTCGGAGAATTATAATAGTGCCTCCAAAGTGATGGTGTGGGAAGCGATACACGCAAATGATTTCGTTCGATATGAGTCGGATGTCCCGGGAGAGTGCCATTTCAGTTATGTCATTTTCGGCGACTCGGTGGAATATATCCCAAATATGTTGTGCAAGTTTATGTACAACGACTCCATTACCCTACCCGAGACGGTCAAAGAGATAGGTGCGAGTGCTTTTACCAACTGCAGCCGTTTGCAGAAAATCAATATTCCCGAAGGGGTTACTAAAATAGGGAGTAGTGCTTTTGCTAACTGTGCGAAACTCAAGCAACTCGTTCTGCCCTCTGGATTGAAAGAGATACCGGAGCAATTATGCAGTTCATGCAATTCTCTGGACAGCGTCAAACTGCCTGCCGGTCTGACGGTCATTCCTCAGAAAGCTTTCAGCGGATGCGGCTTGGGCAGAGTGACGATACCCAACTCGGTGACCAATATCGGCAATAGTGCCTTTGCCGGTTGTCCGTTGGACACACTCGTTTTACCCGCTTCACTCAACGTGTTAGGCGACGGTGTATTTAACCAGTTGAATCTGACCACCAGCCCGAGACACTTGGTGCTGAACGACAAGTTGGTAGCCACCGGTATGAGTACTTTTGCCAACTGGAGCGAGTTGCAGACCATTGTTATCGGCAAGAACGTATCTATACTCGGTCAAGATTGTTTCTACGGAGATTCGTTAGTAACGGACATCACTTGCTATGCCGCCCAACCGCCGCTGATCTACGATGGTACGTTTAACGGCGTACCGGACACAGCGAAGGTACATGTCTTGTCAAGCAGCGTAGCCGCTTATCGCGCAGCACAGTACTGGTCGCGGTTCCGGATCGTGGCTTTAGACGAAGAAGAAATCATCCAGCGGACCGTAACAGTCGATCCGGGACAGACGACTGCGGACTTCACTTGGCCGACAGACTCCGCCGCACATGCGTACCAGATAGATATATACAAGGACGGTGCGGTCTTCTGCAAACTTACGCTCGGCAACCGCGGACAGCTTCTCGGTATCTCCTTCTCCGCTCCGGGACGAAAAATGTCAAATTTGAAATCTCAAATCTCAAATGCTGACAGTAGTCAGCCCTACACCCTCTCCTTCAAAGTCACCGGTCTGGATGAGGCGTCGCGATACACATATGTACTATCCGTTTTGGATGAGAACGACGCTCCGCTGCACGTCTATATCGGCGATTTCGCCACCTTGGGATACGACGGCGAGTTGAAGTACGACGGAAACGAAATCATCCCTACACCACCGATCATCCCCGGTAACCCGGATGGACTAAACGTGTTTACCGCCATCGAAGAAACCTACCCCTCCTCCCTTCAAAAAAGAAACGGAGGTACGATGATCCTCCATAACGGTCTCCTCTTTATCGAGCGTAACGGACGCATCTACAATGCGCAAGGACAACTAATAGAATAGATGACTAGTGGATCTCTATGCCTTCCCTTCATCCGATAACCCAAATGCACCCTCATGGGTGCTTTTTTATAAATTTTTAATTTTTAATTTATAATTTTTAATTCTTTTCTTGCATATATGCAAAAAAAGTCGTACCTTTGCAGCCGCTTTTTGAAAACCATACATCGTAAATTTGTAAATCGTAAATACTTAGATGAATATTATCAAAACGCCGATTGAGGGATTATTAGTGATTGAACCGCAGGTGTTCAAGGATGCACGCGGGTATTTCGTGGAGACATACAACGAACAGCGTTACCGCGATGCCGGTATTGACACTGTTTTTGTGCAGGACAATCAATCCTGTTCGTCCTACGGTGTGGTGCGCGGTTTGCATTTCCAACGTCCTCCTTATACCCAAGCCAAACTCGTCTGCTGCACGGTAGGCAGGGTGTTGGATGTTGCGGTCGATCTGCGAAAGGACAGTCCTACTTTCGGACAGTGGTTCGGCGTTGAACTAAGCGAAGACAACAAAAGGCAGTTCTTCATCCCGCGCGGTTTTGCGCATGGGTTCTCGGTTCTCAGCAATCAGGCTATCTTCACCTATAAATGCGATAACCTCTATCATCCCGAGGCAGATGGCGGTATCCTGCTCAATGATCCGGACCTTGCCATCGATTGGCAAGTCCCTGAAGACCTCCGCATTATAAGCCCCAAAGACACCAAACACCCCAAAATGGCGGAGTTCCAAAGCCCGTTCTAACATTCGTAATCCGTAATTCGTAATCCGTAATTTATTTATGCATATCTTAATAACCGGTAGTAACGGACAATTGGGAAATGAGATGCGAGTGCTGAGTAAACAGCACCCGAAACATCAGTATTTCTTCACGGACGTCATCGAGGCGGACGATACGCACCTTTTGGATATATGCGACAAAGCAGCCGTATCGGCTTTCGTGGAGGAGCATGCCATCGATCTGATTGTCAATTGTGCCGCCTATACGAATGTGGATAAAGCGGAGGAGGACGAGGCAACGGCAATGAAGATCAATGCCGAGGCCTTGGGCGTGTTAGGTAATCAAGGTGTGCGGGTAATTCACATCAGCACCGATTATGTCTTCTCAGGCGATGAACATGTACCTTGCCGTGAAAGTGACCCTGTAGCGCCGCGTACAGCGTACGGACGCACGAAATACGCCGGCGAAAAGACCCTCTTGGCGGTTTGTCCGGAAGCAGTAATCCTCCGTACCGCTTGGCTCTACTCGACCTACGGCAATAACTTCGTGAAGACGATGATCCGACTGGGAAAGGAGAAAAACGAGTTAGGTGTAGTCTTTGACCAAATCGGTACACCTACTTATGCAGCCGACCTCGCACAAGCGATCTTCACGGTGATTGAGTCGCCAGTTTGGCACGCAGGCATCTATCATTTCACGAACGAAGGTGTGTGCTCATGGTACGATTTTACCCTCGCTATTCATGAACTCGCAGGGATCAAAAAATGTCAAGTTCGCCCGATTTTATCGGAAGAATATCCATACAAGACTCCCCGTCCGCACTACAGTGTACTGGATAAATCGAAATTCAAAAAGACCTTCGGTGTCGAGATCCCTTATTGGCTGGACGGACTAAAGCGATGCGTTAAACTGTTAAATTGTTAAATGGTAAAATGACTTGCTAGTTCAATGGATAGAACGGGGCTCTCCTAAAGCTCAAATCCGGGTTCGATTCCCGGGCGAGTCACAAAATGTCATCATTATGAAAGAGACATTGGAATTTCTGTCAGAATTGGCTGTCAATAACAACAAAGACTGGTTCGACGCCAACCGAACCCGGTACCAAGCGTGCCGAGACCGCTTTGTGGCTTTCTCCACAGAGTATATCTCCCGTTTGACGGAGTTCGATCCTACCCTCAAGGGTTTGCAGCCGAAAGACTGTATCTGGCGTATCAACCGTGACATCCGTTTCTCGGCTGACAAACGACCGTACAAAGAGTGGTTCGGCTGTTTTCCCGCAACCGGCGTACCGGGTCAACCTAAGACATGGGGCAAAAAATCTATGCGCGGCGGGTATTACGTGCATATTCAGCCAGGGCAGTGTATGTTCGCCGGCGGAATCTGGGATCCTTCCAAAGAGTTACTCAAAGCGCTCCGCACAGAGATAGAGGCGAACTACGAAGAGGTGGAGGCTATTATGGGCTCCAAGGCATGGAAGAAATACTTCGCACAGGATTTTGACAGTTATTGGGGTACCGGTCTCAAGAAAGTGCCGGCAGGCTTTGATCCGGATTTTATACATGCCGAATGGCTCAAACATAAAATGTACACCTTCAGTGTACCGTTGAGCGACGAAGAGGTCATTTCTCCCGATTTCATCGAGAAAATAATCGATATAGCGAAAGCCGCTAAACCGATGAATGACTTCCTCAATTACACCTTTGAGGAGTACGGTGAGTTCCCGTCGAGGTGTTAAAACAGTAAATGGTAAAGGACCCAATGGCAAATCAATCTCAGCCTATATTACCGGCATTGGCGGTGGATGCAGCTTGCAGCGGCAACCCGGGTGTGATGGAGTTCCGCGGTGTGATAGCCGACACAGGCACCGAGGTCTTCCGTCGCGGACCTTTTCAGCAGGGCACCAATAATATCGGTGAGTTTCTGGCGCTGGTGCTTGGGTTGGCGTATATCAAGAAATACAATCTCCCTTGGGTCATTTATACGGATTCCGTGACCGCCCTCGCATGGGTACGCGCCAAACGATGCAAAACCAAAATGGAGTGGACCATGGAGAACCAAGATCTCTTCTTCATGGTACGTAAGGCGGAAATGTGGTTGCACGATAACACATGGACTACTCCCATTTATAAATGGGAAACGAAATTATGGGGTGAGATCCCTGCGGACTTCGGTAGAAAGTGATTTTTGCAAAAAAAAGATGACAAAAATGAAATTTTTGAACGAATTATTTGCTTAAATGCAAAAAAAGCACTAATTTTGTAGCCACTTTGAAAAACCATTTCAAACAATTAAACAATATCAAACAAAAATAAACCATTTAAATTTTTTTAATCCTATGACAAAAGTAGCAATTAACGGCTTTGGCCGTATTGGTCGTCTGGCTTTCCGTCAGATGTTCGAAGCTGAGGGTTATGAGGTTGTTGCCATCAACGACCTGACCAGCCCGAAAATGTTGGCACACCTTCTTAAATACGACACCGCTCAGGGTGGTTTCGCAGGTAAGTTCGGTGAGGGCAAGCACACTGTAGCTTACAAAGACGCTGTTCTCGCAGAGGACGGTAAGACGGTTGTAACTCCGGGTTCGATCACTGTTGACGGCAAAGAGATCACTATCTACGCTAAGCCGAACGCAGCTGAACTGCCTTGGGGCGAGCTGGGCATCGATGTAGTGCTCGAGTGCACCGGTTTCTACACCTCGAAAGCTAAAGCTTCTGCACACATCGAGGCTGGCGCTAAGAAAGTAGTTATCTCTGCTCCGGCAGGTAACGATCTTCCGACCATCGTTTACAATGTAAACCACAAGACCCTGACTCCGGCTGATACCGTTATCTCCGCAGCTTCTTGTACTACCAACTGCCTCGCTCCGATGGCTGCAGCGCTCCACGCTTATGCTCCGATCCAGAGCGGTATCATGTCCACTATCCACGCTTACACCGGCGACCAGATGATTCTGGACGGTCCGCAACGTAAGGGTGACCTCCGTCGTAGCCGTGCAGGTGCACAGAACATCGTTCCGAACAGCACCGGTGCTGCTAAGGCTATCGGTCTCGTTATTCCTGAGCTGAACGGTAAGTTGATCGGTAGCGCACAACGCGTTCCGACTCCGACCGGTTCTACCACTATCCTGGTAGCAGTTGTTAAGGGTAAAGACATCACCAAAGAGGGTATCAACGCTGCTATGAAGGCTGCTCAGACCGAGAGCTTCGGTTACACCGAGGATGAGATCGTATCGAGCGATGTAATCGGTATGAAGTTCGGTTCGCTCTTCGATGCTACCCAGACTATGGTTGCTAAGATCGACGAGGAGACCTATCAGGTACAGGTAGTTAGCTGGTACGACAACGAGAACAGCTACACCAGCCAAATGGTACGTACGATCAAGTACCTCGCAGAGCTCAAGTAATCAAAACTATCCGCCAATCTTGGCGGATATAACAAAACAGACGTCCGACGGGCGTCTGTTTTTTTTATGTAGGCATCAGGAATACGATTCCCATAGAACACAAAGGGGTACGGTGTATAGGTCAACCATCGTAGCCAACAAGAAAGAGGATGTGTCGATTGACACATCCTCTTTCTTAACCACTTATCGTGGAAGGCGCTTTACTTGGTGGGCTTGCTCACCTTCTTACCTTCGGCATTGTACCACTCATCGTTAGTGATGATGTACATCTGGTCGTTGTATAAGATCTTGCGGGCAGCCTTCGACGATGCGTTAATTGCATCGATACCTTGGCCATAACCCACATTGATGGTGATTTCAGCTTCGCCGCAATTGAGACTAATCGTCTTCACGTAGGTTCCACCTTGTGTACCCGCCGGCAACAACTCTTCGCCATTGATGATATACGGCAGATTCTCTTGAGAAACCGTATCCTCGAGGACGTAGGTCTGTTCCTCCGTAGGTTGCGCTACCAACAAGTGGAGCGTAACGATCGAGTCACAGCCATACACGGTCTTCAAACCTTCCGGTCCGTGCGGTGTGGAATAATCACCCGCCTTGCTCAAACCAGCGAACGAACCTTCGTTATACTTCTCTCCTTGGCAGATAGCTGCGCGGAAGAAGGTATAAGCCTCCGGCACGTTGTAGATATGAACAGATGCGACTGAGTCACAACCCTTCAGCGTAACGAGTGTATCGATATATTCACCCTCCTCGGACAAAGCCGGATACTTCTCAGTGAAGTAATAAGTAGTGCCCGGGCAGAGGTAAACCTCCTCGGTCTCACCCTTGAGGATCTCGTTAACGGTCAAGTGGAGCGTCACAATCGAGTCACAACCATAGATAGATTGGAATGTCTTGGTCACGTTCGTAGAAGTGTAATACTTCTCGCCAGCGAACTCAAAGTACGATCCTTGACAGATTGTAGCCTCGATATCCACATATTGTTTCGGGTTCACCGTCACATAGAGAACAACCGTAGAGTCACAACCGATTATTGATTGCAGTTTCTGCTTGTACACACCGGTTTGATCAGCAATGAACTCGAAGCCGTCACCTACATACCTATCACCTTCGCAGAGCGTGATAGCCTCCAACTCGTTCACCGTTTCGTCCTCAACCACAACAGTCAGACGCTCAATGAGATCATACTCATCATTCTTAGCACGCGTGAAGCGCTCGAACAGGTTCGTACCAGCAGGCAGTTGGTCAGCATCCAAATCAAATCCGTTAGCCGAATAATCCTCCCAACGACAAATCTTATCGCTGTTCTCAACCAGCTGATACTTGTTGAGTTGGATATTATCCAGCAGAACGATGTTCTTCGATCCCTGAACCTGTTTGTCTGCGAACGAATAGATATAGAATGCCAGATTGATAGTCTGACCGGCATACTTCGAGAGGTCGATATACTTCGTGAGGAACTTGCCGTTTGCATAGAATCCGTTGAAGTTATAGTCTCCCTCGATGTCGGTGGACCAAACAGTAGCATCTTCAGCTTTCCATGTCTTAGCTCCATCTGTCGAAACGATAACCATGAATTGCTCCAGTGTACCCTCATTCGGATTCGGAGCATCTTGATTCGTATTACGCAGCGCGATATCGAAGCTCAACAAGAGGCTGTCTTCTGCATTTGCGCTGAGGTCAATCTCCGGAGAGATGAGCCAGTGTTTAGCCGAGCTGGTAGAAGAGGAAGCATTATTGGTGGTCAAGTTTGCATAGATCTGTTGGTTCGATCCAACGTTGACACGCCAATCATACGAAGCCGTTTCGCTTGCCTCGCTCAGGGTCTTCTCGCCGCTGAATACTTCTTCTGCGGTAGCCGTATTACTACGCCACCAGTTCTTCGGCAGGTTGGTCTTCACAGCGTTGAAGTTCTCGCTGAAGCGGACTACATAATCGGTGAAGAACGAACCGGTAGCACTCCATTCAGACTCGTCACCGGCTACGGTATCGCAGAGGTGCTTGAGACGGAAGAAGTAAGCCGTAGCGGGCTTGAGGTTCTCAATCGTCGCAGCATTGATGCTATCCAGTTGACTGTTGTAAACGAGTGTTGAATCTGCGAAGTCCTCATCGGTAGCTACTTGCAGCATAGCATACGGATTGAGTGCCAGTTCTGTCCAGCGGATTGTAGCCGATGTAGCGGTTACATTCTCTGCGCGCTGACCCGTAATCGGGGTACAGAAGTCACCCTTGATAATCTCCACATCATCGAGGTAGAAATAGCTGGTTGCTGTCGGTTTCGGAGCCATAATAGCGATACGTCCCTTACCTTGGTATTTCGCCAGCGGCAGAGCGTACTCTTGCCAGTAATTATTACCTAACGGGTCGTCGTAAGCAAATACTCCGGCAGTAGATGTCCACTTCTGATCGTACGTGATGGTATCAATCGGAGTGAAGGTCTCGAAATCAGCCGGATCGGTCATGACACCAACAACCAATGTACGCAAATAATTGCCGTTGGCTGCATTCAGTTTGCTCTTGTTAGCAGCAGTTGTAGCACGGCTACTATTGAAGCGCGCTGCACGTCCCCAGAAGTGGAGTGTCATCGAATCAACCGGGAAACCGAGTTCCGGCAATACAGCATAGGCATTGTAGTTGCTTGTAGTGGTATAGAACTGTAATGCACGGCCACCAACTGTATCACCACGTGAGAAGCAGATAGAAGAAGCTGCAGCATTCGGATTGATGATTGCATACGGAGTGTAGCTTGCGCCCGAACCAGCACCTAAACCTTCTTCCCAGCACTCAGGTAACATGTACGGAGTCGTAGTGGTTCCTCCCCACTGAACAAGGTTCTCCGTGAAGCCCCAGCTTACCTCAGTCTCTTCAGCCGGTTTACACGGTGTAGTGAAGGTGAGGGTAAGGGCCTTACTCAAATCCTCACCACAAACAGCCTGTACACTGATGGTGTAGGTGGTTTGTGCTTGGAGCGTATCAATCATGAAGTAAGCTGTATCCACGATGGTCGTTGCATAAGCCTCAGCAGCATCCTTCTCAGTAATAGTTACCTTGAAGCTCTTCTTCGGCGACAGCCAGCTGAACGCAGCTGCATTGTACTTGAGCGCATCCTCGTCCATTGCCAACTTGGTGACATTCGCGCAAGCATTCGGATCTACCTTCTCAACAATTACGTCGTCAATCCAAACAGTGTTGTAGTCGCCAGGACCGGCAAGGATAATATACTTACCCTTTGCGCCATAGAGCGGCACAACTACCTCACGCCACCAATTTGTACCTTCAGGATCGATTGCTTTTTTCGCATCTTTTTCTGTTACCTCGGGCAGAACATAAGCCGTAAGTTCCTCAAAAGTGGACATGTCATACGGATCTGTTGCAACACCAACATATATTGTGTGCTTGTATGAACCTGATGAATATGTTGTTGTAATAACAGAATCGACAGCATCATCTACTTTCGAAGGAGTGATATACAAGTCACGTGCAGCAAAGCGAACTTGAAGGTTTCCATACTCCTCATCATTGATAACCGGAAGTACAGCATACGGACCATAACCCGGATGAGCAGTTGTATTAGAATAGAAGTACATCACGCTATCACCGGACAGAGCACGACGGGCTGTTACCAGTCCCGTAGTGTTCTTTGCGTTTGCTACAAGGTATGGAGCGTTGCCTACAGTTGCAAGACCGGTATGGACATTATTCACGAACCAAGATTGCGGAATCTTATTGGTACCGGTCGGTGCCTGTGCCTTGGTCGGCTCTCCATTCTCGAAGGTCCACTTAGCGTCTGCCAGCGGGATCTGATAGAGGGTAGTAGCCGTAACCGGACCACGCCACTCACTGGTCTCATCACCACAGTTAGCACGAACATAGAAGTCATAGGTCGTGCTCGGCTGGAGGCCGTTGATGGTGATTTCCGGCTTGTCTGCCGGTACGATCGTCATTGCATTCGTTTCCGTACCTGCAGGACCGTATGCTACATCCCAAGCGCTGTTGTCACCCTGAAGCTGCTCCCAAGTGAGTTCAGCGGAATTGTCAAACATCTTACCTGCACTCAGGTTATCCGGCATGAAGCAGGTCGGCACAAGTGAGATCTCAATGTCATCGACATAGACACCTCCGGAGCTGGTCGTACCATTACCCTCAATACCAATCAGCACGATGTAATGACCCTTGCCATTGTATTTCTCGCTTACGATACGAGTATATTTGCTGAAGGTCGTTGCACTACTGATAACGGTATCAATAGGCTGGAAGGTAGCCATCAAAGTATCGAGCGTCGAAACTTCCTCTGCGATACCAACAACTACCTTACGATTCGGGGTAGCTGCTGCGGTAGCATTCGACTTGTACCAGAACGAAATCATCGTCTTCGTCAAATCATTCTCGATATACGGCAGCGCTGCAAACGAATATTTCTTGGTAGTAGCATAATTATCGCTATACATATAAATGGAACGTATACCTGCGTGCGCATTAGCAGCCGTTGTACCGAAGCTCGGATACGAAGCACCTGTACCTTCCGTTATGGTAGTACCATTGAGGTAATAGCAGGTCCAGCAATCCGGCTTGCGGTTACCCGTAGTCGTTGTATAGGACTCGAAATCCTCAGCGAACGGCAGGGTGTACGCCTCCGGACAGATCGTTCTGAACGCACGAGCATTCGACCATGCGCTGGTGTCGCCCTCGCCACAAATGGTACGGACATACATGAAGTACTGCGTCAACATCTCCAGACCGTCAACGATAGCGAAGGTGTCGGTGAGGTTCTTAACGTCTTTCACAACCTTAGCTTTTGCATCATCCGGAGCCACCTTGGTAGAGGTGATTGCTAATTCATAAGCAGCACCCGTCTTATTCCAACTAATCTTAGCACCATAGGTACCTACCGAGTCAGCTACAACCGTAGAAGGAGCAGCACATGTCGGAATCAAATCAAAGCGGATATTATCAATAAAGGCTTCATTGGATCCTTCACCACTCTCGGAAAGGAACATCACTTGATTACCCTTAGCCCCCGTTACATAATCACCATCATATTGATCAAACGGAATAGTATATTTAAACATACCCGTTGAATCGGTTGTGTAGTTCAAACCGGTGATGGTCGTAATCGGAGCAAAAGTAGCAAGATCAGAAGCATTGCTGATAATACCTACGGTAATACTCTTCACGTTAGTTGCTGCCGTACTATTGGTACAAGCGTCAAAGGTAATCTGATATTTGCTGATATCCTCTACCTCCAACGGCGGCATAATAGCATATGCACCATCCGTAGAAGTGGTGTTGAATATACGAAGCAAGAATTTGAATTTACCCGTTGCCGAACCATAACGCGTAGGCATACTGGTTCCGTTCATACAACCCAGAGTCCAACAACCGAGAACGGTAGCCTCGCTAAAGTCTTCTACACCTACTTCAGCCGGAGTCTTCGGCAGACAGGTCGTACGGAAAGAAGCGGCTTCAGACCATGTAGTCGGAGATGCACCACAAATCGTACGAACGTATGCGTAGTAAATCTTATTCAACTCGAGTGCATCGTTGCGATAAACTAAAACGGTTGTATCTACTTGCTCAATAGAGATTACCTTGCCGGTAGTATCCGCCGAGTTCGGATTGATTTTCTCGTTCAATACCAAAACTTCGTACTTGTCGGCATTGGTCTTATCCCATGTGAACTTAGCACCATTCGTAGTGGGTTCAGAAGTAGAGAGACTGAACAGTTTCTCACAATCCCTGATATTATCCACTGTGATATCATCCAAGTAGTAGCTGCAGGACTTACCGTCACGCTCGTAGTTACGCTTGAAGGCGATATATTTGCCTTCTCCGGCATACTTATCAAACTTAACGATTGCACCTTTCCACAATGTCGAACCTACTACATTGACGCTATCTACTACCACGAATGTAGAAATATCGTTCGGGTCAGACATTACACCTACTTGGAGCATGGAGTTCTGGCTTGCCGAATAACCTCTTGCAAAGAACTCTACCTGGAGCGCATTGATCTGTGCGTCCATTATCGGCAGCGCTACCCATACTTCGTTCTGGTTGGTAGCCGACGAATTGGAAGACAAGCAGAACGAACGCGTGCCATTATGTGCATACGTCGTAGTGATATACGGATAATAGCTCGTCGAGGATTCTCCTCCACCGCTATACGTATAAGAATAGAGCGGAGCACTCCAGCAGAACGGGATAAAGTATTTACTGCTACCTGTTGTATAATCAGCAGACTCGAAGTCCTCCACGAAGGGCAGCGGATTGGCGGGAACACACTCGGTGGTGAAGCTCAGCCAATCAGATAGTTCATAGAGCGAGTCACACTCCGGCGATACCATATAGGTATAATCGCTGTGCGGCATAAGACCTCTTACGATGAACGAGTTTTGCTCAATCATCGAATCAACCAGTATGACATTCTTCGCATCTTTGATACGGATTTGCCATTTGCTCATTCCGTTGGCTCCCCAAGAGATAGCTGCTGTATCATGCGATGCCTCTACCACTGGGTTGGCAATCGGGTTACACTCACCCAGCGGGAAGAGCTGGATCCAGTCGATACGCTGTACAGAAGCATACCATGAATTCCATGCATAACCTGCGGAACTGGAAGTAGAACCTGCGGATACAGGATTCTCAGCATCCATTGCTAAGATAGCGATGATTTTACCATCACCTTTATAGCCATCAAATACGCAAGAGAAGGGTTGATACTCCGTAGGCGAGTTGCAATCGTAGATTGCGATGGTATCAAAGGTAGTGATATCATACGGATCGGTCAGAATACCTACTGCCACGCGCGAAGAGTTCTCAACTGTGGAAGAATAACGCTCCATATAGAACTTGAGCAGCACTTTGCTCAGGTCCTCTACCTGCGGCAGGGCAATATAGTTTCCATATTTATGGCGGAATCCATAGATCTCCGGATCGCCACTTGTTACCTCATTATATTCTTTCCTAAACCACAGATAATGTGAAGAAGTTTTACCTTCCTGCGATGCCGTTCCGGAAGAAATAGAGGCATAAGAGTTATTCAAACCATAGCCGTTCGGTGCGGACTGGGTCATAGAGATAATTCCTTGCGGCCAAGCCGTATTCGTACCCGAAGAACCGAACTGGTTCAACGATTTCTCTGTGTGCGTATTCGTTGTTTCCTCCCAATCAATCTTGAACGGAAGTGCATCCGTAGAGAGGTACAGCGGCAGATAAGTAGCAACAGGTAGTGCCCATTCACCGGCTCCGGCTGCGTTAACAGCCTGCACATATACCTCCAGTAAGATACCTGACGCAGAATCAACTACTACTTGAATCTGTTTCTCGGTCTGGTTCTCCAGTTTAACAAAGATGTCCGAAGCATCCAGCGAATCCGGATTCAGAATCACAATTCCTTTCGAATCCGCCTTATGCTTAGCTACAACCACGTTGTATGCATAGCCATTCGGATTGAGCGAAAGGGTGAAGCTATTCGCTGCTGCATTCGAAATCTTAATATCACCCGGCCATACCGGAGCATTCGACTCCTTGACAAGGATATTATCGATATAGAACCGGTTATCTTTGTCTTTGAAATCAGAAGCGAAAGCGAGATACTTTCCTTCGCCTGCATACTGAGCGAGCGAAACGCCAAATTTCTTGTGCACGCGATCCTCTTTCACATAGCATGTATCAATGGGGACGAATGTAGTGAAATCCTCCGGATCGGTCATCACACCCACAATGATACCGCTTGCGAAGTCATCTCCTATTGACTGATAAGCCGTTCCCCAAAAGCTAACAAATACATTTTTGAGACTTGCCACATTCAATTCCGGCGTAGCAGCATATACATACTGACCGGCAGGAATGCTCGTACTCAAGCTGCGTGCGCCGGTGAAGGCGAGGCAGAAACTTTGGTCATATGCATAATAGCCTGCACTTGTCGTACCGGGCTGCGTAAGGGTGTTAACGAACGGCATAAACTCCATCGTCACACCATCATCTTTCTTGATACTGGTACCGAATGACCAGTACGAGATATGGCTTACAGATCCCGATTTGTACTCGAAGTCTTCACCCGCCGTGAAATTCTGAATCAACGGCAGACTTACGAAGTTCTTCGTACGGAAAGATGCCGTACTCCAGTCGCTGATAGCGCCTTGGCAATACGAGCGAACATAGAGATAATACTGTTGATTACGCTTCAGAACCAAGCCTGCTTTTTCAGAAGAGAAAGCAAACTCATCATCCGTGAGGAAACCATAATACACTAAGTCCTCCGGATCGATTGATTCCATCGATTGGACAGCGGCTGTAGTCAATGCCACCTCAAAAGAGTCAGTGTCGAAGCTGGCATTCCAGCTAACGGTAGCAGCAGAGGTGGTCAAACCGGAAACGACATACCCATACGGATCTTCGCATGTCGGCATCGGGCGAACCTCAATATTATCCAGCACTACACCGCGGCCAAAGCGATCCGTCACCTCAAACATAATTTGATAAGTGTCGCTTTGGCTCGTGAGCTGGATCGTGTCACGCTGCCACTTGGCAATCTTCTGATCAAACTCAGGATTACCGTTACGTCCATCCAGACGTACCCAATTGTCAGTTAATTTCGATCGATAATAGACCTTCAGTTGGTCAAAATCACCTGTACGCTGTTGCTGCGCATGGCTGAACACCAAGATAGGTTGGAAAACCTTGTTTTGGCTCAAATCCATTACAGGAGAAATTAATCGAGTGGTGTAGCCGATGGTTGCGGTAGAGTTATTCCGCAAAGCCAGCAGGTAGTCCCCATTATCCTTAACGGCTTCAGGGTACACTGCCTCTTCGGCTTTTTCAATTACCCAAGGATGTTCTCCGTAGATAGTCGTGTCCACGAATTCCTGAGTCCATCCTTCAGGAAGCTCACCATTCTCGAAATCAACTTTTTGCACGTAGATACTGTCATTCACTACGGCTGCAAACGACATCATGACTGTAACAAACAGCATAAAAGTCGTGAGTAAAGTTTTTTTCATACCTAAAATAATTTGGTGAATAAATTTAATTTGTGGGTTTTATATGTTTGTATTTTTATCAATCTGTCATACACATACATGCCTGCCTATTGCGCGTAACATTAAATAGGAACGTGACGCGCACGCCCGCACGTATGCGTTGTACATCTTTGTTCAAAAGGGCCGAATCAAACAGGCTGTTAAACCGGATCGCTCTTGTATCCGACGGGGTATAGGAGACCAACGGCATGGCGGCACGATTCGCAAACTTGTCTATAGGAATATCGTATCCCACATAAGCACCTATACGCATCTGGACACCTCGAACAATAGGAATACGCGCTCCTAACTCCGCCTCTACCGCCACTTCATGCGTAGCGGAGCGGACTTTGCCTCCGTTCTTATACTCCGCCTCCGGCCAATACTCATACGCCTCCGTATTGCGGATAGGCTGGATGTAATTCTCATATTCTCCTTCCGTAAGCATCCGTGCCTTCGAGGAAGTAGAATTGATAAACGGCTGCGTCCGATAGGCAGCTCCAAGACCTATATACACCCATGAGCCGAAACGATAGCCGAACTGAACGGGTACCACCATACGCATCTGGGTTTGTTGCTCCCGATAATCGGAATAAATATACCGATAGATTGTATTCTGACCCGTATAAGGATCTACGCGAGGAAACTCATCCGAATAACGCGACAAAGAGCAGTTAGTAATCAAATAATCCGCTCCTACTCCGGCATTGAAGAAGAAATGTCCCTTATGCAATTCGTAAAACAGCGACACTTGTCCTCCCCCTCCTACTCCGGCTTTCGCCTCCGTCTTACCCATTATAGGAGTAGCTTCCACTCCCACGACAGAAAAGCCCAACCAATGCGTCAGCGCTCCTGTTCCATAGTGCGGCGCTGCTACCGACATACCTGCCAGCAACGACAATAACAATACTATGTATATACGCTTCTTCATTAGTGGATAACTATTCTTGACGTTTGATGGCTCGCAGGACGAACCAAGATATATACTCCCGGTGTAACGAACAGGGCTTGCTTCTTTTGCTCGGTGAGCGGCACTACGACACGTCCCAACAGATCATAGAGCATCCATGGACTGCCATCCGACCATATATCCTCAATCGACTGGGTCGAATTGTAAGTAATCGGACATGCCGTCACTTTGACACCGTCAGACGTACGGGTGAGCACCGCTGTATATTGCGCACCGAGGTCGTTCGTACCCACAATGAGATAGGACTCGTTCGCTCCTGCAATCAACTCACCGTTCCGATACCATTGATAGGAACTAAACTCATATCCGCCGTTATACTGGTCGTTGAGCAACGCAATTATTCCATATTGCTGGGCAATGATAGAAGAGGGATAACTAATCTGGATAACAACCGGTATCTCCGGCGCCGGACAGCGCGGCGTACCGGGATAGAAAGTAGCCATATACCATCCCGGATCAGCGTCCTCAGGCTTCGTGATTACCACTTCTTCATCATTGCCAAAGCGATAGACAGAGTCAAAACCGGCTTGGATAGCTTTCTGCGAGAACCGTAGGAGCACGCTATCAATACGTCCCTGCTCTACCTCCATCGGGAAGTAAATAGCCGGTTCATCCCCGCAAACAGCAACCGTATCAGGTATCGTTACTACCAGCGTCGGTTCTACATCCAGATGGAGAGTCACGATACTATCTATTTCGGGCCAAAGCACACTCTTGAGATTCGCTTTATATGTACCCGCTTCGGTGATTCGTTCATCCCCTAACTGATAGTAACCACCCTCGCAGAAACTAGTATCTACCGTAAATTGCGTCTCGTGAATATAGACATGCGATAAGATCTCACAACCTCCCTCCGTTGTGATATCATCAAACTCACACGGTTCCCAATAGACTTTGCCATGATACATGGAGCCCTTGGGCAAATGGATCTCCACCTCCTCAGACGATACATCCGGCAGCTCTATCATTGAGACCAATTTCGAATCGACACAAGCACCTCCGGAGATAGAAGCAGTCACAACCGGCGAGAAAGATCCTCCGGTAGCCGGATAGACATGCACAATCGAATCGGCATTGGACACAACGACCTCGCCGTCTCCGAAATCCCATGTCACCTCCTGTATCTTTTCATGATTGGTATAAACGGTATCCGTTCTGGCGTCTTTATTCCAACGCTCTATATTCTTATAATAGATATACGACTGATTATAGAACGTGACAGCATTCTTACAATTCACTCCTCCATGCCATTTATATTCCGCCTTCGCCACCGGGAAACGAGGAATACCGCAGGCATCAAGCGTATAGTAACACTTGTCATTCGCCTGCGAAATGACATCCACATTATACAGGAGCGTATCCATCGGATCGATGGTAAAGGTCTGCTCACGCGAGAGGATATTAGACGGATCAGACGGCAGATACCACTCATAGTCAAAGCCCGAAGGCGCAGTAAACGACGTGGTCGGGTTATCCTCACCGCAGTTCAGACCTGATAACTCTGCCGACTCGCAATCGAGCGTGAAATAGGCATAGCCCCAGTGACCACCATAAGCACACTCGCCAATCATGAGTTGCACCGTGATCGTTTGGCCCGCATAATCACGCAGATTGACGGCTACCTCCTGCCAATCCTGCCACCATACATCCGAACCGGACTGATGCCATTTCTTGGTATCGCCGAAGCCGACATGGAACACGGCCTTACCACAGTTATTGGGCAGCGGACGCTGGTTACGTCCGGAGCCGTATTTGATCTCCAAGGTGAAACTGGATTGCCCATCCTCCTCATGTCCACCATCCTGCAGCACCGTTGCATAATTAAGTTTGAGAATAGAACCTTCGCCCTCCGGCACATGATACGTATACTCGATATAGGAGATTTCGTAATTCGGTTTCCAGTTGCCAAGCCGCACCGAAGCCAACGCGCCGTCGGGTTTCGTCTTGAGCAGGTTATCCGTACGCGGGTCTGTCTCTCCCGGCACATAATGGAGCGTATGCAGACTCTGGTCGGAGTCATAGCCAAAATCAAACGGGCCTTGCACAATGGCCGACGCATTCCATACCGTTCCGTAGCAGGTACATGTCGTTCTGTCATCTATTGCCAGATAATTAATGCATCGTCCCGGAAGGAAATAGAACGGCGTATAGAGCGCATATTCACTCACTCCGTTTTGACCACAGTGGGAACGCACATAAATCTGCGCCATACCTTCCGACAAACCGTCAATATTGATTCGCTTGAGTGTGATACGGTCGAAATACTGCCATTTACCCGCTTCATAGTCATACACACGGGCATCATACCAATCGGCTTCACCTTCCCATGAAACCTGCATCGTGGTTCCATTCATGGTGCGGGTGAACTTGGTAGGCGCAGGGCACTCATCCTCTACCGGGATAATAGATATATTATCCACACAACCGCCGGGCGGCACTACGCTCGGACTCTTGGCATTGGTCCATACGAAGGCCAGCTTATGCGCGTTACCGTCTGCATGGAAAGTTATCTTTCCCTGCTTCCATATAGAGGTACTGTTGAAAACAGTATCCAACTTATATTCATCCACCCATTGGGGTCTCAGCGCAGCAGCCGTGTATGTATCCACATTATCCGGTACCCAGCAGACCCATATACCTTCACCACTGGCAGCACGTCCTTTGGCCAACCAGTCAAAGAAGAGCGTGTAGTCGCCTTCAGGTAGCGTAAGTTCGCGCACCGCTACGGCATACATATTGGTGGTTCCTTTATACGTAGTATGCTCACCGTCATCCGAGATGAACAGACCGTATGCGCCATCGCGCGTCGTATTAGCGGCTGCACCCATGTACCACCAGTTAGGACATCTATCGGCACGAGGACCATCATTCAGTACCCATTGGGCACGTTCGGTCTCGTCCTCAAAGTCGCATTGATATACGACCTGCGCTGCCATCGAAAGCGACAGCAGCGACATAAGTCCTATGTATAGTATTCGTTTCACTATCAATTACAATATCATAAACTCTACGCGACGGTTATTCTGACGACCTTCCTCAGTATCGTTCGTATCAATAGGCTGCGATTCACCCTTTCCTTCCGCCTCTATACGATCAGGAGCGATGCCTCGACGGATGAGGTCTTCGCGCACACTCTTGGCACGACCTTCAGACAGTTTCTGGTTCGCACGGTCAGAACCCACGTTATCCGTGTGACCGGTGATACGAATACGCAAGGTCGGATTCTCCTGCATCAAAGAGTACAGATCCAGCAACGACGGTTCGGATTCCGGAAGGATAGTCGTCTTGTTGGTAGCGAAGAAGAGATTATGCAAAATGATTGCACGTTTCTTCACGATAGGCTCCAAGCGATAGGTCATCTGGTCTCCTATGTCTCCGACATTCTCCGTCAGCGAGAGGTGGTTAGCCGCCTCTATATGAATACGTACCGGCGTATTAAGCGGCAGACGGAGCTGCGCAAAACCGGAAATCGAATCCGTAGAAAGGGCTGCTATGTTTGCTTCATTCGAGGCATTGACAAAGGTGATCTGCGCGGCCAGCAAGGAGTCCGATTTCGCATCACGCACATAGAAACGGAAGTCCGGACGAGGCGTCATCTCCAAAGTCAGTGTATCGCCGAAATCACCATGCACATAGTCATGCTCCATCGCGATATAATCCGGATGGGAAAGACCCAAACGATACGATCCTGCATTGAGTTTCGCTATCAAACGACCTTTATTATTCGTTTTACGCGTAGTGGTACGCGGTTTTTTAGCTTCGAGCGGAGTGATTGCTACCGTAGCGGCTGCCACAACATTATTCGTCTCGCTATCCACTACATCCAGCACCATCGCAGGTTTCTGCGGCTTAGGCGGCTGCGGTTTATTCATCTGCATCAAGGCAGTGAACTTAACACCCACCATCAGACTGTTCATCGAACCTTTTGCCCACTCTGATGTATGCAAGGAACGGGTGGTGATGGTGTTTTCATCCGCAACAGCGATAGGTCCCTCTTGTGCCAGCGCGAGATTCTTAACACCATAATCTACAAACACAGCGGCACGCATATACCACGGATAGCGACGCGCATTATTGCGCTCATTCCACTCCTTGCTCAGGAAACTATTGATATTCAGACCTATCTCCGCCGTTACCGCCATATCGAGACCATAACTATTCTTCCCGTTCGCGGAATAATTGGCATTCGTGACCGCGCCATGATTAGGCATATCCGTCCAATTGGGGTCGTATGCCGACTCATCCGTAATAGATGTGGTCAGACTACCCTTCTGGCTATAGGAGCCAAGAATAGAATAGCCGAATTTAGCACCTGCAAGGAAATACCACTTCTCCCATGAACCACCGACCATCACTGGCAACATCACCTGTCCTACGATATGGTTCTCCTTCAAGGGGTCGGAGAACGTGTAATGTTTCGTCTGACTATACTCAGGCGTAAGGATCGATACATCATAAGCGGAAGGGAAGGTGATCTTATCCATTGAGGAGAAGATGCGGAATTCCGGACCGAGATTAAGGATGAAATGGTCATACTTATATTCGTATCCCACTCCTATCAAACCTCCTCCACCACCGGTGAACTGGTTGTTCTCGTATTTATTGAGCAATCCGCTATAACCGGCCCCACCCCACATAGCTACATGGTGGATATTGTGGTTCGCGCCCTTCCATGCTACCTCAGAAGAAGCTTTCTTCTTCGAATTGGTCTTTCTCTTTGCCGGCGCAGCGTCCACCACCTGAGTACCCAAAATCAATATGATTGCAAATAATATCTTTCTCATCTCATGTCCTCCTTAATTAATCACACTGATACGGCAAACACGTGTTTGTCCGTTGATGGTTACTTGTACTACATAAACTCCGGCAGGCGCATTGATTGAGATACTGTTTTCCCCTTCAGCAAGCGATTGGGTCACCACCACTTCTCCAAACATATTCACGATAGCCACCGAAGCGGGAGCGCTGACCTTCACTGTCAACGTACCGCCACTACGAACCGGAGACGGATAGACATATACTACCGTCGGCTCCACATCCGCTGCCGGCTGGAACGGACAAGTCTCTATTTTCTCTCCATTACTGAGACGTTTCATCTCCAGATGATACGAAGCCTCCGGATCCAAACCGCTCTCCTCATAGAGATAGGACATATTCGCCCCCGGGATAGGTTCATTATTCTTGAACCACTGATAATCCGTGAAGACATGCTCTGCAGAATCCGTATCCAACGCATTCGCGTTCTTCAGGGAAAGGACATCTCCCCAGCGCTGGTAAACCCAACCCGGCATACAAATGCTCACATGGGCTTCACGCTCCACAACACATCCAAAATCATTATAAAATGCGAGCGCAAAAGAACCACCATTCAGTCCCGTGATCGAATCCGCAGTCTGCGGTTCGCCACCATTAACCGTATAGTAGGTGAATCCTTCGCCCGCGATAAAAATCGCACCGGAGTTCGGTTGGTCAGTCATCTCACGCACCGTGATCTCGGGCAAGATAGAATCCAGCACAGTCACATTCATCCACAGCGTGGAATCACAACCGAATTGATTCTGATAGAAACGATAGAACTTACCGGATTCGCTGGATTTGTAAGTCTTGCCATCTATGGTCAGCGTTTCCTCCGCGCAAATGGTAGTATCCGGCAGTTGCTCCGTACTTTGCGGATACAAATGCAGATTCAAATATACGGTAGAATCACAACCGGCCTTCGTCTTCCAAACATTCTTATACTCGCCTTCCTCTCCGGCAAAAGTAGGACCAAACACGATATAACCGCCTTCGCAGATAGTCGTATCCATATGCACCTCCTTATCTCCGATAGCAGGGATGGTAACAACAATAACCGTATCGTCCATACAACGTCCTTCTGCTATAGAGGCTATAAGCGTCACGCTAAACGTACCGCCTTCATTAGGGAAGATAACTACAGGGTTACGCTCCGAGCCAAGTTGACCATTACTAAAATCCCACTCAAACTCATCGCAAGGCCAATCATAATGGTACTCAGTCACATTATTGAAGCGTGTCATGATATGGCTCTTATTAGTAAACCGCACGCGGTTCTGACAATTGGTAGGCTCATACTTCCATTCAAAAGAAGCTATCGGATAACGGGGCAAGCATGATGAATAGAGATCAAAACCACAAGATTTTTCCTCCAGATAAGTCAAATGGCAACGATAGGTCGTTGTATCCGAAGGATCAATCAACAAGGTCTGTCCATTTTGTGCCTTCATAGAATCCGGAACCGGATTGTCATATTTATCAAACCACTCATAATCAAATCCGCTAGGAGCCGCAATGGACATCTGCGCATCATCGCCACAACTGGTACTCTCAATCTTGGCGGCTGCACACCCCATTGTGAAATAAGCATAACCAAAGTGTCCGGACCAGTTACAATCACGCGTAGTCAAACGTACCGTCAGACGCTCGCCATCATAGTCCTTCAGATTCAATCCAATAGTAGTCCAATCTTTCCATGTCACTCCTCCGGAAATATTCCACCCCGGACGATTTGAATCTGCATAGAAATCCGCAGAACCGCAGGTATAGTCAATCAAATTGCCATACTCATCCAAGATTTCCAGATTAAAGTGCGGTTGATCCGCTTCACCATGTCCGGGATCCTCTAATACAACTGCATACTTCACTAACAGAATAGAGGCATTCTCACCATCCACCACATAGAAGAACGATAGCGACTCACCCTCTGCGCCCAGATTCCAGTTACCCAGACGAACCGAAGCCACCTCATCTTCCGGCACAAGCTTCAATCTACCACCCGTACGAGGATCATACTCATCCGGATCCCAGTTAATCACATGACGCTGAAATTTAGGGTCATCGGTATAGGCTGTATCCACTACGCCAATATTCAGATACGGATTCTTGAAAGTACCATAAGTGGCTTCCACATTCTCTCCGCGCAAATCCACATAATTAATGCAATGACGATCCGGATAATAGACACCGAACGAATTGCGATACGCATAAGCGCTTGTATCCACATCGTTGCATACACCGCGAACACGGATATCATACGCACCCTCATCCAAACCTTCAATCACAAACTGCTCCGAACGAATGCCGGTCTGAACCGACCAACGCTCCCGGCCGTAACGGCGGTACTCCAAGCAGTATTGGGAACTCGTACCCGTCCATGTTACAATGACCGAATCCCCTACAACCTCTGCATTCAAGTTAGCAGGTTTAGCGCAGTTACGAGTGGTAATCTGGATATTGTCCACGCATGCAGAGATAGGATTCGCCAACTTAGCATCCCTATTCTTATTCCGCCATGCGAAATACAAACGATATACACGTGTACCATTCGATGCAAATTCTACCGAAGAATGCTGCCAACGGCTACATCCACGCATCACCCGATAATCAGGCTTAGCAAAACTCTGGATATAATCCGGGAAGTCCGCCCTCTCATAATTACAGTCCATCACTGCCATTTGCTTTGCGATACCGATACCGGCACACATATACGTCTCGTCTCCACCGAGACAACGCCAATCAAAAGACAACTCATACTGACCGGACGGAATCGTAAAATCGAAATAAGCATAAGCGGTATTCCATACAGTATCGAATGCACAAGTCTCACCCTCATCGTAGGAGATATACAACGAACGTTTACCTTCGCTCTTTACCGCAGAGCCTACCACCCAACGCTCTTTACAGATTGTTGTGTCTGCTTTGTCATTCAAATGCCACAATGCTAATTTTGCACTATCCCCTTTTTCAAACCCCATCGAATACGGCACATGTATAGCCGGTACATCCTGCGCCGACAGCACCATGAACGCTCCCATCCACAGCAATACAACTACCAAAAAAATTACTTTATTTCTCATATTCATAAATCAATCACACGCGCATACGTACATATAAATGCAGATAATAGGCTGCAAAATTACACAAAATTACTAAAAATAGCAACAATTTGTTCAAAAAAGTTTATATTTTTTACTTTTTGCAATCTTTACTTTGCAAAAATGAGCAAAAAGAACGCCTACATGCGTGTGCATGCAGGCGCTCATAATAAATTAAATAGAGTGTTAAAGACTTGCTTGGTAAGCAGCTGCATCCATCAGGTTGTCCAATTCAGCCGCATCTTTTACACTGATCTTGATAATCCATCCTTTGCCATACGGATCATTGTTGACTAACTCCGGCGCAGCATCCAACTCCTCGTTGAGCTCCAACACCTCACCCGTTACCGGCATATTCAGATCGCTCACCGTCTTCACTGCCTCTACGGAACCGAACACTTCTCCCTGGCCTACCGTCTCTCCTACGGTCGGTACATCAATGAAAACAATCTCTCCTAACTCTGATTGCGCATAGTCCGTGATGCCTACATAGGCTTCATTACCCTCTACGCGAATCCATTCATGTTCGCTGGTATAGCGAATATCACTTGGAAAATTCATATACTTTATACTTTAAATATTCTACATCATTGATTCATCTGACCACTCGGAATCTGGTCGCCCAAAGTGGACATTGCGCAACGGAAACCAATCTTCGAAGAAGCTTTGTCTTGATCCAGATAACGACGGTTAGAGGGGTTCAGCCAATAGATACGGTCTGCCCATGAACCACCTTTATAGACACGGCTCTTCTTTGTTACACGCGGAGCAAGGATGTCCGTCGGATCGGTTTTGAGGGTCTCCAGATTAGCTACGCCCACGGTATCCAGCGGATAATCGGTATCGATCAAGCTGGCGAAATCGCCATCCAGTACGTCGCGCTTATCATCCTCACGTCCCCAAGTAATCTTAACACAACCTACGGAATCCATCTGGAATTTACCATTCTCATCCAATACCGGACGGCTGTAGATATTACCACGGTAGGAGTTATACTCGCTCGTCTCCTGGAATGTGGTCTCGCGATATACATCCATTACCCATTCGTTCACGTTTCCGGCCATGTTATACAATCCGAAATCGTTCGGAGCAAAGGCATCCACCGGGTTGGTAATCACGTGATGGTCGTTAAGCGCACCGCTCACACCCATCATATCACCACGTCCGCGAACGAAGTTAGCCTGTAATTGACCGAGGTTCTTCTTGCTCATATCACGCGGATGGTATCCCGACCAAGGATAAACCTTACCCTCTATTGTCAGGCCGTCCTCACCCGCCACAGGTGCGTATGCCGCAAACTCCCATTCCGTCTCCGTCGGAAGACGATAACCAGTCACGAAAATACCATCGGCAATGGTCACTTTACGCTCCGTGCCATAGCTGTCGCGTTTTGCACGACGACCATACTCCGGCACATACGTAGCATCCATCAGGTATTTATCGGTATTGAAGACAAATTTGTCGCGAATCCACTCATAACTCGGGCGGTACATTGTTACCGTCTGTTCCGGATCCTCGGGGCTTACCTCTTCATAGGAGTACATCTCGTAACCAGTCTGCTGCTCCCACTCATCCTTATATCCCTCATCTTCAGTCGGTTGCAAGTCTCCAAACGGAGGAACAACAATCGCGCCGGCATTGATCAACGCCATTTCATTGACACGGTCAGTACGCCATTGGCAATAAGCCATCGCCTGCTCCCAAGTAACACCTACAACGGGGTAGAAAGAGAAGGCAGGGTGCTCGAAATAGTTATCCTCATACGGGTCGTTGTATGCGAGATCCTCACGCCATACCTTATGGTCAGGACGAGCCTGATCCACCAGCTCGGGAGCTACTGCGCCGAATACAAAATCCAACCAGTGAAGATACTCATTCCAGTTCAGGTTGGTCACCTCATACTTATCCATATAGAACGAGCTGACAGTCAAACTACGCGTCTCGTTGTTACGCGGAGCGGTGATGAACTCATCCTTCTCGCCAACCGTGAAGGTACCACCTTGGATTGGCACCATACCAATAGGATTCACATTACCCACACCTTCGTTGGCCTGGAAATTCGTAGTTTTCTGGTCGAAATAATTCCAACCGGTGGTGTTGCTCACGCGGGTATTCAACTCACGTTTGTTACACGAAGCTGCTACCATTACCACCGAAACGATCAAGAGATACTTAAATACGTTTTTCATATCAAATTCTTATATGTTATTATTATCGTTTTTGAGTGCGCCAGCACGTACGCTTACGTCTGTACACATGTTTCAGCCTGCAAAGATACTACTTTTTTCTCAAACAAACGAACATTTTGCCTAAAAAATTCAAAAAAAGTGCATTTTTTTCCTAAAAACGTCAATTTTTCGCAAAAAAAGCTGTAACTTTGCAGCATGAAAGCGAAAATTATGGCCATTGGCAACGTGACTCCGGACAGTTTTTATCCGGCATCCCGATTGGCAAATTGCAACCAATTGGAAGCATGGGCGCAAAATGCCCTTGCCGATGGAGCCGACATACTCGATATAGGAGCTTGCTCTACCCGACCGGGAAGCACACCGGTGGACGAAGAAGAAGAATGGCGTCGTTTGGAACCGGCACTCACTCTTCTGATACAGAAATTTCCGGACACTTCGCTTTCGCTGGACACCTTCCGTCCGGAGATTGCCCGTCGCGCACTGGAGGGGTTCGGAAAAATGATTATCAATGATATTTCTGGTGGATGCGACGAGATGTATGCGTTGGTGCGCGAGCGGAAAGCATCCTATATATGGACCTTGCGGGGCGACCTTACATTGCCTTGTCGGATACCGATGAACGACATAGATCTAATCCTTGACCCCGGATTCGGCTTTATCGGCAGCACGGAAGCCGACTACGCGTGTATGCGCCGGTTGGATTCATTACGCAGTTACAACCGACCCATATTGGTCGGTGTAAGCCGCAAATCGATGGTCTATAAACCGCTGGGACTCACGCCGGAGACCTGCCTCACAGCCACTCAGGCGTTGCAGCTCTACGCACTCGAACACGGCGCTGATATCCTGCGCACGCACGACGTCAAAGAGACGGCACAAATAATAAAAATCTTTGAAATGTTAACTCGATAAAAACAATCAATAGCTTCATGCAATTTCTCTCTTTCTCTTTTGGCTTTAAGGATCTGATAGATATCCTACTCGTAGCAGCAATCCTCTACGAGACCTACCGTTTGCTGCGCCGTACAGGAGCGGCAAACCTGTTCTGGGGAATCCTTGCGTTCATCGTGATCTGGTTTCTGGTCAGTTTTGTATTCCAACTCGACCTCACCGGTGCCCTCTTTGATCGCATCATCTCAGTAGGTGCCATCGCGCTCATCGTCATTTTTCAAGAAGAGATCCGTATGTTCTTCTATCGCGTGGGAGCACGTTTCTCATCGCTGCAACTCTTCCGCCGGAGTAATCCCGAAGACGAAGCCGCCTCACGCCAACAGATTCTGGAGATCACCCAAGCTTGTCGCCATATGGCGTCCACCAAAACGGGTGCGCTCATCGTCATCGCCGGAGAAGGCAACCTGAAAGAGATTGTGGATACCGGAGAACGATTGGACGCCCAAGTGTCGGCTCGACTGATAGAGAATATCTTCTTCAAGAACACTCCGCTGCACGATGGAGCACTGGTCATCCGATCCGGTCGAATGATTGCAGCCGCTTGTATCTTACCCGTCAGCAAGGACCAAACCATCCCGCAGCACTATGGTCTTCGTCACCGCGCAGCGCTCGGATTAACAGAAAAATCCGATGCCACTTGCATAGTGGTATCGGAAGAAACTGGTCATATCTCCGTCGCGCAGGACGGCTCGATACGGGAAGTGACTGCAGATGAATTATTCCTCGTATTGCATTCCTCTACGGCTTCTGCCGTAATTGCGGACTGAGCTCGTATAGCTATCCGAACAGATGACACACTTGCCCTCTTCAGGCATTTGGAAGAGGATCGTGAACTTCAATCCCACCATGAGGTTGTTCACTTTGCTGGCAAATCCAGAAGTGGACATCACATCGTTCATCACTAAATTATCCACCATCGACCGGGGACCCTTATCGGGATTGTTTTCATACGTCGTCGGCGTAATCAACGCCTTCTGATTTCCCTTGGTATGCAAATCAAGCAGACCATAATCCACAAACGCCGCCAGACGGTACTCGATCTTACGCTTCGGAACATCGTAACCCACGTCATATAAGATAGTACCTAACCGCGCTCCGATCTCTAAACTCAAATCCAAATCCAGATTGAAGTTCGTCTTCACGCCGCCGCTCTTCTGCACATTCGTAAAGAACTGCTGATCCGGCACATTACGCAGATCGCTCTGCCCGGTTGAACCGATATAAGTAGCACCGCCTTCACCACCACCATAGACATAACTACCATAAGTCTCTATCGAAGCCGTCGATTTGGTCTTGGTCCAAATATGAGCATACACTTTCACTCCGGCAAGGAAATAGAAGCGTTTATGTTGCATACCTACCATCAAAGGCACTTGTACCGCTACGTCGTTATACCGGTCACGACGATTATTGACATTATAGACGTAGTCGAACTGATCACCTTCCGTATCAAACTGGTTATACAAAGTCACGGTCTGATTGCTGCTCTGCCTATAACTCGTCATACCGCCACTGGCACCAACCCCTATATCAAACAAGAAACGAGTGGGACGATAGGCACGACCCGCCTGCAATTCATACTGAAATCCCAAACCGCCGGTCACACCTAAACTCGGACTGTAAGTACTACCCGAGGGCATCAAAGTCCATTCTCCGACTTGGGCGGTAGCTCCGATATAATTATCCACCTTCGCATTCATGGAGCCGCAAAGAAGCAGCGCGAAGAACAAAACCCAATATGATTGATATTTTTTCACCGAATAATTTGTATTTTTCATTTTTTTGTCGTACTTCGGACTCCGCTTGCCCCAGGCATTCCCCCGAAGCTACTTTCGCAAAATCCTGCAAATAGCAAAATAAAAAATGGTTTTAATTTGCGTATTTGGATTTTTTGTTGTACCTTTGCACCCGATTTCGGAATAAGGAAATCAACGCATGGCTTAATTTGCTCCGGCTCTTAACCGGTTTTGCGGCTGCAAAAGTAGCAAAAATATTTGACATACGCAAGAAAACAAACCATTTTTTTTACTTTTAGTATAAAAATTACACAAAATATGGCATTTAATCGCACTTTAATTACTGCAGCACTCCCTTATGC
>CAMJJT010000027.1 GCA_946406195.1 uncultured Bacteroidales bacterium
CGACAACCCAATCTTTTCATTTAACCTTAAATCTAATACCATGAAAAACACGGTGCAAAAGTACTGCTTTTTGACGAAATGACCAAATATTTTGCGGAAAAAGTATTAAAAATCTAAAATCTGCAATATTTAGTTGACAAAATGGCAGTGTTTTTCCTCTTTTTTAATCGCAAAGTGAGAATAAGTCCTCTCGTGGATTTACCAGCATGACCGGAACTAAAGCGCGTTGGATAGCTTTGCGCTCGGGAGGACCGAAAAGGAGATCATCCAAGCCGTAATCCCTGCTGGCGGTAAGGATTAACAGATCATGACGAAAATCCCTTTGCCGCTCCGAAGCCTCGCGAATGAGCGAGAAAGAGTCCTTGCGCGCGATGCACACTTCATATGAGATGTTTTCTCCGCTTCTCTCGATGACCGCTCTGATGTGTGTAATAATACGGTTGACGTTCTGCCGTGCGTGCGAACCATAATCGTTGGCCTGCAGCAGGATGATGTGAGCGCCGGTCTTGCGCGCTAAATACGTGCAAATCTCCGCTTTGTAGGTCTCTTCTTCCAGCATTGAGACAGGCACTAACAAGCGTCTTAAAGGCTTGATAGTCATGGTGGGCGTCACAAAAACATAGGGACGTCGTTCATCGCGACATTCGTTCAGATGGCGTTGGATAGTGCGTGCTTTGTTTTCGCACTCAATGAGCTTAATATCTTCGTTATTCTCCCAAAGCATGGAGTTTGGTTGTTTGAACTTCGTTTAGTTTGTGGCTATGCCCTTGTTTGAAGTTTTGATGGCTCAATTCTAATTCCACTGAATCGTATCCATCGTATGTCGGTACTGACGAGCAGCTGCTGCGTGTCCTCCATAAGAAGAGGAGAAGATATGCGTGTTATTCAGCTCGGGGCTGGCACACATGAACAGATAATCCGTTTTGGGCGCATTGAGTACCATATCGATGGTTTCCGGCGCCGGACAGCGAATAGGACCGGGGGGCAAACCGGGGTACTTATACGTATTATAGGGCGACTCCACCGCCAGATGCCGATAGAGAATACGTCTCAGTTTGAAATCCCCTACGGCATACTTGATGGTCGGACAGGCTTGCAGCAACATGCCCCGCTGAACGCGGTTCAGATAGAGACTGGCGATGAGTGGCATTTCCCGTTTGTTATGACTCTCGCCTTCCACGATGGAAGCAACGATCGCTATCTCGATAGGCGTCAGACCGATAGAATCCGCCTTTGCCCGCCTTTGCTCGTTCCAAAAATGGTTATACTCACGCTGCATGCGGTTGAAAAGTTGCTCCGGCGTGATGTTCCAATAGACCTCATAGGTGTTGGGAATAAAGAGACACCGGCTGGTCTCTTTGTTGAGTCCGTATGAGGCAAGAAACGCCTCATCTTCCAAACGGTTTAAGAGCGTGACGCTATCCATGAGCAGGTGTGTTGTGACCTTACCTGCCAAATCCTCGCGCGTGCGAACAAAATGATTCCATGTAATCCGTACGGGCGTCTGATAGCCGTATTTGAGTCGTTCGATGAGCTCACGGTCACCAATTTGCGCCGGAAAGCGGTAATGACCCTCCTCGGGGTGGTTTAGAATCAGAAAACGCATATGGAGCTTGAGGTCGGTTTCCGAACTGATCTCATAATCCTCGCGCAGGAGTTGCAGCACCGAGTCGATGGACGCACCAGCATACACATTATAACTATGCTCCTCGCCGTCTTTGGCGCGGAAGTTACAGATATGCCAGCGATAGTACTGCTCGCAGACAAAAACACCCGCTATCACCGCTATTAGCCCTACAGCAATCAAGATTGAGCGAAGAATATACCGTTTCTTAATCATGTTATTTTCCTCCGACAAGTCGTTTTATTTCTGAGAGTTTATTGAGTGCCTCCAGCGGCGTTAAGTTATTGATATCGAGGGTGGTCACCTCGTCTCTAATCTGTTCCAGCACGGGGTCGTCGAGTTGGAAGAAACTGAGTTGCATTCCTTCACGGCTCTCGCTGATGTGATCCATCGGTTTGGCTATCTCGCCGTTCTTGGCGGCTCGTTCAAGGTCCGCAAGGATCTTATTGGCGCGTTCCACGATGGAGGCGGGCATGCCTGCCAGTTTCGCCACATGAATACCGAAGCTATGCTCCGAACCGCCGCGAACGAGCTTGCGCAGGAAGATCACTTTCCCGTTCACCTCGCGCACGGACACATTGTAATTACGAATCCGATCGAAGGTCTTCTCCATCTCGTTGAGCTCATGGTAATGGGTAGCGAAAAGGGTTTTGGCGTGCCCTTTGTGCTCATGGATGTATTCCACGATTGCCCAAGCGATGGAAATACCGTCATAGGTACTGGTTCCTCGTCCTAACTCGTCAAAGAGCACCAGACTGCGCTCGGAGAGGTTGTTGAGAATAGAAGCCGCCTCGTTCATCTCGACCATGAAGGTGGATTCGCCGAGGGAGATATTATCGCTGGCTCCGACGCGGGTGAAGATCTTATCGACCACTCCGATGGAGGCGCTCTCCGCGGGCACGAACGAACCCATCTGCGCCATGAGCACGATGAGTGCCGTTTGGCGGAGTAGGGCGGACTTACCTGCCATGTTCGGACCGGTGATGATGATGATCTGCTGCCCGTTATTGTCTAACAGCACATCGTTGGCGATGTACTGCTCGCCGAGGGGCAGTTGTTGCTCAATCACGGGGTGCCTTCCTTGCCGGATGTCGATGACGAGACTATCGTTTATGTCGGGGCAGACGTATCGGTTTTCCGCAGCCACGGTGGCAAAAGACAGCAAACAATCCAGTTGTGCCAGCACGTTGGCGTCGAGTTGCATCTGCGGCACCCATTCGCTCAGGGCTAACATCAACTCCTGATAGAGCCGGTTCTCGATGATTTGGATTTTCTCTTCGGCAGTTGTTATTTTCTCTTCGTAGGTCTTGAGTTCATCGGTGATGTACCGCTCGGCGTTGACGAGGGTCTGCTTGCGGATCCACTCCGCCGGCACTTGGTCACGATAGGTGTTTCGCACCTCTAAGTAATAGCCGAAGACATTGTTATAACCTATCTTAAGGCTCTGAATACCGGTTCGCTCAATCTCGCGTTGTTGTATCTGGAGGAGGTATTCCTTTCCGTCCGATTGGATGGCACGCAGCTCGTCCAGCTCAGTGTCCACACCGCGTGCGATGATGTTCGGCCGTCCTTGTACCACCGGCGGGTCGGGCACTATCTCGCGCTCTATACGCATACGCATCTCGGAGCAAGGATCCAGTTCCTGCCCGAGGATAGAGAGGTAATCATTCTCCCGCGCTTCCTCGCAGATGGTCTTGACGGGCTTGATAGCACGCAATGCGCGGCCCAGTTGCACCATCTCTCGCGGACCGATTCGTCCGGTGGAAATCTTACTGACAATACGCTCCAAGTCTCCCATCTCGTTGAGTGCGTCCCGGAGTGTCTCCCGTGCTTCGGGGTTCCGGAAGAGGTGCTCTACCACAGTCTGCCGGTTACGGATTTTCCTGATCTCTTTGAGGGGAAAAGCCATCCATCGATGCAGCATTCGTCCGCCCATCGGCGTGATTGTGCGGTCGATGACATCATAGAGCGTCCGGCTCTCCTCTGTCTGACCGCCTGTCAACTCCAGATTACGGATAGTGAAGCGGTCCAGCCATACATATTTATCTTCCTCTATACGACTAAGATGCTGAATATGACCCGTTTGCAGGTGTTGGGTCATGTCAAGGTACATGAGAATGCCTCCGGCTGCTGTGACGCCTGCCGGCATCTTGTCCAGCCCGAAACCCTTGAGCGAACTGACGCCCCATAGTTTCTGAAGACGCTCGTGAGCGGTGCTCTCCACTAACATCCAGTCTTCCAACTCGAACGTGAAATACTTGCTGCCGAACAGGTTCTCTACCTCCGCTTTGCGACCGCGCAGGTAAAGCAGTTCTTTGGGCGCAAAATTGGTCAGCAGTTTGTCGATGTAATCGCTGTCCCCTTGTCCGGCCAGAAACTCACCGGTAGAGATGTCGAGGAACGCCACGCCTATCTGATAGCTCATGGCGGAAGGCTGCCGACCGGTGAAATGAACGCAAGCTACCCAGTTGTTTTCTTTCTGGGTGAGGGTGGTGTCCGAATAACTGACGCCAGGTGTCACCAACTCGGTTACGCCGCGTTTGACCAGTTTCTTCGCCAGTTTGGGGTCCTCTAACTGGTCGCAGATAGCCACGCGCAGACCGGCACGCACGAGTTTGGGAAGATACGTATCGAGGGCATGGAACGGGAAGCCAGCCATCTCCAATGCCTGTGTTGCCGAACTGCCGCCATTCGAGCGGTGCGTCAGGGTGATGTTCAGGATTTTCGACGCCTTCACCGCATCCTCTGCGTAAGTCTCGTAGAAATCGCCGCAACGAAAGAGCAACATTGCATCAGGGTATTGCATCTTGATGTCGCGGAACTGCTTCATCATCGGGGTTATTTCTTCTGCCATATATGATTTTGGTCGTTAATCGTTGGTCAATAGTCCTTCTTCCTTTCAATTTTCACCTATCTCAGGTCAAACGTGACTTTGAGGTTGTATCGTCTGCCGGTCAGGTAGTTCGGGCTGCGCCATGAGCGCCCCTCTGCGTCCTCCAGATAAAAATAGGAGTTCACGTTCTTCCATCCTACGAGGTTGAAGACCTCAAACTGGATGGACCATTGCTTGAGATGTTTGGCGCCTGGCTTGCGCATGAACTTTGCCGTCTGCGCGTTGAAGACGTAGGTTGCGCCTAAGTCGATGCGTTTGTACATCGGCATACGTCCCCATGCCTGACTATTACGCGGCAGATAGTAGGGAAGACCCTCCGCAAACTGCATCTTCAGATGGAATTTCAACTGCGGTAACTGCGGCAGATAATCCTGAAAGAGCATCGAGAAATTGAACCGCTGTTCCGTAGGGGAGGGGATCCAAGGGTTGGCTTGTCCTTCGTCGGTCGTCGTTCGTCTCTGCCGCGCTACCATGGTGGAGAAAGAGATCCAACTATCCGCACCGGGCACCAACTCGCCGTATAACTTCAGATCCAAACCGGCTGCGTAACCCCGTGAATCGTTCTGACCGGAATACCGTACGCGCACGTTTTCCACCGTGTAACTCTCCATGCGGTCGATGTGTTTGTAATAGGTCTCAGCGGTGAGTTTGAACGGACGTCCCCATGCGCGGAAATAGTAATCGCCGCCTAAGACCACATGCACCGAACGCTGCGCACGCAGATCATGGTTCAACTGAAAACGGGTCACACCTTCGGCATCGGTGATGGTGTCGCGTAATTCTTTATAGAAAGGCGCCTGATAATAGAGACCGGTAGCTATGCGGAAACAGAAATCGCGTTTCCATCCCGGTATCCATTCCACGGACGCACGGGGAGAAGGCAGCACTTCGTTGTTCCAACTCCACCAATGAAGACGACCTCCGACGGTCAAGATCCATTGGCCCGAAGGGGTGTTCCATTTATGCTCGTTCTGTATGTAGGCTTGCACGCGTCCGGTGGTCATGTTGCCTGCGCCGCGCATGGAGTAAAAGAGCTCCATCGTCTGGCCGTCATTAGGCATCGAATAGCCGGCACTGTCGCGCCATTCCCATTCGCTGATGCGGTCGCGGATCAGTTCCGCCTGACCGCTGACACCCCATCGTAAGGTGTTGTTGTTATGCAGCCATGCGCCGCTATGAGCAATCGTGATCACGCCTGCCTCAAGGTTATTGCGCGCGTGCTGATGAAAGACGCCGGTGCCTAAAGCCTGCGCCGTACCTTCTGCTTTTGAACCCGAGGAAAGGACATATTCACCGGTGATGTCGAAATTCTCCCGTTCATTGGTATAAAAACCGCTGGCGTCGAAGCCTATCTCCACCTCCTTGCTCACTTTTCCTTTCGCGCTCAGCGCCGCAAAGGCGGTAAAGAACTTGTCTTTCTCCTGTCCCTCGTAATAGATCGTGGTGTTCTTGGTGTCCAATCCGCCGAAACTCTCGCTCAACGAGTCGGGCTGAAAACTATAATCGTTCAGACTCACATTCCCGAGGAACGCCATCATCCAAGGCGTATTAATTTTTAATTTGTCATTTTTAATTTTCCACGTGATGTAGGTCTGGTAATCCAGATAAGTCGGGTTGTAATTACCGGCGGTGGAGAGACCTCCTAGCATGTACTTGCTGGTCTTGTAGCGCAGGCTGTGCATCTGGCTGTAGGTGCTGTCTCCGTGACCCATATACACCTGCGCGCCTAATAAGCTGGCGCTCAGACTGCCCTCAAAAGCCTGCGGACGTTTGTAGGTAATATCCAGCACCGATGACATCTTATCGCCGAACTGCGCACCGAAGCCGCCTGCCGAGAACTGCACGTTCTCCACCATCTCGGGGTTGACGAAACTCAGACCCTCCTGTTGGCCGCTTCGAATCAGCAGAGGTCGGTGTACCTCGATGCCGTTCACATAGACGGAGTTCTCGTCAAACGAACCGCCGCGTACGTTGTACTGGCTACTGAGCTCGTTGTTCTGACTGACGCCTGCAAAAGTAATCAGAAGACTCTCGATGCTTCCGCCTGTGGCGTCGGGCATAACGCGCGTCGTGGAGGCATCAATGCGGTCCATCGTGCCCTGTGTATGCTTGATGCCGCGCACCTCTATCTCGGTCAGCAGCTGCTCGTCTGTCAACAGTTGCACGTTAATATTGATCACATCGCGCACGTCGATGATGCGTTGCTGCACGGTGGTGTAACCGATCATCGAGTAGGAGAGAACCACGGTGTCGGTCTCGTCGAGCATCAGTTCGTAGAAACCGTTCTTGTTGGTGGCGGTACCTATGGGTCGGTCGGCATTGAGTACCACTACGTTCGCCAACTCGATACCTACGTTCTCCTGATCCACGACATAGCCATACACCCTCGCCGTCCGCGCAAACAGGGAGCCCGGAATAAGGAATAAGGAGAAAAGAATCAGGACGAAATATGTATTGTATAGTCGATGCATTTTGGTCTTAAATCTTTTAGCGAAGCGGTCTTTACTCTTTTAGCGAAGCGGTCAATCTTTCAATATACTCCGTTAACTCCTCACCGCCCAGTCCGGTCTCGGAGGAGGTCACGAAGACGGGCGGTAACTCTTCCCAATCTTCGAGCAGGCGGGCTTTGTATGCCTCCACGTTCTCTTTGAGCCGCACGCGTCCTAACTTGTCACCTTTGGTAAACACAATGGCGAAAGGTACGCCGTTCTCGCCTAACCAGTTGATGAACTCCAAGTCTATCTTCTGCGGTTCGTGCCGGCAGTCAATCAGCACAAAGAGGCTCACTAACTGCTCGCGCAGCAGACAGTACCGCTCGATCATCCTTTTCAGCGCCTCGCGTTGTTTCTGTCCCGCCTGCGCATACCCATAACCCGGTAAATCCACAAGGTACCAGGTCTGTGACTTCTCTTTCTCCCTCCCTTGGGGGGAGGGTTGGGGAGAGGTTGTCACCTCAAAATGATTGATCAGCAGCGTCTTGCCGGGCTTCTGGCTGGTCTTTGCTAACTTCGGATTATGGCAGATCATGTTGATAAGACTGGACTTACCTACATTGCTTCGTCCGATAAAAGCAAATTCCGGCAGTCCGCTCTGCGGACAATCCTTCACATCCGGACTCGAAATAATATATGTGGCATTCTTTATCATCGCACGCAAAATTGCGTGCAAAGTTACTACTTTTTCTTGACATGTCCAAAAAAAAACGAAAAAAAACGTCAATTCTCTTGTATATATAAAAGATTTGTTGTATCTTTGCACACGTTTTTAAATTTACGTACTATGAGAAAACTCTTTTTGACCATGGCTGCCTTCTTCTTAGCAGTCACTGTGACGGCGGCGACGTTCTTCCCGTCCCGCACGGATTTTCGTGATGAACAGATCTATTTCCTCTTGCCTACGCGTTTCTACGACGGCGATCCGTCTAACAACACGCAGTGTTGGGATAATCAGTCCAAGAACGCCGGCGACCCTGCTTGGCGCGGCGATTTCAAGGGGCTGATTGAGAAAATGGATTACATCAAGGCGCTGGGTTTTACGGCTATTTGGATCACGCCTATCGTGGAGAACACGTCGGGCTATGACTACCATGGCTACCATGCCTCGGATTTCTCCAAGGTGGACCATCGTCATGAGTCCGAAGGGGTCTCTTTCCAGACGGTGATTGACGAGGCGCATAAGCGCGGCATGAAAATCATCTTGGACATCGTCCTCAACCATACCGGTAATTTCGGGGAAGCGAACCTCTGCCATCTCTTCGACCGCGATTGGTCGGCGGATCAGTCGTCGCTGGATTGCATGGTGCCTGTGACCAAGAAAGAGGGAGGTCTGCTGCCCGATAACTACGCGCAGTTGGAGGCGGGCAAGCAGTATGCGGCGCGGCTGTCGAAGATGAAGAACTCGTCTGATGAGAACGGTCAGAAGAAGAACTATGACTCCCATAACTTATGGCATCATTTCGCGCATGGCAACTGGGATGAGCCCAACCGCTGGTTCTTCCAGATAGCCGGTGACTGCGTGGATCTGAATACAGAGAATCCGGCGGTCTATAACTACCTCATCCGCTGCTATACCTCTTTCATCCAGATGGGTGTGGACGGTTTCCGCATCGACACGGGCGGACACATCTCTCGTCTGGCTTTCAATAATGCGTTCATCCCTGCTTTCCTCGCGGCGGGTGAAGCGGCGAAGAACAAACGCGGCGGTACTCCTTTCTATATGTTCGCGGAGGTGTGCGCGCGTTATAGCTCGATCCTTTATCGCGAGCATGCCAACCTCTCGCCGTTCTATTACACATGGGCGGAGTCCAAACAGTATGCGTGGGATAATAATGCCGCTTCATGGGATCAACTCGTGGAGATGGAGGGTTCGGACTGCACCTCGCACACCAACTGGCAGTCTGTTTGGCAGCAGGCCGAGGACGATTACGGCGGATTAGCGACCCAGCCGACCTCGAACAACGCTCTTCTCGAAGGCAATACCTACCACACGCCGGATTATACCAAGGCTTCGGGGCTGAACGTCATTGATTTTCCGGTGCATTGGAATTTCGCCAGTGCCGGACAGGCATGGAATATAGCGAACCCCTCCAATGACAAATACTATAATGACGCTACATGGAATGTCGTGTATGTAGATTCGCATGACTACGCGCCGGATGAGGTGCAGTTTGAGCGTTTCTCCAAGCCGCAGGACACATGGGCGGAGAACCTATCCTTGATGTTCACCCATCGCGGTATTCCTTGTATTTTCTACGGCTCTGAGGTGGAGTTCCAAAAGGGCAAACGGATTGACGAGGGTACGAACATAGCGCTCCAGAACTCCGGACGTGCGTATTTCGGAGGATACATCAAGGGTTCGGTCCATACGACGGATTTTGCGGAGTACGCCGATGCCACCGGCAATCTGGCTACCTCGCTCTCGCATCCTCTTGCGCAACACATCCAGCGTCTGAGCAAGATCCGCATGGCGGTGCCTGCGCTCCGTAAGGGACAGTATTCGGTGGAGGGTTGCTCGGGTTCGTTCGCTTTCAAACGTCGTTACACCGACGCCCAGACGGATAGTTATGCCCTCATCTGTATTAGCGGTAACGCTTCTTTCACCGGCATCCTCAATGGCACTTATACCGATTGCGTCACAGGCGAAGTCAAGACCGTCACCAACGGTTCGCTCTCCGTCACTTGTTCCGGCAAGGGTAACCTCCGCGTCTATGTCCTCTCGACCGACAAGACACCGGCTCCGGGCAAGATCGGCACGGACGGCAAATACATCTATACCTCTTCGCCGAAGAACATCCCTAACCCTACATGGGACGGTACGGAGATGGAACTGACCGACGAACCGGACCAACCCGGTGGCGGCGGCGCTGTTGAACCCATTGCGCCTTGTCTGACAGACGCTAACGAGCGCGCGGTGTTCTTCACCAAATCCGGCGATTTCGGCTCCACCATCAACTGTTATATCTGGCATACCGGTACCGGCTCTACGGTGCAGGTCTGCGGCGGATGGCCCGGTAAAAAAGCTATGCCGCTCGGAAACGGTACCTATAAGTTCGTCGTGCCGGAGAATGCCAAAGCGATTGATGATACATGGATGATCATCTGGAATGACGGAAACGGCAATCAGACCGCCAACCTCAATTTCAAGAACCAATACCTCTATACGGGTACATCTAAAAGCAACATCGCAGCAAGCTCGAAAGTTACTGCGATTTGCGAATCCACTACTGCGCTTGATCATCCGGATGCGTCTAAGACGAGTCGCAAGCTCTTGATCAACGGTCAGTTGTATATTTTGGTGGGCAATCAGCTCTATGACGCCACGGGAAGGCTTATCACCATAGATGCAGGTGGAATCCTTCCGGAGCGATAAGGATATAACTGATGCACACAACGGTCATGAACAATGCCGGCACCGCGGCAATGAGCCAGCCGTATTTATAATCTGATTGCTGAATACTGACCTCTGAATGCTCTTTCCTATAGAGCCACATCGTTCCTGCCCAGAGGGTGAAGACCGCTAAGGTCTGGTTCGTCCATGCGAAATAGCGCCAAACGATATTAAAATCCACGAACACCATTCCGAAGACGCAGAGGAACAGCGGCAGGGCGATCATCAGACGCTTGGGGATAGGACGCTGGTCCCATTTGAGGAAGTCCGCCACGATGAGTCGTGCGGAGCGGAGGGCAGTGTCGCCGCTGGTGATTGGCGCAGCAATAACGCCGATGATAGCCAAGATGCCTCCAATGGTATCTAACCAGCTGCGGCTGACTTTATCAATGACAAGTGCGGCGATGTTCTCTCCCGGGTGTGCAGCGGCGAAGGCTTGCAGACCGTCAATGCCATACATATCTTTGTCTGCGAAGAACGTACCTGCTGCGGCTGCCCAAATCAACGCTAATATACCTTCCGCTACCATCGCGCCGTAGAAGATCCAACGTCCTTGACGCTCGTTGGTCACGCATCGCGCCATGATAGGACTCTGCGTACCGTGAAAACCGGAAATAGCACCGCAGGCAATGCTGACAAACATCATCGGGAAGAGCGGCAGACCGTTGGTCTGTCTGTTGTGCAGACCGTCAAAGACCTCCGGCATCTCTGCGCTATGACCCCATAACATCACAATCATAATACCGATGCCCATGAATAGCAGAATACCGCCGAAGATAGGGTAGAACCGACCAATCAGTTTATCCACCGGCAGGACGGTTGCTAAAGCATAGTAACCGAAGATGATCAGCACCCATGCGATAGGGATCATGTGACCTCCGAAATCAATCGTCTGCAATCCTACCAACCCTTGCAGCAAGGTTGCCGGACCGCTCAGGAATGTGGTGGTCAGCAAAATCAACAGCACCAGACTCAGCACGCGCATGAAGCCTTTGATCTTCGTGCCCAACTCGTCACCTACTATCTCCGGTAGCGACACGCCGCCTTTGCGGATAGACATCATACCGCTCAGGTAATCATGTACACCGCCGGCGAAGATTGTACCGAACACGATCCATAGGAACGCCGCCGGACCATAGAAAATACCCATGATGGCACCGAAGATAGGACCCAAGCCTGCGATGTTCAGAAACTGCACCAAGAAGATCCGCCATGGAGCCATCGGCACATAATCCACGCCATCCGTTTTGGTCAACGCAGGCGTCTTCCGTTCCGGCTCAATGCCGAAAATCTTCTCTACTAACACCCCGTAGGTCATAAACCCTACCACCAGCACAATCAACGAAACAATAAACGTAATCATATTCTTAATGTATTTGCGACTGCATATAACGTATTTGCGGCGACAAAATTACTACAATTTTTGCATATATGCAAGCACTCGGGGATTTTTTTCTCTCTTTTTTTTTGCCCTGAATTTCTCTTGGGATGCATTTTGTGGTCGATGGAATTTACCAACTCACCAAAATTCAGTACCTTTGCACCAAAATAAAATGCCTATGAACCCTCAACCCCTACTAATAGTAGCCCTTTTTGACGAGGTTCCTGTTCGTTTAGTACTGTTAGCCCCCTTTAAGGGGGGTAACGTACGTACTAAAGAACGAAAGAGGGAACCTGTCAACCGCCTGTTTAACTCTCGGTATACATGCCGAGACCCCTCCAATCCCGACCCGTTTACCCGTCATTTACGTTACCACATCGTTACCACTACGTAACGTCCGAGAACTATTTATTCTCCCTTTTAAGGTAATGGTCCAACTCTCGGCATATATGCCGCGCCCCAAAAGCGACCACTCACGTCACTTTTTCTCTTTTTTATTTGCATATCTCGCAAAAATTCACTACCTTTGCACCTGCAATGCGTACAAAAAAGACATATTGGTCTCAACTGCCGGCGGAAGAGAAAGCGAACACGCTTACCCATCTCCTGCCGCTGGTAGCTACGCTCTGCATCGCATCGCCTCTCATGGCTTTAGCCTGTCAAGCGCAACGGACCCATGACCAATCTCAGATCATAGGAACCGCTCTGTTCCTCTTTGGCATGTTCTTGATGTTCCTCTCCTCCACGCTCTACCATGCAGTCACTGAACCCGCTGCCAAAGCCCGCCTGCGCATCTTCGATCATATTTCCATTTATGTCATGATAGCCGGCTCGTATTCGCTCCTATGCCTCTCGGTACTCGGCGGATGGATGGGGTGGGGACTGTTCCTCTTCCTCTGGGCGTGCGTCTTAGCCGGAACGATCGGCAAGCTCATTGCCCTTGGCAAACATCCCAAACTCTCCCTTGCCCTCTATCTCGCCATGGGGTGGGTGGCGTTGATCGTTATTTATCCTCTCTGGCTGCACCTGACCCATGCCGCTTTCTTCTGGGTATTGGCGGAAGGGCTCTTTTATACGATAGGTTCTTATTTCTTCAATAAAGACGAGCAGCACGCTTTCTACCATGCTATCTGGCATTTCTTCATCACGCTTGGTGCCGCCTCCCATACCCTCGCCACATGGCTTATTTTATGCTGATCTGCGGTAAGAATGCCGTAGCGCCTTCCACAACAAAGAGACACCTTGTAGTGACTTCGGATTCGAAAATTCCGCAATATACGTATAAGCTACCCATAAGCGTCATGGACGATTATGGTTTGTAGCTTACCGTATATAAGGAATAATCGTTCGAGCACAACAAGATAAGACCCCAGACCCTGATCTGCGGTGAGAAGGCCGTAGCGCCTTCAAAAGCAAAAAGACCACCATTTGGTGATCTTTTGCTTTTCTGTGGGCGTTTACGGATTCGAACCGCAGACCCTCTGCTTGTAAGGCAGATGCTCTAAACCAGCTGAGCTAAACGCCCTCAAATCTGCTCTTTTTCAAAAGCGAGTGCAAAGGTACTGCTTTTTTTTGATATGACCAAATTTTTTAGCAAAAAAATGCACTTTACCCCTCATTTTTTTGAAAAAACACGGTAATTATACCATTTTTGACCTTCAAAACGGCTAAAAATGCCATAACAGAGCAGAGTGATCGAGACTCCGACCATGATTCCTGCCAATACATCCAACGCGAAATGTTGGCTCAGATAAATCCTGCTGTATGCGCCTAAAGTTGCTGCCACGAACAGCAACAACTGTAAAACATACCCCCTATAAATACTATTTCTCCTATCTATGCTATCTTTCCTACCTCTCCATCCCCCTCTCGTCAGCAGAATACACAGCACGAGCGCCAAGGCGAAGAAACTGGTGGTATGTCCGCTCGGGAAGGAGAACCAGTGGTTCATCCGTACGCCTTCCACCAACGGCAGCTCCACCTCCGGCATGTGCTCTCCAAACCATGTGATCGGTCGAGGCGCGTTGATAATATGCTTGAGCACTTGGGTCGATAGCGATGAACCAATCATCGCCGCCGAAGCGAAGATACCGTCACCGATCCGTCCGAAAAGCAGCACAGCCCCACAAACGATATACGGAAACCACTCCGCCATCGTGGTATAATACCTATAAAAGAGGTCGCGCGCAGGCGTATGACGATCGCATAACAGCAGATGCAACTCGCCTTTGGGAACATATAAAAGGGCTAAGCCCAATACTGCGATGAGTATTAGGCTTAGACTTATAAAAAGACAGTTTTTATTCCACACGTTGGCCATAGATGTCATACGCGCGATTATCTATCACGATCTGGATTTGTTGGTTAACAATCCTCTTGGAAGCCGCAGGAGCATTATTGCTCGGCATATTCGATTGTTCCGGGATTTGCAGTTCGCACGAAGGTAAGGTCATGTTCTCCGAATTGGTCAGAACAACATAATATTCATCTCCCGGCTCAAACGGCGTCTCGGAGGTATAAACCGCCTTGTTGGCATTAGGAATAGCCTCTCCGTTGCGGTACCATTGGAAGCCTGTGAAAATATACCCCTTATTGCCTCCGTTACCCGGTGCATATACCGCCAGCACATTGTTGAACTTATTAGCGAAGATGTTCTGCGGATAATAAACCACGATTTGCAGCTCCGGCGACTCCGCGATGGTTTTGCAGTTGATGTCCTCGATCCGCACTTTCACAGTGTAGGTACCCGGAGCCCAATCCTCGATAGGGAGCGTCAGGTTGCCGACCATACGATTATCTACCTTGGTCGTACCGGCGAGACTCAACTCTGATTCGCCGGTGTAGCCATAGCGCACGAGCACCGCACGTCCCGGATTACCGTCTGCATCATAGGAATACGGCAAGTCATACGCATCGCCCATACATACATGCTGTATTTCCGGCTCGTTGGTGATCTGCAGGTCCAGACACTTGATGATCGTCAGATGGCAGGTGACATGGTGCGGACAGCCGTCGCTGTTCTCCGTGTCGTAGGTCACATCTTGCGAACTGGTATATTCCACACCATTGATGATAGCTACATCCTCGGAAATCTGGTCGTACTCATAAGACGACTCTTTGCCATAGAAGACCGGCGTGATCACAATCGAGTCGCAATCTCCGAACTCTTCCTCCTTGATGTCTTCGCTAGGGCCTTCATAATCCTCCGGCTTACACTCTTTGGTAGGCTTATGGTATATCTTCTTCGCATCCTGAACGCGGAAGGAGAACCGCATGGTCTCGTTATGTTTCTTACCCGTACAGGTGTTGGTATAAACGGCGTTTACCTCCAGGTCGTACCATCCCGGAATGCTATAAGCGTGCGTAACTGTACGTTTCTCTTGGTTCGTAGCGCTGGCGTCAGAGGTATAGGTAGTACCATCTCCGAAATCCCATTTCACGCTCTCATAGTTGTTGTTTCCAATATTAAGTTTCATCTCGATGTCCTTATCCACGCAGAAATGTCCGGGGTAGATAGTGTCAATCAATAGCGGTGTCCCATTAAACGTAATACTCCGTTGTACGGTACTTGAACCGCAGGAGTAGGCGTACGAACATCTTTCTCCAAATCCATATACATAAGCAAGGAAACCGACAGTGCCTTTTAGGTGATGGCTACCCGGCGTGATTTTTATGCGTGCATAGGAGTAATCAGCATTTCCATAAAGAGGGTGGAATTGGTCAGCAATTCTATGTTCTGTTCCTTGGTCATCGGTCCAAACCATATTGGGAACATCTGCGGTGGTAGTCAGAATATTCATGAAATGGAAGTCCGGATTAGTTCCATCGGCGTATGTGGAGAAACTGATTTCCTTTATGACTTGCTCAATAGGGCTGATCCACAGCATCGCAGGGTCTCCAATACTACCGGACGTATGTGATTCAGTCGGTTCGTCGTATGTGTTAGACACCATGAATATATGCACACCTACAGGGCAGGAAGTTGTGAGGAAGCAAGACGAATCGGCTACTAATGGCGCTGGCAGTTTGCCTTTATAGGGAGAACTGCTATTTGTACTATAGGCTTCTATATCTCCAATCTCGAAAGTCCAGTAATGTTTTTTGTCTTGGCTGAAATCGAATGTGTGAACTAACCTCGGCTCGCCGTCTTTAGCATTGATATAGACTTCCGTTCCATCGTTGATAGCCATCACGGCGATAATATCGCGGCGGTGATTACGGGACAAAGTGAGGCCGAACTCCGAACCCCAATATGCCGTGGGCATGGCCTGTGAGAAAATATGGTCACGGTCACGCATTTTATCAGGTAAGTTGGTATGCGGGCTTCCTTGGAAGACTGCGATTCTCTTGCCATCTTGCGCCTTGACAGTCGTACCACTTAAATCAGCGTTGTCTCCTTCTTTCTTGCCTGTCCATACGTACCATACCTGACCTTTTTTCAATGCCGGAGTAGTTTGCTTACCGCTCTTATTACCCACAGTAGTTGCTGTTAATTCATAATCGACAATGGTGTTGTCCTCTGTAGCAACAATCGCAAAATGAGTTCCTTGTGGACTTTTTGTGTGAGTAGAGGGTGGGTATGACTGTATGAGATAGTCATCTAACAATGCTGACGTAGGATAGATATTTGCTGCGTCAAACGATTTGTCGCGGAAGTTACCGGCAAAAAGGGATATATCTTCTGTTGAGGTAACATGTACTGCCGTGTAAGCAGCTTGCTCATTTTGAAAACTATAGCATGATGCTTTATCATTAATCATCGGAATCGTTGTATTTCCGGGATTAATAGTATAGGTACGTTTCAAGCCATTATTGGTGTTTTCTATGGTCACAATACATGCTTTACGAGCGGAGATAGTAAGTGTCAGTTTTTCCGGATCTCCATTCCGGTCCGCCTCATTACCCTTACCATCATCACCATCAGCATAACCGGCACGTAGGAATGTTACCCAGAAATCCTGTCCCTCCGTAGAAGGTACTTGTCCCCACGCAGGAAGAACACACCATGCGAAAAGCGTAATGAGTAATAATGATTTAAAATGCTTTTTCATATTGATGATTCTAATTATCAATTATCAATTCTCAATTATCAATTTACAAAATCTCAATCTCCACACGTCTGTTATTCTGACGACCTTCTTCGGTGTCGTTGGTGTCGATCGGTTGGCTCTCGCCGCGACCTTCTGCCTCAATACGCTCCGGAGCAATACCGCGCTCAATAAGGTCTTTCATTACCTCGTTGGCACGTCCGTCAGACAGTTTCTGGTTCGCTGCGTCCTTACCTACATTATCGGTGTGACCGATGATCTTGATGCGTACTTTCGGGTTACGCGCCAGATACATATACAGATCTTGCAGCGCTTCCTCCGAACGAGAGAGGATACGCGTCTTGTTGGTCGCGAAATGGAGGTTCTTGACGATGAAGACCTCACCCTTCTTGATCGGCGAGAGAGCTATGTTCAGCGAGTCTCCAATCGATGCCAACGGCATGTTGATCGTGTCATAACCCATCTGAGCAATGAAGATCTGGTACTGCGGACCTTCCTCTAACATCTTGCTTGCCGAACCCGAAACAGAGTCGGTAGCAAGGCTGTAAGCAGGTTCTGCGCTCTCCGGCTTGAACAGCTTAACTGTTGCCGGAACCACCATGCCTGTCTCCTTATTATATACGCGTACGCGAAGTACCGGACGCGGCTGCATCGCAATCGTCACATATTCGGTTGTGCCCGGTTTCTCTACGCTGAAGTTATACGTAGCAGGGTAGTAACCCTCAGCCTGAGCTGTAGTGGTGAACGAACCCAGAGCGTGTTTCTGGCGGAAACCTTTGGGACCGATCTGTTTCTCACGCATAGCCACTTTGCCGGACGAGGAGACATGGGTCTCCACCAGAGCTACTTTCAGCGGCTCCTGAGTTACTGCATCTACGATGCTGTACATCGCATAGGCAGGAGGAGGTGGTACGGGACGTGCTGTCTTGCCCGGGATCTCAAACTGGATGGTGAACTTGGCGCCTACAAAGAGGTTATTGAGCTTCGTGTTGCCGTTCATAGCCAACATCGTGTTGGATTTCTGTACCGGCACTGCGTTCGGCGCAAACTCAACCGGATGAGCCGCTGCGGTAGCGTTGCTGTTCAGTACGCCGTACTCGGCAAACAGCGCCAAGCGATAGTGTACGTGCTCACGACCGAAGGGCAGACGCTGACCGGGTTGTACTTTCTTCTTGTTCTTCTTATCCTTGGGATCCGGCTCTTTAGGAGATGCCTGCATCCATTCATCCAGATCAATACCTACTTCGGCTGCTAGACTCAGATCCGGGAACTTGAACGACATAGGCGCGTTCGTCTGACCGTTCAGCGAGTGAATACCCATACCGTAAGGCTCTGCGAAAATAGGATCATCTACTACGATGTCGTATTTACCGCTTTGGCTGTAACCCATCGGGAGACCATAATGCACCTTGGCGCCCAACAGAAAATAATAACGGCTGAACTGCGCACCGAACATCACCGGAACACCGAATTCCAGCATGTTCCGGTTTTCCTTCATATTATCAAACCAATAATCATATTTGGGATACATGACCGATGCGGTGGTCGGGTCTTGGTACGAATAATCGGTTGAAATGCGCGATGCGTTGAAAGCATAATTGGAGGTCGAGTTCAGGAAGCGGAAATCAAGACCGGTCTCGAATAAGAAATGTCCGTATTCGAGGTTATAGGTCAAGTTCAGACCGGCTCCACCACCGCCTTTTAGTTGCTGCAATGCATTGCTGGTATTGAGTGTTCCGGGACCCCATAACATGCCGTTATCTGCCGGACTGATCTTGTCCATCATCGCAGAATAACCCGCGCGTACACCGAGGTTGATGTAAGAAATCACTTCGGTCTTGGGATTCTCTAGACTCTCTTGGTATTTCTCATATTCGCGGATAGCTTTCTCTTCCTTAGCTTTGGCTTCCGCCTCTTTCTTAGCGCGTTCTTGTTCGCGTTGAGCCGCTATCTTGGCGCGCTCTGCTGCTTCTTTCTCACGCTGTTCTTGGGCTTTAGCTTGTGCTTTGGCAGCCTCGGCTTTCTTTTGCTCGTTTGCCTTAGCCTGCTGCGCACGCTGTTTCTCCGCCTCCGCTTTCTTCTGCTCGTTCGCTTTTACCTGCTGCGCACGCTGCTTCTCAGCCTCGGCTTTCTTCTTTTCGTTAGCTTTCTCTGCCTCCGCTTTTTTCTTCTCGTTCGCTTTGGCAGCAGCCGCTTTTTTCTTCTCTGCTTCTTTCTTCTTTGCTTCAGCAGCTTTCGCTTTTTCCTTGGCTGCTTTCGCTTTCTCGGCTTCTTTCTTTTTCTTCTCCGCCTCTTTCTGCTTAGCCGCCGCAGCTTTCTGTTTGTCGGTCTGCGTAGCAGGAACAGGCTCCGGCATTGCATATGTTACCGAAGGAGCGAGACCTAAACTCAGTACTATACTTGCAATCAGTATATAGTAGAAACGATTGTTCTTAACCATAATGGTACGATTAGCTTCGTTTTTCATATTTCTCATCCTCCGGTATTAGTAGTTAATAAACATTTTGAAACTGCGGTTACCACCGTCTGTGTTGACGCGCAGAATATAGAATCCGCCGTCTGCAGGCACATCGATTGTGCAACCTCCGTCCGGCAGTTCAAACCGCATTCCTTCTACCGCACGACCGCTGACGTCTATCCATTCAGCGTAGCACTCAATATCGGTCTTGCCGTTCCAATCGGCATTGACGAACACTTTTTTGCCGCGAGGAGAGTAGGTGGCGGAAATAGTAAGGCTGTTCTCGTCAAACGTACGAACATCGCCTCCTGCTTCGAACCGAACAGGGCACGTACAATCTTCCAGATCGGGCTTGCCTGCCTCATGGATCGTGTAGCAAACCTTGTATTCGCCGGTGTTATCCGGATTCGCCTCATCGAGGTAGAGCACCGAGGTCTCTTGTCCCTTTACGGTGTCGCCGTTGTGGAACCAAACGAAATCGCTGAGCGTCTGGTTCGGGAAGGAGTCTTTCGCCAAACCAAGCACGTTATTGTAACGCTGTACCAGAACGGACCGTGTGAACTTCAGCGAGAAGGTCAAGTCCTTGTCTAATACGGCATCCGGGCACTCAGAACCAATATGCAGATGCATGCCGTATTCCACACCATCGTTAGCTTCCTTAGGCAGATGTACTTTTAATAAAGTGTCACCTTCGAAACTAATAGATTGGTCAGTAAATCCATCGTCTATAGCTGTCTGGTTGAAGGAGAACTGTACGCTATCACCCGTTAAATCAAGGCCTGCAGGATTATCCAGATAGATTAGAAAATCCACTTCGTCACCCTTCTGGGTACACTCCGGCATGTGAGTCTTGACGATGTCTACTTTGTAGCTACCAATATTAACGGAAATAGGAATACTATCTACTGCGTTCTGACCTACGCAGACGTTGCTGCTGTTACGGTAGATAAGCACGTACGCGGGATAAATGCCATTTTCAGGGTACTTATGCAGTACGGAGTCTTGGTTCTCCAGATTAGAGGTCCCATCCCCGAAGTACCACTCGATTTTCTCATATTCATAATCCGGGTGACATGCAAAACTAATGGGTTCTTCTCCACCGCAAAGGGTATTCTTCGAATCCGGTGTGAAGATTTTTCCATTGATGGTAATATATTGTGTCAGGGATTTTACATATCCTCCTGCAGAATAAGCGTACGACTCGTTTTTTGTAAATCCATATACGTGCGCAATGAAGTTACCACTATCATTTTTGAGGGTATATGATTTAATTTCTTTACCCAAAGAGTGACGTGCGAACCAATATAATGTGTCATTGGCTACTCTTACGAATTCAGACTGAATTTTCTCTCCATTCAATATTACACCCTCAGGATTAGCTGTGACTATATTTACGTTATTAGCTGTCTCTCCTTTTTGACTGGGGTATGTGGTGAAGGTAATTTGGTTGATTTGTTGTTCAATGGGGTTAATCCAAAGCATAGCAGGGTCTCCGTTGTTCTTGCTATCTCCATCGTATTGCTGAGATACCATAAATTGGTGGAGCGCACAGGGACATGAAGTATGAATATAGCAACTTGTACCGTAGAAATCCGGCTTGGCAAGAGATTTATAATCTTCTCCTAATTCAAACTCCCAATAATGGGAAGAAGGTTTGTCCTCAACGAATTTGAATGTATGTGCCAATGAATCTCCAAAATATACATTAGTTTCATCATTCATGGCATATATACGATAAATGTCTCGTTTACGACCATTGGATGCGGTGATTACGAAAGTATTACCCCATGTCTTGGTAGGCATCGCTTGCGAATAGATGTGATCACGCAATTTAACTCCGTACGGAATGTTAGTATGAGGACAACCTTGGAAAACGGCAATCTTCTTACCATCACGAGCCTTTACATATGTACCGGAAAAGTCACCTTCTTCTTGTGCTGCTCCTTTTCCGGTCCATACATAATACACTTGTCCTTTTCTCAGTTTCGGTGTGTGTAATGTATCTTTGCCAACTTTATAGTCCAGTAAGGCCGAGTCTTCTACCTCTAGATAATAGCCTTGTGCAGCCTTTCTAAATACTTCTGCATATTGTTTGGGATAAGCAGTCGGAACATAATCTACAATAGTATTGTCTTCCGTCGCAACAATCGCAAAATGGCTACCTTGCGACTTATTATCGCCGTCATTATCAGATGGACTGTAGGTTTGAATAATGTATTCGTCCTGTAATGATAGAGTCGGAAGTACGTTTGTCGCGTCGAAACTCGCATATTGGTAGTTTGACGCAAAAAGTGAAATGGCAGAGTCTGAAACAATGTGCAGCGCACATGTATCTACTTGCTCAGAATTGAAAGCGTAGCAAATTTTTTTGCTTGCAGTTTGACGTGTCCGAGCTGCGTTGGCTCCGGCACCGCTACCCGATGCATCTAAATTGACATTCATTGTGATATTTGGAAGAACTGTTATATCTTCCGTATACCCTGTATATGGATTGGATATGGTTACTTTACAATTATAACGTGATGAAATTGCCAGATCCAAAGAAAAATCAGAGCCCCCTTGGTCCGCTTGTAAAAACGTTACCCAGAAATCGGTACCCTCAGTTGTTTGGGCAAACAGAGTGGATGGAAGCATGCAAAAAGCTGCCAATGCCACCCCAAAAAGAAGTTGTTTTTTCATATGATTTGTTAGTTAAATGATTTCGTTTGATTTCGAGTGCAAAGTTACTACATTTTCCTTACGCGCGCGTGCAGTTTCTCGCGATAAATGTGTAAAAATTGACACACTTATCGAATCCGTTGACCTAAAGTGTTGTAAATCGTCGCATTTCGTAGAATGACTACTTCCCCGTTGCGTATTTCCTTGTGCGTAGTGTATTTTTCGACTGTCTCATTACAGACACCCTTCGGCGTGTCGTCATAGACATCGCCGTAACTTTGGACAAGGGTCCTGAAATCAACCTTCTGCCCCTGTTTATTGCCCCATATGTATTCCACCAACTCCGGATAATCGATGAACGGATTGCGGTTACCTTGAATCTTATTTACCTCTATCGCTCGGTGTAACTCTTTCTCACTCACCGGATCCATTCTGTGCCATTCTACCAGCAGATCGCGCAACCACGGCCGGAACTCCTGCCATCCATCATTGGTCATCGCTACGCTCGGTTCGCCCGAAGTGAGCCATTTGAGCGAATCGCCATAGCATGTAGCAATATAGAAATACGCTCGTGCGAAATCACCTTTATACTCATCCGCCGGACAGAAAACCCTTCCCAGACCATATGCTGCTCCGCTGCCGGTAACGAACGAACCGTTATTAAACGTACTGTCCGCAGGAATACCCGGTGCGTGATTAGACTTGCTGCGGTTCGCGGAATAGTCGCCCGGCACCAAATGGAACAAGTCGCAATAAGCTGGATTGACATCGCCGCCCCACCAACTCTTGGGCAACATATGCTCAATGTCGAAATCAGCAACACTTGCAGTAGGCTTTTCGGGATTGAAATACCGCACGTTGTTCGAATACATGTCTAACACCTGATTGGTATTCGTGTCGCGGTCGGTATAGAAGAACGCATCCCATGTCTTCTTCGTTCCGCTGCCATATCGGTACCGCTTTCCGCAGCAGATGATGTAGCCTATGTGGTTCTTGAGGGTCGAATCAGCTGTTCCTTGTGCGTATTTATAATAAGCACCCGGCATCGCGCCTATCGACATACGTGTTGTGTCCAAATCAAAAGTGCTGGCTCCGGAACCCGGGGGTACGATCGTTAACTGAATAGGTAACTCGCGCGTGCGAGTGACACCATCTTTGCCTTTCGCTTTTGCAATCAACACATCTTCAATCGGAAAAGCTTTCGTCACTTCCGGATAAGTCAGACTGTAGAAAATACCTACTTCGCCGCCTTTCGAGGGTAATGAACTCTCTGTGAGGGTGAACTTAGTGCCGGTTTGGAGGGATAAAGTAATGTTTCCTGCTATGTTTCTACCGGCGATGTTCAGGTTCAATACATCCTCTATGGGCTCGTCGGGACTTGTCCATTTGGCTCCGCCAAAATCTACTTTGGGATAAGGCGTTTCCACGATTCCCCAATTCGGGTGCGGATCAACAGCCTCAAACTCAATCTTCTGCACGTACCAACGGTTATTCTTCGCATTTTCGGCGGCTATACTGATTTGGTTCAAGTTCGCTGAAAGAGAAATAGAGTAGGGACGAATAACGGTTTTCTGACCGCTCGTCCATTGTATCTTCTGTCCGCAGACGTATAAACCATATGTTTTTGTGGAATCAGTCCCATAACACGCGCTATAGACGGTCATGGAAGTGATCGAATAAGTGTCGTCCAAACCAAGGGTCAACTCTCCTTTCGCCGAACCGGTACCGCCTTTGATACCAAAACCCTCTTTGGCGCGGTAAATCTTATTCGAAGTAATGATTTTATCCACGCAGTTTCCGGTAGCGCTATAGATGATAGCATTCAAATCCTCGGTGGGACTGGTGGAATCAGCATTGCCGCTATTGAAAACAATCGTGTATGTCTCCGCCATCATCCCAAGCGAGACGATAAGGACGGTGCTGAGTAGGAGAATCTTTTTCATGGTATGCAATTTTCAAATCTCAAATGTCAAATCTCAATTTCTTTTGGCGATAGCTAAAAGGATATTGAGCACAACGTACCATAGGATACAAGCTGTTCCGCTGAAACAGGCAAACTCAATATGTTGGGTGCTTATCGCTTTCGCTACGCAAAATCCAATCAAGATCAAACAGCCGGCTAAGAAACTGATAATCACTACTTTTTCTTTCTTGAAGCCCTTGAAACTGAAGAACGGAATCTCCGCGTTCAGCAGATAGCAACTAAAGATCGACAGCCCGATCAATACCCATGCCATCCAATCATACGCAATGACCGAAATCGGCAGACAGCATATTCCGCCCCAGAAAATAGCATTGGCAGGTGTTGCCAAACCGATAAACGACTCATGTTGACGCTCATCCACGTTGAACTTGGCTAACCGTATGGCCGAGAAAGCCGCCATCAGCAACGCGATCCCTGCCCACCATCCGAGGACCGGTTTGAGCCAACAAAACAACATCATTGCCGGCGCCAAACCGAACGTGATGTCGTCCGCTAAAGAGTCCAACTCAACCCCGATAGGACTTGGCGCCTTCAGCAAACGGGCGCTCAACCCGTCGAAGAAATCAAAGAAAGCACCTGTCAAAATGAACACAAATGCCCATACAAACGCACCTTGGGTCGCTAAAAAGACAGCAATACTGCCGCAAAGCAGATTGCAACTCGTGATCGTGTTCGGAATGATTCGTTTTAATTGCATGTTTTAATTATTTTGGGTCTCTTCTCCCTCCCTTGAGGGGAGGGTTGGGGAGAGGTTTTTATAAACAAAATACGTTATCATAAAGGTTGTTATGCTGCAAGCGTTGGCAATCCAGAAGAATGCCGTGTAACCTACCGCCATCTCTAAAGCGCCCGCTACAAATCCCGGAATCATCATGCTCAATGCCATGAATGCCGTGCAGATCGCATAATGCGCCGTCTTGTACTTGCCCTCCGAGAAATACATCATATACAGCATATAAGCTGTGAAACCGAATCCGTAACCGAACTGCTCGAAGCTGACAGCGGTTCCGATGATCCATAGCGACTCCGGCTGCGCCATACTAAGATAGCAATAGACAAAACTCGGTAAGGTCAGCGCGGCGGCCATCAGCCAGATCGAACGCTTCAAACCGCGGCGAGAGATGTAAATACCGCCTAAGATACCTCCTAACAGCAGGAAAATAACGCCGATAGTGCCGTATAGCAATCCTACCGTGTCGGTGCTTAAGCCTAAACCGCCACCGATCACCTGACCTTCACGAAGGAAAGCCTCTTTCGTATCTACCAAGAACGGCTGACTCAGTTTGACCAAAAATCCTTCGCTTAACCGGTACAACAGCATAAATCCAATCGCTAAACCGACACCCGGTTTGGTGAAGAATGTACCAAAAGCCTGTCCCAACTCTCTCCAGACTTGTTCTCCTCCCCTTGTGGGGGAGGTTGGGTGGGGGTTCTCAACTTTGGGCAACTCGAAACAATGGTACACCGTGACAAGCAGCATAATCACGCTGGTCACGCCTAAAGTCACTTGCCATGATAGCGGAATATTTCCCGTCTTCTGCTCAATATAACCCGCCGTATAGACCAACACACCTTGCGAGAATACAGCCGCGATGCGGTAGAACGTAGAGCGGATACCCACAAAAGCAGCCTGGCTCTTGGTGTCGTGTGCCAGCATGTAATAACCGTCCGCTGCAATGTCGTGTGTCGCCGAAGCAAAAGCGGTGATTATGAAGAAGATAAGTGTCCATTGGAACAGCCCGACCGAGGTCTCTTTGGCTGCCATCATCTCTGCTGAAGGATGAGGTAGTGTAATCGTTAGAAGGATGCACAAGGCTGTCATCAATGCCTGCATCGTGACAATCCACCATCTCTTCGTACGCAGGACATCTACGAAAGGACTCCATAAACCCTTTAAAAACCAAGGGAAATAGAGCAGGGTGGTAAAGAAGGCCAATTGGTCATTGGGTACACCCATTTTAGCAAACAGCACCACGGAGATGCTGTTTACTAAGAAATAGGGTATTCCTTCTGTGAAGTATAGGGTAGGAACCCATACCCACGGTGATATGGAATTTTCAATTTTCAATTTTCAATTCTCAATTCTCAATTCTCAATTCTCAACTCACCTTATTATATTATCGCGTGCGCGCACGTGTTATTGGAAGTTGGCGCGGTTGTCCGTCACCTCTGCTTTCTCCTCTACCAGCTGCATGGCTTGGTACGGCAGATAAGCGAAGCGGCTTGCCAACTGAGCTTTCTCGCTCTCCACGTTCAACTCCTCTGCGCTGTTGTTAGCCGTTCCGGTCTTCACAACGAACACACCCATGTTACCCTGAATAGGCTCGCTCAACGCGTTCTCGCCTTGTGCAATCGTCTTTCCGATCACAGCCGGCTCCATGCCTGCATTGCCGAAACGGCTGTCTGCCAGACTCACGCGCTCTATGTTCTGTACACGCTGACCCATGATCTGAGCAGCTGCCTCCAGACTCTCAGCGCCCTTCAGTTGTTTCTTGATGTATTCAGCCTTCGCGTTGTTTGTTGCTTCGTAGGTCAACTCTGCGCGAACGGCATCCAGCGAGCGGTACTCACCGTCATTCACTTCTGTCAAAGCCGCTACGATGAACTGGTCTCCGCACTCGAAGACATCGCTCACAGCGCCTTCTTTGGCCTCAAACGCCCAACGAACGATAGCGCGGCTGCCTTTCAGCTGACCTACTTTGTCGGTCGTTGCTGTCAGGTTATACTCCGGAACAACGGTCATACCTGCCTCCTGAGCTGCGCTCTCCAGCGCCTCGGCGTTGTTATTGTTGACGATGAACTGTTTCGCGTTGTTATAGATGATCGAATAGGTCTTGCTCGACGGAGTCACCTCGCGTGCCAGAATAGCCAACTTCACTTTCGGAGTAGCCTTACCGATCTCCATGATCTCATAGGTCTGCTCACCCATGCCTTGTGCTACGGTGAACTTATCGCCACGTTTGCCTGCGAAAGCCGGCTCTGCGATGTTCTTCGGCAGATCAGCCGCCTTGAACCAACCTAACTCCTGATCTTCACCGCCTTCTACGATCGCTTTCAGCTCTACGGAATCCGGCATCGAGTAACCTGCCTGCATAATACGAGCCATCGCGTAGGTGTTGTTCTCAAAAAGGATCTCTGTGCAGTCACCTGCTTTAGCACCCTTAGCGAACGCAAACTCTTTGAACTGCGCCGGAACGGTCTCCTCCGAGTAGTCACGACCGTCGTACATCACGTCCGAATTGGTGTTCACCACCAGACTCACGTCATCTGTCGTCTTGAACTCCTCTTGGAGGTTGTTCATCAGCGTCTGAGCTGCTTGGAAATCAGCCTCATTCGGCACGATGTCAAAAGCGACGTACTTGATCGCGCGGTTCGGAGTCTGCTTGTATTGCTCCTTGTGCTGTTTGTAGAGTTTCTTCAGGTCGCGGTCGCTAACGCTTACCAGACTGTCGGCTACTGTGAAATACGGCTGCATCGCGTACTCTGCGCTTACGCCGTTCTTGCGGCTGTTGAACGCGTACTCAGCATCCAGCGAGTTAGCTTTCAGCATATGTTGCAGCAGGGTGGTGTATTTCTCCTGCATGTAACTGATACGAACGGCTTTCTCCCAGTACAACCAATAGGTCTTTGCCTGTTTGAGGTTCGCGTTCTGCTCTGCGTCTTCGCCTTCTTGGTTGATAGCTTGCAGCAGGTTGATCACAGCGTCGCGGCTGAACTGACCGTCCTCGCCTGCAAATGCACGACGAGCGCGGATGATCTGGTGAACGTTCTCTCCAATGCACAGCTCGCTCAACTCATCGGCGGTGATATCCATGCCGATTTTCTCTGCCTGAGCGCGCAGCGTGTAATCCATCATCAGCATGTTCCATACCTGATTGCGGATCTGTGCGTGCGTGTCCTCGTCAAAATCCGAACGACCGCTCTCGATCTTGTACACTTCGGTTAACTGCTCCTTGGCAGCTTCGTACTCCGTATAGTGAATCTTCTGACCCTCTATCACACCGACGTTCTCGCGGCTACGGTTGAAGAAACTACTACCGGAGTTCAAAAAGTCTCCGAGGATAAATGCCAACATGGCGAGACCCACAATCGCAATCAACAGGGCGCCATGATTTCTAATTTTTTGTAAACTTGCCATTTTTATTTATTAATTTTTAAAATTTTCAATTATCAATTCTCACAATATAGCTGTCCGTCAGCTCTACAATCTTCTTGCCGTTGTTGTTATACAACTCCAACCGGCCTTGTACCGTCACTTTCGTGCCTACCTCAGGAATCTCCGACGGGTCATGGAACGGTCTGTTGTTCACGTTGTTCGTCATGTATGCTTCAATCACCTGCTCACCGCCGTCCGACATATAGAAACTGATAGCCGAGTATTTGCCCGAAGTAATATCTTCCGCTTTGGTTATTACTTCCGTGATGTTTCCGGTAATCTTGTATGCCTTCGCTGATTTCTCGTCCTCATTCAATGTCAATCCTATGGCATATGCTTCATCTACGCTGATCACTGTTCCGTTCGTGTCCGGTACCCATGTCGGGATGTCCGGGTAATTGTAACTATTGTCACCCGGAGAGTTGATGTAAGGACTCTCGTTACAACTGCTCATCAGAATAGCAATAAACGCAGCGGCGATTAAAAAGTAATTTTTCATATTGTATTTGTTTTAATAGTTTTCCTCACTTTTATTCAAAATAGCGTGCAAAGGTACTAAAAATTTTTCACGCGCGCAAATAATTAAGGAAAAAAATGAAAAAAAATGATTTTTTCTTGCGTATGTCAAAAAATTGTTGTAATTTTGCACGCTTTTTCGATGGTGGGGCATTTTGTGTCCGCACGAAAAGCATAGTATTAATCCGGAAAGTGGTTCTTCGGAGGCTTCTGGTCTAACATCCATCGACTAACGACCAACGACCATCGACCAACGACCAACACTTTCCCTAAACGCTAAAACTATAGCAACTATTACTCCCAGACCACGCGGTGGTCGTGTTATTAAAGAAGATCCGCATCGCATTAACGACAAAATTCGCGGTGTGGCACAAGTGCGCCTTATCGGCGAAAACGTAGAGCAGGGCATCTACTCGTTTCAACAGGCTATGAGAATAGCAGATGATCTCAACCTCGACCTCGTTGAGATCGCTCCTACCGCTACGCCGCCTGTCTGCCGAGTAGTTGATTACCAGAAATTCCTCTACGCGCAGAAGAAAAAACAAAAAGAGGCAAAAGCGAACGCTAAGAAGCAGGAAATCAAGGAGATCCGTTTCGGTCCACAAACCGACGATCATGATTACAACTTCAAGCTCAAGCACGCTATCGAGTTCCTCAAGGAGGGCAACAAAGTCAAATCCTATGTCTTCTTCCGCGGACGGTCTATCGTCTTCAAGGAGCAGGGCGAACTCCTTCTCGCGCGTTTCGCTAACGACCTCGCCGAGTATGGCAAACCTGATAATGTACCCAACCTCGAGGGCAAGAGAATGATACTCAATATCAGCCCGAAGAGTCAGAAGGGATAGCCAAATCAGACTAGCGAGACACAATCGAGAGAGAATCGGATCGAGAGTATCACAAGATTAAGTCGAGCGAGCCACGAGATAAACAACCGTTCGAAGGCTTACCTTTAATTTGTATCTTGTACTTTGTACCTTGTACATCTCATGCTGCCTGTCGGACGAATTATTAACAATTAAATTTTTTATTACAAAATGCCTAAGGTAAAAACGAACTCCGGTGCTAAAAAGCGTTTCACGCTTACCGGAACCGGTAAAATCAAGCGTAAGCACGCTTACAAAAGTCACATTCTGACGAAGAAGACTAAAAAGCAAAAACGCAACTTGACTCATGTTGCTATTGTTGATCAGACGAACATGCGCTCCATACGTGAGATGCTCCTGCTTCGTTAAGTACTAACCATTAAAGTGAAAGGACAGAAACATGCCAAGATCAGTAAATCACGTTGCTTCGCGCAACCGTCGTAAGAAGATCATGTCGCTCACCCGTGGTAACTTTGGTGGTCGTGCTAATGTATGGACCGTAGCAAAGAACACATGGGAGAAAGGTTTGCAGTATGCTTACCGCGATCGTAAGAACAAAAAACGTACGTTCCGCGCTCTCTGGATCCAGCGTATCAATGCGGCTGCTCGCCTCGAAGGTCTGAGCTACAGCCAGCTGATGGGCTGCCTCAAGAAAGCAGGTATCGTCATCAACCGCAAGGCGCTCGCTGACCTCGCTATGAACCAACCCGCTGCCTTCAAAGCAGTAGTGGATCAGGCGAAGAAGAAAGCTGCGAAGTAATTCCGCCTTCCATCCGCCAAGCTTGGCGGAGTTCTTACAAACATCGAGACGACCCTTCGGTCGTCTCTTTTTTATTAAAAATGCGCTTTTTTGTACGATTTCTGCTGAAAAATTTGCGTATTCCAAAAAAATGTCGTACCTTTGCATGCTTTTTCCGCGCGAACTATAAAAGAGTTTCGGCTAAAAGAGCGAAAATGTTTAACTTTTAACGGGAATCCGGAATTCTTAATTCTTAATTTTTAATTTTTAATTGAGAATTTTGGCCCCACAAAAATTCTACCACAATGGCAGAAAATCTTTCTCTCCAGAACTTCGACTGGGATGCCTATGAAGCACAAA
>CAMJJT010000028.1 GCA_946406195.1 uncultured Bacteroidales bacterium
CAGCCATCACCGAACAATCTCTATTGGAAGAACAGATAGCAAACTTCTGCGCGCACTGTGCACGCCAACTGCGCACCCAAAAGTCCGTCGCACAGCAGATATATGTCTATGCACACACATCGCCATTTAGAACGGATATAGAGCAACACTACCTCTCCGAACTGGTAACGCTCCCCGTCGCTACGGCAAACAATCAGGAATTGATCGCCTTCGCTTTGGGAGCGTTCCGGCGTTCGTATCGTCCCGGCATTCTCTACAAGAAAGCCGGCGTGGTGTTGCTCAAAATCATCCCCGAGGCAGCAGTCGTCCCCGATATGTTCGACACCAAGGACAGAGCCAAGGACAAACGCCTGCAGCGCGTACTCGACCAGATTGAGGACCGCCAAGGCAAGCGCGCCATCCTCTACGGCTCTCAAATCACCTCCGAAAAGCCGGTTTATAAGACCGAGCACAAGAGTCCGCTTTACACGACGGATTTACGCGACATCATCACTCTCAAAGCCACTTAAAAAGGGTGTCTTTTGAAGAATAAGCTAAATGCCATATCTTTGCACAAAAATTTGCAAAGGTATGGCTTTAACTTTGAATACATCAATCGACGGGAAGAAATTCTATTCTTGTGATTTCCCCGATTTGTCGATTTCCACCAACTATGGTTTAGCCAATGTCACTATCGCAGTGAACGGCTCTACCGCACTTTCCACTCGCTATTACGCTGTTTCCGGAAGGGTCACAGTGCGCAATCTCGTGCCGCTGGTTGAGTTATCCATGGAGCAGCAAGGAAAATCCTTCTGCACGGTCGGCATTACCATATCAGTTGCCAATGAAACGGTCAGCGCTTCATGCCAGGTGCTCCTATGCAAGCTAAAGTGCATGACTGTCGATGTGGATACCTTCCTTGCCGATTCGTTCCTCACTACCCACAATCATCGCCTTACCACCTTGTATAACGAGGAGGTGCTGCCGTTCTACATCGCAGGCAGTGGTAACTATTCAGTAGGCACGTTCGTCTTTACGCTGAACGTGAGGAAAGCCGACGGCTCCTATGACTCTTACGAGTACATTTCCGGTCGCCGCTTTGCTTTCGGAATAGTCACTTCCACCATATCCGTTAAGGAATTGCAATGGGTCTGCGAAAACCACTTCGGGAACGGCACGCAGTTGCTATCGTTCACGCTCAAATTCAATTCTCGGCTCATTCACTACTACGTCGTGCCTTGCGCTTCTGCACAGGAGTTCCGCTTCAAAAATATATTCGGATGTATGGAGTCGTTGGGCATACCCGGCGCTACCATTTCCAAACTGGAATCGGATTTCTCCGAAGCGATGGTGGACGGCCGCCTGCAGCACTACGATGTCAAACACACCCGTACCTTCGAGGTGCAGACTGCCCAACTGCTCTCCGGCTACATGACATGGCAGGAGCAGTTCCTCACATCCTCATTCATCATGCGCAAGCTGCCGGATGGTATGTTTGCTGATGTGCTCATCAAGGAATATTCTTTTGAGCAGACCGACGCTCCGGGCGAAGAAAACACCCTTTCCTTCACGTGGCAGTTCGCCGATGGCAAGCAGTCCACCCAACGCTACAGCATACACACCGGCATCTTTACCGAACAATATAATCAAATCTTCGCATAATGGTCAAAGAGATTGAAGCGCAGGAAGAGCGCGAGAAATATATCAAGGCTTGGAACGAAACCATGCTCCGCATCTGGCAGGAGCGTATCACCTTGCTCGAAGTAATCGACACAGGGCGATTGCTCGCCTCGCCGGTGGCTATGCCCGTGAGAGCGGATGGTCGCTTCGTCGAAGTCACGCTCTCACAGGAGTTCTTGGAGTACGGTCTTTGGCAGGACTATGGAGTTGGCCGCGAAACACCACGCGGCAACTCTGGAGACATAGGCCGTGCCAAAGTGCGCCAACGCCGACCCTGGTTCTCCAAACGATACTATGCCTCCGTCTTGAACCTGCGCGATTTCTTCGGCGATAACCTTGGGCGCGAATTCCAAGGCATCATGGCCGATACCTTCGAACGCCTTAACAAGTTATACTAACTAATACCTTAAAACTATGGATAAATCAACCATCACTAGCCTTATCAACGCTTTGGCAAACCAAACGGCTGCCAATTCAATCACACCCCAATCTTTGGCTAACATCCTCCATGCCATCAATGAGAACACCGGCAATGGAGGTGGCGGTAGTTCCGGAGGCGGAAGCAGTCTTCCGCTTGGCTTGAACTGGTTCTTTGGACACGTGTGCCAACTCACTACCACCGCTGCCGTGGAGTGTCCTATCGTTACCGATGATACAGATTGCTCTTCCATCTGCGGTAGCGTAATCGACATCACAACGAACGATTCGGATGAGCCGCTCTTGCGGTGCGTCAGCCGTTGTCTGGTCGAGATTACAGGCTATGTTACGCTCAAGGTCAACGACAGCTATACTGCCGATCGTATCATACAAATCTACAAATATGATACGGAAGGGGAGCGTACACAAATCGCCATGAATGCAGTTCACTTTACAGGCACTACGCAGATCTTCTCCGTGCCTATCAACTACATGTGCTTTCTCGACCCCGGAGAAACAGTCCACCTCACGCATTTCTCCTCGAACGGCACATCCAACATCTCCGCTAATTCAACCCTCTACATCAAGGCAACCCCAATCTAATTAATCTATAAAAACTATGAAAAACCTTAAAGCCTTAACTCCCCAAGCGTGGGTCGCTATAGCCCTCGCTTTCGTGGCAGCTGCCACATTCATTGCCGGCATTATCATTCCACCTCCGGGGGAGGTTCACCCCTCTATCATCCAAGGTGTCGGATTGATGATCATTCTCGTCGCAATCTTCTTTGCATGGGATGCCGTCATCCGTGGGCTCAATACCAAGATTGAGCACGGAAAAACAAAAATCACAGTTTCACAAAAACCTAATCCTGAATCAGAATGAGAAAAATTTTGGAAATCATTGTTCATTGTACGGCTACCTTCCCGGACCAACGCGTCACTGTAGCCGACATCACACGCTGGCACAAGCAGCGTGGTTGGAAAACCATCGGCTATCACTATGTGGTAGATCAAGATGGGAATGTATTCCCCGGACGCCCCTTAGAGCAGGCTGGAGCGCATTGCCTCGACCACAACAAAAACTCTATCGGAGTTGTTTATTGTGGCGGTCTGAATGCCGAAGGCAAGCCTGCTGACACCCGCACCGATGCGCAAAAAGCCGCGTTGCTTGGGCTGCTTACAGACCTCAAGCAGCGCTTCCCGGAGGCTGTTATTCACGGCCACCGTGATTTTGCGAAGAAAGCATGTCCGTGTTTTGATGCCACCTCTGAATACGCTGCCTTATGAGAACTATCTGCAGAGTCATTATGCTTATAGGTGTGGTACTGCTTTCGGCTTGCCACACCACCCGACACACGGTGTCGGAGGTAGGTGTGATGCAAGACGAGCAGTCCTCACACCAGGAACAGACTACCACCCAAAGGCTGGATAGCCTGTTCTCAAAGCTATCCGTCTCTGCGGATAGTATAACCATCGATCTGTATGATAGTGCGCCAACGGCTTCGCCACAGGCTGACTCGCTTGCGACAAACCCAAACGCACAGGCTCAACCGGTAACGGCCAAGCCTGCGCGTAAAGGGCGCATTACCATACATCAGCCGCGTATAAATAAAGAGGAAAGGAGTGGCTCGAATGTGCTTCAGCAGACCAACGTGGCCGATAGCACACGGAGCAATTCCCAAACCCACACATCCACTAATGACTCTAAAGAGGTCATTGGTGGCGCTGAACCCCCAAACCTAACGGCGGTGTTCATTGTGTTGGGATTGGGGATTACACTCCTCATTATAGGTGCAATTCTCGGCTACTTATGGCTGCACAAGAAGCATATCATTTGAGCTACACCTTTATATATCAAAACACGTACGCATGTGTATAGGCTCGCGCTTATGCACGTGCGTATTGCTTTCTACCGTTCATCGGGACATTTTTGGGACAGAAATAAAAAAAATCAGCACGTAAAGTGCTGATTTTCAAGCGGGTGGAGTAAGGGGCTCGAACCCTTGACACTCGGAACCACAATCCGATGCTCTACCAACTGAGCTAAGACCACCGTACAGCTTTTTTTCAAAAGCGGGTGCAAAGGTACAACTTTTTTTTGACATGACCAAATTTTTTTTACTTTTTTCACGAATTTTTAGTGTTTTTGCGTGAAAATCGTTACCGCACAATCAAAATTGTGTATTTTCTCGAACAAAAAGAGCACAAAAGCCGTAGCAGACTTCACCTCTTCCCTTGCTACAAGCCGACTCCCAAAGGTTTGCGCGCGCTCGCGCACGACCTCATCCCCATGCGCTCAAGAGAGACTTCCGACCTCCCCGAACCCATAGCAGACTTGCAAGGCTTGCGCCCTCATGCGTGACCTCATAGCCTTGCGCGATAGGTAGAGACTTTCGGCTTTCGTCAGCCGTAGTAGACTTGCAAGCCTTGCGCGCTCATGCGTGACCTCATAGCCTTGCGCGATAGGTGGAGACTTTCGCCTTTCGTCAGCCGTAGCAGACTTGCAAGGCTCGCGCGCTCATGTGTGACCTCATAGCCTTGCGCGATAGGTGGAGACTTTCGCCTTTCGTCAGCCGTAGCAGACTTGCAAGGCTCGCGCGCGTGGTCTTGCGCGCGCATTATGTACGCGGGAGACTATCAATCTTTCCACAAATAGCAGACTTTCGACCTTTTCCGATTACATAGCAGACCCCTCGCTTCTCGTCCGTGAGAGACTTACGCCCTCGCTGATTAGGGTGAGACCTCCGCACTCGGACTTGCACACATAGACTTGCAGTCTTTCCGATTACATGGAGACTTGTGCGCTTTCAGTCCGTGATAGACTTGCGCCCTCGCTGATTAGGGTGAGACCTCCGCACTTGGTCTTTCACACATGGACTTGCAGCCTTTCCGATTACATGGAGACTTGCGCCCTTTGGTCATGTAGGAGACTTGCGGCAGTCAGTCGCGCGGTGGAGACTCGTCCACTTTGGGCGCGCGGCAGACTTTCGGTCACGATTTTAGCAGAGACTTTCGCGGCTTGACTTTCGCAGGCAGACTCCGCATATAGCGGTACGAAAGAGACGAGCCGAAGCAACCTAATAGCAGGGCGGTTGGGGCTACCTAATAGCAAACTCGGGGCACATCCCCGAACCCCTGAAACTGCTGAATTGCAACGAGTTACGATTTCAATCAGCGAAATTTTGGAACAACGAGGTACGAATTTCCTTGTAAAAAGTGCCGTCAGCCCTTGATTTTACAGGCTGTTCCTCGCCGTTCAGAAAGCCACTTTTTGGGGTGTCTTTTCGTGTTACGTATCTTCATAGTACATTTGCACAAAATTTAGTACAAACTATGTCAGATTACGCAACAAACACGTCCGTCAATCTAATGATAAACGGACAGCAGGCAGCCGAGACGCTCGCCAACCTGAAAAAGCATGCGCTTGACCTCTCCGAGCAGATTGCCAAAGCAGCTGCAGCCGGTGACAAACTCACACTGCAAAAACTCCGGAAAGAACTCCGGGACACCAATCGTCAGATTAAGGAAATGGAGTCATCCACCATGCAGGTCGATAACGTCCTCCGTCGTCTTGATAAGGCAACCCCGAAGGAGTTGCAGAAAACGCTCCAGACGCTCAACAAACAGTTGGACTATATGGAGCGTGGCTCTGATGCATGGACTGCACAGGCGCAAAGGATACGATTGGTAAAGGAGGAGATTGCCCGCGTTAACGGAGAACTCGCCAAGTCGCAAACCTTCTTGGAGCGGTTCAATAGCAAGTGGCAAGAGTGGCAGACTGTTGCCGTCGGTGGTGTCGCTGCCCTGACGGGCGCTGTCATGGCAGGAAAGAAGGCTGTGCAGATGTATGCTGAAATGGAGCAGGAAATGGCATCTGTCCGCAAGTACACCGGCATGACCGCTGAGCATGTCGAACATCTAAACGAACAGTTTAAGAAGATCGACACACGCTCTCCGCGCGAGGAACTGAATCGCCTTGCACAAGAAGCAGGCCGCCTCGGTAAGTCTTCCGAGGAGGACGTTCTTGGCTTCGTAAAGGCGGCTGACCAAATCAATGTAGCGTTGGATGAGCTTGGAGATGGGGCGACATTGCAACTTTCTAAACTAACGTCCATATTTGGGGATGAAGAACGGCTCGGCACGGAGCGGTCGCTCCTTGCTGTGGGCTCCGTGATCAATGAACTGTCGCAGAACTGCACGGCTGGAGCTTCATACCTTGCTCAGTTCGGCCAACGACTTGCAGGTGTTGGCGCACAAGCCGGTATGACCGTTCCTCAGGTTATGGCCTTTGGCGCTGTTCTTGATTCCCAAGGACAGAAGGTTGAAATGTCAGCCACGGCTCTCTCCAAACTTATCATGAACCTTTTCAAGAACACAGAGAAAATTGCCACGGCGACGGGCATGGATCTTGAAAAGTTTAACGCTGCCCTCAAAAGTTCGACGAATGAGGGACTATTGATGTTGCTCAACCGCTTGAACGAGTTAGGCGATATGTCCGTCCTGGCCCCCGTCTTTGCGGACATGGGCGAGAACGGCGCTCGCGCTTCCGCGGTCATTTCGGCACTTGCGGGTAACGTCGATATGCTTATCTGGGAGCAGCAGGAGGCTGCCAAAGCCTTTGATGAGGCAACGTCCGTCACCAAAGAGTTTGAGGTGCAGAACAATACTGTTCAAGCAGGTTTGGACAAAGCTCGCAAAGGCTTTCAAGAGATGGCTATTTCCTTAGGTCAGGAACTGATGCCGGTAATGCGGCACTTCATTTCAACTACGTCTGCAACAATGCGCGTAATGCTTCAGTTGGTGAAATTCATCAAGGAGCATAAAACCGCTATTCTTTCCCTTGCTGCCGCTGTTGCTACTTATACCGTTGCGGTCAATCTCGCATTGATTAAGGAGAAGCTGCACGCAGCATTCATAGCCGTGAAAACAGCTGCGCTGCATGTGCATAAGGTTGCAGTTCTTGCGGCGTCCGTCGCTTATAACCGGATGACCGGCAACGTCGTCCGGGCAAACGCAGCAATGAAGCTGCTGAATGCAACCATGATGATGAATCCTTGGGGCTTGGTGGCTGCTGCCATTGTGGGTGCAGGCGTCGCATTGGCTATGTACCTCAAAAGGCAGAAAGAAACCACCAAGGAACTAACCATGCAGGAACAGGTGCAGCAGCGTATCGCAGAGGTCGAGAAGAAAGCTGCTGAAAAGTATGCGGAAGAGAGTGCTGAAATCCACATGCTCAATCAGATGGTGCATAACAATGCATTATCGCTTGACGCAAGGCGTAACGCCTTGGAGAAACTGCAACAGTTAGTTCCGGATTATCATGCTGCGCTTACTGATGAAGGCAAGTTGATCAATGACAATACGGATGCCATTGATGGGTATCTCGCTTCGCTGGAAAAAAAGATAAAGATGGAAGCCTTTGAGGAGGAACTGACAGAGGTAATGAAGAAGAAGATAGAGGCACAGCGGAAATTGCAGGAGATGGAAGATGAGAGGCAGAGCAATGTGACGGAGATAGAGATAAACGGTCAAATGGTAACTGTCAATAAGAATGTAGAGACCGGTCATAATCCATATGCAACTCAGATGCAAGAACAGGCAGAGATGCTGGCAAGTTCTACGCAGGCTATGTGGCAAGGTCAGTTAGACCAGGCAGAGGAATCCATCCGGCAGATTACGGAGATGATGAACAAGATGAACGTCAATCCGTTGGAGGGCAAGGTAAAGAAGAAGCTTGATGATGCCCCGAACGGTGGCAGTGGAGAAGATGATGATAAGTCCAAAGGTAAGAACAAGTTCCAAGCGGAGGACGATTGGCGCGAGCGCGAGCAGGCGCTCAACCGCATTGCCTATGCCAAAGGCACGGCTGACTACGAGCAATACAATGCCCGGATGTTAGAGATAGAGGTCGAGTATAATAGGCGTAAGTTGTTGCACAAGGACTTGGTCGGTAATGAGGAAGTGACTATTGAAGCTTCGTATCAGGAAGCGCTCAAGAAGCAGCGTCAGAATGCCATTGAGGGGACGGTGCAGCAGGAGGAAATGGCTTATAAAGAAGTAATGGCTATTCTTCAGCAGAGGTATATGGACGGAGAACTCTCCGCTCGTCAGTACCAGAATGCGGTCGAGTTGGCAGAACTGGAACACTTGCGCAAAGTGGCAAGTCTTTATGAGGACGGATCCAAGGAGAAGTTACGCGCAGAGAAACACTATCACGATACATCGCTCAAATACCAACAGAAGCACTTGCAGGAAGCCCGGCAAGCGCAGGAGAAAATGCGCCAAGCGTATTTTACCAAAGGCTTCCGCATTACGGACGACGAGTCCTACCAACGGGACATGCAGAACCTGGAGTTGGTATATAGGCAGATGTTGAAGGCTGCCGGTGACAGTAAACGTGATAGGTTACGTGTTGAGCGCGCTTTCTACGAAGCCAAGTATCAGTTGGCACGCAAGTATAACAAGCGTGAGGCGAAGGAACTTAAAAAGTCCTTCCGGGGAGCCATTGACGATAGCATCGCATGGCTGGAGTCCGACGCAGGCAAAGCCATGACCGAATCGTTCTCAACGATCATCAATCAGATGGGAGCCATCTTCTCCGGCTTGTCGGAAATCATCCAAGCCGAGTTGGATATCCAAACGGCTCAGATAGAAAGGAAGTACGACCGGGAAATCTCGTATGCGGAGGGAAATAAGTCGCAGGAGGTCGCTCTGGAGCAGCAGAAGCAAGCGGAGATAGGTAAGGCCAAGCAGGAAGCAAACCGGAAGATGTTTGCCATGCAGGTCCTGCAAGCCGTGGCACAAACAGCCATGTCTGCTATCTCTGCTTACTCCTCGGCTGCTGCAATTCCGATGGTCGGCTTCATCATGGCACCTATAGCAGCTGCTATGGCTGTAGCCGCTGGAGCTATTCAGATTGCTTCCATCAAGAAGCAACAACAGGCGTCCGAGGCGCAGGGCTATATGGAAGGAGGCTTCACCAAACCCGGACGCAAGGACGAACCTGCCGGTATCGTCCATGCAGGAGAATGGGTAGCAAGTCAAGACTTGCTCCGCAATCCCCAAGCACGGGCTATGATTGAAACACTCGATTATGCCCAGCGTACCAACACCATCGGGCGCTTGTCTGCTTCGGATGTTTCGCAGTCTATCACGGCTCCCCAACGGATGGCACAGGCTTCCTCTAATGGCGAACTGCTTGCAGTCGCTGCCGCGTCGCAAGCCTTATCACGCTCCGTCAACGAAATGAATGTACGGTTGCATGAGCCGTTTGTGACTGTGAACACCGTTACCGGTGACACGGGCATCAAGAAAGCCCAAGATGAGTATGAACAGTTAATGCGTAACAAAACCCCTAAATCAAGAAGATAATGGAGATATATGTGGACAATAAATTAGCCGTGCTCAAGAAAGGCACGTCGTTCGATTTCGTCAGCGAAAATCGGTATTTCTCCGGTGCTGACAGTTATTCCTTGTCGATTACGTTCCCTCTTGCCGGATGTCCTGAAAACTTAGCTATTTTCGGGCATATAAACCGCAAGGACGTAGTGGCGCAGAAACTGCTTTTTGACTGTGAAATCAGGAATGGATTATTCTATCGTCACGGCTCTATCACTATCACGGAGATAAGCGATATTGAGGTTAAGACACAGTTCCTTGAAGGCAAGTCCGTCTCGAACTATGCCGACGATTTCGATATCATCTATATCAATGAAATGGACTTGGGCTATCCGGACACTACGCCATCCTCTTTTCCTGCAAATTCGCACATAGCGCATAGCATAAGTAATGGGCTTAATTATCTTGCTTTGCCGTGGGTCAATAACTCCACCGGCAACCTTCAGAACCGGACCAACGATACAGACAACTGGCCTTCGTCGTGGTATTACGATACGCGTGGACTGTCGTTCCAGCCGTATCTCATTTATCTCCTTGAGCAGATCTGCAACGCGGTCGGTTATTCATATGATTTCTCGAAACTGATGGATAGTCAATATCGCTACCTTATCGTATGCAATACGCTTCCGTATGCATGGAAGTGTTTCAACTGGGCAACGGCTTTGCCGCACTGGACGCTCACAGAGCTGTTTGAGCAATTGGAATATTTCCTCAATGGGGAGTTCGACATCGATCATGTTACGAAGCATATATCGTTCCGCTTCTCAACGGAAGCGATTGCTTCGGCGGGTACAGTTGAGTTAACGAACATCGTGGACGAGTTCTCCTCAACCGTGGAGGATGCTGGTTCTTGTAAATACAGGGAATACGTCAACCTAAAATTTGCAGAGTGTAACCACCGGAAATGGAAATACTATTCCTGCAAATGGTTCGTTGACATGATGAAAACGCAGGACGTTATTTTGTCCTATAGTTTGGGCACGTATAATAATGGCAAATTCTACAAGGAAGTAAATGGTGCGCAGCGTCTCTATATAGAGATGAGAGGTGCAGCGGACTATGTGCAGGAAGAGTACAACGGCTGGAGTCCAAGTTATCTCTACTATTGCCGGAATGAAGATACATACTTTGTATTGCGCAACTATGGCTCGTATTTGGCTGACCCTAATCAGCCTGCCAATTTGTCCGGCAATACCCGCTATCTGAACACCTTGGAGCCGGTAAATATGTTTGGTGACTCTATCGTCGATGAGAATGCAGAGACGATTGAGATGAAGATTGTGCCGGTATGGATTGATGAAGCATACGCTGATGGTCAATTCAAAGGCAATGCCTTCTTCTTGGAATGTGGCGAGTACCTGAACGGTGCCAATAATACGATACCATGGGACTATGCCGATAAGAAGCTATCGGCAGGCGAAAGTGAAAGGTCGGTAGAGTACTTTGACAAGTTGTATATGGGTTTCTGGACGGGGAGCACCTATAATGCTATGCGCGGGAAGTTATTGTTTCCGGTGATAGACAATGTGCTGACGTACCCGCGTGAAATGGACTTTGAGCTGACAGGCTTGAGTATGCGCCTGCGCTCTAACTTGTTCGGATCAAATGCCAATACGCACCGCATAGCATCCAATAAGAAATACAAGTTCAAGTTCCTCGCGAAAGATATTCCGAATGTTCGTTCGCTCTTCGTCATCCATGGGCAGCGGTATATCTGTGAGAAGATAACCGCTACCTTCACGGAGGATGGAATGTCAGAGCTGATGAAAGGAGAGTTTTGGCTGGTCGAGGACTAATCCCCGACCGCCAATCTCTTAGAACTTAGCCGAGTGCTTGCGGACTTTCTCAACAAGGTTGTCATCCACGTGGTCACAGTAGATGGACGTAATGTTGAGGTTGTGGTGGTCTGCTGCTCCCTTGACAGTATTTGCGTCTGCTCCATTATCAAACAGGCTGATAATACCCGTATCACGGAGGGAGTAGAGCTGCATGGTGTCCGGGAGGTGGCACTGCTTACGCATTTTGTCCCACGTCTTGCGGTACATGCGGGAACTGATAGGCTCCTTGCCGGGCAGGTAGCCGTTACTGATGAGGTAATCATCTTGGTTCGCTCCTTGGATGTTACGTCCAAGTATCTCAATCAGTTCGTCGCTCAACACGGCTTTACGCGAGTACTTTGTCTTGGTTATACTGCCATCCAAGTGAATTACTTTGTGCTCCAAATCAACGTCGCTCACGCGCAGTTTGCTGATTTCGGTCGGACGGATCAGCGATTGGAACACCAGTTCGCAGATGAGCAGATAACCCGGATTATTATTCATAAACCATTCACGCATGATAGCACGTGCGTCTGCATTAATTATGGTACGCTTCTTTGCTTCTTTCTTCTTCTTGGAAATGCCGTAGAATGGGTTTTTCTCGATGAACTTCTTCTTCACGCACCAAGTAAAGAATGCTTGGGCGCTCACAAGGTTGTTGTTAAAGGTGGCATTTACCCAATTGTTCTTTTGACGCTGCTCGTCCAGATAGCGGACAGCCATCACATCAGAGAAGTCCTTTAACAGCATATCCGGGCTTCTCTTATCACACCACTCAAGAAGCCTACGGCTGAATGCCTTGTAGCCGCGTAGGGTGTCAGGACGAAGATCTTTTTCCACGTCACGGAAATACTGCTCGTAAACAATCTTAATAGGTACTGCACCCGGGTTCTCCGTTTTGACATCCTCGTTAAAAGGATTCCATCCGTTAGCCAGCTTCACATTGAGTTGGCTACAGATAGTGTTCGCCTGCACTTTGAACTCCAATGCAGTACGACAACGCTTGCGCAGATTGTTTAACCGGAACTTGCGACGCTCTAAAGTTTGGGTGAAAGGATTGGTTACGTAATACTCGATAAACCATCCGGTCGCAATGTGTTTCACTACCGCTGGGGCATAGCCCGCAAAGAGCGGTGAAAATTGACTAAGAGTTGACATTTTTTTTTCTCCATTTTCTTTGCTGAAAACAGAGTTACGATGCCAGATATTTTAGTGCTTTTGTTCGTATTTTTTCCCGAATTTTTTGAATGAATTTTCGGGACATTTTCGGGCCACTTTAACCGAAAATCCGCCGTAACTTATTCAGTTACAACGGATTAGAGTTTTTGTCTTAAGCTCCCCACGACACTCGGAACCACAATCCGATGCTCTACCAACTGAGCTAAGACCACCGTACAGCTTTTTTTCAAAAGCGGGTGCAAAGGTACAACTTTTTTTTGACATATGCAAATAATTCGGCACTTTTTTTGCAAAAAAAGCATTTTAAGGCAGATTTTGGGGCAGAATTTCTGCTAAGGGGACCTTTACGAAGTCCCTTTCCTGCCATAAAGGATGGGGAAGAGTGAGCAACGGGACACTGCTCATTTGAGATTTGAGATTTGAGATTTGAGATTTGTCATTTGAGATTTGACATTTGATCTCTTTTCCATCGTCATCGAAAGCTCGAATGAGGTCGATGTCGATTGTCCTATCGGAATAGATAGGACATTTGAGATTTGAGATTTGAGATTTGAGATTTGAGTTTTGATGTTTGATGATTTGGGTCTTTTTGGTGCGTCCTAAGGCGCGTTCGATGGTTTGGGTGAGATGTAATACCTCTAAGGGAGTTTTATCGCATTCAAGGGCACAACAGAGGTTGCAGAAGTCGTTTTGGGAAGTGAAGCCCCAAGGTTTGGAGTAATAAAAGGATGAGCAGCGACGGACAGGTCCGATCTGCTGCTCTATGAGTTGAAGGGCTTGGCGAAGTGTTGCTTCACGATCACCGAGGTTAGCTCCCAATGAGAGATAATAGGTCACTTTTTATTAACGGGTAAATTATTTGAGTGCATCTTCGGCATATTTGACTGCCTCGACCGCATATGGGTACACGATGGAAGTCTTCACAACTTTCGACTTATCCAACCAATGAAAACTCTTGTTTGTTTTCTCCATTGCGAAGACGACAATAAGTACCAAAATCGCATATTTGCAGATACCGAAAACGCCGCCAAAGAGTCTGTTTGCCCAACCTAAATGGATGGCTTTCAGGAACTTTGAAAGCAGTCTTGCTAATATGGCTAATACGATAGCTATTGATAAGAAAATCAGTACATATGCTACTACGTCACATACTTCACCCTGCCATGCGAATTGTTTATGCATCCAAGTAGAGAAGGGAGGTGCAAACAAACGTGCGCCCAGTACACCGATGATCACTACCAAAATTGCAATGACCTCGGTGACTAATCCGCGCATTAATCCTCTCACCAAACCGATGAGCAAGGGGATTAATAATAATACGTCTAACCAGTTCATTATTCGTTTGAGTTACCGTATTTGGACTTGTTGTATTTCTTGGGATCGAACTCTTCCGGCTCCCAATAAAGTTTATTCTTAGCGTAATACATGTTAATATCTGCGATGCCGATTCCGGGTATTCCGCGCGGCGTAACGGACCAGTTATATTGCCAAAGTTTGGACATAGTTCCGCTTTTTGTTCCGGTAGCATTATCGCAATACCAAGACAGAATACCCGTGACTGTACCTTTGTAATTAGGACATCCTGAGATAGCATTGTCTGCGTCCTGTTGTGCTCCCGGGAGGAGGAAATTAGCAAACTTACAATATTCCGAGTTGGAGCAACAGAGACTCTTTTCTCGATCCAGGCTTTTCAAAATACGTCCTTGCGGGAAGCCGATATTCTTGGTGGTAGAAGCAAAGACGTTTGCGGTCGTGGATGAATCCGGATGTGCGTATTCGCAGTCCACTAAGTTACCGTCATTATTAGCTTGTCCTGTGAAATAGATATTCTTCAAACATACCAAACGACCGTCTGCTTCGCGTACTTTCCACATATCTTCCACCGTCTGCTGCGGTATTTCGGGCACCTCGTTGAAGAGTTGCTGAAGGGTCAGCGTGTCGTACTTGAGTGCGGAAGGATCCGGATGTCCTATGCGGTAAAAGCAGTTACGCACCTTAGCGGCAGGGATACGTCCCGGTGCCCATCCTACTTTCTGCGAAGCGTTCATGGCGAAGATATTGTTGTTGTAGGCAGGAACGCATAACTGCGGTTGGTTTCCATAGCGTCCAACAGCCAAGCCGTTACAACGAATCAAGATCTCCTGACCCATCGGGAACATACCACTGGCAGAACCCAGATCAACGGATATACGCAGGTTCTGCTGCTTGCCGTCAACGATCTGTTGGATAATGATCGTCTTATAGAAGTTGCCGGCATAGTCATCGGTCGTGACACGTCCGCGGATATAAATACCTTCACCATCAGAGGGAAGTGTATCTACGGCATAGAGATATATTCCGTTTCCGTTCGTCGAACGCGAGCGGTACGGGTTTTCTTTATCTCCGAAATCGCCTTTCTCCGTATCCATGAAGGTATGCATGAAGTCATTGAGGGTATAGAGTTCTCCATCCGCAATGAGCTCTTCTGCCTGCGCTTCTGATATAAATAAAACTTCTTTTGCCGGTTCGCTCGGCTCGCATGAAGCCAAGAAAAGGCCAAAGGTACTAAGTACAAAGTACAATATATATTTATTTGCCTTCATAATTGCTTAGAATTTATAAGTTACAGTTAAGTAGAAGTTCATGCCCCAAGCGTAGTAATACTTAGACGGATATTTCCAAGCGTTCGCCGAAATAATCGAGTTGTGATAGTCTTTTTCACCTTGCAGCACGGCACGCGGCAGACGGGCTTGTTGGTAGCCTCCAGTCTTGAAATGTGTGTTGTTGGTGATGTTCGTCACGCTCAGGTTAACCGATAGAGACTGACGTTTAGGTAGATAGAAGAGCTTGCCGACCGATACATCGATGATGAATCGGTTGAGCGGGTTTGTAGCGGACAGGCTCTCTTGCATCGTCATGAGGTTATAGGGGTAACGAAGCGCAGGTACGCCGTTTTTGTCCACCACGATATTACCTTCATTCTCAGGGCTGCTTGGATCTACGTATTCAGCCACACCTCCACGTGTACGCCAACTATAGAGTACTTCGTCGTTCTCCGTGTATTCATAACGCGGAGATTTGTCATCCGTAGTTTGGATAGCATTGGAATAACTGTCTCCAAACCAGCCGTTTACTAACGTTCCATCTAAACGTCTTCCGGTATATAGACCTTGCATGCGGCGACTTGGAGCCACGGAGAGGTAGTTCCAGTCATGATAGTTGACGGTGATGTCCGCAAACCACATTTTCGGGTGGAAGAACGAAAGTTTGAGACTGGCGTTGAGTTGCGGGCCGGTAGAGAGTTTGAGACCTTTGAGGAGCACTTTGTCGGTGGTCTCAAAGACCAAGCTGTTCGTCACTGCGTTCTGAGTCATCGGCATACCGTTCTCCGCCGACTGAACAGCGAGAGCGTCGCTCGTATAGCGGTAGTCGCCGATCGAGAGAGCACCGGTCAAGGTGAAGTATGTACCCATCTTCACCGCCGCGGCAGCTTCCAAACCGATATAACGTTTATCGATACCGGTCAGGGCTTGGTTCACGAACGTGCGTGCCTCATCGTCGTAGTAGCCGTTCATCTCCATTCCATTCCAAGACTGGGTAAAGAATCCGGTGATACGTCCGCGAACGATGGGGTAGTTGAACTCGTACGTCAGATCCGTAGAAATGATATTCTCGCTGGCTGCAAAGAAATCCTTGAGGTTCTTTGCGTTATCATGAATGTAGATCTTCTCTACCACGCGGTCGTGTACACGCGCGGAGATATAAGCATCGCGTGCGTACGGTGCGCGCGTCTCAGCGAGCGCGTTCAGTTTCAAGCGGTTACGACCGTTGATCTTATAGGTGACGCCTAACTTGAATGCCGGGTCGAAGAAATGGTGTGCTTCGCCGTAATAGCGAGTACCTGCCTTGAGCTTGTTCTTGCCGGTAGCCGGATCGATCTGTCCGGAGATGGTGTTGTACGCGCTACGACCGTAATATTTCCATGCGTCGTATAATCCGCGCTCATCGGCTACTTTGGTCAGATACCAAGCACGACCGTTGACCATGTTCGTCAGACGTTGCATCGAGCTGTAAGTGAACTGCAGGGCATAGTAGAAATCCACTTCATGGAAACTCCATTCGTTTTGGAACCATACTTTCGCGTTGCCCATGTTGATACGATAGTCGTATCCGAAATGGCGCTTAGAAGAGGTGATGACGGAGTCATAGTCCTGCGCGATATCGTTCTTACGCACGTTATTGATATCGGACTGGGTGAATCCGCTGTTGGTAGCCAACTCCTTGATGTCGCGGTCAGCGAAAGCATCGATATCGATCCAGCGGTTAGCACCCAAGAGATCATCAATCGTCTTATAATGAATACCTTGCGCGAACTTACCTTCTGCGCCGAGGGTCATCTTCAAATGGTCGAACTGGGTGTTGACATAGTTGAATGAACCGACAGCCTCTTGGATATCGTTATGGCGACGTTCGAGGATATAACGGGCAGCGGTCTGCGTTCCGGTGATTTCATCTTTGGCATTATTGGCATAGTTCGCCGCGTAGATAGCGTCCCAGTCAATCTGGGTGGTCTTGTCGTCGCGGGACTGCCAGAGATGAACGAGGTCGTTATACTGTTTCTCATCGATAGTCGGACCTACGAGATTGCCGTCGTCACCCACGAAACCTTCGCCAAAAGAAGAAGCTTCGGTTCCGAGCTTGTTACCGATAAACAGACCCCATGGATAGTGTCCGCTGTTATCGTAGAGCTGATAGTTGGTGTTCTTGATGTTTCCGTTCGGGTTCGCGATCTGACCGTCCCACATCGCGGAGGGCAGGTTGCGATAATAATCCGGAGCGGGGTTCGGCGCGTTGTAGAAATTGATGGCCGAGTTGGAATAGAGGGAATAGTGGTAACCGGCAGCTATTTTGAATTGTTGCTGCTCATCGATCTTATATTCATAAGAGGCGATAAAAGTCGGGTCATACGACTTAACAACGCGTGAGTTACGCACTTTACCGTTCTGGTAGCCCCAATAGGGGTTATAGTTATTGGTACCGGTCAGGTCATACACCTCTTGGGTCACCGCAGCGTTCTGTCCGCGCTCGGTAGGAGCACCGAAGGTGATCAGTTTGAGGCGGGCGTTGTCCCAAATTTTCTCCGCCGAGAGGAAATAACCGAGCGAGTAGTATTTGATACCTTCTCCGATGATACCTTTATTGTCGATATAGGGTGAGAAACGGTAAGCGAGCTGAGCGATGACTGCCCATCCGTTGGACATGACACCGGAAGCATAAGTGGCGTTCACACGGGCTTTGTAGTTACGGTTCGTACCGGCTACGCCTACTTTCCATCCCTGCGCATACCGGCTGGCACCCATGAGGTAGTTGGTTGATTGACCGATTCCTCCGAAGGAGAAGTTATTGGTCTCCAGCGGATTAACCACCTCTTTGTAACGGCTGGCATCGTTGAGACCACCCATCGCGGAATAGTTGAACTGACCGCGTTCAGCGGAGTTGAAGTTCAGACCTTCGATGTAGTAGGATTCAGCTTGCGCAGCGTAGTAACCACGGTTACGGTAACGGGCGGTGGACCAAGCAAAAGACGTGGTGGAGTTAAAGACATCCGTGGTAGCCGAAGACGAGGATGCCAATGCTTGCGAACGACCCTCATCATCGTTCATCTCCTCTTCCGTCAGGTTCAGCAGGATCTCATCTTGGTTCTGCGCCACGAGGTCCTGCTTCATCGAGATGGTAGCCATTTCGTTCGCCTGATCGCTGTTGAGGGTGACTAACTCCAGCTCTGCCACGTATCCATCTGCCTCGATAACTACCTCTTCATCCATCGCTTCGAGATAGAGAAGGGAGAACTCACCGGTCGAGTTGGTGGTGGTAGAGATGTTTTGATTTGCCAAAGTGATACGTGCTCCGACCACAGGTTGCTGTGTTGTCTCATCGATCACTCGACCTCTTAGAGATGTCTGCGCCATGGAAGCCAAGGAGACTAACAGCGCTGCCATCAGGGTAAAGAGTTTGTTTCTCATAATGATTGTTTGTTTTATTGCTTTTAATGGTTTTTCGTGATAACGTGATTACGTAATAACGTAATGACGGGGTATTAGAATTCGGCTGTTTTCGGTGTACGCGGGAAGGGGATCACGTCGCGGATGTTCTGCATGCCGGTCACAAAGAGCATGAGTCGCTCGAAGCCAAGACCGAATCCGGCGTGCGGAGCGCTACCGAAACGACGGGTGTCGAGGTACCACCACATATCCTTCATCGGGATATGACGACGCTCGATCTCCTCATTGAGCAGGTCAAGGCTCTCCTCGCGGACAGAACCGCCGATGATCTCGCCAATCTGCGGGAAGAGCACGTCGGTGCCCTGAACGGTCTTGCCGTCCTCGTTGATCTTCATGTAGAACGCTTTGATATCCTTCGGATAATCGGTCATGATAACCGGTTTCTTGAAATGTTCCTCTACGAGGAAACGCTCGTGCTCCGAACTCAGGTCATCGCCCCAATTGCACGGGAACTCGAATTTCTTGCCGTTCTTGATCGCCTCTTGCAGGATATTGATTCCTTCGGTATAAGGCAGACGTACGAACTCCGTATCGACAACCGATTTGAGGCGCTCGATGAGACCCTTATCCACAAACTGATTGAGGAACTCGAGGTCGTCCATACAATGCTCGAGTGCCCAACGAACGCAGAACTTGATGAAGTCCTCTTCGAGGTCCATGAGCTCGTCTTTCTGGATGAACGCCACTTCGGGTTCAATCATCCAGAACTCCGCGAGGTGACGCGGGGTGTTGCTGTTCTCGGCGCGGAAAGTCGGGCCGAAGGTGTAAATCTTACCTAATGCCATCGCTCCCAGTTCGCCTTCGAGTTGTCCGCTGACGGTCAGCGCTGCCTGTTTGCCGAAGAAATCATCGGAGTAATCGATCTGTCCGTTCTCGTCGTATTTGAGGTTATAGAGGTTCTTGGTGGTCACTTGGAACATCTGGCCTGCACCTTCGCAATCAGAAGCGGTGATGAGCGGTGTATGGAAATAGAAATAGCCGTGCTCATGGAAATAAGTATGGATCGCCATCGCCATGTTATGACGGATACGGAAGACGGCGCCGAAGGTGTTGGTACGCGGACGGAGATGGGCTATAGTGCGCAGGAACTCCATCGAGAGTCCTTTCTTCTGCAGCGGGTATTTCTCCGGGTCGGCGGTGCCATAGACCTCCAGATCGGTTAGTTGGATCTCTACTGCCTGACCGGCTCCTTGGCTCTCCACGAGCGTACCGGTAGCGGAGATACAAGCACCGGTGGTAACGGGTTTGAGACGCTCCTCATCAAATTTCTCCAAGTCCACAACGATCTGGATGTTCTTAATGGTGGAGCCGTCATTGAGGGCAATGAATGATACTTGTTTGTTGCCTCGACGGCTACGTACCCATCCGCGTACGTTGATGGTGGCACCGAAATCGGTGCGTTGTAATGCGTCTATGATTACTGTTCTTTGCATATATTATTTATCAATTATCAATTGTCAATTATCAATTGTCAATTACAAAGTGTATTGACTCAAGTCTTCCCCTAAACTATTCAGCGTAGCGCCGTCGGGGTTCATCTGCTGACCGAAGGAGACGGCTCCCATCGAGCTGTTCATGCTGGATTGGATGGACACTCCTTCGCTGGGCAGCGGTCCTCCCATCTCATCCGGATCAATCGCTTCGTCCTCGTTTTGGAACTTCGCAAACTTACCGCGGAACCGCAGCCAGATGGAGTCGGTAGCACCATTACGGTGCTTAGCGACGATGATCTGTGCCAGACCGCGTAGATCCTTACCGGTCTTATCATCGTTATAGAGGTGATAATACTCCGGTCGGTGGATGAAACAAACCATATCGGCGTCCTGCTCGATAGCGCCGGACTCACGCAGGTCAGAGAGCTGCGGAGTCTTACCTTCCACGCCTTGACGCGCTTCCACTCCACGGTTCAGCTGCGATAGAGCGATGATCGGTATATCCAATTCTTTAGCGAGCGCTTTGAGGCTTCGCGAGATGATAGAGACCTCCTGTTCACGGCTGCCGAAGGACGATCCCTGTGCGTTCATGAGCTGCAGATAATCGATGATAATCATCTTGATATCATGCTCGCGCACGAGTTTGCGGGCTTTGGAGCGCAACTCAAAGATCGAGAGCGAAGGGGTGTCGTCCAGATAGAGCGGTTTACCCTTCATGATATTGATCTTCGTATTGAGCCGCATTGCTTCTTCGCGGTTCATCTTTCCGGTCTTGATACGGTCACCTTCCAACTCGCAGACGTTCATTATCAGACGGTTAACGAGCTGTACGTTACTCATCTCCAGCGAGAAGATTGCTACAGGTATATTCCTGTCAATCGCCATGTTCTTCGCCATGGAGAGGACGAACGCGGTCTTACCCATAGCCGGACGGGCGGCGATGATGATCAGGTCGGGAGTCTGCCAACCGGAGGTTATCTTATCCAGCGCATGGAAGCCGGATGGGATTCCGGATATCGAACCGTCGTTGCGGGAGGCTTTCTCCATGCGCGCGAACGCTTCTTCAATGACGGGGTCAATCTGGGTGACGTCTCTTTTCTGGGAGCGCTGACTGATCTCGAAGATACCGGCTTCTGCTTCCTGCATCAATTCGTCCACGTCCTGCGTCTCGTCGAATCCTTTCTCTTCTATCTGTGCCGCCATGGCGATGAGGTCACGGGCTGTGGCTTTCTTAGCGATGATCTCCGCGTGGTACCGCAGGTGTGCCGCTGAGGCTACACGACGGGTGAGGTCGGCTATATAAACGGTTCCGCCGGCTTTCTCAAGGGTGCCCAACGATCGCATTTTCTCCGCTACTGAGAGGGCGTCGGTTGGTTGCTCTTTGCCTGCCAACTCACGGATAGCCTCATATACCATCCGGTTCTGGTCCTTATAGAACACCTCCGGACGTAGCAGGTCGGCTACCGTTCCGTAGGCTTCTTTCTCCAGCATGATAGCGCCAAGCACGGAGTCTTCCAACTCCTGTGCCTGAGGGGGCAGTTTGCCCATCTCGTTTGCTCCTACCTTGATGATGGTGGTCTGCGTTGAGCGTTTGTTATTCTTATTGGTTACTGCCATATGCAGTCAGTAAATTATGGGCAGCGATGAAGCTGCTGATCTCGTTATTCAGTACTTGTCTTTCCGCCACTTCGATCTGGTGTTCCATCTTCTCGTTCTTGTAGAATCCGTCCAGCAGAGCTTGGTTGATGGTCTCGTACATCCAGTATTTGGCTTGCTCGGTGCGATGGGCGTCGAAGTAACCGTTCTGCTTGGTGAAAGCGATGTATTCCTCGATATTGTTCCATACCTCCATCACACCGGAGTGGTCGATAGAGGAGCAACATATCGCCTCGGGTTTCCATCCGGATTCGGAAGGCGGGAAGAGCATGAGTGCGTTCTTAAAGCTCACACGCGCAGCGCGCGCACGTTCAATATTATTACCGTCGCACTTATTGATTGCTATACCGTCCGCCATCTCCATGATTCCGCGTTTGATACCTTGCAGCTCATCGCCTGTACCGGTCACTTGGAGCAGCAGGAAATAATCGACCATGGAGTGTGCTGCGGTCTCGGATTGACCGACACCTACGGTCTCCAAGAGAATGGTGTCGAAGCAGGCTGCTTCGCATAGCACGATTGTCTCGCGGGTCTTACGCGCCACGCCGCCTAACGAACCGGCACTCGGACTGGGACGGATGAACGCGTTGGACTTGACCGACAGCTCGTTCATACGGGTCTTGTCGCCGAGGATCGAACCCTTGCTGCGTTCCGAGGAGGGGTCGATAGCGAGGACGGCGAGTTTCTTCCCATGGTCGCATAGCTCGCTGCCGAGCGCTTCGATGAAGGTCGATTTGCCGGCTCCCGGTACACCCGTTATACCTACGCGAATGGAGTTACCGGCGTAGGGTAGGCATAGCTCAATCACTTTCTGGGCGATCTGTTGGTCGGCGAGCAGGTTACTCTCCACCAGCGTCACCGCCTGACTGAGTATCGTCATGTCTCCGCGGCGAATACCCTCGAAGTAGGCTTCGGGGGTAAGTACCGTCTTCTTGCGACGGAAAGTGGCATACGGATTGACGGATGGCAGGTTCTCTACACCTGCGTTCACCGTCAGTCCTTTGTATTCAGCACTATTTTCCGGATGCTCAATCACTCTACCTCAAAACTCAGTTTAACACGTTTGATCGGGGTGACGTAATCATTGGTGATGATGACTACCTCGCGTGTGTAAGCGCCGGATTGCAGCCCCTTCGTGTTGATCTCTACGTTCACTGTACCTTTCTTACCGGACTTAACGGCTTTCGGTGCTTTCACTTTCAGACTCTTGTCCGCAGCGTAAGCGCGACGGATCTCCAAGGGGTTTACACCGCTGTTCTTAACCGGCAGAGTTACCTTGAGACTCTTGCCGGCAGCGATCTTACCTGCCTCCATCTCACCCTCCGTCTCGATGATCGGAGCCTGCTGTTTGTCTTCAACGGTCATGGTGCTGAAGTCCTCCACGATGTTCGCTTTGATGAGGAGCTCATAGGTCTCGCTGATCTCTTTCTTGCCGTCGATCACTACGTAAGCTTTTGCCTCCACAGGACCGTACAGCTTGGTAGCTTTGGTGTCGATAGCGAAGACGAACTTACCGATCTCGTTTGGTTTGATCTCCTCCAAGGTCGCTTGGTTGATCAGGTAAGCGTCGGTTGCGCTCACTGCGAGCTCCACTTTGTGATTAGCTGTTCCCAAGTTAGCATATTCGAGTTCGCCGTTCTTGGTCTCACCTTTCTTGATGGTGCCTAAATCGAGCGTCTTCATCTTCATGTTCAACTCGCCTACCGCAATCGTGTATCGGTTCACCGGTTTGGCTTGTTTGGGCAGCACTTCGCCCTTGATATACACTTTCTTGGACGGCTCGGAAGCATTGGAAGTGATGGTGACGGTCTTCTGGAAACGACCCGGACGGCCGTTCGGATTATAGGTCACGGTGATCGAACCGGTCTGACCAGGCTCTACCGGCTCCTTGGTCCATGTAGGAGTGGTACAACCGCAGCTTGCGCGGACGTTGCTCAGCACGAGCGGTGCCATTCCTTCGTTCTTGAACTCAAAGACTGTCGATACACGACCGTCTTCCTCGTGAATCTTACCGAAATCATGTTCGGTCTTCTCGAACGTGATCACAGGATTCTGTGCGAACATGACTACTGCTGTGAGAGCCATGCAGAGAGTACTAAAAATCTTTTTCATATCGTTTTACTTCTTTGATATTGTCAATTTTTCTAAGCGCTTTGAGCAAGTCCTCCAACTCCGAGCGGTCATAGACGTAGATCTCCATCGTGCCTTTGAAGATACCGTCTTCGCTGGATATATTGATGGCACGCATGTTGATATGGAAATCCTGCGTCATGGTCTGCATCACTTGGATGAACACGCCGAACTTGTCTATTCCTTTGACCTCAATGGTCTCCACGAACGACTGCACGCGATGGGTGTTCCATGTGGCGGAGTAGATCCGCTTGCCATAACTGGTCTTGAGCAGGTTCGCCTCCGGGCAGTCGATCTTATGGATATGCATCAATCCTTTCTCGTCCAGATACCCTAACACCTCGTCGCCCGGGATAGGATGACAACAGTTACTGAGCACAAATTTCTTCCCCATCTCGTCATCCGTCAGCTCGATGGTATGCGGTCCTTTCTTCGGCTTGACGATCTCTTGCTCTTTGCCTGCGTCCTGACCGGTGTCGTTACTCTTCCCGATAAACGGTATATACGATTTCCATCCGCGTTTGGGGAACACGATATCATGGATATTGTCCAAACGGATCGTGCCTTGCCCCACATGAAGGTACAACTCCTGCGGTTGGGTGATATTATAGTAACTCAATAACCGTGCCAAACTCATGTCGCGGTTCTGCTCGAGGTCTTTATCCATCTGGATAGCATCGTTCACGAGCCGCTCGCCGTGTCGGATATAATGCCGTTCTTCCTTACGGAAATACTGGTTAAGGCAGTTCTTGGCTTTCGCGGTGATAACCATGTCGAGCCATTCGCGCTGGGGATGTTGGCTGTTGGAGGTCAGCACTTCCACTTGGTCGCCGCCTTTGAGCTGGTAGGATAGGGGAACGAGCGTATGGTTCACTTTTGCGCCGATACAGTGTTCGCCTAACTCGGAGTGGAGCATGAACGCAAAATCCAATGCGGTTGAACCGGCAGGCATCGTCTTGATCTCCCCTTTGGGCGTGAAGACGAACACTTCCTGCGCAAAGAGGTTCAGCTTGAAGGTCCCTAAGAACTCCATCGCGTCTTTGTCGGGGTGCTCTAAGATATCTTTTATCTCGCGGATCCATTTGTCCAACTCGCTGTCGTCCGATTCGCCGGTCTTGTATTTCCAGTGCGCGGCGTAACCGCGTTCGGCTATCTCGTTCATGCGGTCGGTACGGATCTGCACCTCTATCCATTCGCCGTTCTTGCCCATCACCGTCACATGGAGTGCCTCGTAGCCGTTCGCTTTCGGCGTCGAGATCCAATCGCGGATACGCTCCGGATGGGGACGATAGAACTCCGTGATGGCGGAGTAGATCATCCAACACTGGTCTTTCTCGCTCATCGATTCGTTGGGCGTGAAGATGATTCGTACCGCCAAGAGGTCATACACGTCCTCGAAAGCACATTGTTGCCGCATCATTTTCTTCCATACCGAATAGACGGACTTGATGCGCGCTTTGAGGATGTACTGATAGCCCATGCTCGTCAGCCGCTCGCGGATAGGTACCGCAAACTGCTCGAAGCTCGCCATCTGCTGCTCCTTTACCGCCTCTAACTTATCGTGGATCTCCTGCCATGTCTCGGGGTGCTCGTATTTGAAACTCAGGTCCTCTAACTCCGTCTTGATGGGGAAGAGTCCCAGACGGTGCGCCAAGGGTGCGTATATATACTGCGTCTCACCGGCTATTTTGTATTGTTTATTTTTAGGCTGCGCACCGAGCGTACGCATGTTATGTAGCCGGTCGGCTATCTTGATCAGCACTACGCGTATGTCATCGCTGATGGTCAGCAGCAACTTACGGAAGTTCTCCGCCTGCTCGCTCGCTTGTTCGCCGAACACACCGCCGCTGATCTTCGTCAGCCCGCTCACTATCTGCGCGATCTTATCACCGAAGAGCCCTGCGATGTCCTCTACCGTATAATCCGTATCTTCCACTACGTCGTGCAGCAATGCCGAGCAGATACTCGTGCTGCCCAACCCGATCTCTTTGACGCATATGCGAGCCACAGCGATCGGATGCAGGATGTACGGTTCGCCGCTCAGACGACGCACACCGTAATGGGCTTTGTGTGCAAAATTGAACGCATGCGTGATCAGCTCCACTTTCTGACGGTGGGGAGTATGTGCATAATCGTCCAACAGCGCTTCAAACTCACGCCGGATCATCAGCTCTTCTTCCTGTGTAAATTCACTTTTCTGCATGCTTCCTTGTTTCCTGTGTACCTCCGCGTATTCTATTTATTTCCGCGCTTACACACGCGTTCTTCGTGTACGTACACAAATCGGCTGCAAATTTACTGCTTTTTTTTGACATATGCAAGCGTTCGGAGAATTTTTGTTGAATAAAATGAAATTTTATCTATTTTTTTTTGTGGATAGGTAGAGAGGATGTGCCGAAATATCGTTCACGATGCAAAATCACAACAAAAAATATATTTGATCAGCACTTGCCTCCGTTTTACCTCCGTTTTGCTTCCGTTCTGCCTCCGATTAGTCCCTTGTCCCTTGTTCTTTTTAATGGGACACTATTAAAAAACGACAAAAATATGCAATTTTTCTTATTTTTATTTGCATATATCAAAAAAAAAGTGTAATTTTGCGCCCAAGTTGGTAAAGACTATCTCTATGTCTATTGATTTAATAAATCAAATGTTTAATTTTACCCCCCCCATATGTTGCGAATGGCGACATAAAAGATGGATTAACGGGTAGTAGCAACGCGTAGGGCGGTGCATGGCTTTATTTGTCATGTGCCGCCTTTCGCGTATGTGTAGAAAAATAGTACATAACGAAAAAGAAGCAACACAATTTTAACAAACTAACTCTATAATTTATGAAACGAATCTTATTTTTTACGGCAGCCTTGTGCTGCATGACAATGGGATTTGCCTCGGAGAAAGTGAAGACGACTACCAAGCAGGTGGCGGCTACGACTCCGTCGCAAGACATTGAGAAGAAGACGGAAATCATTCATGTGTACATGGACACCACGTACACCTACACCACCAAAACGGTCAAGAATGAGATTCCGCAAGTAGAGGACACCGCTTGGACGCGTAAGGGTCATTACCTCCAAGCATTGGTGGGAGCCGGTTATAGCTCGCTCGGCCATACCATCAAGGATCTCAACGACGCACGCAATGCCGGTGGTGGTAACGGTTTGCTCCAATTCAATTATGTCTATTATTTCCATGAGAACTGGGGTTTCATGGTCGGATTGGAGTTTGAGCACATGATGAGCAACACGATCCTCAATGGTACCAAGACTTGGACCGATAACAAAGGCGATAGTGAGAAGCAGAATTATAGCCACACCGTCAAGATGAATAACTGGAAAGAGAGACAGATCAGCTATATGCTGGGTCTGCCTATCGGTATCCAGATGCAGTTCCCTATCGCACGCATGAAGAAGGTTACGCATCGCAATAACCAACTCCGTCTCTATGCGGATCTCGGCGCTAAGGTGAACTACCTTGTAGCCAATAAATTCCATCTCGTTAGCGGTTCTATCAGCCATATAGGCGAGTATGCTAATTATGGTCTTGTCTTGGATGAGTCGATTGGTATTGACCGTGATTACTATACTGAGGAAGTAGGCACCGGTATCTGGACCACGGACAAGAAGAATCTCAGTCTCAGCAATATCTCTGTAGATGGTATGGTGGATCTGGGATTGATGATTCCTCTCTTGGAGCATCTCGACCTCATGGTCGGCGTTTATGCGAACTATACCTTCAATAACCTCCGTAATGAGCAGGGCAAAGAAATAGGTTGGCGTAATGACCAAGAGCAGGGATACAGACAGCATACCTTCATGGAGAGCTACGATGGTATATATGCTACCAACAGCGTTTCATCCGTTCGTCCGTGGGACGTAGGTGTGAAAGTCGGTATCTCTTGGAATACGCCCGCACGCAAACCTAAGAAATATGAAACGCTCGTGATGCGCGATACCGCGTACACGCTCGCGCGTCGTGAAGTCGTTGAGAACGTGCCGGTTGCTGCTAAGAAGATCAACGATATCATGAAGAAATCCGTCATCTGGTTCGCTTTCGATAGCGATAAACCCAAACTCCAACCGGCTGACGTAGTGGATAAGATCGCCGCTGTGCTCCTCGAGCACCCCGAGCAGATGGTACTCGTCTATGGTCACGCCTCCAAAGAGGGTTCGCTCGAGTACAACCAGAACCTCTCCGAGCGTCGTGCAGCGTCCATCGTTCGCCTGCTCAAGAAAAAAGGCGTTCCTTCCAGTCAGATTGTCAGCAAGG
>CAMJJT010000029.1 GCA_946406195.1 uncultured Bacteroidales bacterium
AAAAAAATCCGCCAAGATTGGCGGATAGATAAGGGCGGATAGATTATCAGGAGAGATCGTAGCCGTAGTGCTTGAGACGGTTGGTGTTGGAACGCCAATCCTTGTCCACTTTGACGAAGAGCTGGAGGAATACCTTTTTTTGGAAGAAGTCCTCGATGTCCTTGCGGGCTTGCGAACCGACGCGCTTGAGGGCAGAACCGGCTTTGCCGATGATGATGCCTTTTTGGGAGTCTCGTTCACAGTAAATGACGGCGTCAATGCGAATGAGTTTGTCCTCTTCCTTGAAAGACTCGACTTCGACTTCGACGGAGTACGGGATCTCTTTGTCGTAGTTCTGGAGGATCTTCTCGCGGATGATCTCGTTGACAAAGAAGCGCGCAGGCTTGTCGGTCAGTTGGTCTTTGGGGAAGAACGGAGGTCCGACAGGCAGGGCTTCCTTGATGGCATCAAAGAGCTGCGAAACGCCGAAACGCTCCTGTGCTGAGATAGGGAAGATAGTTGCATCGGGAAGCTGGGTGTGCCAAAATTCCACAAGACGTTCAAGGGTCTCCTGGGTTGTTAAATCTATTTTATTTATAATAAGGAACACGCTCGAGCCTGCTGAAGACATCTTCTTTACTTTCTCGATAAAGTCGGGATTGCGGTCGATGGTGTCTTGGGGTTCGGTGACGTATAGCAGCACGTCGGCATCGACGAGCGCTGAACGGGAAAACTCAAGCATCTGACGCTGGAGTTGGTAGTTCGGCGAGAGGACACCCGGGGTGTCGGAATAGACCATCTGGAAATCCTCGCCGTTAACGATTCCCATGATACGATGGCGTGTTGTTTGCGCTTTCGATGTGATGATCGAAAGACGCTCGCCGACCAAGGCGTTCATGAGGGTCGATTTGCCGACGTTGGGGTTACCGACGATATTTACAAACCCACTGCGATGTACTATTTGTTCATTTTCGCATTTACTCATTTACTCATTTTTGTATTTTAGGCATTGAGACATTTACCATTCAAGGAGGACTTTGCCACATTGGCCGGAGACCATGACGTCGAAGCCTTTTTGGAAATCTTCGAACTTAAAGCGGTGTGTGATCACCGGTGAGAGGTCGAGTCCGCCGAGTAACATCTGCTCCATCTGATACCACGTCTCCCACATGCGGCGTCCTGTGATGCCTTTGATAGTTAGGGCATTGAAGATGACATCCGACCAGTTAACCTGCGTATCCGAAGGCAGGATACCCAATTGGGCGATGTTGGCACCTTTGTACATATGCTCGATCATCTCATTGAAGGCAGCAGGAGCCCCGGACATCTCAAGTCCCACATCGAAGCCGCGGATACCGAGTTGTTTCATGGCGCCTTGCACGGTCTCGCCTTTGGAGCCATCGACGGTGAGGGTTGCCCCCATTTTCTTGGCAATCTCCAGACGAAGCGGGTTAATATCCGTAACGACGATATTCTTCGCTCCGGCATAACGGCAAATACCAGCCGCCATCGTGCCGATGAGTCCAGCTCCGGTAATGAGTACATCTTCGCCGAGGAGCGGAAAAGCGAGGGTTGTATGGGTAGCGTTGCCGAAAGGATCCATGATAGCAGCGAAGTCATCGGGAATCTCCGGACGGAGCTTGACGACGTTCGATTCGGGAATGGTGACATATTCGGCAAAACAGCCATCCTTGCCCATTATACCGACCGAGATCGTGTTCTCGCAGACATGTCCCATGCCCCGACGGCAGTTACGACAGTGTCCGCAGACGATGTGTCCCTCCGCGGTGACGCGTTCTCCGACCTTGAAATTCTTCACACCCGCTCCCACTTCGGCTACGACGCCGACGAACTCGTGTCCCATGGTGTAAGGCGGTTTGCAATGTGCCTGTGACCAAGCGTCCCATTTATACATGTGCAGGTCAGTACCGCAGATAGCGGCTTTCTTGACCTTAATGAGGACATCATTCACCCCCACTTCGGGCATCGGGACATCTTCCATCCAGATACCGGGTTCGGCGTATTTTTTTACTAATGCTTTCATTTTTCTAGGATACTAGGATTCCTAGGGTCCTAGGGCCCTAGTTATTTTTTAATACACCAAGAACCGTGCCAATCTTTGTGAAGGCGGCTATACATTTATCGAGTTGTTCGCGTGTGTGGGCAGCGGATACCTGTACGCGGATACGCGCTTGGCCCTTTGGAACAACGGGATAATAGAAGCCGGTGACGTAGATGCCTTCCTTCTGAAGGGCTGCTGCGAAGTCCTGTGAGAGGCGTGCATCGTACAGCATGACTGCACAGATAGCGGACTGCGTGGGCTTAATGTCAAAGCCCGCGGCGCGCATTTTCTCGACGAAGTACGCGGTGTTCTCGTGGAGACGGTCTTGGAGTTCGTTGGAACGCGTGAGGATCTCGAAGGTCTTGATACCAGCCGCAGCGATCATCGGCGGGATAGAGTTCGAGAAGAGATAGGGACGGCTACGTTGACGCAGGAGGTCGATGATCTCTTTCTTACCCGTGGTGAAACCGCCGACCGAGCCACCGAAGGCTTTACCGAGCGTGCCGGTGATGATCTCTATCTTGCCGCGGAGGTTATAGAGCTCGGTGACGCCATGTCCGGTCTTGCCTACCACTCCTGCAGAGTGCGATTCGTCCACCATGACGAGGGCGTTGTACTTGTTAGCGAGTTCGTATATCTTATCCAGCGGACAGACGTTACCGTCCATGGAGAAGACGCCGTCGGTCGCAATGATACGGAAGCGCTGTGCCTGCGCGGCTTTGAGTTTGTCCTCAAGGTCCGCCATGTCGCCGTTGGCGTAGCGGTAACGAACCGCCTTACAGAGCCGCACGCCGTCGATGATGGAGGCATGATTGAGGGCATCGGAGATGATAGCATCTTCTTCCGTCAAAAGCGGTTCGAAGAGACCTCCATTCGCGTCAAAACATGCGGCATAGAGGATGGTGTCTTCGGTGCCGAAGAAATCGGAGATGACGCGCTCGAGTTCCTTGTGGGTGTCTTGGGTTCCGCAGATGAAACGTACAGACGCCATACCATAACCACGTTCATCCATGCGGTCTTTGGCCGCCTGAATGAGTTCGGGGTTATCAGCGAGTCCGAGGTAGTTGTTGGCGCAGAAGTTGATGACTTCCTGTCCGCCTTCCACGGCAATGCCGGAAGACTGCGGGGTAATGATCACGCGCTCGTTTTTATATAATCCTGCTTCGCGAATCTCATTCAGAGTTTTTTGCAGGTGTTGTTGAAAGTCTTGATACATAGTTTTTTCGTAATGACGTAATCACGTAATAACGTAATCACGAAGTTTTTTTTAATGATTCCTTGCTCTATGATAAATCACCTTGAACAGCTGCATCAAATGATGCCCTGTTCAAGCATAGCTGTCGCAACCTTCATAAAGCCGGCGATGTTAGCACCTTTGACGTAGTCGATAGAGCCATCGGGTTGGGTGCCGTAACGGACACACTGCTCGTGGATGGACTCCATGATATGATGGAGACGCTCATCGACCTCTTCGGCTTTCCAAGAGAGGTGCTCGGCGTTCTGGGTCATTTCGAGACCGGAAGTAGCCACACCTCCTGCGTTGACTGCTTTGCCCGGAGCAAAGAGAATACCGTTAGACTGGAAGAAATGGATCGCACCCGGTTGGCAGCCCATGTTCGACACTTCGCAGCAACACCAGCAACCATTCGCTTTGAGTTCCTTCGCATCGTCTTCGGAGAGTTCGTTTTGGAAAGCACACGGGAGCGCAATGTCACAAGGAACAGACCACGCTTTCTTACCGGCAGTGAAGACGCACTCTTTGGGGAACTTATCGCTCATATCCTGTACTTTATTGCGGTTCGACGCACGCATGACGAGCATGTAGTCAATCATTTCCGGCGTGATACCATTCGGGATAGCCACTACGCCGTCCGGACCGGAGATAGCCACTACTTTGGCACCGAGTTCGATGGCTTTCTTCGCTGCACCCCATGCTACGTTTCCGAAGCCGGAGAGGGCTACTTTCTTGCCTTTAATATCTTTGCCTGCCTTATGGAGCAGATGTTGCGTGAAGTACAAAGCTCCGTAACCGGTAGCCTCCGGACGGAGGATCGAACCACCCCATGTCATGCCTTTGCCGGTGAGTACACCTGTATGATATTCGCGCGCGAGCTTCTGGTACATGCCGTTGAGGAAACCTATCTCGCGACCACCGACTCCGACGTCACCGGCAGGGATATCCTGATCCGGACCGATGCAACGCCAGAGTTCCAGCATGAACGCCTGACAGAAACGCATGATCTCCGCGTCGGATTTGCCGACCGGATCAAAGTCCGAGCCACCTTTGGCACCTCCCATAGGCAGGGTCGTCAGCGCATTTTTGAAAGTCTGCTCAAAGCCCAGGAACTTCAGCATTGAGGGCGTTACAGCACGGTGGAAACGAAGTCCGCCTTTATACGGGCCGATGGCGCTGTTGAACTGAACGCGGTAACCGAGGTTCGTTTGCACTTCACCTTGGTCATCAATCCAAGTGACACGGAAAGTGAAGATACGGTCCGGCTCGACCATACGCTCCACGATCTTCGCTTGTTCAAACTCGGGGTGCTGGTTATACACCTCTTCAATGGATTCGAGAACCTCTTGAACCGCCTGCAGATACTCTGCCTCGCCCGGATGCTTCGCAGCAAGTTGCTGCATGATAGATTGTACTTTCATATGATGTGTTTTATGGATTTGTCATTGCGACTGCAAAGTTACACAAAAAAAATGACATACACAATAGTGTATGCCACTTTTATTTATTTTTTTCTCAGATAGACATAAAATGTGGTACCTTTTTCGGAAGTTTCAAACGAAATTCGCCCTCCCGAGCCCTCCACTATATGTTTGGAAATTGCCAGCCCGAGTCCGTTTCCGTTGGATTTGGTAGTGAAGTTCGGACGGAAGATGGAGGGTTGAATATCCGCCGGGATGCCGGTACCATCATCGGAGATGGAGATTTGTATTTCCCGCTCCGAGTGCGCGGCGTTGAGGACGACGATGATGTCAGTCGGTGACGCCTGAAGAGCATTGCGGATGATGTTCACAAAGACTTGGGAAATCTGCTCTTGGTCCGCAAGCGCCATGACTCCGGAGTCCGCTCCGACGTACCGGATAGGAATCTGCTCATCGTTGGCTCGCTGGAGGGTGATGACGTTCGAGAGTTTCTCGGCGATGTCCACTTCGGTTGTGACCACTTCTGGTTGCTTCGCAAACGCAGAGAAAGACTGCGCTATATGGGCGAGGTTATCTATCTCGGAGATCAGCATCTTGGTGGTCTTGTCAAAATAGGCGTCAAACTGATCCGTACCGCGTTTGAGTTGCAGTTTCTGAACCGACAGTTTCATGGGAGTAAGCGGATTATTGATCTCATGGGCAATCTGCCGCGCCATCGTCCGCCAAGCGCCTTCACGCTCTGCATTTGCCAGTTTTTCCGCCGATTCCTCCACCCTATCCACAAGGATATTATATCGCTCAACGAGTGCACCGAGTTCGTCATGATACGGATAATCGATATGGTTATCGGCTCCTCCTATCTCGAAACGCCGCATTTTATCGGTGAGCATGGATATGGGTGCCGTCATGCTTTTTGCCGCCCAGAAGGCAAAGAACAGCGCCAAAAGCAGCACGATGATATAAGGCGGCAGGAGGCGTACCAAGAGTGCATCCACTTGGGCATTCCGGGTCTGTTCGCTCAGGAAAGAGGGGACGGCGATATAACCGATGGTGACGAACGAACCGTTATGGAAGGGGATGTAGGAAACGAGGTAGGGCTGCGCGGCGATCTGCTCATAACAAACAAGGGCATGGCGGTCGGTGAAAAGCGCCTCCGGCGCCATGCGACGCGAAAGGATACCATTTTCGAAGAGAGCCGGCGAGGAAGAGGCGATCAGTTCGCCGGAAAGGGAATAGACATGGATATCCTGATTCATATCATAGCCCAAGTCATGCAAATCAACCGCCAGACCGGGAGCCTGCACCGAAGAGAGGGTCACATCCCAATAATAGAGCGAGCGCAGATAGGACTGGATATACTCAGAGCGGATTTGCAGATCATGCCTTTGATGCTGCTCGTAATTACGATGGACATACCCAATGGACATGAAAAAGATATAGATGAATACCGCCAAAACAGGGGTGAGGATGATATACATGATCCGCGTAGAGAGGCGCATATTCCGGATACCATGATTGTGGATAAGCCCCCAAATGCCAAGCAGGATAACCAGCCCGAAGAGCACATGGCACAAGATAAAATAGAAACGCGAGGCGGCATAAGGTTCCTTCTCGTAGGTCAGCAGCTCGCGGAAAGAGAAGGTCTGCGACGCCACCGAAGATATGTCCGTATAATCCTCCAGTTTTTTATATTCCAAAGGAAGAACCGTCAGCACGTTATAGATACCGGCTTTGGTCCACCGGATTTTAGCGCGGGCATTTGAGAAGTTCATATCACGCCACATGTCATAAACCGTGAGGTACACCGCATCGGAGGCAATTCGGTTAGAGGACCAATAGACCAACTGACGAGGGTCGAAGACGTAAAAAAGGACTTGCTCATTCTGCTCGGCGATCGCACGGATCGAGTCCATCGAGGCGTTATTCTCCAAGGCGCTGCATAGCGACGCCGTCTGTGCCTCCGCTTGCTCCAACCATTTCTGCTCCGAAGAAGCCGAATGACATGCCGAAAAGAGCATAAGCATGCCAACAAGGAGCATAAAATGCACTATTTTTTGCATATTTTTCATTTTCGCTTGCAAAATTACAACAAATTTCGTACCTTTGCAAACTTTTTTGAAAAAAAATAACAAAATGGTACCACTTTTTACTGCTTTACTGCTTGGATTGCTTACAATCCTCGATCCATGCACCCTCATGACGAGTATCACCGCCATCGGATATATCGATAAGGAGATCAACAACAAAAGGTTGGTTCTGACCAACGGGTTGATGTTCGTTTTAGGCAAGTTAGCGACATATGTGTTGCTGAGTATCCCGTTCCTAATGGGCGCACAGACGGAGGGGATTCAGCATGTGTTGGGTCATTACGGTGAACCGATTCTTGCCGGATTCATGTTGGTTTGCGGCGCGGTGCTGCTCTTCAGCGGACACCATCACCATAATCACGACCATGGAATCAGTAAATGGCTGAAAGAGACGGACAGCAAGGAGAGTTGGTTGTGGTCGTTTATACTGGGTATTTTCTTCGCGATTGCTTTTTGTCCGCACCGTTTGGTCTATTTCCTGACGATGATAGATATCACACTTACGCTACCGAGCACATGGAACTGGGTGATGCCGATAGTGTTCGGTTTGGGGACAGGAGTGCCTATTATGCTGATTGCGTGGCTGGTAAGTTACAGCGCCGTGAGTATTGGCAACCTCACGAGCAAGATGGGGACTTTCGAGAAATGGTTCCGGCATATATGCGCGGTGCTGTTCTTGGTATTAGGCGTGTATCTGACGATCCATTGTTTCATTGAGTTCAACGAACACGAGGGTTGTTGTCATCACGAGCACTATGAGCTTTCGCTTTAAACAGTTTTTCATAGAGGATTCGAAATGCGCCATGAAGGTGGGAACCGATGGTGTATTGTTAGGCGCGTGGTGTCCGACGGGCACCCGAATCCTCGATGTCGGCACTGGAAGCGGATTGATTGCGCGGATGTTGATGCAGCGGTTTCCTGAGGCTGAAGTAGAGGGGATTGATATTGACGAAGCGGCTGTGGAACAAGCGAGAGAGAATGGTGTAAAAGCATTTGTCTCCAGCCTGCAAGAATGGCAAGGCACGTACGACCTGATTGTCTCTAACCCACCCTATTTTCAAAACAGTTTGAAGAATCCTGACAAAGGTCGTCAGACCGCGCGGCATACGGATACGCTGAGTTATGCGGAGTTAATCGGACATAGCGCGCGGTTATTGAAAGCTCATGGACAGTTGGCGCTTATTCTGCCGGCTGAAATAGAAGCGGAAGTGCGGCAACTCGCAGCCGCAGAAGATCTGTATCTCACGCGCGTTACGCGCGTATATAGTAAGGTGTCAAAACCGGCAAGAAGAGTGATGCTCCTTTTCGAGATCACGAGATCACGAGATCATGAGATCACGATCGATTCTCTGATTCTCGAAAACGAGACAGGCGGCCGTTCGGAGGCATATAGCGCATTAACAAAGGACTTCTACCTGTGAGGCAGAAGTCCTTTTTCTATCAGCCAAGATTGGCTGATTATTTTGCTACATTGACGGCGCGGACCTCACGGATGACAGTCACTTTGACCTGACCCGGATATGTCATCTCATCTTGGATACGTTTTGCGAGATCGAACGAGAGGAGTTCGGTATCCTTATCGGATATCTTATCCGCTCCCACGATGACGCGCAGTTCACGACCCGCCTGAAGAGCGTACGTCTTAACCACACCCGGGAAGGACATAGCGAGGTTCTCCAAGTCGTTCAGACGCTTCACGTACGACTCGACGATCTCTCGACGAGCGCCCGGACGGGCACCGGAGATCGCATCGCAGGCTTGCACGATAGGTGCAATGATAGTGGTCATCTCACATTCGTCATGGTGTGCACCCACGGCATTGCAGATATCGGGTTTCTCTCCGTATTTCTCGCAGAGTTTCATACCGAGTTCTGCGTGCGGCAGTTCGACATCATCATCCGCCACTTTACCGATATCATGGAGGAGTCCGGCACGCTTAGCCGCCTTGACGTTCAATCCCAGTTCGCCCGCCATCGCGGCGCAGAGGTTCGCGGTCTCACGGCTATGCTGTAACAGGTTCTGACCATAAGACGAACGATATTTCATTTTGCCGACCAGACGGATCAACTCCGGATGGAGGCCATGGATACCCAAGTCAATCGTGGTACGCTTACCTGTCTCGATGATCTCTTCCTCCACTTGCTTGGTCACTTTCGCTACCACCTCTTCGATACGAGCTGGGTGGATACGACCGTCCTGCACGAGTTGATGCAACGAGAGGCGCGCTATCTCGCGACGCACAGGATCAAAGGCAGAAAGGGTGATTGCCTCGGGTGTATCGTCCACGACAATCTCCACACCGGTAGCTGCTTCGAGCGCGCGGATATTACGTCCCTCGCGACCGATGATACGTCCCTTCACCTCGTCATTCTCGATATGGAAGACAGAAACGGTGGACTCAGCAGCGGTTTCAGAAGCCACACGCTGGATGGTCTGGATAATAATTTTCTTAGCCTCCTTATTTGCCTCCAGACGTGCATTGTCCATGATCTCGTTGATATAGGACATAGCGGCTGTTTTAGCTTCATCCTTGAGGGCTTCGATGAGTTGTTTCTTCGCTTCCTCGGCAGACATACCGCTCAGTTGCTCGAGCTGTTTCTCTGCCTGTTGGTGGAGTTTTTCCACCTCCTGCTGCTTGTAGTCCAGCGCTTGTTGACGCTGCTCTATGGCTTGCGTTTTTTGATTTACTTCGTTGAGGCTGCGTTGGATATCTCCTTGCCGCTGATTGAGCTGCTGCTCACGCTGATTCAGACGCTGCTCTTGCTGCTGCAATCGCTTGTCTTGCTCACGAACGGTATTGTCGTGCTCTAACTTCAGGGCAATGAATTTCTCTTTCGCCTCAACAATCTTGTTCTTTTTCATCACCTCGGCTTCTTCCTCTGCTTTCTTAAGCAGGCTGGTAGCAGCAAAACGAGAGATGAGGTAGTAGATACCGGCTCCCATCAGGAGTCCTACTACTGCCGCAATAATCAGTAAGATTGCTGTGTTCATTGATTCAGTTTTTCAGTTATTAATGTATTTAGTTTGTTTACTTCTTTCTCCACGGGCGCCAAACTCTTCTCGCGCGCATCGGATTGCAGAGCCACTGCCACTTCGAGCGCCGTGTACATCCATAGTTGCTCAGCCGAGGCATTGGGGCGCAGTTTGAGGTAGTACTGAAAGCGCCTGTTGAGCAGGTCCGCCGCCTTGCGGTAGTTGGGTTCCTGTTCACGCGGCACATCGAGGCCTACCGTATGGGCGTCCAGATGGAGATTGATATGTTGCTTGTCAATTGACATTCGTCATTTCTTCAATGCAGCTATCGCTCGATCGACTTGTGCGATGAGGGCGTTGAGACGTTTGGTTGCTTCTTCCGCTCCTTCGGCAGAGGTAAGGGCATTCACCGTAGCGAGACGCCTATTCTGCTGCTGGATCTGTTGCAACTCGCTATGCGTCCGGATCAACTCCTGTCGCTGCCTTTCGACATCCTCCCGCAACGCTGCATTCTCCTGCTGCAACGCGGCATAGCGGTCCAACAAGAGATGCACATTTTGCGAAAGTTCATCGAGTGCCTGCATAAGAAAAGCTTTCCGCTGTCAGCCTTCAGTTATCAGAAACTATAGCCCACACCGATACCGATCACGCCTTTGAACTGGCAGCGTTCAGCCACGTCGCCATTCTTATTGGCAATGAGCGTACCCGGGTAGTATTTGAGGCTCGTTTGCAGCGTCACTTGCAGACATTTGAGGAACTGATAGCTCAGCGCTACATCCCAATCCACATCGAACATACCCGTGAAACGGTTCTTATTGGAATACGTGAAATAGCGATCTGCTGCTGGCAGCGCTGCCCATGCATCCTCTGTATGTGTTTGCGGATCAGCAGCCATCCATGCATCCTTCACATTGAAGCCTTTTCCCTGATACGGAGTAAAGAGAGCAAGTGTCGTGCTCAACTTGAAATCCTTATAGGTATAAGCAATCGCTCCCTTGAGGCTGAAACCGAACTCGGCACGGAAATTACGATAATGTTCCATACCGTCAGCTCCATAATAGGTGGTACCTATCGAACGTTGCAGATCACTGCGGACATCCAGATTATCAGCCATCAACTGCTCGTACACCTGCTCATTCCAATCCGCCTCGGTATGAACCGGCTGACCTTCCGCATTCACCTCTGCCAACCAAGCTTGCTTCGTATATTTCTCATTCAGACGGTTACCGATATAAGCCGTTGTGATACGTCCGGCAATAGGAGAAATATACAGGGAGAAGTCCGCTCCTTTATAACTGTACTTGTAGTCAATACCGACAGAGATATCCGTATATGACGGAGCCAGCCATTTGGAAATCAGCGGATTATAACCCGTCTTGTAATTACGTCCCGGCGCATACTGGCTCTGGAAACCACCCAACACAGTCAGATACCAGTTCTTTTTAAACTCCCAACCGAATTTGGTAGCGAGCTTGATATTATCGCTGGATTTCTGGAAGGAGTCCTCATCTTGGTCAATCCAAGTCAATCCGAAATCGGTATCGAAATTGGTTTCCCAAGCTATGCCATCCTTATGATACAGCAAATGGAGCTTTGCATAGGCGATACCGTTGACATTGTTCTTACCGCCGGCTGCCCAGTTCACCAAACCGGTAGCCGCAGCATTCAGCCCCACAGTTCCGTCAAACTTCCAAGCTTTCTCTCCTTCCTCTAATTTCTTTAAGTCTGCACCTGCTTTTGCAGCTGCCTCAGCATTGCCCGTTACCACGGTTTTGTCCACCTCCTGAGCTGTCATCGTCAAAGCCGATAAAAGGCAAAGCGACAAAGATAAAATTGACTTTCTCATAATTCTATTCCTAATTGTTTGTTACACGAATTTTTATTGGTTTCTCAAAAAACCGCACAAAGGTACAAAAAAATTCTCACATACGCAAATAAATAATGTACGCGCGCGACTTTTTTTGCCAAATATATCAATTTTTACACATTTTTTTCTAATATCTGCACACATATATGCAAAAAAAGTAGTAATTTTGCAGCGTGAAATAATATCGGGCACTGCGTCCGTTGAAAAACAAGAACATTTAACACAAAATAAATATGAAAAACATTTTTAGAAAAAGTTTATTGGTTGTAGCTCTATTAATTGGAGGTTTCTTGTATTCTTCCGCGTATGACCACATCGGAGTTGCTGCCGGCACTATTGAAGTAGGGACGATTTCAAAAACACCAGGTGCCGGAAGCAGGTTTGCAAAATTTAAAGATGGCGCATACATCTATCGTGGGACAGCGTGGTCATACAGCAGTGGGAAAGGAATAAAAACACAAAATTCCAATTCTGGTGTGGTCTTTTATCTTGCTAACTCAGCAGATATTACTATTACTATCAAATTTGACGCTTCTAAGAATTTCGCCAATGTTGATGCTCACCTAAAGAAAATTAGTGATAGTGATTATGATAAATTCTTTACAGGAATCGAAAATAATACTACTGTCACTTTCACTTCCTCGGAGTATGAGACTAAAACTGTTGTCATTGACAAGAAAGGTGATTTCCAAGAAACCTTCCCTGCTCTGCCCGCAGGATACTATTTTATGTCATGTACAGGTACCGGTTCCAACACCTATTTCACCCAACTCATCGTTGGAGAAAGTAGTACTCCCGTAACTCCTACCGTCTCCAGTGTCACCATTAATCCTTCTTCTGCCACATTGGATCCTAACGATACGAAACAGTTATCGGTGACGGTCGATGCCACTCCTTCTTCAGCAGATAAGACGGTTACTTGGTCAAGTAGCGATGCCTCAGTAGCTACCGTTGATGAAAATGGTTTGGTAACAGCTGTAGGGCAAGGAACAGCTACCATTACGGCTACTTCGAATTTAGATAACTCCAAATCGGGAACTTGCTCCGTGACCGTAAATACACCGGCGGCACCGATAGAGGTGGAGAGTATCAGCATCAAAAGCTCAACTACCCTCGCTATTGGCGGAACGGAGACTTTGAGCGTCACCTATACCCCATCCGATGCCAATACCGGCAAAGCGATCACATGGAGTAGTGACAAAGAATCTGTAGCCAAAGTGGATGAGAACGGCAAAGTGACCGGTGTTGCTGTCGGTACGGCAATTATCACCGCTACCAGCGAGAAAGGCAAGACCGCCACTTGCGTTGTAACCGTACAAGCCGTAGCTGTGACAGGGGTAACGCTGGATAAGACTTCCGCCACTCTCAAAGTAGGTGAAAATCTGATGCTGACTGCGTTTGTAGCGCCTACAGATGCAGCCAACAAAAACGTGACTTGGGAAAGCAGTAATACAGCTGTAGCAACGGTTGCACGCGGATATGTTACCAGCAAAGCAGCCGGTACGGCAAAGATCACTGTAACCACCGAAGACGGCGGTTACACCGCTTCCTGCACCGTGACCGTTACAGAAGCCTCTCCCGTTCCACAGACCGATCTGACACTTCACGTACCGGGTGTATATGAAGAAATAGATATTGCAGGCGGTTATAACACTCCGCTAACTATTTTCGGAGGAAACGAATACGAAGTATTCTATTTCTGCAAAATCAATAATGCAATTGCAGTGGGAACATCACCTATTAGCGGCAATATTGCGACATCAACCGATAAGAAGTCTTTTGCGGTTAAAGGAGATTGGATGAGAGGCCAATTTAACGATGAAGCAGAAGGTGGTACAAGTGAACCAAAAGAGGATGCGATGGGAAAAGATGAGTTCAAAGCGTGCTACGGAGATGTAAAAATGGGTCAACCAGCAGAGGTCAGTCTATATATTAAAGGTTACAACGAGTTTGCCATTTATGCGTGTGATAACAACACTACTCCTAACGATGGTAAGAGACGTTGGATAGATGTTTATATCGACGACATGCAAAATCCGGTTACCACAGGGATAGCCGTAAAACCCGCTACTGTTAGACGCTACTCTATCAGCTCAGGCGAGCATGTCATTAAGCTTACTTCCGAATATGGCGGGAGCAAACTATATGCAATTTCATTGCGTTTGCCTAAAGAGCCGCGCGTCAAATACATAGAGGGTAACGATAGTACGCAGGAGGTTTGGGCAGGCAGAGCGATGCGTCCTGTTACGTATTACACCAAATACAATAATATGGGTGAGACACGTCTCTCATGGGATGGTCCGGAAGCAACCGGCATCACGTTGTCCAAGACCGGATCTAACCCCCTAGGCGACACTCTTTTGCTGAGCGGAACCGCCAATTGTCCCGCCGGAGAGTATAAATATCGCGTTGAGAGTTACACTTCTGCCGGCATTAAGACCAACAGTGTAAACGGTAAGTTCACCGTCAAGACACAGATCAGTTTCATGAACCTCTCCGATACTATTCTTGAGGTGTACCAAGGTGAAGAGATGGATCCTATCCTCTTCTCCTATTATGCCAACAGCATCGATGATATAACCCTCGATTGGGGCGAAAAAGTACCTGTCGGCGTCACCGGTTCCGGCGAGAACGGACGATATACCATCGGCGGCACACCGCAATCAATCGGCACCTTCAACTACACCCTCAGCGTAGCCGGAGGTAACACCATCAAAGGTCAACTGATTATCTTGGAGTTGAACTTGGGCGACAATCCTGTTCTCTATCTGCAAAGTGACCGCGATGCCTATAAAAACGATGGTATCTACGCATACCTTACCAGCCGCGGATATAACCTCGTGGCACGCGTGGCTCAAAGCGGTTTGCGCAAGGCAGAGCAGTATGCTATGTATAACTGGATCCTGATTTCCGAAGACGCAAACGCTGATAACGGAGAGGTGCTTGCCGTCACGCGAGAAGGAGCCAACCGCCCTGTGCTGAACATGAAATCCTTCTCGTACGCACCGGAACGTCTCGATTGGGGAGAGCCCAACAAAGGTAGTGTCAGCGATGAGGGCAGATTCATCACCGTCACACGAGGCGACCACCCGATCTTCAAAGCGCTGCATAAGAAACAAGGCGATAAGATCATGGTCTTGGATACCGTTATCCGCAGAGGACTCATGCCGATCGATGTACATCTGAACGGTACTCTCTGTCTCGCAACCGCCCTCAAAGGTGATATCGAAGACTACTTTGCAGACGGAGAACCTGCTACTTTCCTCCACGAAATACCGGCATCCATGCGCGGCGGATACAAATATATTTGTATGCCGATTGGAATAAGTAGTAGCAAAAAACTGACTTCGGACGGTAAAAAACTCTTAGAGGCAGTGATTACCTATCTCCAGAGCGATGACCAGACAGTCCTTCCTCCGACGCTGCAGATAACCGACTTCCGGATTGGCGAGTTGGTAGGCGAGATCGATGAGGCAACGAACACCATCACCATCAATATCAACCGCTCGCAGTATCCGGACATCGATCTCTCCTCCGTTGTGCCGACCATCACCTTGGCGGACCCGGAAAACACGTTCCTCGACCCCGATGCCAATGAGCCGGTGGACCTCGAATGGACGAAATGGATTCCTGTATATTATACCGTCACCGACCATGTCAGTCAACGCACTTACACCATTGTAGTCAATATCTACTCCCCAGAAGGTATCGAGGAGGTTTATAGCGCAGGCGAATGGGTGAATATATTCGATATCTATGGTCGCAAAGTGGCTACCACCAACAAGGATATCTACTCGATGGCTCTGCCGCATGGCATGTACATCGTGGTGACGGAGAATGGTCAAACCCTCAAAATCATGCGCTGATGAGAACGGAGAAAGAGTTGGAGGGAGTGACCCTGTTAGGAAATCAAGGCGTTCAATATAGCGATAACTATAACCCGGGCGTGCTGGAGACTTTTCCCAACAAGCACCCGGAGAATGAGTATTTAGTGACGTTCAATTGTCCGGAGTTTACTACCCTTTGCCCTAAGACCGGGCAACCCGATTTTGGACATCTATACATCAGTTATATCCCGCGCGAACGGATGGTGGAGAGCAAGAGTCTTAAGCTCTATCTCTTCTCCTTCCGCAACCATGGTGATTTCCATGAGGACTGCGTGAACATTATCATGAAGGATCTGGTGAAACTGATGGATCCCAAATACATCGAGGTCACAGGATATTTCCTGCCCCGCGGCGGAATCAGTATCTACCCCTTCGCTAACTACGCCGATGAGAAGCATCAGGACCTCAAAGCCCAGCGTTTAAAGGAACAATTGACTCAAAATATTAATTACAAAACTCATTAACCCTATCTTCTCCCTTCCTTCAGGGATGGGTTGGGGTTAGGCTTTTTTATATGAAAGATTCTTTAATCGTACTTTCAGGAGGATTAGACTCCACAACGATGCTCTATGAGTATCAATATCGTATCAGCATGGCTCTTTCCTTCCATTACGGCAGTAACCATAACGACCGCGAACTGGAGTTTGCCAAATTGCATTGCGAGCGACTCGGTATTCCCCATATGGTCATCCGTCTGCCCTTCATTAAACAGTTCTTCAAATCCTCGCTTCTCGAAGGCTCAGAGGCTATTCCCGAAGGCAACTACGACGAAGAAAACATGAAATCGACCGTGGTGCCCTTCCGTAACGGCATCATGCTCTCCATCGCTGCAGGCATCGCGGAGAACAACAAACTGCAGTATGTCATGTTAGCAAACCACGCCGGAGACCATGCTATCTATCCCGACTGCCGACCGGAGTTTGTGGAAGCGATGAATAACGCCATTCATTTCGGTACGTGGAACGGCGTGCAGTTACTCACTCCATACACCCATCTCACGAAGGCGGAGATCGCTTCCAAAGGCAAAGAACTCAAGCTCGACTACTCCGAAACATGGAGTTGCTATAAAGGCGGAGAACATCATTGTGGAGTATGCGGTACCTGCCGCGAACGCAAAGAGGCACTCCAACAAGCAGGCATTGAGGATAACACGGTGTATGAAAACTGATTACTGAATACTGATTACTGAGCATGTATTACGTAGAGAAAAGAATAGAGATTTCAGCGGCGCATAATCTGATGCTCTCTTATGAGAGCAAATGTGAGAACCTGCATGGACATAATTGGATCATCGTCGTGTATTGCAAAGCGAAAGAGCTAAACAAAGACGGCATGGTGACGGACTTCACGCACATAAAAAAAGTGGTCAAAGATACCTTCGACCATAAATATATCAATGAGGTGCTGGATGTCAATCCATCAGCAGAGAATATCGCCAATTGGATATGCGACCATGTGGAGAACTGCTATAAAGTGTCCGTACAAGAATCCGAAGGCAACATCGCCATCTACGAACGCGATTAACGGAGCCCCACTATCTTGTGTAACTGCACACTAAGGCGCCAGAAAGGGTGCGCGAGAATATACCGGACTGTCTCATCAAGATTATCATTCGCATCATCTTCCCATTCATCGACACCGCTCATCATGAGCCATTCGCCGGTATAACGTAAAGGCTGCAACATCCAATGTTCAGCCTTTAATTGTGTCCGCCAAACCTCCGGATCATACGTGCCGGTAAAGACCACTTTCACTTCATTCACTTGCTTTAATGCCAGTTTCGTCCCCTCTTTGGGCGAACAAGTGATCCAATCGATACCGTCCGGTACAGGACGTGTTCCGTTGGTCTCGATGCCGATATAGAAACCTGCAGCATGAATAGCATCGATGAGCTGTTTATCCGCCTGTAGAGTTGGTTCGCCTCCAGTGAGTACGCACATTTTGCGCCGCACATTAGGGATATCGTAGAGGTTCTGAATCTCCGAAACAATCTGCTCGGCAGTCATCTCCCTATACCCCTCAAACTCCGTATCACACCACGGGCAGCGCAGGTTACAACCACTGAAACGTACAAAGACGGCGGGGATGCCGCTATGGGCACCCTCGCCTTGTAAGGTATAGAATATTTCGTGAACTTTATACACCGTACACCCTACCCTGCACACCTTTATTTCACTGCCTTGAACGACATATCCAGCGATTTATAGCTGTGCGTCAACGCGCCTACGGATACGAAGTCCACGCCCTGAAGCGCATAATCGCGCAAGGTATCGATGGTGATTCCGCCGCTCGACTCAATCTCCATGTGTCTGCCTGCCGTCTTCTCCCACGCGCGGATAAGATCCACCGCCTCTTTGGTCTTCGCAGGAGTGAAATTATCCAGCATGATACGATCGGGAATATTCGTGGATAAAGCCTCGTTGATCTCGTCGAAATTACGCACCTCGATCTCAATCTTAAGGTTCTTCCCCTTATCCTTACAATAATCGCGTGCACGCGTGAGCGCGTTCGTGATACCTCCGGCGAAATCCACATGGTTATCCTTCAGGAGTATCATATCAAAAAGCCCGATGCGGTGGTTCATTCCTCCGCCCAAAGCGACTGCTTCTTTCTCCAAATACCGCAAGCCCGGCGTAGTCTTTCGGGTGTCCAGCACATGGCAACCCGTATCGGCAATGAGCGACTGATACTTATTTGCTGTAGTCGCTACACCCGACATACGCTGCATGATATTGAGCATCGTGCGCTCGATCTGGAGCAGACTCAACTCCTTGCCGTACACCTTGAAAGCGATGTCACCCGGCTTCACGTGCGCGCCGTCCTCCAAGAACTGCTCAAAGCGGCACTCAGGATCAAAATAATGGACAATCTCTTTGGCTACTTCCACACCAGCTAACACACCGGTATCCTTGATTATCAACTGCTGACAACCCATCTGGGTAGGCGGTATACAACTGAGCGATGTATGATCACCATCGCGGATATCTTCCTCAAACCAGATTGCAATTAACTTGCGAAGTTCTTCTTTTTTCATAATAAATCACATTTTGCGGTGCAAAATTACTGCTTTTTTTGCATATATGCAAATTTTTAAAGATTTTTTTGTTGAACGGGATGTTATTCTGGGATTAATATTTTGCCACAGATAATATTATATCCGGATATTTCGGAGTTAATACCCATAACAGAGACAGCAAAAAAGGATCAAGCCTCACAAAGCTTGATCCCCTATAACCGATAAATTAAGCAGGCGAATGATTGCATGATCAACCATTCGCAATTTTACCGTTTAATTGGCTTTTAACTTGTTCATCGGCAACATAAGAAGAGGTCCTCCAACAAGAAGAGCATCCTTGATAGGCGCTACTACTACTGTTTTATACCCCTGTTTTGATAAACGGAACTCAATCTTTTTGACATCTTTCGCATCAGGGATCACCAATGGATTAACAGACATCAAACTCGCAAATGCTGCATTGGTATGCATAAGAGGGCTATCGTAAGCTTTTTGAGTTACATACGCAAATGGAGCGGTTCCTAAGTATTTAAAATCAGTAGCACCGCCTGATTTATATATAACCCTGTATTCAACTTGCGCTCCATCATATTCTTCTTTAGCAAAGTAGCCAATCATCCCATAAACGCCAAAGGCATACACATTATATTGTTTGGCATTGGGATCAACTACAACCTCATTATTACTATCCTGGGATGCTGCATCAGAGGAAGTCGGTTCCGCTGGTATAACATTGACATTATGCTTAATCTCTTCATACTTTCCATCATCATGCAAAACAGCGGTTACTTCACTCTTTTGTACTGACACTTCTGTTCCGTTCTGAAGAACATATAAAATCTCTGTATCTGTAATCGATTTTATAGTAACGTCCTCAATATTTTCGCCGGATTGTTTAACAATCACACCTGCAGACATTAACATTGGCAGAAAAGCGAACAAAGCAATAAATAACTTTTTCATTGTACAAAATAATTATTAGTTTTATTCCTCCTTAACAAGTTTAAACATATAGCTTACATCGTTGTCGTCAATAAGCGACAGGATATCCAACTTCTTAGTTTGCGAATAGTAACCATTCTTCTCACACTTGATCTCTATTTGCACATTACCGGCGTTGTTATATGTCAAGCCCTTGATGTTGATAGTTTCCGAACCTTCGTACGGAGTGGTCTCAAGATACTTGTAATTCTGGTTCTTTACCTCTGGGGTTTGTGAAATCACACGCCAGAACACATCAGCACCTTGCGGACGCGAATTAACATTCCAGTGAACTGTCAGATGCTCAAGAGCGGTATTTCCTTCACCGGTGACTTTTTTGTTAGCCTCCTGTTTCGGAGAGTTAGCACGATGCAAGAAATATGCAACCCGATCCCAATCTATGTCAGCAAGCGCATTTGCATAAGCTTGGTTAAGCGCACGGGTAGCAGCCTCGGATGATCCTGAGTAACCGCTTGCTGAAGCTCGACCGCTGATCTCAACGGAAGGATATACCAGCGTACGATTATGGTCAAACACTTTTAATCCCATAATTACAGTTCCTTGCCATCCTATGCCGGAAAGATAATCCACATGAAACTCAGTAATATCGAGTTGCATCAAGTAATCGGTAGCAACATCAGCATCCAAATTGAAGCCCATCGTACGCATATAACGACGTACACTCTCGGGTACAAAAGCAGATACGGATGGGTTTGTCTGAGATGCCGGAAGAGTAGTGACGCTGGCATCATAAACCTGAATAATGCGTTTGTTTGCACGGGCATCTTGTACATTTAAACGAATACCATACTCAAGATTGGCATATTTATCCGCCTGAGGCAGAGATACCAACGAAAGGTTGAGCGTGAAAGATTGCGGCTGAGCTACAACCTGCTTTTTGGATGCACATGAAACGTTCATAAACGATAATGCACATGCCGTTAAAAAGAATAATAACTTTTTCATAATCCTAAAAGCACACTATTAATACTTATTTACCATCCACTTTCAGTTTAATGATTTTGGCGCTTACCGTCGTCTTAAAGGTTACCGAACGAGGACCACTTTGCTCTACATTAGTAGAGATTATCGGCTCTATCAAGCCATCACCACCGGCAACTTTACAAGCGTTAATGGCACGATATATTGCAATGGAACGAGCCATGAATTCTGGTCGGATTCGATCAGTTACAAAGGATTCATATTTACTATAATCATTGTCCAAATAACCTAAACGAGCCACACCACTAAATCTATCCAAAGCCCATTCTCCTTTAGGATGAAAGAGACCTTTATGATATTTGTAAATGAATTTAAACTCGTTACCCTCTTCTTGTACGGTAACTTTTCTTGAACTGTTCTGCTTGTAAGTAACTGTTGCTTCTGCAGAAATAGTCTGCAATACTGTGTAATCCTTACGCTCAAGATTCATTTCATCCAGAGACACAGAATTTACGGTGTTGATGGCTTGAGGAACAATCGCCATTTTACACGAAGTTAAAGCGAACGCACAAAAAGCGCTCAGCATAATAATACTTTTTTTCATAATGATTAAATTTAATTAAATTTTGCCTACTCACTTGTGGCTTTTCGGCTTCCTCCTTTATTGAAAATAAATTCTTTGTCTCATGAACCGGTACATACAAAAAGCGTAGACCTCGTGTTGCTTATTCATCAACAGAGGCCTTCGCATTGCCTTTAGGGTCAAATAAAACAACAGGAAACCTACGCCGATATGACAAACCGCTATGCTACAAACAGCAAAGCAGGGTATAATTGTCACACCCATAGGCATCTATTGCTCACTTTGATTTTGACCCTAAATGACGAAAGTTGCGAAGTTTCTGTCAATCAAACACAAAGCGTCAATAAACGCTATTTAATATGTCAAAAAATCCACCCGAGAAAAGAGACATTCTCCCTCCAGCGTAGATTTTCGGCTGCAAAGATACGAAGATTTTTTGATATACGCAAATAAATATTGAGAAAATTTGCATATATGTAAAAATTATAGTACTTTTGCAGCGGAAATTGAAAAGGATTATGAAGATTACATTACTGGTGGTTGGAAAGACGAATGACGCGCGGATAAGTTCACTCATTGAGGAATACAAAGAGCGGCTGACTCATTATGTGCCGTTTGAACTGGCGGTTTTGCCGGATCTGAAGAACGCTAAAGCACTGAGCGAGGAACAAGTAAAAACGGCGGAAGGCGAAGCAATTCTGCGCTATGTGACGCCATCAATGGATGTAGTCTTATTGGACGAACATGGTCGCGAATTTCGATCGATAGAGTACGCCGCATGGCTGCAAAAGAAAATGGCTAGCGGAAGAGACCTGACCCTAATAATCGGCGGTCCTTATGGTTTCAGCAAAGCGGTATACGAACGAGCCAACGGCAAAATATCCATGAGCCAGATGACCTTTTCCCACCAGATGATACGAATAATGGTCATCGAGCAGATTTACCGCGCGATGACCATTTTGAAAGGAGAACCATATCACCATGAGTGATATATCCCTTACTTAACTCTCAGTTTCTGTCCTATCTGAAGGATCTTCGTTTCCTTGATGTTATTGAGTCGGCAAAGCGCTCTGACGGACGTACCGTATTTCTTAGCGATGCCGGAGAGGGTGTCACCCTGACGCACTTTGTGGTACTTCATTGCCGCCTGCTCAGCACGAGCCTGCTTCATCGCCTTGATGCCGATGACGTATTCTTCTTTGCTCTTGAGCTGTCCCGTGGAGAAATCGATCACGTTAGCCGGATTGATCGCCTCGCCTAAGTACCGGATCTCCAAGTGCAGGTGACTACCGGTAGAACGCCCCGTGTTACCTCCCAATCCCAGTACATAACCGGCTTTCACAGGCTCGTATTCATCCACGAGCGGCCGGCTGAGGTGACCATAAACAGTCTCCAGACCATTCTCATGACGAACCACTACGAAATAACCGTATCCGCGCGGATCCCATCCTACGATACGTACCTGTCCGGGCCATGCCGAACGAATCGAATCGCCTACCTGCACCTTGATGTCAGTACCCTTATGCATGCGATTACGGCGCCAACCATACGGGCTGGTCACATAACCCGGTGCAGGAAGCACAAACCCCGCCATCGGGATATGCACATCATCCTTGAGGCTGTCGAACATCGTGCCGTACGGATTGACACGCTCGTCGGTCCATAAGAAACGATAAATACTGTCCGCAGGGTGATGATTGATGAGCGTGGTATCCAGCATGAACTGCGGAGCGATCTTATAGACCACGTCGCCGTCTTTGGTACGAACGATGATTTTGTTGGGCAGCACCTCCATACCGCACCCTAAGATAAGGGTGTCGTGTGCAAAAAGTCCCGCCAGACACTCCGGTAACTCGTTGGCACGGATATCTATATCGTCCAACTCTTCCAATTCGTCGCCTTCACTATCTACCGCCGCACTATCCAATGGCGTGTTCACTACTGCAGGCATATTCTGCGCCCTTAATGGAAGTGCAAACAGGAGAAGCAAAAGCCACAAAGATGCAATACTACGCATGTTATTCCGAGGATTACAAGGATGATACAAATAGCAATGAGCCACTTCTTCCAAGCAGCCATACCGCCTTTTATTTTCGGAGCCTTCACGAAGGGGAAAGACACTTGTTCGGTCAGTTTGCGACCAAAAGGAACAGAGATGATCGCATCCGCGTTCACCGCCCATCCATTCGCATTGAGCACCGGAGCCAGATTACGACGACGCAGTTTGAGCCATGCCATCACCATGCTCGGTCCGCTGATCAGCAGCAGGATACCGAAGAACACCAGTATCTGTTGCCACCATGTGAGCGTAACCCACCCTTTGGCAACACTGACGAGCATCGTTCCGATCATACCTAACGCCATACCGATGGCGGCGAAGATACCGGCGAACTTAGCGATATCGAAAGCCGTCTTGGATTCTTTTCCGGCTTCATCTACTTTCACGTTTTCCGCCTTCGAAGTCATATCGCCCATTACCGCAGCATCTTTCTCCGAAGCAGACTTATTGATCTTGTCTTCAATCCATTTGGAGAGCTTGCGGTAAGGAGTCCAGAAAGCCTGCATGATAGAGATCGGGTTATCGATGATCTTGAATACCGACGCATCATAATCAAGTCCGTCGTTATCATAGAAAATAGCGTTCTTTCCTACGCTGAGGTTCTTGATCTCACCTTGCGTCATAGCGGCTACGATCTGCATCGACTTGCCGGTTTTCTGGTTCACGCAGTTACAGTAAAGCAGATACATACCGCTCAACGGAGCCTGCGAATCATGTTTCGGCAGGTCAGCCACGCGTACGCACAGACGGCAGGCACGCTGGTCTATAATCAAAGTACCGGCCTCGAAGGATGCAACAGTCGTTTGGTCGTTGTCATAGAAATCCTCCAAGGTCACGAAGTTACGAAGCAGCCGATAGAAATCACGATGCAGCAACAATAACTTACGCAAAGGAGCATACACCGATTTAGCAGCCGCTAACGCATCCGCGTTTGCAGTCTCAGCAGCAGTCTTAGCCGCCTCATAATCAGCGATCTGTTTTCCCATCTCAAGGAACTTCTTCTCCGTCATACCGGGCTTCGGGGTGTCCTCAGGAATGAGCGCCAAGCCCAGTTTCTGCAGTTTCTCTTGCTCGAAATAAGCGGCATACTCCACCTGTTTCTCCTTGTAAGCAGCGATCACATCTGCCTCCAGCGGCGCTGCAGGAACGGGTTGCTCTTCGATGGTCGCAGCATCTATCGCGGCCTGCACGTCTGCAAGGCTCACTACCCCATCCTTCGCCAGTTTCTCAGCCACCGCCTTGATGGCCTCGTCGGCGATATTATCGAGGGCAAGACTATCCGATTGTTCAAACAGACTCTTCGGTTCTTTGAGGACGCCGCACAGATAATCCGCGGTAGCAATCACCTCTTTGACACGCAGTTTACCGTCGCCGTCCTGGTCCATCAGGCTGAGCGATTCGGAACTGATTTCCAGACCGTTCACCGGGCAAGAAAGCACGGTCCACATCTTCTTATCCAACTCACCGAGATGACGGATGTCCTCTGCCGATTGAATACGTACGCGGGTTACACCACCCACATTCGCAAAACTCCATTTGTACTTTGCCATAAACGTATTTAGTATTTAATCATTAAGCATATAAGCTTTTTTCTGTACTATTTGTACAAAAATCGTGCAAAGGTACACTTTTTTTTGCAGATATGCAAATTTTTCACTAATTTTGTAGCCGATTTTGTTTATGTGGACGGTTTTAGCATTTATATCTGCGGTTTGTTTGGGCTTCTATGACGTCTCCAAGAAAATCGCTTTGAAGGAAAACAGGGTGGTGGATGTACTGACCATTAGCGTTTGTGTGTCCGCTCTCGTGCTGTCCGTTCCGCTGCTTCTCTCGCGTCTTTTTCCCGAGGCGATGAGTGGCACTTACGCTTACGTGCCAGAGATGGATCTCGAGGCACACTTATTCACGCTCCTCAAATCTGCGATCGTGCTGAGCAGTTGGATCTTCGCGTATATATCGCTCAAACATCTGCCGATCTCGGTGGTCAGTCCTATGCAAGCCACACGCCCCATGTGGACCCTCATCGGAGCGCTGTTGATTTTCCAAGAGCACCTCAACGGATGGCAGTGGATCGGTATTCTACTGGCGATAGGAAGTATTTTTGTGTTCTCTTTCAAGACCCGTCGAACCCTTCGGCATAATCCGGACAACCAAACCGGCAAGAATAAACTCTATTATATCAGCCTCGTCTTGGCGATTCTCATCGGAGCCTGCTCCGGGCTCTATGACAAATACCTCATGCGGTCCTACAACCACAATGCCGTGCAGGTATATTATACCCTCTATCAGGCGCTGATGATGATCATCATTTGGCTGATCTTCCACCTTCAATCGTCCAATCCTCAATCGTCCAATCGTCAATCAATCAACCATATTGGTGTCATCGTCCTCATCAGTCTTTTCCTCATTATCTCGGACAACGTCTATATGTTGGCATTACGCGATCCGGATTCGCTCATAGCGGTGGTCAGCACCATCCGCCGCGGAGGAACGGTCATCGGGTTTGCCTACGGACTGCTGTTCTTGAAAGAACCCGACCCTTGGCGTAAGATTCTGTGTATGAGCGGCATCATGGCGGGATTGGTTTGCTTGGCAATAGGATCCATATAAAAAAAATATATCATGAAACGATTTTTTACATCATTAACATTGCTTTTCCTCGTTCTTGCAGGAATAGGAGCGGTGGACATGCAGGCTCATTTGGGTACGAAAGAGGCGCAGGAGGCGTACACGACCTATGTAGCCAAACAAAAGAAGTACTATCGGGGCGATAATGCACCCGAAAAACTGCGGGAGATGAGCGGCAACGAGCTATTCGGTGCACTCAACACCCTCATGGGCAATACCAGTCAGATCGGCAATTCGTCCTTCACTTACAACTCCCTACGCACCCAGTATGTCAACGTGGATATGGACCTCAATCAACCGGGAAACATCATCGGTTATTATGACGGCAGTTCCATGAATGGCACGTGGGATAGTGGCAAGACCTATAACCGCGAGCACACCTGGCCGCAATCGAAGGGTGCAAGTTCAGGTACTCCGATGGGACACGACATGCAGTCCGTACGACCTGCAAATACCGCCATTAACGGGGATCGCGGAAACACAGCGTACGGTGAGGGCGGGCTCTATTACGACCCCGATGAGGTAGCCATCAACAACTCGTGGTACGTACCCTCCAACCTCGGTTCTTACCGCGGAGACTGTGCGCGCGTGATCCTCTATGATTATGTCGTGTACGGCGAAGCCGGAGATTACAAGAACGACCTCTATATCGGTAACGCGCAGCTTCTCAGTAAATTAGGACCCGACGGTGTCTTTGAATCGATCCCCGTGCTCCTCAAATGGCACATGAACGACCCCGTCTCGCTGACCGAGATGGTACGCAACGACGGAGCTCACACCTACCAGGGAAACCGTAATCCCTTCATCGATTATCCGGAGTTAGCCATCCTGATGCTCAAAGCCTCCAACGGCTTGACCACCTACTCCGTCACCACCGCCAATACGCCCATGTGGCCTGCCTATACGCTGACCACCAAGGACGGCTTCATCGCTTATCTGGGCGACAAAACCAACCGTCCCGAGAGTGTGGACGTCAACGGTGCTACCTCCACGTACGACAAGGAATCAGGGCGTCTCACCATCCGCAACGTCAAAGGGAATGTGTCTATTACAGCTCCTGTTCCGACCGCGCTGGAGAATATCTCGGAGGACAAAAAAGCCCTCAAAACAATATACCATGGACAACTAATAATTATCAAAAATGGCAAAGCGTATAACTCTCTCGGCATGCCTGTTAGCCTTGTCGATTAGTCTCTTTGCCGGAACATTAGCCATATCCTTCGTCCTTTCATTTTTCAACTAAAATAAAAGCCACCCTTGTGAGGTGGCTTTTATTTTATTGGTGTTGTTCTCGCAGAAGGTCATTGACCGTCTTCACAGGATTGAACGTTGAGACGGGCACTTCCACGAAGATCGTGTTCCATCGGCTCATCGCGCCGTTCCAGAGACCCGGTAACTCCAACGCCAACAGTTCTTTTCCGTCTTTCGATTTATTGGAGATGAATCCGGTCTGAGGATCTACGTATTTCGGCAGATCAAACGGTTTGCCCTCGTAATCGCGAATCGCACAAACCAAATCCACCGGATTGAAATGCGTACTCTTCGCCATCAACTCCGGATCGCTGATCTGCGTGGACTCCAAGATCTGACAAGAGATAGACCCGTCCGCCTCGCGTACAAGGAACGGACCGCCGCCGGGCTCACCCGTGTTCTTCACCACGCCGCACACACGAATAGGACGGTTCAACTTAGCGCGCTCTTCGTCACTCAAATCAGGGTTCTTAAGCGCCTCGAAGACCCTTTTCTGCTCCGTCACCAGCACGCCGGCAAGGATCTGTTTGTAACGAATCGTATCTTTCTTGAGCCTGTCCGGCACCACGTTATCGATGTTCTTGATGAAAACGATGTCCGCATCCTGCTGGTTGAGGTTCTCGATGAGCGCACCGTGACCACCCGGACGGAAGAGCAACTTACCGTCTTTCGTGCGGAACGGCGTACCGTCCGGATTAGCGGC
>CAMJJT010000030.1 GCA_946406195.1 uncultured Bacteroidales bacterium
GGAAGAGCAACTTACCGTCTTTCGTGCGGAACGGCGTACCGTCCGGATTAGCGGCTATCGTGTCTGTCGAAGGTAACTGCTCCGAGAAAGTGACATCATACTTGACGTTATACTTGTCCTCAAACTTCTTCAAATTATCCGCGATGTGCTGACGGAAAAGCGGCAGATGGTCATGACTCACCGTGAAATGCAGATACACAGTCGGTTTCTCTCCGTCCTTCGATGGTGCCACACAATACTGTGCACCCTCTACCATATGCTCTAACGCGGGCGTGCGCGCACCATCGCGATATTTATGGAATAAGAGCAAACCCTTCGGCAACTCACCGTAGTGCATGTCGTTCAGCAGATAACGCACCGCCTCTTGACCCTCTTTGCCTGCCAACTGGGGACCAAAAGCAAAACAGTCTTTATGCGCCAGAAATTCCTGAATGAAAGGTGTCTCAATGCCGTCCTCCAGATACTGGAAAAGGTTCTTGAACATACGGCTGGCTGCACCCGAAGCAGGAACGAACTTGAGGATCTTATGTCCTTCCGCTAGGTAATTCTGCCATGCAGCGATATACTCCTCCTGCTCAGCACGCTTCGGAGCCAAGATACCCTTCTTCGTCGATGCCGGGGATACGATATCCAACTCGGGAAAACCGTTTCGGAAGCACTCTAACTGTGCCTCCACTTTCTCTACTGAAATGCCGCGAGACTGTAACTGCTCGAGGTCTTGTGCGCTAAAATTGTTCATGGTTCAATAGATTAAAATAACAAATTTGGCGCAAAGTTACACTTTTTTTTGCATATATCAAAATTTTTCTGTAATTTTGCACCGAAAAAATAAAAATCGTACCTCGTACATCTTTAAATCGTACATCATTATGATTCTTATTGCCGACAGTGGAAGCACAAAAGTGCATTGGTGCCTCGTTACCGCCAGCGGTCAGTACTCTGACGTCTTCACCGATGGGATCAACCCCTTGTTCCAAACTTCTGACGCGATGCGTAACAGTATTTGCAACCAACTCTTGCCGAAGATTGCGCCGCTCTTATGGGCAGGCACGCTCACCCATGTCTTTTTCTATGGTGCGGGCTGCACGCCGGAGAAGAAACAATACGTGCAGAAAGCCTTGGAATCGGTCTTCAAGAAAGCCGAAGTAAGCGTCGAATCGGACATGCTCGGCGCCGCACGCGGACTCTTGGGTCATAACCCGGGCGTAGCCTGTATCTTAGGCACCGGTTCCGGCAGCTGTTTCTATGACGGCGAAAAGATCGATTGGTGCGTGCCTTCCTTGGGCTACATCCTCGGCGATGAAGGCTCAGCTGCCGTCCTTGGCAAAAGACTCGTCAGCGACCTCCTCAAGAATCAGCTGGATGGTCCAACGACAGGCTCTGTCCCGCAAAGACCAACGACCAACCTCAAAGAACTCTTCTTTGAGGAATACAACACCTCCATGGCAGATATTATCGAGAAAGTGTACCGTCAACCTTTCCCGAATCGTTTCCTTGCCAAACTATCCAAGTTCTGCGCCGACCATATAGACGACCCGCGTATCCACAACCTCGTCTATGACCATTTCGTCCAATTCATCCGCCGCAATCTGGTGCAATACTTCACTCCAACGACCAAACGACAGCCCTCGCTTGGACCAACGACCAGCGCTGTCGGTTTCGTCGGCTCGATAGCCTATTACTATAAGCCCATCTTAGAGGAAGCCATGAAGGCGGAGGGCATCCCCTTAGGCACCATCCTCCAAGACCCCATCGAAGGCCTCAAAGAGTACCACAAAGACGTCATCCTCCCCACCACCGAATAAAAAAACATCATTACCGCCTATTTAAAATTAATTGATTTTTAAAGCGATTTTTTTCATCTTCGCTTGCATATGTCATTTTTTTTTAGTACCTTTGCACCGGATTTTTAATGGAGTCCCAATACCTCCCCGAGAGCAAAAACGCACAAAACACATGGCGCACCACACCCATCCTAGACTTTATTAAAAATACACTCGTATAAACTACATATAATCAGAGAATTAAACGACATGTCTCGGCACTTGAAAAATATCGTAATGAAACGTTTGGCTTCCTCTGTTGCCACTTTTGTGCAACTGCCTGCCGGATCCACGCCTCACACCAAAGGCGTACGGTATTTTCGTGCCAATACGGGCATCGATATGCTCTGGGGTGCTATGGACACGCTCAAAGAAGGGCAAGCTCGCAAAAAACGTATCATCGTTAGACCCTCCCGTTTCAGGGATGGACTCTTCGAACTATATACCTACCATTTCCCCAAGAAATGGTCAGCAGCCTGCGTAGCCAACCGCGAACTCATCAAAGAAGCCCAGCGCAGGGCGCACACCCTCGAGCATGACCACTCGCTCGCCGCGCTCGAATGGCGTGTACGTTTCTTCAAGCATTATTATCAGGTCTTCAAAGGCGGAGCCAAACCCGAACCCGGGCTCAAACCCTACTCGCGCTTCTATCAGTACACCTATGTTGCCATCTACCGCGAGCTCAAAAAAGCAGCCGAAGAGGCGCAAAAAACATCGGAAATAACACCGGAAGACATCTCTTTTGAGCCGGTGATCGACCGTTTCCCGATGCGTCGCCATATGACCCTCAAACCGTCACATATTTTTAACAATATACCCTACAACAATGATCAATACCTTTTTTCTCCACGGCAGAGTATGCCCGACGAAAGCAATCAAGGAGATCGCCGAGAAAGCGAACGAACAGTACACCATGATTTGTCTCAAACCCGACATCGAATGGGTCTATCTGGGACAAGAACGAATGGTTCAAGTGTTGGAGATGACTGGCGCTACGATGGTGTACGCCGACCGTTTTCATAAAGTACAAGGTACGAAGTCTTGGGAGATCTCCGAAGCACCGGTGATTGATTACCAGATCGGTGCCTTGCGCGACGATTTCGATTTCGGTGCGGTGCTCCTCTGGGATACCGCCAAACTGAAAGCCCTCGTTGCCCAAATGGACACCGACTACGAGTTCGCAGGACTGTATGATCTTCGTTTGCGTGCCGAGAAACTCGAACATATACCTGAGTACCTCTACTACGAAGTAGAAACCGACACCCGCAAGTCCGGTGAGAAGTTATTCGACTATGTCGATCCGCGCAATAGAGCGGTACAGATTGAGATGGAGCAATGCGTCACTGCCCACCTCAAACGGATCGGTGCGTACCTGAAGCCGGGCGATTATAAGGAACTGCCTGTAACCCGTAACCCGTACCCCGTAACCGCTTCGGTCATCATTCCTTGTAAGAACCGCGCACGTACGATTACAGACGCCGTGCATAGTGCGCTGAATCAGAAAGTAAGAGCACCCTACTCGTTCAATGTCATCGTCGTTGATGACAACTCTACTGATGGTACTGCGGAGAAGATTCAAGCCATTCAGGACGATAAACTCGTCTATATTGCGCAGGACAAAACCTGGCATGCTATCGGCGGTAACTGGAACGTAGCTATTCACGACCCGCGTTGCGGTAAATATGCGATTCAGTTGGATAGCGATGATACGTATTTCGACGAGACCACCGTGCAGCGTTTCATTGATTGCTTCGAGAGTGGCAATTACGGCATGGTGATCGGAACATACCAACTGACAAATATGGCCGGTGAGATTCTTCCTCCGGGTGTGATTGACCACCGCGAGTGGACTGACGACAACGGCCGCAACAATGCCTTGCGTATCAACGGTCTGGGTGCTCCGCGCGGGTTCTATGTACCCTTACTGCGCACCATAAACTACCCCACCACCAAGTATGGCGAAGACTATGCGGTAGGTTTGCGAATTAGTCGCGACTATCCTATCGGACGAATCTATGACGTCGTGTATAACTGTCGTCGGTGGGAAGATAACTCGGACGCTAACTGCGACATCGTAGCCATGAACCGCAATAACTGGTACAAAGATCGTCTCCGCACATGGGAGTTACAGGCGAGAATGAATTCTTAATTCTTAATTCTTAATTTTTAATTTTTAATTGAATATTCGCGTCGGAATATTAACTGCCCCGCATATCGAATATGAATTGCGCGAGAGCACGTTCCTCTTAAAGAACGTGCGGATAGGTATTGGTTTTCACTGGGACCGCCATGAAGACCAAGAGTTCGCAGGCACACTGGAGATCCGCAAGAACGCCGACGGCACCGAGACCGCCATCAACACCATCGACCTCGAAGACTACCTCTGTTCGGTCATCTCGTCTGAGATGAACGCCAACAGTCCTATGGAACTCCTCAAAGCGCACGCAGTCATCAGCCGCAGCTGGGCAATTAGGGCGACACAAAAACCCAACCACGAGGGCTTCGACGTATGTGCCGACGACCATTGTCAGCGGTACGAGGGACTTAGGCGCATGAATGAACGCGCCGTAGAAGCCGTACGTGCCACCGCAGGCCAAGTGCTTATGTTCGGCGATGAGATTTGTGACTGCCGCTATTACAAGTGTTGCGGTGGACGCACCGAGATTTGGCGAACCTGCTGGGAAGATATCGACGTACCTTATATCCAGTCCGTACAATGCGATTACTGCAAATCCCCTTCGCCTAAAATTCTGCGGTTGGCGCTCAATGACTATGACCAGGAAACCAAGGATTTTCGGGATTGGAAAGTCACCTATACTGCCGAAGAACTCAGCGAGATAATACGTACCAAATCCGGCATTGACTTCGGCGAGATCATCGACCTTATTCCCCTTCATCGCGGAGCCTCAGGACGTATTGACAGCCTCAAAATAATAGGTACCCAACACACCGAAATCATCGGCAAAGAACTCAAGATCCGTCTTTGGCTCTCCAAATCCTGTCTCTATAGTTCATGGTTTGAGGTCTCGCACAAGGAGGGTCTATGGGTCCTCTCCGGTCACGGTTGGGGGCACGGTGCCGGACTTTGTCAGATAGGGGCAGCCGTCATGGCGTCCGAAGGACACAAATACGAAGATATTTTAGCTTATTATTATGTCGGTACACGACTTAGCTCTACAGCGCAATAAATACAAGCACCTCTCCGACGACGAATGGCGGTGGTTTCTGCAGCAGGTCGAAGGGCGTGAAAGGACAGCGGACAAGTTGCCCACCTTTGCTGCAATCGAAGATTGGTGGTACCCCGTGCGGCTGAGCTGTGAGCAGTGTTCCTCCGAACTCACCGCACGCTACAAAGCACAAATCATTCACCCTTCCCTTCAGGGAAGGGACGGGGTTAGGCTTCTTGACCTCACCGGCGGTTACGGAGTAGATACGTATTTCTTAAGCGAAAACTTTGAGCACACCGACTATGTGGAACAGAACGCCGAACTATGCCGCATTGCTACCCATAACTTCGCCCATAAGCCTATTTCGATTCATAATACGTCCGCTGAAGAATTCATCGCCTCAGCCGGGCAGTATGACTTAATCTATTTGGACCCTGCACGCAGGGACAGTCACGGAGGTAAGGTCTTCCGGCTCGAAGACTGCACGCCGAACGTGGTGGAGCTGCTACCTACCCTTCTCTCGCATCTAACGCCTAACGGACACATCCTGCTCAAGTTATCCCCTATGCTCGACCTCACGCAAGCAGTAACGGCATTGTCTGCTGTTACATGGGATATCTATGTGGTCGCCATTAAGAACGAGGTCAAAGAACTGCTGTTGCTAAGCGGCGGTTCAGGCCAAATCACAACGATAGATCTGGACAAAAAGGACCAAGCGCTCGTGTTCACCAAAGAGGAAGAGAGTGCGGCTCGATCGGAGTATTCCGAGTATTCCGAGTATTCCGATAAATATCTCTATGAGCCCAATGCCGCAATATTAAAAGCGGGAGCCTACAAACTCATAGCACAGCGATTCGATTTGAAGAAACTGGACGTTAATACGCATGTATATTGTTCAGACCAATTGGTAGAGAACTTCCCCGGACGTGTTTGGCGTATTACCGAGAAGCAAGACCTCAAGCAGGCCAATATCCTCACACGTAATTATCCGCTCACCCCTGACCAATTAAAGAAAAAACTGCACCTCCGGGATGGAGGCACAGCTTTTGTGATCGGTTGTAGGGTGAATGGTAAACCTACCCTGTTTTATGCCGAACGCATGACGTTCGCCTAAGATACTCTTAGAAACTCTTTTGCACACCGAATTTCAGACCATACAAGCCCGGGGTGAACTGGTTCGCGAGCATGTTACTGAGTTTACCGGAGAAGATGATCACATCGTTGATGTACTGTTTCGAACCATCTGCATAGCAGTATGTACTACCGCTATACCCGATACTGAGGATGGAGAAGAAGATCTGGAACGTACTCTTCTTATTGAACTGATACGTGATCACGGGCGATACCTGAAAACCATAAGTAACACTATGACGAAGGCCTTCATAATCCGTTCCTCGCTCCATATTATCCGTGACACGGGGGAAATCCATTCCGGTAAACAAATGCGTCTCAATCCAGATTCCTACTTTCCCGTTAAAAAGCGTCTTGAGCCGATAGCGCATGTACGGTTCAATCTGCCATGAACCGTGATGCACACGCAGATCGGCGGTATAGGTAGTGTCAATCAGTTTCACATCACTTTGGATAGTCATATTGGCATAACTACCGCCTACACGCATACCTAAATAGATACGGTCCGTGAGTTTCCATCCCACTTCGGGTTGCAAAGCAATCGACCATCCGTTCTCTTTGCGATCCTTACGGGAGTCATGGTGAAAATAGATGTCGAAATTATAGCCGTAATAGAGTTTCTGTTTCCAGAGGGGTTTCTGTTCCGGAGGAGGTAAAGTCACTGTATCGCCTACCGTATTCGCCTCTCCCGCAATTGCTGCGACAGAAGATAATCCGTTAGCGATATGATCATCCTGCGCCATCAGGACAGTTACACTGCATAGCAGTGCGGCAAGGAAAAGAAGTTTAGTCTTCATTTTTTTGATCGTTTTCGGTCATATTCTTGATAAAGAGATCCACGACATGCTTCGTGAAATAGGTCTTACGGACCGCACGACGCACTTTGTCTGCGGTAGATGGTCCTTCCGCTTCTTTGGTCTCAGCAGCTGCTTTCTCGGCAGCCTCTACCTCTTTCTCGCGAAGGTCAATCTTATCGCGCAGTTTCTGAGAGGCATGGTTGTAGAGGAAATTATAGCAGGGGATGGTCGCCTTCATGATATACGGGGTGAGGAAGGTCGTCAGCACCGACGCTGCTACGATGATCGGATAGATAGCCGGATCGGTGACTCCGAGTTTGGAACCGAGCGCTGCGATGATGAAAGAGAACTCACCGATCTGCACAAACGAGAAACCGGTCTGCATCGCATCTTTCATCGTCTCGCCGCCCCACCAGCAACCCAGCGTACCGAAGACGATCATACCGACGATGATCACCAGCGCTACAAAGAGGATCGAATCCCAATAAGTCACCAGCGAAGCCGGGTTAATCATCATACCGACGGACACAAAGAAGATCGCGGCAAAGACATTCTTGAGCGGCGCCATGAGATGCTCGATGCGGTGCGACTCTTTGGTCTCCGCAAGGATCATACCCATCACGAACGCACCGAGGGCGGAACTGAAACCAGCCTCCTCTGCCGTCAGCACCATACCGAGACAGAGACCGAGCGCAAGGATAATCAGGATCTCGTCATTGAGATGCGGACGTACCCAACGCAGGAAAGTAGGAATAATAAGAATACCCACTACAAACCAAACCGCCAAAGTGATGACAAGAATCGCTACTTTCTCCAACAGTTCGCCACCTTCGAAATTATTCGACACGGCGATCGAGGAGAGCAGCACCAAGAGCACTACCGCAATGATATCCTCAAAAATGAGAATCGACGTAGCGCCCTTAACGAACCGCGACTTGGTCAGCCCCGCCTCGTCAATCGCTTTCATGACGATCGTCGTAGAGGACATACAGAGCATAGCGGCAAGGAAGATAGAGTTCATGTTGTCTAGCAGCGAGAAACGTCCGACGCCATAACCCAAAAGAAGCATACCGCCGACGATCGTCGAGACGCCGATTAGTGCCACCTTGCCGGACTCGAAGAGGTTCTTCATTCGGAACTCCAGACCGATACAGAAGAGCACGAAGAGCACACCGATGTTACCCCATGTCTCCACATTCTCCATCTCTACCAGTTTCTCGCCGAAGAGATGAGGTCCTACTAAAATACCCGCAACGATGTAACCCAATACTACGGGTTGTTTGAGCAACTTGAACAGCAGACTCACTATGCCCGCCGTAATCATCAAGATGTATAAATCATGTACCATTGTATAAAGAATTTTAAAATTCTCAATTATCAATTATCAATTATCCAAGGGATGAAAAATATCCATCCCGAACGCGATGGTAAACGCATCGCGCTCACGAAGCCTCTGAGCCGTATCCAGTTGAATGCCCTTTTGAGGCGTCATCAGTAAGATCCGATCGCTCAGCGACAAAGCAAGATCCAACTCATGGGTCGAGATCAGGATGGTCTTGCCCTGTTCGTGCGCTAAAGTGCGCAGCAACCGGAGAACCAAGATCCTATGCGGCAGGTCCAGATGGGCGGTAGGTTCATCCAATAATATAATAGGTGTCTCCTGCGCCAGAGCTTTTGCTATCAATATCCGCTGTTTCTCTCCGTCCGAGTGAGCGTTGAAAAAAGACCGCCCTACGGGCTGATAGAATATAGACCGCTCCGCTGACAGACCGCTCGTTTCACTCGCTGACAGATCAAAGCCCACTTTCTCCAAAGACTCCGCAATAATCCGCTCGTCCTCGTCGGTCAGACCGCCGAGGAAGGAGGTATAGGGGAAACGCCCCATCGCCACTACGTCATGCACCGTCGTGTTCTCTAACGACAACCGCTCGGTCAGCACTAATGCCATCTGCTTAGCAGCCTCCCTTCCTTTTAGGGAAGGGTCGGGGTTAGGCTTAATCTCTCCTCCCAACGCAGGTTGCAGACCTGCCAAAGTGCGTAAGAGCGTCGATTTGCCACACCCGTTCGGACCCAACATACAAACCATCTCGCCCTCATAGAGCGAGAAATCCAAATCGGTCTGCACAACTACCTCGGAAGAACCGGAGGTGGGCTTATAACCGATCGTCAGTTTATTCGTAGAAATAGATACGTTGGACACGGCGGGAAACGGAGGTTAGTATTTCATAGGTGATGGTTCCTAATTTATCAGCGAGTTTCTGTAAGGGCATATGTTCGCCAAATACCTCGGCAATGTCTCCGGGACGAGCGTCGGTGCCGGTGACATCAATCATGGCTTGGTCCATGCACACATTGCCCACCACGGGGCATCGTTTGCCACGCACCCATACTTCACCCCCATAGTTCGAGAAACGACGGTCGAAACCGTCCGCATACCCGATAGGAATCACCGCAATGACGCGGTCCTGTGTCAGCTGGGTATGCCGTCCGTAACCGATAGTTTCTCCGGCTTTGACGGTCTTGACAGAGAGGATAGTGGTCTCCAGCGAGCACACATTACGGAGCCGGGCACCGTTGAACGAGAATCCGTACAGACCGATTCCCAAACGACACATATCAAACTGGTACTTCGTAAAACGCTCTATGCCTGCAGAATTGCAGATATGTTTCAGGATTCCCTCATCCGCCAGACCTTTCTTCAGCTCTTCCGCACAGGTATCGAAATACTTGATCTGCGAGAGGGTGAACTCATCGAACTGCTCCTCGTCCGAACCGGCGAGGTGCGAAAAAACAGACGCCACATGCACCGCTTTCTGGTGCGTCAAACGGTCAACGAGCCAAGGAATGTCTTCCTTATAAAAACCAAGTCGGTGCATACCCGAATCGATCTTGACATGGATAGGCACATGCTCCAAGCCCTTCGACGTAGCGGCCGCTATCACGGTCTTGAGCGACTGATGGCTATAGACGTTCGGCTCGAGGTTATTCTCCAAGATCAGGTCCATCGCCGCTACCTCGGGATCCATGATGATGATCGGCAGCGTGATTCCTGCGCGGCGTAACTCCACCCCTTCATCCGCGACCGCGACCGCTAAGTAATCCACCAAGCCCGAGGCCTGTAAGGCTTTGCTGACCTCCACACTTCCTGCACCGTAAGCAAAAGCCTTGACCATGCAGGTCAGTTTGGTATCGGGCCGGAGAAGCGAACGGAAATAACGCACATTTTCCACGAGCGCCGACAGGTTCACTTTCAGCACCGTCTCATGGGTCTGGTGCAGGATGCGGGAGGAGATCGTCTCTTCGTCGTAGCCCAACGCACGCATGACTGCCGCACAAGTACGGACGTTTTGATGGGTAGGATCCTCGATCACGGTCTCGGAATGCACAAAGAGCTTCATCTTCTCCGCCCGTTTTTGCTCTAACGATTCGAAGTTCTCGTCGTGCTCATGCCCGATATAGGTGATGACCCCAATCGTCGGACGGATGATCCGCTCCAAGCGCTCCATCTCCCCGGGCTGCGATATTCCCGCCTCGAAGATCGCCAGAACAGGTCTTTCAGGCGAAGCCGGTCTTTCAGCGGAGCGGTCTTTCAGTGAAACGGTCTTACAGTCCGTAGGACGGTCTGCATCAGCTAACTGCCACACGCTTAAAGGCACGCCAATCTGGGAGTTATAGGATTTTGGAGAACGGATGACCGTATAATCGTCCTTGAGGAGCTGATAGAGCCATTCTTTGACCACCGTCTTGCCGTTCGAGCCGGTGATACCTATGACGGTACCGTTGAACTGCGAGCGGACATAGGCAGCCAGTTCCTGCAAGGCGGACAAAGCCTCTTCGCGCACGAACGCACGCACACCCTTTTCCTTCAGTTCCGGGATATACTTTGCCCCGTCGTTCTTCGCCGTCTTGATGGCAAAGAACAGCACTTCTTCGGGCTTCCAATCGCTGTGTGCAGCAAGCTCTCTGCTATCGGTCAACAGATGGCGGATCTCTCCGCGTTCCTCTCCGACCACTTCCAGCCGGTTACCTAATACTTGTCGAACCTCACTAATTTTCATGGGAACCTTGAAACGCTTTTATAAAGTACATTTTTATATATCAACATGATTTTGCTTGCAAAATTACTACTTTTTTTTGACTTATGCAAGAAATAAAGCAAAAAAAATGGCACATACCACGGTACATGCCATTTTTGAGAATGAAATAACTCCTTATTTTTTCTTCTTCTGAGTCGTAGCAGGTTCTTGAACCGGAGCAGGCTCTACCTCCTGCTTGCAGCATTTCTTTTGACCATCGTTGTGATAGATATTCACTACCTCACCCTGTGCGTTCATGTATTTGAGCACCTCGGGGTTATGCATAATGAGGTATTTCTCGATATCCTCACGCGTGAGTTTTTTGATGAGTTCCATGTCCTCAATCTGAGTACGGGAGTTGGTATAATAACCCGCGAAACCGATCAAAGAAGCTTTGAATTTTCTCTTTAATATGCGGTACTCAATCTTATAAATCGGATCAACTACGAGGTCAATCTTGTTCTCGGTGATTGCCAGATAGTTACACTCTGCCATGGCATCACTCTTGGTAGGGCGCCATCCGGAAGTAACTTCCACACGTTTGCTAAAATCAGCCTTCACATCCACGATAGTGGGAGTAGCCTGAATATCTTGGCGATTGATGCCCGCTTGACGAGCTGAATATTGATAAGTTGAACAACCCGTCAGCGTGAAAGCCAACACCGTAATTGTTGCAAAAAATAATCTTTTCATAACACTACTCTATTTATAGCGTAAAACCTAAACCTATACCATTAGTTCCGGAATTAAGGGTAATATCCTTATATTCGGTTCTCTTTGCCCGATCAACACGAATCTGCCCCACTGTTAACAACGGTATACCGGCATAAGCGGCTGTTACCGCACCAATGGACATAAATGCAATACTTGCTCCGACAGCCCCATCAGTTCTTGCACGGATTAACATCGGCACACCAATACCCACACAAAGAACCACACCACCAACCATACAACCTATACCTGCATTACGGATAGCCTTACTCTTTTTCAAGTCGTATGATTGATTAGGCAGATAGGCGCGCGGAGACATACTATTCTTAGGGAGCAGAATAGAAGATTTTGGATTCTCATTCAGTTTCGGCGCGCCGGAATTAAAAAAATAGCGGTCCCCCTCATTCGATTTTTGGTAGTAATACTGCGGGAAATTAGCATCATAGAGCAGTTTGAATTTCTCGATCTCCTCAAGCGTATATTTCTTGGAATCATCGAGACGGTTCGGCTCTTCTTTGTACTTTCCGGCGAAGCCTACGATAGTAGCTTTGAAGCGTCTTTTGAACTTGAACGGGTTGTACTCTACTTTGAAAATTGGGTCAACCACAACATCGATTTTAGATTCCTCGATGCAACGGAACTCTGCCTCAGCGATCGCATCTTTCTTGGTCATCTGGTAATCCGAAGTAGCAGTAACCTGCTTGTCATAATTAACCGTGATGCTGTTCAATTGCTCTTTGGCATCAATCGGACGCTGCCGAACTTCCGTCTGGCGAGCGGTGTACTGATAAGTTGAGCAACTTGCAAGCACCAAACTCAACACGATCAGTGGTAAAAAATGAGATTGTTTCATTGATTTAAGATATTAAATGATGTCTTCTTTGCAGGCAGAAGGCTGAGCCTAAAAATGCAAGTAAATCGATTTTGCGTACAAAATTACTACAATTTTTGGAAATATGCAAATAAAAATAAGAAAAATTTCATTTTTTTCTCAACTTTGCGTCAATTTAGAGGATTTAGCCGCATTGAATAGTTCAAGAACGTTGTGTAGTGGTAACGATGTGGTAACGTAAATGAGGGGTGATTGATTCTTTTTTTGCTTTTTTATTTGCATATATGCAAAAAAAGCAGTACCTTTGCAGCCGAAATTGCGTAATACGCGCCTATACGCGTAAAAGATAAAGTATAAACAAGGTCATTAAATGGACTATCAGTACATCAATAAGATTGATTCGCCGGCAGATTTGAAGAAAGTAAGTCTGGAGGAATTGCCGGCTGTTTGTGCGGAGTTGAGGCAGTTCATCATCGAAGCGCTGAGTAAGAACCCGGGACATCTGGGCTCGTCCTTGGGAGCAATCGAGTTGACGGTTGCCTTGCATTATGTGTTCGACACGCCTAATGACAAATTAGTATGGGACGTGGGACACCAAGCTTATGCCCATAAAATCCTGACCGGTCGTCGGGACCGTTTTCACACCAACCGTCAGTTCAAGGGACTGAGTCCTTTCACCAACCCTGCCGAGAGCGAGTATGACGCGTTCATTGCGGGACATGCCTCCAACTCCATCTCTGCCGCTCTCGGCATAGATGTAGCAGACCGCTTCGCTGAAAGAATAAAGACCGCTAACGCTGATAGACCGGCTTCGCCTGTTAGACGTAACGTCGTAGCTATCATCGGCGACGGAGCTATGACGGGAGGTTTGGCTTTTGAAGGTCTCAACAACACCTCCATGGACCAGAACAACCTGCTCATCGTCCTCAACGACAATCATATGGCAATCGACCCCTTGAAAGGCGGTTTCACCCAGTACTTGGTCGATCTGACCACCAGCGCTACCTATAATAAATGGCGATGGAGATTATACCGGATTGCGGAGAAACTGCACTTAGTCGATGAACGCAAACGGCGCGCGATGTTACGTCGTAACAACAGTCTCAAAGCCGTTTTCAGCAAACAACCCAGTAATATCTTCACCGGATTGAATATCCGTTATTTCGGTCCTACCGACGGACATGACGTCATCGGGCTGGTACGTATCCTCAGCGAGATCAAGAACCACCGCGGACCGAAAGTGCTGCATATCATCACCAAGAAAGGCAAGGGGTATGCCCCTGCAGAGAACGACCAGACCGTTTGGCATGCTCCGGGAGAGTTTAATGTCACTACCGGCGAACGACTAACGGCAAACGACCAACAACCTACTCCACTTCTTTGGCAAGAGGTGTTTGGCGAGACACTGCTGGAATTGGCGAAGAAGAACGAGAAGATAGTAGGTATCACGCCCGCTATGCCTTCCGGCTGCTCGATGAGCATCATGCAGAAAGAGCTGCCGGACCGCGTCTTTGACGTAGGCATCGCCGAAGGACATGCCGTGACTTTCAGCGCCGGTTTGGCGAAAGAAGGTATAGTGCCCTACTGTAATATCTACTCCACTTTCCTCCAACGCTCATACGATAACATCGTGCATGACGTAGCGCTGCAGAACCTGCACGTAGTCTTCTGTATCGACCGCGCAGGTATCGTCGGCAACGACGGAGCTACGCACCATGGTCTGCTCGACCTCGCTTATCTGCGTCCTATTCCCAACATGCAGATCTGTGCGCCGATGACGGGCGAGGACCTAAGAGAGATGATGCGATTAGCAGAGACGATGGAGGGACCTGTGGCTATTCGTTACCCGAGAGGAAGAACAAGCCAAAACCCCTCCCCGACCCTCCCCTCAAGGGAGGGAGTCAAGTACGGCAAAGGTGTCAAGCTCCGTGACGGAAAAGACATCGCCGTCCTGACCATCGGCAGTATCGGAAACACGATGGCAGAAGCTATCTCTCAACTCTCAACTCTCAACTCTCAACTTTCAATTGCCCACTACGATATGCGGTGGTTGAAACCGCTGGACGAGGAGATCCTACACGAAGTAGGCAAGAACTTCAAGACCATCGTGACGGCAGAGGACGGAATCATCGCCGGAGGTATGGGAAGCGCCGTCTTGGAATGGATGGCAGATCACGGCTACACCCCGCGCGTGGTGCGTCTCGGTGTGAACGATCAGTTTGTAGAACACGGCTCTACCAAAGAGCTTTATCATATGCTTAAATTAGACAAGGAGGGATTAATATGCGAATTGTTATCGCTGGTGCAGGCGAAGTAGGTACGCACTTGGCAAAACTGCTGAGCCGCGAAGATATGGAAATCAGTCTGCTGGACGAGGATCCGGAGCGTTTGGGAGACCTGAGCGCCAACTACGATCTGTTGACGCGTGCAGGCAACCCTACTTCTATCCACGACTTGCGCGAAGTAGGCGTAGAGGGATGCGATCTGTTCATCTCCGTTACACCCCACGAGACAGAGAACATGACCGCCTGTCTCATCGCCAACTCGTTAGGCGCCAAACGTACCTTGGCGCGTATCGACAACTATGAGTACTTACTGCCGGAGAATAAGATATTCTTTGAGGACATGGGTCTCAACCACCTCATTTATCCGGAGGTGTTGGCGGCGAACGAGATCGAAGCCAGTCTGCGCACCAACTGGATGCGCTATCATCTGCAGTTATGTCAGGGGGCTTTAGAGTTATGTATCATCAAGGTACGGGAGACCGCCAAAGTGCTCGGTCAGACCTTCGCCTCGGGTATCTATAACCACGGTAAATACCGCATTGTAGCTATCAAACGTGACCAACAAACCATTATTCCACGCGGTCAAGACACCGTGGAAGTGAACGATCTGGTCTATTGTGTGTGCCCGAAAGAAAACATGGAGTTTATGCGCGAAGAGTTAGGTAAGAACAAACGCGAGATCAAGAACGTCATCTTCTTTGGAGGAGACCGCATTGCCCGCAAAGCAGCTACTGAACTCGTGGATGAGATGAATATCAAGATCATCGAAAAAGACCGCGATCTATGCAATACCCTAAGCGAGAAAGTGCCTAACGCCCTCATCATCAATGCCGACGGCTCGGATATGGATGTTCTCAAGGAAGAAGGTATCCAGGAGGCGGACGCCTTCGTAGCCGTAACGGATAGCAGCGAAGCGAACATCTTCGCCTGCCTTGCCGCCAAACGGTTCGGAGTTCGCAAGACCATCGCAGAGGTGGAGAACCTCGATTATATCCCTATGGCGGAAGGTCTGGATATAGGTACGGTGCTGAACAAAAAAACCATCGCCGCTTCCTATATCTACCAAATGTTGCTGGATGCCTCGGTTCGCGGCGTACATAACCTGACGAACGCGGACGCTGAGATCGTGGAGTTCTACGCCAAAGAGGATAGTAAGGTCACCAAGAACAAAGTGCGTGATTTGGATATTCCCGACGAAGCGAACATAGCCGGTATAGTACGGGCGGGAGAAGGTGTATTGGTAAACGGTGATACGCAAATCATCTCCGGCGATCTGGTGGTAGTCTTCTGTAAAAGCCATGTAATACGTAACTTGGAGCGATATTTCAAATGACACGGATGTTTAACTGGCGATTGGTCTTCAAGACCATGGGTGTGCTGACGATGCTCGAGGCGCAGTTCATGCTTATCCCTACTTTTGCGGCTTGGTGGTACCAAGAGGCAGATTTGGGTGCATGGATTGCTGCGAGTGCCATCACATGGCTGAGTTGCTGGTGGATGTTAGCCGCTGGACGAAACGCCGAGAAACGTGTGGGTGAACGGGAAGGCTATGTCATTGTGGCTGCCGTTTGGATCGTCTATTCGCTGTTCGGCATGTTACCGTATTGGTTAAGCGGTGCACTGCCTTCCATCACTGATGCTTGGTACGAGACTATGGCAGGATTCACCACCACCGGCTCAACCGTTTTCACCGACGTAGCGGCACAAACCCACTCGACGCTTCTCTGGCGAGCCTTGACCCAGTGGATAGGCGGTATGGGTATCATCGTCCTCAGTGTGGCTATTCTGCCGATGTTCGGTCTGGGCGGAATGCAGCTCTACAGCGCCGAAGTGACGGGCGTGAGTTATGATAAACTCAGTCCGCGCATCGCTGATACTGCCAAACATATGTGGGTCACCTATATCCTTCTAACATTAGGCGAAGGGATTCTTCTTTGGCTCTTTGGCATGAATAGGTTCGATGCCGTCTGCCATTCAATGGCAACGATCTCAACCGGTGGTTTCGCTACGCATAATGACAGTGTGATTGCTTACTCTTCGGAAATCCAGTGGATTATTCTCCTTTTCATGCTCCTATCGGGTATCAACTTCACCCAACTCATTTATGCCTTCCGCGGTAAGCCGCAGCGACTCTTCCGGGACGAGGAAACAAGGTGGTATATTGGGGCATGTTTCATCGCAGGACTGATTCTCACAATCGGTCTGCTAATCTTCACAAATGGCGCGCTCACAAGCATACGGTTAGGTTTCTTCACGGCTGTTGCTACTATCACCAGTACCGGTTTTGTAGCTGCCGACTATATGATTTGGCCGCCTATCCTTTGGATGATTGTTTTTTTCCTGATGTTTACCGGAGGTGCTTCGGGTTCGACCTCCGGAGGTATGAAATGGGTACGTTTGGCTATCTTCGCCAAGTCTGCATTGGCGGAGATCAAACGTCGTATTCACCCTAATGCCGTCATTCCCGTGCGGTTTAACGGCAACACACTCCGAGAACAAACGACGAGTAATGTGGTAGCATTCATGTTCTTCTATATCGTGATCATCGTACTGGCGTCCCTCTGTTTCTGCGTGTGCGGTATCGGCTTCGACGAGTCCATCGGAGTAGCTGTTTCGATGATCGGAAACGTAGGTGTGTCCATCGGTCAGTGGGGATCAAGCGGATGTTATGCCGCCTTCCCTGACGCCGCCAAATGGACCGCTACCTTCGTCATGCTCATCGGACGTCTGGAGATTTTTACGGTATTGTTATTGTTTAGCCGCGCATTGTGGAAAAAGTAATAAATAGTTGAGAATTGACTCCCCGTAAAGTACTGATATTTATAGCCTGCGTGATGGCATGTCTGGCAGCACTCTGTGTAGTGTTGCCCGGACGTATTGCGTTCGGCGGAAAGGAACTCCGCTGGCCCACCCTCGCCGAAGTCATCGGCGAAGAAAAACCTATCCATACTATCGATACGATAACTCCTATCGATACGATTCCTTCTCTCGACACCCTCCCTCTCATAGACTCCGCCCTCACTCCGACTCCGGTAGAGACGCTTCCTGTAGCTCCTAAAATAACCGTCGATTCCACCACCGACAGTCGTATCTTCTTGCGCGCTTTCTATGCCTCCTTGGAGGACGCAGGTAGCCGAAAGGTGCGTGTGCTCCATTATGGAGACAGCCAGATTGAAGAGGACCGGATGAGTCAACAGATCCGCGAGACCCTGCAGGACAAATACGGCGGTTCAGGAGCAGGTCTGCTGCCATTAGCGCAGACTATCCCAAGCCGCACCGTCAGACAACAACTGTACATGAACGGTCGTTTCACCATGCCGGCACAAGGTCCTCGGAGATACTTGGTGTACGGTCCAAAAAGAGATCAACGCGAAGATGGTTTGTACGGCGTAATGGGTCAGGTAGCGGTCATGAACGACAGCCTCGTCAAAGGAAGCGAGGAAATAATGGCTATTTGTACACCGATGGACGGCAGAAAGCGTTATAGCCGATGGCAAATCTTCGCAGACCCGACCATCCGCGATTCGATAGCCGGCGACACGGTGTATCTACGCGGACGGGGCAACGTGTATGGCATGTCGCAAGAGAGCCCCACAGGTGTCATCGTCGATAATATCCCTATGCGCGGATGTCTCGGAACGGTGTTCACGAAAATAGACAGCGCCCTATTGGCTACTTTCTATAGCGAACAGAACGTACGACTCATCATCCTGCAATTTGGCGGAAACGCTATCCCGTCGAACAAGAACCCGGGTACCATCCAAGGCATCGTCAAAGGACTACGCCAACAGGTACAACTCATGCGAACCTTGGCGCCGGATGCCTCTATCCTCTTTATCGGTCCTAGCGATATGCTGACCCAGACAGAAGGCGAATGGGTCACCTACCCCATGGTGCCCTATATGGATAAACTGCTGCGCAAGATGGCGCTGGAGGAGAATATCGCCTATTTCAGTCTCTACCGATGGATGGGCGGCGCAGGTAGTATGAAACATTGGCAGGAGATAGGACTCGCCGGAACAGACGGCGTCCATTTCACCCGTTCCGGTGCCCGTAAAGCAGGGAAAGCAGTAGTTGAGTGGATGATGGAAGGAAATGAGTGATTTCTGGCAACACATATTAGGATTTGACGCGGATAGTCCCTTGCTCTTCACCCAGTTTTATTTCTGGGCATTCTTTGCATTGGTCTATGCGCTCTTTGCGCTAATCCTGTCTGTCAGCGAAAGCGGTCTGTCAGCAAAGCGGTCTGTACTCTGTCAGGCGAAGCCGGTCCATACTAAACTCCATCTGCGTAACGTCTATCTCCTCTTCGTCAGCTGGTTCTTTTACTATAAAACGAGCGGGCTCTTCCTACTCATCTTAGCGTTCGTCACCCTTTCCGATTGGCTCATCGCCGGACGAATCCATAAAAATCTGTCAGCGAAGCGGTCTGTCAGCAAAGCGGTCTTGTGGCTCATGCTCTCAATCATCATAGACCTCGGTTTGCTGGCATATTTCAAGTATGCGTATTTCTTCACAAACATGATCAACGACCTCTTCGGTACCGCTTTTCAGGTCTTTGACATCTTCGCGTATATAGGGAACGGTTTCTCCGAAGCAGGGCGGTTCAGCGTGGACACCATCATCCTGCCGGTAGGTATATCGTTCTATATCTTCCAAGTCATTTCTTACACCGTCGATGTATTCCGGCGGAAGATCGAACCGGTGAAGAACATCCTGGATTTTGGATTCTATGTATCCTTCTTTCCGCAGTTAGTAGCGGGACCTATCGTTCGGGCGGAAGAGTTCATCCCGCAGTTATACAAGCCTTATCGACTCTCACGCCGACTCTTCGGCATCGCTGTCTTTTGGATCTTGAACGGTTTGGCGAAGAAGATCATCATGTCCGATTATTTGGCGGTGAACCTCATTGACCGCGTCTTTGATAACCCCTTACTCTTCTCGGGATTTGAGAACCTGTTTGCCTTATTCGCTTATTCGCTGCAGGTCTATGCGGATTTCTCGGGCTATACGGACATCGCTATCGGCGTTGCGATGCTGATGGGTTTCTACCTGCCGATGAACTTCAACTCGCCTTATAAATCGCAGAGTCCGCAGGAGTTCTGGAGAAGATGGCATATGTCGCTGGGCAGATGGCTCAAAGGCTATCTGTATATCCCCTTAGGCGGTAATCGGACTATCGGTTTCGGTACCTATTTCTGGATGAGTTTGATTGCTTTTGTTTCTGCCGCGCTCACCGGATGGTGGTGGCAGATCCTCGTCCCCTTCGCCCTCTTCATGATCAGCGTGGCGATTGGCGATAAAGTCTTACAGCGAAGCGGTCTTACAATGAACGAAGCGAACGGTCTTACAGCAAAGCTGTCCAACAGCGCAGCGGTCGAGAAGCGCAAGCTTCTCTACGCCAACCTCAACTCCTTCATCACGCAGGTATTAGGCGGTTTATGGCATGGTGCCAGTTGGAACTTCATCATCTGGGGTGGTATCAACGGCATTGGAATGATTGTCGAGAAAATATGGCGGGATATGAACTGGCATATCCGTTTCTGCGCGATGACGCTCCTTACCGCCGGACTCTGCTGCGCGGATTACTACACCCATCTGCCGGCTTGGCGGCTCTTTGCCGTTTGGGCAGCGATCATTTGGGTAGGTACCGCCATCCGATATATCTATTGGCTGATCACGCAAGACATAACGGTTAATTCTCAATTAGCAATTATCAATTCTCAATTAGCCAAAGCTTGGGCTGTACTCCAGACCTTCACGTTCATCACTTTCACGCGTCTCTTCTTCCGTTCCAGCAGTAACCTCGACCCTGAAACAGCGAACGAGGTAGCATGGGAAACGGCGAAGAACATGGTCAATCAGATAGGCGGCGCATGGAGTAATGCCATTATTCCGGATTTCCTTTGGGAGTACCGATGGGTGGTAGCGATGTTCATTGCCGGAATGGCTATTCACTGGCTTCCTACCAACTGGAAAAGACGTTACCGCTTATGGTTCAGCGCGATGCCTCTTTGGCTGATGGTCATTGCCGTCTGCCTCGCTATCGTCGTCATCTATCAATTCGTCTCGGCAGAGATGCAACCGTTCATATATTTTCAATTTTAGTATGATTATTGGTCTCACAGGAGGTATAGGAAGCGGTAAATCCACTATCGCTCGGGAATTGGAGAAGCAGGGCTTCGCGGTCTATGACTGCGACCGTGAGGCGAAACGGATTATTGCGGAGAATGACGAGGTGCAACAAGCGATCATAGATCTGCTGGGCAAAGAAGCGTTCGTGGATGGTAAGTATAACACCGCTTATGTGGCACAGCGTGTCTTTGACAAAAAAGAATTGTTGGAGAAACTCAATAAGATTGTTCACCCTGCCGTAAAAGCGGATATTTGTCTCCGTCACGGGCAGTCCTCCAAGTCGGTCTTATTCATCGAATCGGCTATTCTCTGCGAAGCAGGTTTGGATAGTTTGTGCGATAAGATCGTGGTCGTTGAAGCGCCGGAAGCGATGCGTATCGAACGCGTCATTGCCCGCGATTATAAGGGGAACGCTTTGCCCGCGAATAGATATAAGGTTCGCGCACGTGTACGGGCGCAAGAGAACGCCTATGCTTCTATCCCACAAAATAAACGCCTGACTATCATCAATGATGGTCAGACGTCTATAAACGAGTTGGTGCACTCTCTTCTTACAAACTCTTGATATATTTATCCGCTTCAATAGCCGCTTTGGCGCCGGAACCTGCCGCCACGATTGCCTGACGGTAATGAGGATCAGCACAATCACCGGCAGCAAACACTCCGGGTACGTTAGTACGCGGACTATCACCTTCCACGATAATATAACCTTCCGCATCGCGGTTTACGAAGTCCTTGAAGAGATCCGTATTCGGATGATGACCGATAGCGAGGAAGAAACCATCGATGTCGATATGCTTCATCGCCTCGTCGGGCTCACCTTTGCGGTAAACGAGATCGGCTCCCTGCACCTTGCCATCACCGGTTAATTGGAGCGTGTTATGCTCAAAGAGCACCTCGATCTTGGGATTGTTCAGCACACGTTGCTGCATGATCTCCGAGGCACGAAGGTATGGCTTACGCACAATCATATATACTTTCTCGCACAGCCCTGCCAGATAGTTCGCCTCTTCGCACGCCGTGTCTCCGCCGCCTACTACAGCTACCGTCTTCTTGCGATAGAAGAACCCGTCGCAGGTAGCACAAGCACTCACGCCGCGTCCTTTGTAGGTACGCTCCGACTCGATACCGAGGTATCTTGCGGAAGCACCTGTTGCTATAATCACTGCGTCCGCTTCGTATTCCTGCTCGTCTTCCACTATCACTTTCTTCGGACTGACAGAGAAATCTACTTTCGTCACGATGCCGGAAACGAATTGAGTTCCGAAACGCTCTGCCTGACGACGCATATCATCCATCATCGTGAAGGGTTCTACACCATCGGGATAACCCGGAAAATTCTCCACCTCTGTGGTGGTAGTCAACTGTCCGCCTAACTGCGGTCCTTCAATCAGTACCGGCTCCAAGTTAGCACGACTCGCATAGATAGCGGCGGTGTAACCGGCAGGACCTGATCCAATTATCAAACATTTAACTTTCATTCTTTCAACTTTAAACTTTCAACTTTATAGACGCATATCATTCACAAAGGTATTCTTACCGGGTTTGAGTACGTATTCGTTTGGCGTAGTCACAAACTTCGGCTCTTTCATTTTCAGAGACGAAATCTTCTTCCCCTCTTTGATCTCCGCTTTTAGGGGCATGAGGTCCGCATTGCGCACATGCAACGTGAATCGGTTAATGCCGATAGACTGATCCTTTGGCGTCAGGGTGATGATCGTTTGTGTTCCATCCTGCGACTTTTTTTCGGTGATGTTACATACATCCAACAATGCCTTCGCATACAAGAACGGATTTGCCTCCAACAACTCCATCTCCGTCGGATTGGAAAGCGTCAACTCGTCCGTCTCGCTCGAATACATATACATCGTTTTGCCGTCATACGCCGCCTCGATAGCCATCATCTCCAACCGGAACTGATCGCCATGCAGAATAATCTGCCCGGGGTAGTTCATCGGCGCATTGACCTCTTCCGCTATCGTAATAGTAAAATCCGACTGCAGGGTCTTATTCTCCAGATTCGTCAAAAACGAACTGAGCACCGTTAATATAGTTAATAATGTCGTCATTGTGATTATTCGTAATCCGATTTTATTTCACTCCTAATTCTTCTAACAGTTTGTCGAGTTGGTCCAGATCTTGGATGAGCACATCCCTTCCTTTCGGACCCTTGTTCGGTCCTACGATACCAGCCGCCTCCAGTTGGTCGCTCAGTTTTCCGGCACGGTTATAACCGATCTCGAAGGCACGTTGCAGACGGGAAGTAGAACCCTCCTGTTTGCTGACCACATACCGTGCCACATCGGCGAACATCGGATCGAGCCGTTTCATATCGACGCTTCCCGGAGCCAACGCATCCCCTTCGCCGCCTTCACCTACATATTCAGGCAATTGGTACGGCTCGGTATAGCGTTGCTGCTTGGATATATGCTTTACTATCTCGTCCACCTCCGGCGTATCGACAAACGCACACTGGATACGTGTCACGGAAGCGTTACCGGCATAGAGGCTGTCTCCGCGACCGATGAGCTGCTCCGCTCCCTTCGCATCCAGCACGGTACGGCTGTCGATGACGGATTGGGTACGCAGCGCTATACGGGTCGGTATATTCGCTTTGATGACACCCGTGACGATGTTCACGGACGGACGCTGGGTAGCGAGGATCATGTGCATTCCCACGGCACGCGCTTTCTGAGTGATACGTGCAATCGGTGTCTCCACCTGTTTGCCTGCCTGCATGATGAAATCGCCGTACTCATCGATGATGATTACGATATAAGGCAGGTACTGGTGATGCAGACTGTCTGCGATGAGTTTATTCGGGTTCAGCCTACGGCGCACGAACTTGTCATTATAGTCCTCCAGATTACGCACACCCGCATCCATGAGTAACTTATAGCGGTTCTCCATCTCGATGACGAGCGAGTTGAGGGTGTTGATCACACGGTCGCACTCCGTGATGACGATCTGCTCGGGATCGGTGTCCGGCATCGCCGCCAAGAAATGTTTCAACAGCGGTTTATAGGGAGCGAACTCCACCATCTTCGGGTCCACCATCACGAGTTTCAGCTCCGCCGGATGTTTCTTATAGAGCAGGGACGTGATGATCGCATTGATAGCTACGGACTTACCGGTACCTGTTGCACCCGCTACGAGCAAGTGAGGCGTCTTGGCAAGGTCGAACATAAAGACCTCATTCGTGATCGTTCGCCCGTACGCAATCGGCAGTTTCATCTTCTGCTCGTCTTGGAAACGTTTGGAAGCGATCACAGAGTGCATGGAAACGACTTGAGGTTTCTCGTTCGGTACCTCGATACCAATCGTTCCCTTACCCGGCATAGGAGCGATGATACGGATTCCTGTCGCACTCAGACTCATCATGATATCGTTCTCCAGAGCCTGAATCTTCGCTATGCGAATACCGGCTTTCGGAACGATCTCATAGAGTGTCACGGTCGGACCTACCGTCGCTTTGATAGACTCGATCTCTATGCCGTAATTACGCAAAGTGGTCACTATTCGTGCGCCGTTAGCACGCTGCTCGTCTTCGTTGATCACCGGCGCCGACTCATTGTCATAGACCTTCAGCAGGTTCAGCGAGGGGAACTTGTAGAACTCCAAGTCCTTACGTGGATCGTACGGCCCCAGTTTCTCCAAGAGCTTGTCCGGATCTTTGGTGTACAACTCATCCTCGTTCACATCCTCAATCTCCAATGCCGGATCGTTCTTCGTCCTTTGCACATCGTCACTTTGTATATTTTCCGGTTCTTCCATCGGCAGCGGAGCGTCGCCTAAAGGCTCATTATTATCATCCACTCTCGGCTCTCGGCTCTCGTCTCTCGTCTCTCCACTCTCCTCTCTCGTCTCCTCCTGTACAGGCTCGATCGTGAATGTCACCTCATCGTCCGGCATTTTCGGATTCTCCTCCTCCGCTTTCGGGTGAGGATGAGGTTCCTCTTCCGTCAGGGGGATATCGATTGTTACTTCGGTCTTTCCGGGTTCGTCTGTCGGAAGGCTCACTTCTGTTTCCTCCTTGGGCTTTTTAGCAAAGAGCCCTTTCATCCACATTCCGAAGGCTTTGCAGCGGTCGATGAACTTAGGATCTGCTACGATGAGGAAAATCACCAGCACCAAGAGCAACAAGAGCAGCGTACCCGTAGTAGCTATATAACTGCTCATCCATTGCGCCGACCATGTGCCGAACCGACCGCCCCAACGGAAAGAACCCATATGAATCATCTGCTGCGCAAACCCTAAAACGATAGCGCCCCACAGCACCCAGAACGTGCCGCAACAGAATATACGAATCGCCGGAATATCTCTGACTACGTGCATCAACCTCAAACCATAAATACCGATCATACCGACCAGCAGCACACTCACAAATCCAAAACTGCCGTCAATGAGGAACTGCGCCAGATGAGCACCCGGCAAGCCTAATAGATTACGAATCGCCTCACGGTTAGCAATCCGCTCGGCATGCTCCATCGAGAGCACCGATTGGTCATACGTGCCGGTGAATAAGAAACTGATATATGCAAGCAGCGCGATGATGGAGAAGGTGAACAGCACGATACCGATGATCATGCGTGTACGACGATCCTCGCAAAACTGTTTCACAGCTTTCCAACCGCCTAATTTCTCCACACAGATAGCTCGTTCCGAACCATTCTCCGCACTTATAGTTGAGTTTTTACTTGTTGTCCGAGGCATAATAATTCCATTTAGCGTGCAAAATTACAACAAATTTTGCATATATGCAAGCGTTCGGGGATTTTTTTGAGAAAAAGGAGCGATTTATCGCGTCTTAAAGGTCCCTGAGCGTCAATCGGGAGCTTGCTCACGGATAGCCGCTCAGGGTTCTTTAAGGAGAGACCTTAGTCTTTTTTCTCAAAAAAAATCCCCGCCCTTGTCTATATCCCGCAAAATGCGAAAGTATTTTCGGAGGGAACCCACCATCAAGGTGGGAGGGCCGAAGTACCACCGTCCCTATCCCCAATATTTCCCCTACCCGCCCCCCACCATCCCCAATTCTCAATTCTCAAAAAATTTGCGTATGTCATTTTTTTTGTGTAATTTTGCAAGTAATTTAAATATTTTATGAATACACAAGATCTTACAAAAGATACCAAAGGAGAGATTGTTATCTATCAATCCGAAGAAGGCAAAGCCGCTATTGATGTTATTCTTCAAGACGAAACAGTTTGGATTACTCAGGAGCAGATGGTTGCCCTCTTTGGCAAGGCAAAATCTACTATTAGCGAACATCTTAAGCATATTTTCGAAGAAGGAGAATTGGATCAAAATTCAGTTGTTCGGTTTTTCCGAACTACTGCCGCTGATGGCAAATCATATAATACCGCATATTACAACCT
>CAMJJT010000031.1 GCA_946406195.1 uncultured Bacteroidales bacterium
TAATGTGTAATGTGTAATGTGTAATGTGTAATGTGTAATGTGTAATGTGTAATGTTTGATGTTTGATGTGTGATTTGTAAAGTGAATTTGGCAAAAATATGCGTATGTCTACTTTTTCCGTCAAAAAATACACATTTGTGTGTTTTTTTTTTTGTAATTTTGCAGCCGTATTTGTTAAAAAGTAGTGCAAAATAAATTTATAAATTTAATATCAACACAAACAATTCTTTTTATGAGACTGAGTATCAGTATGTTTCGTACCATGATTGTGTCGGCAATGTTGTTTATCTGCATAGCTGCTGAGGCTCGTGTGATTAGCGGAACAGTGAAAGACCCGACGGGTGAGACTATTATCTCTGCATCCGTCGTAGTAAAAGGTACCACGTTGGGTACAGTGACAGATTTCGACGGTAATTACACGATCGAAGTACCGGACGATGCCAAAGTGCTTGTTTTCTCCTACATCGGAATGCAGACGCAGGAGCTGAACATCACCGGCGATGTGATGAACGTAGTGCTGAGCGAGAACAGCGAGGTGCTTGAGGAAGTGGTTGTAACGGGTTACGGAACGACCAAAAAGCGTGACTTGGTGACGGCGGTCAGTTCTGTAAGTGCAGAGCAACTGAAAGATATTCCGGTAACGAGTGCAGCAGAGGCGCTGCAAGGTAAGTTAGCCGGTGTTTCTGTGACAACGTCAGACGGTGCTCCTGATGCGGAGATGAAGATTCGTGTGCGTGGTGGTACATCATTGACCCAGAGTAGTGATCCTTTATATATCGTGGACGGATTCCCTGTTTCATCTATAGCAGATATTGCTCCGAGTGATATTGCTTCGATGGACGTGCTGAAAGATGCTGCGGCTACGGCTATCTACGGAGCCCAGGGTGCGAACGGTGTTATCATTATTACTACCAAAGAGCCGGCAACGGATAGTGAAGATAAGATGGTCTTTCATGTGGATTATACCGGTTATTTAGGATGGAAGAAAGTGACATCCAAGTACAACATGATGAACGTACAGGATTTTATTGTGCTGCAACGTGAGTGGCAGGAGATCAATAAAAAAGATAATGCAGCCAGCTATTTCTTTCAGACTTTCGATCCGGAATATACGACTAATCCAACGACGGATATTCATTCGATACTCGATTATTGGGCAGATAGAGAGGTGGATTGGCAGGAAAGAACATTCGGGCGTAAGGGTTTGAATAGCAATCATACGTTCTCGGTAAGCGGCGGTAACAAGAAGGCGAATTTTAACTTAAGTTACAATCGTGTTGACGATGAGAGTATCTTGTATGGTTCGGACTACAAGCGTAATAATCTGTCGTTTAAGTCCAAGTTCCAACCGATTAAAAATTTGACTCTGGGTGTTACGGCTCGTTACACGAATACGAAAGTGCTTGGTTCGGGTATGAATACCGCCGAAGAATCCGGTTCGAAATCCGAGAGCCGCGTGGCCAATGCAGTGCAGTATTTCCCTCTACAATTGTCGGATGAAGTACTGAAAAATATGGAGATGGATGGAGATGAGGTATCCTTCGGTTCTCTATACGACCCAATCACTGCAATCAATCATAGTTATAAAAATAAATCCGACAACAAATGGACATTGTCGGGATATATTCAGTACAAATTCCTCAAGAATTTTACGGTAAAGGCTGACCTTGGTTATGAAAGTCGCGATATAGCTAAGAACCAATACTATGGTCCGACGAATTATTACAGCCGTTCTACCGTTTCGGCATACACGCAGGCCGGCCGCGGAAACGTCATTTGCACGGATGAGAAGTCATCTCGTTTGAAACATACCGGTTCGTTCGATTGGAAGCAGAGTTTTGATAAGCACTCATTCGAGATTTTTGCTGCGGAGGAGGTCATCGTCCGTAAATCCGAATTGCGGACAATCAAAGGCTTCGGCTATGATCCTAAGTTAACGGGTGAGACGGTGTTTGATCACCTCGGAGCAGCGGATGCTTATGTTACCAATACCTACGTATCTCCGAATGACAACATGCTTTCTCTTATTGGTCGATTTGATTATAACTACGCCGGTCGGTACTATCTGACCGCTACGTTCCGCGCAGATGCTTCGACGAAGTTTAACAAGAAGAACCGCTGGGGTTATTTTCCCTCTGTAGCCGTAGCTTGGCGTATTATTGATGAGGAGTGGATGGCGCCGGCACAGAATGTGATGTCCAACCTTAAGTTGCGTGCTACTTATGGTCTAGTGGGTAATAATAATGTTGATTTAGGTTTTATCCATCCAGAGTATCTGGTCTATTCAGCTGCCAACAGTGGTTTGTTCCCCACTCAATACTATATAGGTGGCGACGATTTGATAGCGCCGAACGAGAACTTAAAATGGGAGACTACCACCAGCCGTAACCTCGGTTTGGATTTCGGTTTCTGGAATGAGCGTTTGAGCGGTTCTTTTGACGCATACTGCAATACGACGAATGACTTGTTGCTGCAATTCCGTTTGCCGGATGGTGGATATAACTATCAGTACCGTAATATCGGTGCTACCCAGAATATCGGCGTTGAGTTGTCGTTAACAGGTGTTATCTTGGATAGAAAAGCAAAGGATCTGAGTTATGGTTTGACGTTGACTGCGAATATCTCTCATAATGACACGCGTGTAAAGAGCCTTGGTGGTATGGACGCATATTACGTGAGTGCAGCTTGTTTTAGTGCAGGTTATACGACGGCAGACTATGAGTACAAGCTCGTAGAAGGCGGAAAAGTGGGTGATATATATGGTTATGTGGTAGAAGGATACTACAAGGCATCGGACTTTACTGGATTGGATAAGAACGGCAAGTGGTATGTAGATAATGCTGAGGGCAAAAAAGTGTTGTTGAGCACACCTTATGGAAATGCGCGTCCGGGTCTTCCGAAGTTGAAAGATGCGGATGGCGATGGTGTGGCAGACCGTGAAAAGATTGGTAATACACAGCCGATTATCAACGGAGGTTTTAACCTTGCTTTCCATATAGGCGGTCAGAAATGGGGTAAAGTGGATATGAATGCCAACTTCACTTATAGTGTAGGTAATCAGGTGCTGAACCTCTCGGGGCTGCAGTTCTCTTCTGTTACAGAGAAATTGCGTATGCGTAATGTCCTGAATGAGTATGTAAATAGATATACCTATTTGGATGAGGATTATAATATGATCCGACCGACAGGAACCACTGAGAAGATCTCCGGTATTGATTTCTATAAGCAGGCAGATTTTGAGAACTATCAGGAGTTGTTGGATGGACGTAACGAGAATGCCAAGACCGCTAACCCGATTAGTGATGAGTTTGCTCTGACCAATAAGTTTGTTGAGGATGCAAGTTTCCTGCGTTTGAGTAGTCTCACGGTAGGTTATACCTTACCGCAAAATGTACTTGAGAAAGCGCACATGACTACCCTGCGTATCTTCTTTACAGCGAGTAACCTATTCTGTGTAAGCCCTTATTCGGGTCTTGATCCAGAGGTGGATACACGTAGTAAGATTAACCCATTGGCAACGAATGTCGATTTCTCGGCCTTCCCCAAGAATAGAGCTTTTAACTTTGGTTTAACAGTAGGATTCTAAGGATAAATCACTTGAAAACAATACTAGTATGAAAACGACTAATAAAATTTTAATCTTATCATTAGCGGTTGGCCTGTTGGCAGGTTGCAATTTCTTTGACAACGATTCTCCTTCCGCTAGTTCGTCGGAAATGATATTCTCCAATGTCTCCGACACAGAGCGGGCAATAGCATCAGTGTATGAGTTGTTCGGCCATGACCGCGGATATCGTAACCGTCTTGCGTGTGGCTATGCCGGATTGAACACTGACATCGAATACTGCCGTAAGAGTTCCAGCGATTATGCGCGCTATCAGACAAAGCTTACAGACTCAGACCTTTCCAACGCGAAAGGAAATGACGCGTGGGGATACCTCAACGCGATGATAGAGCGCTGTAACAATATCGTCGAGGGTATTGATAACTATGGTTATCCGGTAGCTTCCCAAGCGGACTCCGCTAAGTATGATTATTATAAAGGAGAAGCGATGTTCCTTCGCGCATTCGCTATGCTTGAGATGGTGAAGTACTGGGGAGATATACCAGTAAATGTGAAGGCCTTTAACGGAATGAATATCGCCGAAGTGTCAACCGCGAAAGTGGATCGTAACATAGCATTCGAGCAGATTCGTACTGACTTGCTCTATGCCGCTAATCTGATGAACTGGTCGGCAAGCGCTCAGGTGGCAGGTGCTGTCAACGACGTTCGCCGTCCGAGTAAGGCAGCTGCTTTGGCGCTGTTAGCTCGTGCCGACTTGATGTACGCAGGTAAGTCAGTTCGCCCGACCGTATTGGCACCGGGAGTCAGCGATTACAAAGTGGATTGGAATATCCAAGACCAAGATAAGCGTATTGAATTATATAAGGAAGTAATGTGGGCGTGCGATACCATCATCAGCGAAGAAGGGGATGCAAAACTGCTGACAGATTACGAGCGCGTGTTCCGCAATGTATGCGAGGATGTGACGAATTATGCGGCGATGGAGCAGATTTGGGTGATTCCGTTTGCAAATGGTGCTCGCGGACAAGTGTTGAACTATAACTGCTTGAAATTCAATACAAAATCCAAACTTTCCGCTACAGATGAAGAGAAAGAGGGTTATCGTGGATGGAATAGATATTCCGTGATGAATGTGCTGGCACACAACCGTGAATATAACGATGACGTGAAATCGAATTTCTCGATGTCACTTGTACCGACTCTCCTCTTCGATTTTGATGCAAATGATAAGCGTCGTAATGTGACCATTGTTCCGTATCGCTGGAAATATGCGGATAAAGCATCTGATGTAGTTTATTTCTCAAAGGAAGACGCTATACTCAATAAAATGCCTTGCTTGTATCCGGAGCCACAGAGCGATGTATCACAGTGGGCATGCGGTAAATACCGCATCGAATGGATGTCACGAGATAATAGTAACGCAGATGATGGTATCGATTTTCCGGTAATCCGTATGGCAGATGTCTATCTGATGTACGCGGAGGCAGCAAAGGGTAGTTTGGATGAGATAGAAATTGATGCTACGGATAAGTACCCGAATGTTACTCGTTCGGCAGATGCAGCACTGAATGCAGTGCGTAAGCGTGCTGACTTACCATTCAAATCAGCAACACTGGAGGTGATTCAAGATGAGCGTAAATATGAGTTCGCAGGTGAGTATATCCGCAAGTGGGATTTGATGCGCTGGGGTATATTACGGCAAAAAGTGGAGGAAGCGCATGAAAAAATCGTGCGTTATCGCAATGAGTATGGCGACAATAACTATTTGTATTTCACTTATAAAATAGATAACTCGGTTATCCAACAGGGTGCTATCATCACGAGGACTCCGCTTGCTGACTTGACTAAAACAGATACGCTCAAAATCACAAGAGGCTACGTGGTAGAATCCATCACTTCGGAACTGGAACCTTCAAAACCGAGCCAAGAGGTTGCTAAAATCGCTGTCAAGTGCAAGTTCGCGGAGAAATGCGCCGATGATGTGTATATCATGTATGACTACGCTCACCCCGAGACCTTAGAGTCCCGTCAGTACTGGCCTATTTTTGCAACGGTACTTGGAGCCAGCAACGGCTTGCTCTTTAATAACTACGGCTATTAAGATGAGAAAAAACATCGTCATAGAATCCCTTCTCTTATTAAGTTTTGCGTTGTTTGGATGCAGTAAAAATGCCGCTGATGCTCCAGATACGAATCCGGATATAGATAAGTTTGCAGAATTAGTTTCCGCTTGCTCCGAATGGAAAGCAGGCGGAGGCATTTCTGCAACAGGAGGTCAAGGCACAACAACCGTGTATCATATCACCACATTGGAGGACGGGAGTAAAGTGGATCTCACTCCGGGTACGCTTCGCTATGCGCTGATGCAGACAGGGAAAAGAATCATCGTCTTTGATGTGGCAGGTACGATTGAGTTATGTGCACCATTGAGCATCAAGAATGTGCATCAGGGAGATTTGTCTATCTTAGGACAATCGGCTCCGGGACAGGGAATCTGTTTGGCTAATTACCCGCTTGAGTTAGATAATACGCAGAATGTGGTTATTCGCTTTCTGCGTTTCCGGTTGGGTAATAAGTCTTTGGAGAGTTCCGATGACGACTACGATGCTATTTCCATCAATAATAGCCGCAATATTATGGTGGATCACTGCTCGGCTTCGTGGTCTGTAGATGAGTGTGTGAGTTGCTATGGGAATGAGAACTTCACACTCCAGTACTGCTTCATTACGGAGTCACTTCGCAATGCGGGACACCCAAAAGGAGCTCACGGATACGGAGGTATTTGGGGAGGAAAGAATGCTTCCTTCCATCATAACTTACTAGCGCATCATGATAGTCGTAACCCCCGTTTTGACCATGATTATGTGACAAAAACGAACGTGACCCCTGTGGATTTTATCAACAACGTGGTTTATGACTGGGGAGGCAATTCAGCCTATGGAGGAGAAGGATCATCCAATACGGGTAATCAGCGGCAGTATAATTTCATCAACAATTATTTCAAACCGGGACCTTCCACCAATGATAAAGTGAAATCACGTCTATTGAATCCGACCACGTCATGCGACCAAGAGGACAAAAAAACTAAAGAGCATCAAGGTTGTATCCCCAGTTACGGAGGAACAGTAGTGCCGGGTAAGTTTTACGTAACAGGAAACATCATGGAAAGTTCAACGGGTGTGACGAATGATAACTGGAGTGGTGTTCATCCCGATGAGAGTAGTAAAAAAGATGATTGTAAGTCATCTTATCGCTTCTCTTTTACCGGTGCATACACCCAAGAGCAAACCGCGCAAGAGGCCTACGAAACAGTGCTTGCTAAAGCCGGATGTTCGCTGAGCCGCGATGCTGTGGATAAGCGTATCGTGGATGAGGTGAAGAAAGGAACCGGTAAACTGATTGACAAACCCTCTGATGTAGGCGGTTGGCCGGAACTCAGCGGTGACGAAGTGATCGAAGATACCGATGGCGATGGTATCCCCGATGAGTGGGAAACCAAATACGGATTGAATCCTAATGACAGAAAAGACGCGCGTGTCAAGTCCCTTGTGACAGGATATACGAATTATGAGGTATATCTAAATGCAAAAGTAGCACATTTGTATTAATATACAATTAAAAACCCAATTTATTAACATTTAAATTTTAAACAAAATGAAAAAAATTTTCTTATTTGCAGCTGCTGTGATGACAGCAGCCACCATGAGTGCAGAAACAGTGTATCAATGGGGCGCCGGTATTTCAGCCGACCAAGTAGGTACGCAAACCTATGCCGGTTCGACGGTTGATGGTAGTGTTAAAATTCATAAGAACAAAGATGGTGTCAATTGTATTAATTTGAAAAATAGTTATCTTAGCGATAAGGTTGCAACGAACTACATTGAGTTAAACGCGAATGAAGGCTCTTTCTTGGCAAACGATGTAGTAATCGTAAGATATTGCTATAATAACAAAGATTCTAAAGTAGCAACTGTTGCTGTTTGGGATCCGGTAAGTCTTGAAGAATTGGGCTTATCCGGAAACGGAAAGAATGTTCAGTTAGAGGATGGTGAACCCACTGAATACACATACACGCTGAAGAGCGATATGGAAAAGATTCACATTGCGCGCGGCTCAAACGGTAAAACAACTGTTTGCATTACCGGTTTGCAAGTCGTACGCGGAGAGGTAGTTGTTGAGAAGCCGATCGCGCCTTCGTTCTCGGTAGCATCGGGTAAGTATTTCGAGCCCTTCAATGTAGGCATTTCTTCTAATACTAAAGATATTTTCTTCAGTCTCAACGGTGGTGAGTTCCAAGCTTATACAGATAGCATCGAGGTAAAAGAATATGATAAAACAACTACCATCGCTGCGTATGCTGAACTCAACGATATGCGTTCGGATACTACGACTGTTGAATATTTGCTTAAAGAGTTTGTACCACGTACAGTCTTTAATGCTCGTCAAACAGTTTCTTTGGCTGGTATCGAAGAAAGCGATATTCAAATTTTAGATCAGAGTGTAGCCGAGATTAGTTCTGTTACCGCCGGCGATGTGACGATTCCGGCAATTAGTTATAAAACAAAAAAAGCTGCCGACGGAAAAGAGGATAGTACCATGTGCATTTCGTTTGCAAGCAAGCCGGGTATTAAGTTTATTTATAAAAATAAAGACAATAAAGACAATATTTTGCGCTTCTATCCTGAGTACTTAGAGACCGAGGGCTCAAACTTTGAGATACAGGTGGATAGCTTGAGTGGATTGGTTAAACCGGGTGACACCATCGTATTTGTTGTAACAGCTAAGGGTAGCACACTTCCTTACTTTAGTAATACCTATTCTTCTTCTGCAAATATTTTACCCTATGAGCCGGAAGACGAAAGCGATTTCGCTAACTATACAACGGGCGATGTAGAGACAAATGAATATGCTCGTATCGATAATGATTATAGCGGTTGGACAAACCTCGTATATATCGTTAAACCGACTAAGAAATCAATTAAGATCAAAGAGACAAAGGGTGGTTATCGTTTGGCAATGATTCAGTTCGGAGCATACCGTGGCGAGGAGCCGGATTGGCATCAAGATATTGAGAATGTAAACTACCAAGTTAAGGCTGTTAAGCGTGTAGTTGATGGTCAAGTGGTAATTATGAAGGGCGATCGCATGTTCAATGTGTTGGGCGCTGAGATTAAGAAGTAAATAGCTAAATTAAAGATCAGCCAATCATGGCTGATGCAATAGAAAGGGAAAGGCTCGCAGGTTTGCGAGCCTTTTTTATTGTGCATCAATGCAGGATACAGGCGCAGAATGGCTCGGCATGTATGCCGAGAGTTGAACAGGGGGGACGGGGACAGGGATTATGGGGACAGGGATTATGAGGAGAGAGGGGAGGAGAGGATTATAAGGAGAGATGGGAGGTGGAGAGGGAGTGCATGATGTAGCCGAGGAGGGTGTGGAACCTGCGCTGCTTGATCCATTGACGGAGATAGCGGTCGCGGAGAGAGGGAGTGGCGAGGATATGTTGCGCTTGGCGGCGGAGTTGGACAAAGTTCTCCCGGGCTTGTTGCTGAGCTGAGGATGGGGAGGAGGAAGGGACAGGGCGCGATGCGGGGGAAGCGGAGGCAGGATGCGAGGATGAAGGGTCAGGGGAGGAAGAGGTGGAGGAAGAAGAGAGCGTGCGGGTGGAGACACGCTCTGTGCGATGGCGCGTGATAAAGACGAGGTCGGATTGGCGGTTGAGTTTGCCAGAGAGGGTCTTGATGGGGCTGTTGAGGGTTACTTTGCTCATGGTCTTTATTATTAAGAAAAAAACATAGATAAACGATGGTCCGGCGACCATTGTCGGAGTTTGTTGAGTTTGCCCGGATAATTTCTACAGGGTCGTTAAATTCTGCTTTAGCCATATTGTGACAGTAGTTGTTTGGTATTGCAATAACATATAAATATCCTACGAATAACCTATGAATAGCATAAGAGAAGATGCTATTTTGGTTTACTTACATCCGTGTTTGAGCCGTTGGAATCAGATGAAATGGCGGGTGGAGGAGATGTAATCGATGGTGGGTTGGGGGATGTCGGAGCGGGTTTGGGCGAGGGTGGGCCATAGGACAACGGCATCAACGACTTGGTCGATGATTTTGGATGCTTTTTTGATGTTCATCTCATATGCCACTTTGAGGAGGTCTTCGCGGGTGATGGCGTCCCATTTGTTGTTAATGGACATTTGGTGGACACTCGTCCATTCTCCACTCGGGTTATATGCCCAAGACATGTCGTACGCCGGAGACAGATGCCAAGTGCCGGTTTTATCCATGAGGAAAGAAATGTTTTTGGTATGGTCGTCTTGGTTGCGTGCTACCACATTGAAGACCATGCGGCGGAAAAATTCCTCGGCATCGGAGTATGGGAGACGAAGGCGGCGCATGACTTGGAAGGCTTGCTCGTAGGAGTACATTCTTAGTTGACGGAAATCATAGTGCGCGAGCCCGCAGAGCGTCTGCATGTGTATTTTTTCTCCGTTTTGTCGATCAAAACGGCGCGTCATGAAGTGTGCCCTTCCGTTTTCGCGCAACAGGCGGCACTCGGTCATGTTGATGCCCGCTTCTTTGGCAAGGAGGTAGTGGATATATTCGATTTCTCCGAAGTGTTGCGGGTCTCCGAGTTCTTTGTTGGTCACGCCATCGAGTTTGATGAGCCAGTAGTCAAATCCTTCGGGAGCAGAGAGCTGTCCGCTTCTAACTTCTCCTGTTGTATCGTTATAGGCGATGACGGCTTTTGCCCGCTGTCCACCGGCAGATGTTCCCACACGGATGATGCTGGCGATCGCCTCTTTCCTATCGTCATTGAGGTTTGTTTGCAAAGCGCCTTTGCTTTGCAGCACTTCACCGGCAACGGCAATAAGAGAATCAATCTCTATTTTCTCGGATTGCTCCAAATAGGGAGCGTACGCAGGTACAAATTCCAACGCCCCCATACTGCGTTTTCCTTGGTAGCAGAGCCGCTCGATGGGATTCGCCATGTCTTTACCGACAGCAGCCAACCATCGGTCTAACAAAGCCCGACCGAAATCATCAGGCAGTGAGTCCGCCAATAATCCCGGCAGACCGTTGAAAGTGTGTCGGTCTAAATTAGGAAATTCGAAAACGCCTTTCTGCCCCACGGGCATCATTAAAGGTGAGACTTCAATTCCGCGTTGTGCAAACGCTTCATCGTAGCGAAAAGCCGCTGTTTGTCGTCTTTCGTCCCATGCGACAGCGCCTATGCGCTCGCCCCATAGCATCACTTCTGCATTTACCATTCTGATTCCGTATTTTGCGTGTTAGACGATGTTTTATCTATTGTGCTGACCCGTTTCCGTTTAGGATGTTTCTTGGCGTAGTCGATCATGGCGATGGGGTCTATCGGCTCCTCTTCAAAAAAGCGGGCTAACATGTCCAGCGCGTTAAGGGCTCGCAGGATAGCGAGCAAACTGAGCAGAGAGGTGTTGCTGCCGTTTTCCGTCTGACTAATACTGAAAACAGATAAACCACACCGCTCTGATAGTTCTTTTTGCGACATGTTGGCATTAATGCGCAAACGCTTTATTTTTTGACCGATTTCCGCCAGCAGAACACGATCTGTAGAAGAATATAAGTCAGTTATCATAATAGATATATCTATAATTACGCTGCAAATATACGAATAATTTTAGATATAGCAAAATATTTTGATGTAAAAATGCAAAATAAATGTATTTTGTCACCTAAACGAGGCAAAATGGTGGGGAGAGATGGGAGGGACGTTATTGTCCCGGTTGGCAGGAGACCCCTGCGTATCTCTTTTCGTTTTTGAGATACGAAAGCACACCCGCGCAATCTTTTTCCTCTTTGGGTCTCTGATACGTCTCGGTTTTATTTTTGCCGTTCGCCATAAATGTGCAGACACAGATATTCGTTTCAACTCCAGTAGAGGGGTTGGTAACCTGCTGATAGATGTCCTTAAAAGTGTTTTGCCATGCCTCTTTTTCGCAACCTGCCAACGAAAAACAGAGACTTGCCAGCACTATCGCGCTGACAAGTCCAATTTTATTCCATGGGTGAGCCATTCCAGTTGATATTTTTGGTGTGTTTGAGTGAGTTCTCTTTCTGCGGGGTCATGATGCAGTTTTGGAAAGTGATGTCCTCTGCATAATCGATGGTCATACCTTCGCGTGTAGCGTACCAGTTGACCCCATCAAAGAGGATGTTATGCACGGGCAGACCTTTCATACCTTCCATGAGCAGCGCCTTCTTGGCGTTGACGCTGGTGATATTGCGGAAGGTGAAATTGCTCCACTCGGGGAAGAACTTACTCTTATCGTCGTTGTCTGTAGCTCCACGTCCACCGGCAGCACGGTCGGCATAACCGGATTGGAAGAGGAAAGCAGATTCGCGGATATCCTTCATGGTGATGTTATAGCAATAGATATCCTCACACCATCCACCACGACCCGGAGCAGATTTGAAGCGGCAGCCGATATCGGTGCCATCGAACATACAATCCTTGACGATGATGCGTTGCATACCACCGGAGTACTCAGAACCGATGACGAATCCTCCGTGTGCCCGATAGACGGTGTCGTTGGTGATGAGGAAGTCTCTTTGGGGTCCGGCATCAACGCCTTTCTGTCCAGCGCCGCCTTTCATACAGAGACCATCGTCACCGCAGCTCACGTGACATCCGGCGATGAGCGCCACTTGCACGTTACCCGGGTCGATGGCATCGCCGTTCTGTGCCCACCACGGACAATCGATGGTGACATTCTCGATGATGAGGTTCTGGATGCGGGTCGGTACCAAGTGGAGTTTGGGGCTGTTGCGAAGGGTGACACCTTCGATGATGACATTCTTCGAATCGATGATATTTACCAAGGTCGGACGCATTTTCTCCTGGATCTCCGGAGTAGCGGCGATGTTAGGGATGCCGAGTTCGGGGTTGAGGTTGAAGGGGTACCAGATGCGATAGGTCTTATCGTCCTGTCTGAGGGTACCTCCGAGCGCGAGAGCTTCGTCCCATACGTCTTTGAGACCACCGTCGCGTACCACTTTCTTCTCTTTGATGGGTCGCCAGATGAAGCCCTGTCCGTCGATGACACCTTTACCGGTTACGCCGACATTCTCGCATTTAGTAGCGCGGATGAGTGCGTTACATTTCTTGCTACCATCGCGAGGATCGTTCTTCTGAACATAGAGTTCCTTATTCTCGCTGCCGAGGATGGTAGCACCTTTTTTGAGGTGGAGGTCCACATTGCTCTTGAGGACAATGGGTCCTGTTTTCCATACACCGCGCGGGACGATGACGTGTCCGCCGCCCATTTTGCTGATCGAGTCGATCGCTGCAGCAAAGGCTTCTGTACAATCCGTTTTGCCATCCGGCACAGCTCCGAACATCGCGATATTGAGTGCGTTGGAGGGGAAATTGATTTCCTTGACGTGCTCAATCTCAATGGGCAAGTTGGTGTAGTAGTGGTCATACTTGCTTTGTGCGCTTGCGAAGAGCGCGGCGCCCAGCAGGAGGGCAGAGAAGAAGATTTTTTTCATCGTATTATAGTTTTTTATTTCGGTATTACGGTATTACGTAATTCTTGTTGCAAGAATCATGCCAAGTCGGCTATTTTGAGTGCGGCATTGATTCCGTCGAGAGCGGAAGAGGTGATTCCTCCGGCGTAGCCGGCTCCTTCTCCGCAGGGGTAGAGGCCGGGTGTGGAGATGGATTGGAGTGTCTCGGGATCACGGGGAATACGCACGGCACTACTGCTTCGGCTCTCGACTCCGAGGATGACGGCGTCGTTGGTGAGGAAGCCCGGGTACTTGCGGTCAAAGTCTCGGAAGCCCTGTTGGAGGCGTTTGCCGATATGAGGGGGCAACCACTGGTCGAGACGGGAGGGGACTATGCCGGGCAGGTAACTGCAAGGCGGCAGGTCCTTGGAGGGACGGGATTCGACGAAGTCCCGGAGCCTTTGCGCAGGAGCTGTGGATAATTGATAATTGACAATTGATAATTGAGAATTATGGGCTTCGCTGTAGGCGAGGCGTTCGAGGGATTCCTGGTATTCGAGACCGCGGAGAGGATCGTTGCCCGGGATGTCCTCGGGGTTGATCTGGACCACCATGCCGGAGTTGGCATAAGGCGAGTTGCGATGGGAAGCAGACATGCCGTTGACGACACAGGTGTCAGGCGTGCTGCCCGCCGGGACGATGTGTCCGCCCGGGCACATACAGAAAGAATAGACACCGCGGCCGTCCACCTGCGTGACGAGGCTATAGGAGGCATTGCCGAGGTATTTGATGATGTTTTCGTGATCTCGTGATCTCGTGATCTCGTGATCTCGACCTTTGAAATACATCAATTTATTGATGAGGGATTGGGGATGCTCAGCACGAACGCCCATGGCGAAACCTTTCGTTTCGAGGGCGACGCCTTCGGCGGCTAACATCCTATAGGTGTCATGGGCGGAATGGCCTATCGCCAGTATTATTGGCGAATTTGTGATTTGTGATTTGTGATTTGTGATTTGAGTCAGGCTCTCAATTTTTGTGTTAAAATGGATTTCGCCGCCGTGGGAGAGGATGCAGTCGCGGATGTTTTTGATGATGGTCGGCAGTTTATCGGAACCAATATGCGCGTGGGCTTCGTAGAGGACGGTGTCCGGGGCACCGAAGAAATGGAAGAGCTCCATGACCCGCTGCATGTTTCCCCGTTTCTTAGAACGGGAGAAGAGTTTGCCATCCGAGAAAGTGCCGGCTCCTCCTTCACCGAAACAGTAGTTCGATTCGGGATTGAGTCCTTCGTTGCGGTTGAGGAGGGCGATATCTTTTTTTCGCTCGCTGACTTCTTTTCCGCGCTCGTAGATGATAGGTTTGATGCCATGCTCGATGAGGGTGAGTGCGGCAAAGAGTCCCGCGGGTCCTGCGCCGATGATGATGGCAGAACGGGAGGCGTTATGGACGTCTTGGAAGACGGGCGGGGAGTAAGGGAATTGAGAATTCTTATCTCGGCAAGGCCTCGAACGATCGGCTGAAGCCGTATGGAGAATTGAGAATTGAGAATTCTTTTTAATCGGATTTCCTTGCTCGTCAACTAAAACCGTAAGATGCACCTTCAACTCTCGCTGACGTGCATCTACAGAGCGCTTGACAATACGCCACTGTTGTTCAGCGGCGTGTGCCTCGCGAGGAGAAAGTATCAGGCTTTCAGCTTTCAGCATTCAGCTTTCAGAAATCAGATTATTTACCGATTTTATTGAGTACGATTTCGAGACCGAGTTCTTTCACTTTCTCGCCAATCTTGGTTTCCAGTTCTTCGCAGAGATCGGGGTTGTCAGCCAGTACGGCTTTGACGTTATCGCGTCCCTGACCGAGTTTGGTATCTCCGTATGAGAAGAAGGAACCGCTCTTCTTGATAACCTCGGTAGCCACTGCGAAATCGAGGATCTCACCGATACGGGATATACCTTCGTTGAACATGAGGTCGAACTCTGCTTTCTTGAAAGGAGGAGCCACTTTGTTCTTCACTACTTTGACGCGGACCTGGTTACCTTTGATCTGCTCGCCGTCCTTGATTTGTCCGGTGCGACGGATGTCCAGACGCACGGAAGCGTAGAACTTGAGGGCGTTACCGCCGGTGGTTGTCTCGGGGTTTCCGAACATGACGCCGATTTTCTCGCGGAGCTGGTTGATGAAGATGACGGTGGTACCGGTTTTGTTGACGGAAGCGGTCATCTTACGCAGCGCTTGAGACATCAGACGAGCCTGGAGTCCGACTTTGTTATCACCCATATCTCCGGTTATTTCCGCTTTCGGGGTGAGGGCAGCGACTGAGTCAATGACGATGAGATCCACCGCAGCGGAGCGAATCAGTTCGTCGGCGATCTCCAGCGCTTGTTCTCCGGAATCGGGTTGGGCAATGAGCAGTTCGGCGATGTTCACTCCAAGTTTCTCGGCATAGAAACGGTCGAAAGCATGCTCGGCATCGATGATAGCGGCGATGCCGCCTGTTTTTTGAACTTCCGCCATGGCGTGGATAGCGAGGGTGGTTTTACCAGAGGACTCGGGACCGTAGATCTCGATGATACGTCCGCGAGGATAACCGCCTACGCCGAGTGCGTAGTTGAGACCGAGACTACCGGTAGGAATAACAGGTACATTCTCGATATTCTCATCGCCTAATTTCATGATGGCGCCTTTGCCGAACTCTTTGTCGATCTTCGCCATCGCGGCCTGCAGCGCTTTCAGTTTGTCTGCATTGGGGGCTTGTTTCTCTGCCATAAAGTTATTTACAATTTAGTCATTTACGATTTGTTCATTTAGCGACTGCAAAGGTACAAAAAAAAAAGCACATGTGCAAGAAATGTGCTATTTTTTTGAAAAATATCTGCAATATTGCGCCAATCCGCATGATTCGCATTGCGGTTTTCGGGCTTGGCAGATGTAACGTCCGTGGAGTAGAAGCCAGTGATGGGCTTTGGGGATGATGTCGGAGGGGATGTACTTGACGAGTTGGCGTTCTGTTTGGAGGGGATTCTTGCTGTTGGAGGTCAGTCCGAGTCGTTCGGAGACGCGGAAGATATGGGTGTCCACCGCCATGGTAGGTTGGTTCCAGATGACGGCGCAGACGACGTTGGCGGTCTTGCGTCCGACACCTTGGAGGGTTTGCAGGTCATCTATATTATCGGGTACGATGCCGTTGTAAGCGGAGACGAGGCGCTGCGCCATCTGAACCAGATGTTCGGCTTTGGAACGGGGATAACTGACGGATTTGACGTATTCGAAGACCTCGTCTGAGGTAGCTGCCGCCAAGGCTTCGGGGGTTGGGTACGCGGCAAAGAGGGCAGGGGTGACCATGTTAACGCGCTTGTCGGTGCATTGGGCGGAGAGCATGACGGCAACGAGGCACTGGAAGGGGTTGGCGAAATGGAGTTCGCTTTCCGCGATGGGCATGTTGGTCTCGAACCAAGCGAGGATACTATGGAATCGTTCTTTTGTCGTCATTTCGTCATCTCGTGATCTCGTTATTCCGATAAATCTTACTTAAAAACTGCAAGAGTTGTGTGGCTTGTTGTTGGACGGAGGCGGTTTCGGGAGTGATCTCGCGTTTTTGGAGACGGAGGAGCATGATCTGGTAGAGGAGGGTGAAGCATGCTTCGAGGTCGCTCATGGTGGGGCGGTCTGTCTTGGCTTTGAGGAGGTTGAGTTGCGGGGTGAGGCGGATGACGGCGGCGCGGTACATGGCGTCTTCGTTGAGGAGTTGGGTGTGCAGGTCTTCCATCTCCGCAAGGGCGTTTTGCGCCAAAGTCAGATGTCCGCCTTCCATGATGCCTTCGCGGTGCATCATCTCATTGATTTCGTGTAGTTCGGGAGTTGCGTCGGCGTTTTCGGGGAAGGCACGGAGGTAGTCCTCCATTTGCCACAGATAGAGGATGTATTCGGCTATATTTTGTTTTTTGGATTTTAACATGATCGTTATTACGTAATGACGTTATTTCGTTATTCTTCATCGTCATCAAAATCTATTTCGTCGAGGTAGTTGTCAGACATGAAGACCTCGATGTCGCGGCGGTCTTTCTTGGTGGGACGTCCAAGCCCTCTGTCACGTTGTCCGTTGCCCGCCATTCGCGCGAGTTCGAGCAGTTCCAGTTGTTTGGGATCCGTGCAATCCTGCAAGTATTCCGGTACAAGCTTCGCTCCTAAACGGTTTTCGGAGAGTTGGAGCACTTTGTAGGTATAAGTAATCGGACCCTTGCGGACGGAGAACTTATCGCCGATCTTGAACGTGCGGCTCGGTTTGAGTTGCACGCCGTTGAGCGTTATTCGTCCGTTCTTGCAAGCGTCCGCGGCGATAGAGCGGGTCTTATAGATCCGCATTGCCCAGAGGTATTTATCTACTCTGATTTCCATAATTTTAGTCGAAAGTCAAAAGTCGAAAGACCGTAGCCAGTGGCTACTCAAAGCCGCTTTCTACTTTGAGCGTAGCGGTCTTTCTTCTTTCAGCGAAGCGGTCTATTATTGAATTGGTTCATTGTGCGGTCGATGCCGGCGAGGCAGAAGGAAGGGATGATTTGGGAGGTCACTTTGAGGCGCTCGTCGATCTGTTTTTTCTCTTCGTCGGTCCATTCGCCGAGGACGAAATTGATCTGCGCCCCCCGGGTGTACTCATTGCCGATCCCGAAACGTACACGCGCGTACGCGTCCGTTCCTAATATAGATTGTATGTTTCCGAGTCCGTTGTGTCCGCCGTTGGAGCCCTGTTTGCGGATACGGATGGTACCGAAAGGCAGGTTGAGATCGTCCACGAGAACGAGCATGTTCTCCACGGGAATTTTCTCCTGTTGGAGCCAGTAGCGCACGGCGTTGCCGCTGAGGTTCATATAAGTGGAGGGCTTGAGGAGTACCATCTCGGCGGATTTTACGCGACATTTGGCGACGAAACCATAGCGTTTGTCCTCCCAATGGGCATTGACGGACGCCGCAAACGCATCGATCATCATAAAACCGATGTTATGGCGCGTACCTGCGTACTCGTCGCCGATATTTCCTAAACCTACTATGAGATATTTCATGTCAGTATAAAGAATAAAGACAAAAGACGAAAGACAAAAGATGAAAGACCGTGCTTCGCGCTCAAAGAAAATAAAATGAGGGAGCGAGAATATCCCGCTCCCTCTCTGCTTTCGACTTTCGACTTTGAGCGAAAGCGGTCTTTCGACTGATTAAGCCTGTTTGCTCTGGCGAGTAGCCTTTACCTCAGCCACGCAAGCGTCAGCCGGGTTCACAAACTTGAGGCCTTCTACCTTCACGTCAGCAACGGCGATTTTCTTACCCAGACCAAGCTCGGTAACGTCCACGTTGATGCGATCAGGGAATGCGGTGTAGATACCACAAGCTTTGAGTTTGCGCATAGCTTGAACCAGTTTACCACCGGCTTTAACACCTTCAGCAAGACCGTTGAGTTGGAGCGGAATCTCTACTACAACCGGCTTCTTCTCATCAACAGCGAGGAAGTCGATATGGAGGGTCTTGCCGTCAATCGGGTGGAACTGGAGCTCCTTAACGATTGCTTTGGTCTTGGTGTCACCTACGGTGAGGTCAACGATCTGGGTGTCCGGGCTGTAGATGAGCTTGCGAACGTCAGCAGCAGCTACCGTGAAAGTAGCGTTGATGCCACAACCATAGATGTTGCAAGGAATGAGTTCCTCTGCGCGGAAAGCTTTAGCAGCTTTCTTACCGTACTCGCTACGCGGAGTACCTACTAATGCGAATTCTTTCATTGTTAAAAAACTGTTTGTGTTACTCAATATGGGGCAGTAGTTATCCTTTTACGTGAGGCTGCCCGTATCCCATCACACGAACCCCTTTTCATTAAATTCCCTCCCTTGAGGGGAGGGACAGGGTGGGGTTAATCCCTTTTGTTGTCCACCGAGGAGTCGAACCTCGCTTCTCGGAACCAAAATCCGGTGTAATACCGATATACGAGTGGACACCAATAATCGCTCTGTTTTTCAAAAGCGGGTGCAAAAGTACTGCTTTTTTTTGACATACGCAAATTTTTTGCAATATTTTTGCACTTTTATGCGCTTTTTCTTATTTTACGACTACTAAATAGTAGTTTTTTTTGCCTTTTTGGAAGAGTAAGTACTTTCCGTTGAGGAGGTTGGCGTCGGTGAGCGGAGTGGCAGGGTCGGTGAGTTTCTCTTTGTTGAGGGAGAAACCGTTAGCCTGAATCATCTTGCGTGCCTCACCTTTGGAGGGGAAGATATTCGTGCGCTCTGCAAGCAGGTCCAAGGGTCCGATACCAGCTTTGAGGTCGGTCATCGGGATCTCGTATTGCTCAACGCCGTTGAAGATATCCAAGAAGGTCTCTTCGTCTAACGCGCGCAACGCGTCCGCGGTCGCGTTACCAAATAATATATTAGAAGCTTCGACAGCTGCGTTGTAGTCTGCTTCGGAGTGTACCATGCAGGTCACTTCTTTGGCGAGGCGTTTTTGGAGTACGCGCAGATGTGGGGCTTCTTCGTGCTCGGCGATGAGGGCTTCGATCTCCTCGCGGGAGAGGGAGGTGAAGATCTTGATATAACGCTTGGCGTCATCGTCGGAGACGTTCATCCAGAACTGGAAGAACTTATAGGGACTGGTGTATTTCTTCGAGAGCCAGATGTTACCGGATTCGGTCTTACCGAACTTACCGCCGTCGGCTTTGGTGATGAGAGGGCAAGTGAGGGCGAAAGCGGTCTTGCCGTTCATCTTCCGCATGAGTTCGATACCGGTAGTGATATTTCCCCACTGGTCGGAACCGCCCATCTGCATGAGGCAGTTTTTATGCTCGTTGAGGTAAACGAAATCGTAGCCCTGAAGGAGTTGGTAGGTGAATTCGGTAAAAGACATACCTTGTGCGAACTCGCCGTTGAAGCGTTTCTTGACGGAGTCCTTCGCCATCATATAATTGACGGTGATGAGTTTACCGATGTTACGCGCGAAATCGAGGAAGGTGTAGTCCTTCATCCAATCGTAGTTGTTCACCAATTCGGCAGCATTGGGTTCGTTGGAGTTAAAATCCAAGAAATGCTCCAGTTGTTCGCGGATACAAGCCACGTTATGGCGGAGGGTCTCCTCAGTGAGGAGGTTACGCTCGGCGGATTTGCCGGAGGGGTCTCCGATCATACCTGTTGCACCGCCGAGGAGGGCGATGGGTTTATGTCCGCAGGATTGCAAGTGGCGAAGCATCATGATACCGCACAAGTGACCGATATGCAGACTGTCGGCCGTAGGGTCAATACCCACATAAGCGGTGGTCATCTCCTTCATTAACTGTTCTTCTGTACCGGGCATGATGTCTTGTAACATGCCTCTCCATTTCAGTTCATCTACAAAATTTTTCATTGTTCAAACAAATTAGCGTGCAAAGGTACTGCTTTTTTTTGGAATATGCAAAAAAATAAGAAAAATATTCTCAAAAATAAGTTTGGCACGGGTTTTGTAGATAAAGAGTGTACACTATTCTAAAGTGAGTAAATAGAGATTGTTTGTTATCAAAAAGAAAGGCTGCCGGGAGGCAGCCTTCTTTAATAATCAGCAGGTTCGATTAGAGTTTGTAACGAACTGCGAACGCAATCTTCCAATCGAAGAAGTGACCGGCAGCATCTCTGAAACTCAAACCATAACCCGGGCGGAAGTCAAAAGCCAATGCCAGAGGTACACTAGCCAGGTCATACTGCAGACCGGCAATAGCATTGATACCGAACTTACCAAGCAGACCGTTTGGGTTGGTGTTCTGGATTGCACTGCACAAACCGAAGTTCAAACCACCACCTGCATAGAGCTTCAGGTTATCTACCGGCAGAGCCCAGTGGTACTCTGCGTTCGGGTTGATGGTGAAGTCGTATTGACCACCTGAACCTGCTTTACCTGCAGCCTCGGTCAGACCGACAGCGAGATCAGCCTGGAGGGCTACTGCGTCGTTGAACCAGTACTTGTAGCTCGCACCGTTCATACCACCGACGATACCACCGATTTCGTGCTGAGCCATTGCGTTGATGCTAAACAAAGCAACAACAACTGCTAAAAAAATCTTTTTCATAATCTAATAAACTAAATTGTTTGTTAATTCATTTTTTCTCGTTATTACGAGATTACGAGATCACGAGATTACGAGTTTTCGAGTTTTTTATTTATTCAGGGCAAGTGCTACATTCACTGCGCAAGCAACGGTGCAACCTACCATCGGGTTGTTGCCGATGCCGAGGAAGCCCATCATCTCTACGTGTGCCGGAACGGAGCTGGAACCTGCAAACTGTGCGTCGCTGTGCATACGGCCGAGTGTGTCGGTCATACCATAGGAAGCAGGACCTGCAGCCATGTTATCCGGGTGCAAAGTACGGCCTGTACCACCACCGGAAGCAACCGAGAAGTACGGCTTGCCGGCGAGGATACGCTCTTTCTTATACGTACCTGCTACCGGGTGCTGGAAACGGGTCGGGTTGGTGGAGTTACCGGTGATCGAAACGTCAACGTTCTCGTGCCACAGGATAGCTACACCCTCGCGAACATCGTCTGCTCCGTAGCAGTTTACTTTCGCACGCGGACCGTCGCTGTAGGCTTTCTTGCGCACGATCTTCAGTTCGCCCGTGAAATAGTCGAACTCGGTCTGTACATAGGTGAAACCGTTGATACGGCTGATGATCATAGCAGCGTCTTTGCCCAGACCGTTCAGGATGCAGCGGAGCGGGTTCTTACGAACCTTGTTCGCCATCTCAGCGATTTTGATGGCACCCTCAGCGGCTGCGAAGGACTCGTGGCCTGCCAGGAAAGCAAAGCACTGGGTCTCCTCGCGCAGCAGACGGGCTGCCAGGTTACCGTGACCGATACCTACCTTGCGGTCGTCCGCTACAGAACCCGGGATACAGAATGACTGCAGACCGATACCGATAGCCTCGGCAGCGTCAGCGGCGTTCTTGCAGCCTTTCTTCAGCGCGATAGCGGTACCTACCACGTAAGCCCACTTGGCGTTCTCAAAACAAATACGCTGGGTCTCCTCGCAGGTCAGATAAGGATCGAGGCCGTATTGTTCGCAAATCTGGTTGGCCTCCTCGATGGAAGCGATACCGTTAGCGTTCAGAGCGGCGAGAATCTGTTTCTCGCGGCGGTCTTGCGACTCAAATTTTACTTCACGAATCATAGTCTCTCCTCCTTAGTTTTTGCGTGGATCAATCGATTTAACTGCACCTTGCTCTTTGGTGGTGCGGCCGTAGGTACCGGTAACGGACTTGAGCGCCTCGTCAGCGGGAACACCCTTCTTGACTGCGTCCATGAACTTGCCCATGTGTACGTACTCGTAACCGCAAACCTCATTGTCCTCGTCGAGGAACTCCTTGGTGATATAACCCTCAGTCAGTTGCAGGTAACGGACGCCCTTTGCCTTGGTGGAATAGAGCGTACCGCACTGGCTAACGAGACCTTTACCGAGGTCTTCCAGACCTGCGCCGATGGCCAGACCGCCCTCGGAGAAAGCAGACTGCGTACGACCGTAAACGATCTGCAGGAACAGCTCACGCATAGCGGTGTTGATAGCGTCGCAAACGAGGTCGGTGTTGAGCGCCTCAAGGATCGTCTTGCCCGGCAGGATCTCTGCTGCCATAGCAGCCGAGTGGGTCATACCCGAGCAACCGATGGTCTCAACGAGCGCCTCCTCGATGATACCGTCTTTTACATTCAGACTCAGCTTGCAGCAACCCTGTTGCGGGGCGCACCAGCCGATACCGTGCGTCATACCCGAGATGTCTTTGATCTCCGTAGCCTTCACCCATTTGCCCTCTTCGGGAATAGGCGCCGGTCCGTGTTTCGGACCCTTTGCTACAACGCACATTTCTTGTACTTCTTTCGAATAAATCATGTTTGTTAAAATTAGTTTATATTGTTTTTTAAATCGTCAATCAATCGTACCTCGTCAATCGTCCAATCGTCAATCACCAAATATCTACTATTTCTGCTTTAGTCTCATCCACCTGCGACCAAACTTCATTAAGGTACTCCTCCAACCGCTTCAGACCTTCGCCGCTCGGGCACTCCATATGGCCGGAAGACGATATGGAGGACTTGTCGTCAAAATAAATATACAAACTCCACTGCCATCCGTCACATACCTGGAATGGAGGTGCGTAGTAGTCTTTGTATTTGTCCATTTTCTCCTCTCTCGCAATCTTTGCCAAACTATCTGCCACTTCTGCAGGCACAACTGCGCGCAAGGCTTCTGTTCGCAAACGCCTCGAACTGTTGGTTAACGTACATATGCCATCCTTATCCACGCGTAAATCAAACCACACATCGGGCTGTGCGAAGGTGGAAGTTTGATGGTAACTCAACGACACCACTTTCTTCGGCGATTGATTCGCATTGCAGGATAGACTAAATAGTGCCATAAGTACCAATAGGACAGTTTTTATTATATGATTTTTCGTTCCACACATTTTGCGCTGCAAAAGTACAACTTTTTTTTGATATACGCAAGAAAGTACGTTATTTTTGTCAAAAATAATTATTTTTGTATTGTTGAATTTGCATAATTCAAAAAAATATTGTACCTTTGCAACCGATTTCCTGCTTCCTGTTTTCCTTTTTTTTGTCTGGTATATATAGCCAAATCAGACTGGCGTGAAGAAGCCAATTGACTTTTGGCTTCGAAAGGGGAAGGCGAGCGGGAAGCTCAGGCCGACCGAGAACGTCTCGCACGATGATTAAGCACTATATGTGCGCAAATCAGACTAGCGAGACACTAACGAGAGAGAATCGGATCGGTGTAATCTCGGTATAATCTCGGAGGCAAGTACTATCCAAACAGCAACCAATATGGCAAAAGCAACATTAAACAAAAAGTTCAAATCCTATACGGGCAAACTTCCGCCTAATGGACATCGTTTCTATCTCACCAACCGTTTCGGTCAGGAGATCATCTCCCACATGCCTGAGCACCGTGATCCGGATGCCGTAACCGACGCACAACGCCATGCTTTCCAACTCATCAAACAAGCCTCCGCTTTAGCCGACGCCGACCTCCGTGACCCCGTCAAGCACGACGAATGGCTCAAAAAATGGCACGAATCCCTTTCTAACCGTCGTGCCAAACACTACAAAACTCTCCGCGGCTTCGTCATCGCCGCCTACCGCCAACAACTATAAAAGTAGCAGCGACATCCCTGCCGCTGCTGCTTTTTATCCATGTAGCGCACACTTGCGCTTGTCCTTGCTGTTTTACGTCCGCAAGCGACGATGTTTTTATTCTAATTATGATAGAGCAAACTATGACATGCATCAATCACATATGCAACC
>CAMJJT010000032.1 GCA_946406195.1 uncultured Bacteroidales bacterium
CCGCTGTGGGCATTCGGCCTGAACTACTGATTTCGGTAATCCATTATGTCAAAGATCGTTTTGCCCTTGCGGGCCTTGTAACCATGCGGCGACCCAACGCCGCATGGCCTATCTGATAGCTGACAGCTGAATACTGAAAGCTTATTTTACCTCTACGCCTTGAGCGTTGAAGGTCTTGCCGTTCCGCTCAATGAGGAGCATACCATCGCGGATGAGCTTGGTACTTTGTACCTTGTCGGTTTGTACTTGGTCAATGTCTTCGTGATAGTCCGGTTGTTCGCCGGTATCGCCGCCACGCCAGAAGTAACCCGGAGCATTGCTACCGCCGTCCGGACGGGCATATTGGTGATGCTTATAGTTCTCGTCATAAGGAGTACCCCAACCGCCCTTTAAGCTCGGACAGTTACTGAACGCATAGTACAATACGCTATTACCAAGAGAAGTCCAATCTTTTTCACAATAGATGCGCTCCAAACTGGTACAACTGCCGAACATAAATGTGGCGCTCTCCACCTTACTCATATCAAAACTGTTCACATTCAGTTCTGTCAGCGATTCGCATTGGGAGAAAAGACTGCTCATAACGGTACATTTGGAGGTGTTGAAATGGCTGACATCTATGGCTTTCAGTTTCTTGCAACCATTGAACATATTTCTCATGTCCGTTACCTCACTGGTGTTCAGATATTCGATACCTTCTATTGTTGCCAAGTTCTCATAGTAGTAGTAGAACCAGTTCTTGGTACTGGTAGGAAGTGCTGCTGCTACAGACGGATCAATTACCAATTTGGTAATCTTTTTCATGTCATCAAAAGAGATATCCCAGCAAGTTTCGTTGTAGAGAAGGCCTCCGTTACGGCTATAACGCTGACCGTCATAGTACATGGTGAGTGTCGTACCGCTGACTGCCACGTACAATTCCGGATCAACGGTTTTTGCCTTGAAACTACTCCATGGCGCTACGTTGTACGCGTTGCCGGACGGACAATCCAAAGTAATCGTGCTCACGTTACAAGCTTGAAATGCATCCGAAGCGGTAGTCGGAGGGGTGGAACGCGTCATGACAAATGTACCGTTGTCTTCCAAACCATCATAGAATGCCTTTTCGCCAATGCTCGTGATAGCGCCACCGAAACGTACATAACTCAGTTTATTCTTGTTGAATGCACGAGCGCCAACTGTTTTGCAGTTGGTGAGGGTGATAGTGGTCAAAGCGCAATTTGCAAAAGCATACTCGCCAAGCGAACCAATATGTGCCGCGTCAAAATATTGCAACTTAGAACATTTGCAGAAAGCGTAATCACCAATGCTGAATGTGCCGACAGTAACACTCGTTTGTACACAACCTAATGAAGTACATTCTTCAAAAGCATGTGCTCCGATGCTTGACATATTTTCGCCTACCGAGAAACACAAGTCCTTTCCAAGTGATGTACATCCTTTAAACGCGTAGTCGCCAATGCTGGTGCATTTTTCGCAACTTACGTACGTTAATTTCGGGCAGTTTTCAAATGCATGTGCGCCTATCGTATAGGAGTAATGGGTATAACCGGAATAAAGACCTGCGTATGTCAAATTCGGCATTTCCGCGAAACAATAATTGCCCACATTCGGCGTGCCGGAAAAATTGTCCGCAAAAGAAATGTGGTTGATATACTCACGGTATTGATACCACGGAGTCCGGTTGGCAGCTGTATAATCTTTTACAGCGCTGCTTGCTTGGATTACTAAGCAATAACTGCCGTCTTCATACTGCGCTACAAACCATGAATCTTGTTCTGTGTTATGCACAATTGTCCATGCTTGGGCTGTACCTACGCTCAATACTGCCATCAGCAGCACGAGCAAAAGAGAATAAATTTTCTTCATACTGTTTGTTTTTAAATTGGTTAATATTTTCGTTAATTCTTTAATTCTTTAACTCTTTCATTCTTTAACTCTTTCATTCCTTAATTCGAATTCGTCCTTGCGGCTCAAGGTAGTCATTACTGATCCGACCGCCGAGGTTGTTTTCCAAGAACTGCACAAAGATATCCCGATAGAGCACATCGCCGCGGTAGAGCACCTTGCAGTCCTTGAGCATGTCATAGAATCCGCCTCCGGTGACGCAGTAGTCAATCGTGGCAATCGAATAGGTGCGTGCCGGGTCGATCGGTTCGTAAGCGCCCGTCTCTTTATTGAGCACCTCTACGTCCGAAACGGTTTTCGTAGCCGTATGGACGGTGAAGCGAATGCCGGATACCTGAGGGAACGAACCGTCCTCCACAGGGATGAAAGAGGTGTTCTTCTGCAGCAGGTCGATGATCCGCTGTCCGGTCGCCTCTACGATCCAGAGGTTGTTGTCATACGGCAGGATATCCGCTATGTCACCGTAGGTGAGGTCACCTGCATGTTTCTCCGTGCGGATACCGCCGCCGTTAGCGAGGGAGATGTCTGCGCCGGAGATGATCCGGTAGGCATCGGTGACGAGGTCGCCGAGGTTGGTCTCCGCCAGACGCACTTCCTGATCGCCTTTTTCATTCAGGATACGCAGTTTGACATCGCTATGGCAGACCACGCGTTGGGTTTTCTCACGCATGAGGAGATTGATGCTGTCCGTCACGGCTTTGGTAAGCGCGTTACGCTCCGCGACCGTGCGGAACGGAATGAGTTCATGCGTCATACGGCCGTTCCGGATCATCATCTTACCGATATGGGCGAACTTGGTGCCTGTCTCGGAGATGACTACCGGCTTGCCTGCCGCGTTATAGACCGTGTCGTGCGCGATGACCGAATGGGTGTGTCCGTCCAGAATAACGTCGATACCGGTCGTGCGCTTCGCCAACTCATGGGAGTTCACACCGGTACGATCGGGATCTTCGCCGAGATGACCAAGCACGATCACGTACTTGGCGCCTTTCTTACGCGCCTGATTGACCGTCCGCTGCATGAGATCGAAGAACTCTTTCTCGCGCAGGTCATACACCTGCTCGTCACCGAGGAAGAAAGCACCGGTCTCGGTATAGAAGGTACCGGGAGTGGTAGCACCCACAAAAGCAATCTTCGTGCGTCCGAACTTCTTCATCACGTACGGCGCGTACACGCACGCATGCGTTCGCCTGTCATATAGGTTCGCGCACGTGATCGGTGCTCCGATAAACTTTAGCAGCGATGCCGTATGGGCTACGGGGTAGTCGAACTCATGATTACCCAACGCGATCGCATCGTATCCGACGGTGCGCATGATGTCCGCTACGTACTGTCCTCGTGAAATCGCGCCGGCTGTACCGCCTTGCACAAAATCACCGCTGGAGGTTACTGCCACGTACGCCGTATCGGCTATCGCATCGCGCAGACCGGCAAGAGTCTGATAGCCGTCAATAGCGCAATGCACATCGTTCTCATAGAGGATGACGATGCTTTTCTTTGGCACAGCCCAGGCGACCATGCTCAGAACAAGCATGATCGCCAAGGTCCCATATATAAGTGTGTTTTTCATGGGTTTAGAATTCTACTGTCGGTGCCTTCTCTGCGCCTGCTTCTGCCTCGAAATACGGTTTGCGCTCAAAGCCGCAAATGCCGGCTACGATATTCCCCGGGAAACGGCGGATAGCGGCGTTGAACTCTTTCGCGCAGTCATTGAATAAGTTACGTGCGTAAGCGATGCGATTCTCCGTGCCTTCCAATTGGTCAGCCAATTGACGGAAGTTCTCGCTGGCCTTGAGGTCGGGATAATTCTCAGCAACGGCCATCAGTCGTCCTAAGGCCTGACTCAACTCGCCCTGTGCGGCCTGATATTGCGCCAGTTGATCCGCAGTCGCGTTCGTCGGGTCGATATTCATCTGCGTTGCTTTCGCACGCGCTTCCATCACACCCACGAGGGTTGCCTGCTCATGCGCTGCATAACCCTTAACGGTAGCTACGAGGTTCGGCACGAGATCTGCACGACGTTGGTACTGGTTCTCCACTTGTCCCCAAGCGTTCTCTACATTCTCCTGCATGGTAACAAACGCATTATAGCGTCCGATGCCCCATACGACGATCATGCCAAGCACTGCAATGACAATGATCCAAATCAATGTACTCTTTTTCATAAATGGATTAATTTAACTATTTAACGGTTTAACAATTTAACATTTTAACATCAGAACTTCCTTCCTGCGCCGCCTCCGGAGCTGCGTCCGCCGCCCCATGAACCACCACCGGAGCTACTTGAACTACTCCTCGAACTACCCCATGAACTACCCCTATCATCATCGTCATTGTATTTGGAGTAATCGATCGCGACATACTCTTTCTTGAGATGCAGGACCTTGCTGTCCGTATAACCGCAGCAGAGACATACGCGTGTGTTCTTCTGCTGACCGTTCTTGCTATCGGTGGCCTTGGACAGCACCTCGCGTTTGGTGGTATCCATCGCATGCGCACCGCATTTGGGGCATAGGTCGTATTTGTAATGATACCTTCCTTTCACCTGTACAACCTCTATCTCGCCGCATTCGGTACACCGCCATACTTCGTATTGGAAAGAGTCCACTTTCTCGTCGTTCAGTTGTGCCGGCGTCAGGTAGGTCGAACCTTCCGCTTTGGACAGCAATATTTTGTCATGTCCGCATTTGGAGCAGACAGGAGGGATATCCTGCAAGCGGCTGCTCAGGATGCGATAGAAGATATAAAACAGCAGCAACGGCAGCGGGAAGAAGAACATCAGTATGCCCGCCACCAGTTGTACCGGCCAGGCTTCTTCCTGCCGCTCTTGCTTCTTCTGCCCGGGCTTGCCCTGCATCTTCCTGTAACCCCACCAACCCAACAAGATCATCAGCACAAAGCCGATTGAGAAATAGATGATCGTATCGTAGTTCACTTCCGCTTTCTCGGGTTTCCAACCCAAGAACAGTTTGCCGCGGTTCTCGTCCTTCATCAACTCCTTCTCGATATCCATGCATATATGCAGCATACCCTTGTCAAAATCGTTCTTCGACAGGTATTTGAGGTTTTTGTCCAATATATGACCGCTTCGTCCGTCGGTCAGTAGGCCGGCTATACCGTCTCCGGTGATGATCTGTACGTCACGACTCTCTTGCGCGAGGAAGAGCAGCACACCCGTGTTCGTCTCGGCGCTACCGATGCCCCAGCGGTTGAACAGGAGTACGGAAAAACCATGCGGATCATAATGCGTTTCGTCGAACTGCTTGATGGCTACTACCGCCAATTCGGCACCCGTGTTGGCCTGAAGCCGCACGCAGAGTTCGTTGATCTGCTGCACGGTCTCCGTGCTCAGTACACCGTCGGGGTTAGAGACATAATAGTCCTGGCCTTGTACCTTTGGAGACGGGACCTCCTCATGGCTCCAGCCCGCTGCCTGCATGCTCACACATGCAATGAGGCAATATATACTTATTATAAAACGTTTTAGCATAATTCGTAAATCCTTCGTACATTGTACATTTGTCCTTCGTTCCTGTTTTAGAAGCTTCTTCCTGCGCCGCCGCCGGAACTGCTTCCGCCGCCCCATGAACCGCTTCCACCGCCGCCATCAGAGTCGTCGCTGCTACTACCACCCGTGAGGATGCGTTTGCGCGGCAGAATAATCTTCTCTTCCTTCACATGCCCGCAGCATTGGCAGGTATAGGTGTCGATACGCAGACCTTCATCGAACAGGGTAGGACTCTCCACAGTATGCTTGTTCGTCAACTTGGCGGTACGCCCGCCGCAGGACGAACACTTGCTGTATTTGTAGTAATCTCATCCTTCCTGCTTCACGGACTGTTCTGCGCCGCATTCGGGGCAATGCCATTTCTCGTACGCATACACTTTCAGTTCCATCTCTTTGAGTTGCGCCTCGCTCAGCTTCATCGGTACACGCTCCATCACATGTCCGCATTTATTGCAGTTCATCGGTTGCACTTCCGCATGCTTAGGGAAGAACTTATAGAACAGATAGAGGAACAGCATCGGGATGGGGAAAAACCAGCACAGGCATCCCATGCCCATTTGGGCATCTTGCGCCCGCTTGAGCACGTTCTCTTCCGATTGACCGGGCTTGCCTTTCAACCGTTTGTACCCCAACCTCGCCATCAATATCAGGATGATAAAACCGATGATGATCCACCAGGAAAATACGTCGGATATGATAGTGTCATCCGGCGACCAACCGAGCATCAACTCACCGCGGTTGACATCCAGCATCAGGAAATCCTCTATGTCTTTGCATAGAGACAGCATGCCTTCGTCGAAGTTATTATTTGCGAAATAGAACAGGTTATCGTCTAATAGTTCTCCGCACTTACCATCAGTCAGCATACCCGCTACGCCGTCGCCGGTGATGATCTGTATGTCGCGTTCCTGGCGGGCAAGGAAAATCAAGACACCCGTGTTCTGCTCGGAAGTACCAATACCCCAATGGTTGAACAACCTCAATGCAAAGCCGTACGACGTATAGCGTTCCGTATCGTACTCGTTTATCGCCACGATCGCCATCTCTACGCCCGTATTCGTATTCAGGCGGGTGCACAACGCATTCAACTCCTGCTCCGTCTCCAAGAATAGTACCGAGTCGGGGTTGGCTACGTAATAGTGTTGACCCTGCACTTTTGGAGACGGCACGGTCTCGTGCGTATAGACCTCCGCGCGCGTACAAAAAACGAACGCAAGAAGGCTCATTACTGTCAATAAATAGCGTTTCATTCTTCTTTCATTAAATTGCGTGACTTCCATGTAAACTTGACATCATGCGCCGGCATGACGAAATGATAGCAGTATCCATACTGCTCGTTGTAATAAGAGGCATTGATTTCCTCTCCGTCCAAATAGAACGTATTACGCACGTCCTCAGCCTGCATCTCAAACGAGAGCAACACCGTGTCACCCGCCGCATACAAGCCCGTAGGCGGTTCACCGGTTCTGAGGTCCTTAAAGGCCTTATTCTGCCCACCGAAATCAACGGTATAGGCCTGATTTTCAACAGATTGTTTGGGAATCATAGAGGTTAATGTGAGAAGCAATAACAAAAAAGGCAGCGCACGACATAAAGTCATGCACCGCCTGTAGCGTTGCGAATACTTAATATTACCTATCCAACCGCCATTCGCGACATGGGGGGGGTAAAATTGAACATTGATTTACACATTATATCTAAAATGCGATATTTTTCTATCAAAATCCGCTGCAAAGGTACAACATTTTTTTGATATATGCAAATTATTCCGAAAATTTTTATATTTTTACACGTCTTGTTTGTCTTTTTGCATTGTAAATACACCGGCGGCGGGAAGGCCCGGGACAACGTGTCCCTGAGTGTGCCTCCGGCATACTTACGAAAAATCCCCGCCATGGAGTACATGACGGGGAAAAGATAAAGGGTTTTGTTTGTTTTTTACATCGTAGCGGTAAGGAAGGTAGCGTTACCGAAGATATATAGGATATTCTCGGAAGCGGGTACGAGAAGCGTCTCGCCTTGATAGGCTTGTGTGAGCGGAGTCTGACCGGCGTGTACCAACGTTGTTTGGGTCATACTGCGGCACGAATCCAAGGTGAGACAGGAGGATACTTTCTGCTGTGCCGTTACAGCACAGGTCAGCAGCGCGGAGGCTGCCCAAAATAGGAATTTCTTTTCATAAGTTGTTATTTGTTAAAAGAGTGAATATGCACGGGTTTCAGCCGTGCATATCCGAATGGGTTTGCCATTATTACTTGAAATCGCGATACCACACCTGCTCATCCACATTAGGCGTTTTGTCGGTATTGCGGTACATGAGTTTGATGCGCACACCTTTCAACTCGCGGAAACCCTGACCGTATTCCTCTTTTGCCTCAATCTCGTCCATAGCGGCGTTGATTGCGGCTTGGCATTTCTTGTCGCATTGCGAGGCGGTACCATTTACGATAAAATACTTCGAGCCATCGGTAATCGGAGATTTGGCTATCTCGTTGATTTTTTTCTCGATGGTCGGATAAGCGAAGAGCGCATAGTTGTTCAGAACAGCTTCGTCCTGACCGTTGGCATCCGCATCAACGCAATACATACGATCACCGGTTACAGTGGATTCACAAGCCGTAAAGGCAAACATAGCCACGCAGGCTACAAGAACAAAAAGAATCTTTTTCATAATTCAGTCACATTTAATTATTAATCTATTGATTTATTCATCTGTATTCTCATCCAGAGAGATTTTGGCGGTCAGTTTGTCGCCGGTCTTCACCGTTACCGTGGTATATCCAAGAAGGCTTTCTTCTTTGTCAAAGACAGCGAAATAGAATGTTTCTTCGTCCTGGGCACCTACGCTGCTCGGAGCGAAATCATCCGGGGACTTGAGGTCAAAATGCGCTACACCGGCACCATTGGTAGTGGCGGAGGCGGTATAGTTCTCCTTGTATTGCACTCCTCCGACACCCTTGTAGTGCATCTTCCAAACCACTACACCGGACTGCGGCTGATTGTTCTTCACTACCTCTACATCTACCGTAGCCTCCGTCTTGAATTGAACACAGCTACTCATCATCACAGCCACCAAGGCTGCAAACAGAATTTTGATTTTGTTCATACCATTTATTTATTTTGAGTTGTTATTTTATGGGGGCCCCGAGGATTTCTAATCCTTGGGGAAAGCGCAGCATAAGGCGAGTTTCCATTGAGCGGCTGAGCCGCGAGTCGTAACGAGCCTTAATGCAAGCGACTGCAAAGGTACTATAAAAAATGCGTACACACAAGGTGTGCACGCGCATTCTTATGCAGAATTACAGTAAATAACAAAGAATTTTACGAATGGTTACACTGCAGACTCCACTCGCGCGGAGAAATGCCCATTTCTTTGGAGAAGGTACGAGAGAATACAATCCTGTTGGAGAAGCCCGAACGAGTTGCCACTTCGGCAACAGTCAGATCCGGCTGATCTCGGAGCAGACGCTTCGCCTCCTCCAGACGGTAGCGGGTCACAAACTGATAGAACGAGCACCCGTACTCATCGTGGATAAACTTGGAGAGATAGGACCTGTTCATCGGCAGCACCCGACGCAAGTCCATGAGCTGGAAATCCGGGTTGAGATAAGGTTTCTCCTGCTCCATCCATTGCTCTACAACAGACTTCGGACTTGCCGCTTGCAGTTCTTCTATTTCCCCTGTACCTTGTGCATCGTCCCCTTGTACATTTCCCCATGGGTCTTTGCGGTACAAAATCTGCTCCGTGCTATAGACGAAAACAAAGAACAGCAACATATTCTGAGTGAAAGCGCGCGCAGGACTATCCGATACCATCATATACAGATAGGACAAGCCTACAACCAACAACATGAACAGATAGCGAACAATCCACTGCACATCAATCGAATCCATGGAGGAGTAGTTCTCTTCACACCAGATGCGGTAAGCCCTCAGATGGGTAAGAACCAATACGAAAAGCAAGGCGGGATAGGCGGCAATCAGAAGACTTAAATCAACGAGAAGCGCATAATCCAGAACCACGAACACCACCATCGGCAGTAATTGTATCACTGCGCGTTTCCAGTTCAGCCAATGCGGACGCAATGCCTCAGTGGGGTAAAGCAGCAACAGCCAGCCGAGGATATTTCCGGCAAGCATCTTAAAGGCGCTAAGCGCTTCGTTGCCGAATTGGAACACCGGCATATGCCAGACGAACTGCTGCACCATGAAGACCACCTCCGCTACCCCCCAAGTCAGCAAGGCGAAACCGTATACTTTACGCATACGCATCCCGTCCGAGTGGCGGAACAATATCCAAGCCCCCACCCAGCAGATGGCAGTATTGGCACCGTGCTGGATAGGCGTGAGCACGTTCTCCATAAATTCCACAGGAATGAACTGCGACAGGTAATAGTTCAGCATAGTGCATGCCGACAGAACAAGCAGAAAAAACAGCTCGGACCGGTAATCAAACCAGAGCGAACGGAGGGTGATAGTATTGTTTTGTTGTGTTGCGTTATCCGGTTGCATCGTATATAGTAGCAAAAAATTGTGCAAAGATACAAATAATTTTGTATCCATGCAAATCTGTTACATATCTTTTGACGAGAAGTTACACTAAATATGTGTATTTTTATATATTGTTACAGGTAACACAAACTATAATAAATAGGATGCAGTAACTTTCGGCGCAGCATCTGCCTATGTCCGAGCCCTGCCACAAAAAGCGTAAGGGTATAGCAAGAGTATAGTAAGGGTATACGATTAGCGCGAGGTTAGTTAGGCTTAGTCGGAATATAATTGAACACCCGCATTTAGCGTGTGTCGGGCAGACCTTCGGTTTGTGTCCTTGTGCAAAAAAATGACACAAAGACGAAGGGCGACACTCGGCAACAAACGTCCTCACGTGGAGAGAGGACGGCGACACGGTAAAATGGCATAAAAAAGTGCGACCCTTTCGAGTCGCACCTGATTAAGGTATTATGTAAAAGTTTGCTACATCGTAGCCGTCAGGAAGGTAGCGTTACCGAAGATATATAGGATATTCTCGGAAGCGGGTACGAGAAGCGTCTCGCCTTGCTTGACGCGGATGCCGTTGATGTTCGCTTCTCCCCATAGACAAACGACAACCACGAACGAATCGGTATGAAGGTCCACTTCCGCAGCGACTTGCACCACCACCCTGTTCACCGTGAAATAGGGGCAATGGATGAGTTCAGAATTAGGCTTGGTAGAGTCGTAGGAGGTACGGTATTCCGGCCAGACCTGGTAGTCAATGGCTTCTTTAGCCTGCTCAATATGCAACTCGCGGGGTTTTCCTTGCGCATCAACACGTCCGAAATCATAGACACGATAGGTGATATCGGAGGACTCTTGTATCTCGACAAGGAAGTTTCCGGCTCCGATGGCATGCAGTCTTCCTGCAGGCAGGAAATAGAGGTCGCCTTGGTGCGCCTCGTGGGTCGCGATGACGTCCTGCATCGGCGAGTGCCCGTTGACAGCAGGGGCAGTAGCGAGTTGTTCGTATTCCTCCGGGGTAATACTTCGTTTGAGACCGGAGTATATCTTGGAACCCACATCCGCTTTGAGCACATACCACATCTCCGTTTTACCTGGGCATTTATGTCTTTTCTGCGCCATTTTGTCATCGGGATGCACTTGTACGGACAGATCCTGACGCGAATCAATGAACTTGACGAGCAGTGGGAACTGATTGCCGAACTTCTTATAGACGCGTTCGCCTACAAGGAGTCCTTTGTATTTGTCAATGAGCTGAGCGAGGTTGAGACCTAAATCCACATCACCGATGATGCCGCGTTCAACTGCTATGGACTCATGTCCCGGTACGGCACTGATTTCCCACGATTCGCCGATATTCGGCTGCGCGGTATATATGCCCTTGAAGGGCGCAATCTGATAGCCACCCCAGATGGTGGTCTTTAGGTACGGAGCAAACTTATAGGGCTTCATTTGGAATTAAAAATTAAGAATTAAGAATTAAGAATTATAATCTCTCTAAAAGTTCGAAACACATACGAGAGTTATGGTAGGGGCATTTCCAGAAGCCGGCTTTGTCGTGGGTGCGATCGGGTGTGCCATCTGGGAGGATTGCCCAGTACCACTCCCCATGCTCATGGTCTACCAGATGGTCAACGATGAAATCCCAGGCTGCATTAGCTAAGTTGAGATAGTGCGGATCCGGAATATCCTGCCATTGGTCGATATATCCGACTACCGCTTCGGCATAGCACCACCATTGCTTCTCTTTCATAATACCATCCCGTGCAGCGACAGCGAGACGCCGTGACAATTTGTTTACTTCCTCATTTTCCTCCAGCACGGCTTGTGCTTCCCGTAAAAGCCAAGCAGCCTCAATGTCATGCCCAGGGCTAAAATGATGGGTATGGTTTATGACGGATGTAGTAATGGGTTGCCACTGTTCATCGAAGAAGAGGTGCAGGTGTCCCGAAACGGGGTCAAAGATATACGTAGCAAAGATATGGATAAGCAGGCGAAGTCTCTGCTCTACCCTTTTATCCTGCCATACGCGATAAAGATTAGTGTAAGCCTCGAGCACATGGAGATGGGTGTTCATGGAGAAAGAGCAGTTTTCATCTTTATCCGAGAGCCTCATATCCGCAATGGGTTGCCAATCTTGTGTGAGCGCCTCCACATAGCCAGCCCCCTCCGACTCCCCCATAGAAGGAGAGATATAGAAGGCATGTGCTTCCAAATCCTCGAAGAGACGGATAGCGGCATCGAGTGCCTCTTGGTTATTGGTCAGACGCACATATTCGGCGAGACCGTAGATTGCAAAAGCGATGGCATAGGTTTGCTTCTTGGTGTCGAGCGGTGTCCCATCGGCATGGAGCGACCAATAGACACCTCCGTGCTCGCGGTCGATGAACCGCTGCATGAGGTAGTCATAGGCTCGAGCAGCCAGGATGCGGTAGGGTGTGTTATGGAGCACACGTGCAGCCGCAGCGAACGACCATAGGATACGTGCATTGAGTACCGCCCCTTTGGGAGCATCAGGATGGAGCGTGTTATGTCCGTCAATACGACCATAGAAACCGCCCCGCTCGTTGTCCACCATACGGGTCTGCCAAAACCGGAGAATATTGGTTTCGAGCAGGGCTTGCGCCTCGGCTCGAAGATTTACACATTTACTCATTTTCACATTTTTTCATTTCTTTGGATTTTGAGTTGGGCATCAATCTCTTTCATGCGTGCCGTAGTGAGGGGATAGAACGATACCACCAGCACGGCAATGATACTCACAGCCGCCGGGATGAAGGACATAAGGTAGCGGAGGCACAGGAGTGCGGAGTCGGGCTGAGGTAATTGAGAATTGAGAATTGACAATTGAGAATTATACCCGCAGGCAGCAAGGAGCCATAGAGCAGCCGAGCCACCGATAGCACCACCGAACTTCTGCGCCATAGATGAAGAGGAGAAGATGAGTCCGGTGGATGCGGTTTTATAACGTTGTTCCGCGTAGTCCGACACATCGGCGTACATCGACCACACCAGCGGTGACATGACTCCCGTGAGCATGGAGATGAGCACTTGTGCGATAAGCATGAGCCACATACCGGTATGGGTTACGGGAATAAAGAAGAACAGGATAGACAGGATGCAGAGACCGATATTGACTGCGATGAACGTCGTTTTCTTACCAAAGCGCGCCGTTAAAGGAACACAAAGCGCCACACCGATCATGTTTGACACTTCGCCTACAGCAAGGAAAAGACCAGCGTAGAAGAGGAATGACCATCGACCGATAGCCAGTTGCGCTCCGGCAGGGATGATGTCGGCGAAGTAGTAGGCTACGGTAGCACCGCGAACAGTACAGAAGAGATTAAAGCAAAGGGCTGCACCGATGAGTATCCACCAGGGTTTGTTAGATAACAACGATTTGAAATCCGCACCAATGGAAACTGTGCTGACCGTTTTCAGTTCCTCTCGTGTAAACAAAAAACAGCAAAGGAAAAGCATGAGACAAGCGGTAGCAATGACCACCATGGCCCAGAACCAGCCTTGGGGATTGTCGTAGCCGCCAAGGGCGTTACAGAGCGGCTCCCATAAGAAGAGTGCCAGGAACGAACCTCCGTAGGCAAAGAACATACGGAAGGACGAATAAACCGTTTTCTCTTGGCTATCATCGGTCATCACCCCTAACATAGCACCGTAAGGCACATTGATTCCCGTATAGATGGTCATCATAAGGATGTAGGTGACATATGCCCAAACGAGTTTAGCGGAATAGCCCCAGTCCGGAGTGGTAAAGAGCAAGATACCGGCTATACTGAACAGCGGTGCCACAAAGAGCAAGTACGGCCGGTACTTCCCCCAACGCGTATGTGTGCGATCCGCCAAAATGCCCATCATTGGGTCAGAAACGGCGTCCCATATACGCGTAACGAGCAAGATGATACCTGCATCTTTGAGCGACAGCCCGAAGATATTGCTGTAAAAGAACGGCAGGTAATACGAGAAGACCTTCCAGAACATCGACGAGGACATGTCGCCGAAACCATAACCGATATGACGTAATAGCTTACGCATTTGTGATTTCAAATTTCTTTTCCTTACGGAACGATTGTTTCAAATTTATGATTTTTGTTTTTTGCGATGAGGGCTTTGATGGTCTCGACGGAAGCACCGGTGGTGAGACCGTCCTCGGGGGTGTTGAGGCAGTAGTCGAGGAGCTGATCAACGGTGGTTGTAGCTACGTGGAGTCTCGTGTCCGCGGAAGCATAGTAGATAAACACCTTGCCATCTTCGTCGGCTATCCATCCGTTGGAGAAAGCGACATTCATCACATCACCGATATATTCTGCTCCTTCTGGAACGAGGAACCATCCGCCGGGTTTGGCGATGATGCGTGTAGGGTCATCGAGGGCGGTCATGTACATATACAACACATAACGCAGACCGTCGGCTGTGTTGCGTACACCGTGCGCAAGATGAAGCCAACCTTTGGATGTCTTGATAGGTGCCGGTCCTTCTCCGTTCTTGACCTCATAGACGGTATGGTAGTTACGGGGGAAGATGATACGTTCGTTGCGCACCTCAGCATGGGTGATATCAGAGCAGAGAGTCCACCCTATACCACCACCTTTGCCGGTCTCGATAAAACCGTCTTGCGGGCGGGTATAGAGGGCGTATTTGCCTTCGACGAACTCCGGGTGGAGGACGACATTGCGTTGCTGACAGAGGGACTTGAGGTCGTCAAGCCGCTCCCAATGAACGAGGTCTTTGGTGCGGGCAATACCGGCTGCAGCGGTAGCTGCGGACGTGTCGAAGGGTTTGCTCTCATCGTGACGTTCCACACAGAAAATACCATAGATATAGCCGTCTTCATGCTGCGTCAGACGCATGTCATAGACATTCGTTGCCGGCGCATTATTGCCATCTGGCATGGTGATGGGTTCGTCCCAAAACCGCCAACCATCGATACCATTCTCGGACTGCGCGACCGCAAAGAAAGACTTACGGTCGGCTCCTTCGACGCGGGCTACAACGGTATATTTGCCGTTGAACTTGATAGCACCGGCATTGAGGACAGCGTTCATCATGATGCGCTGCATGAGGAAGGGATTGTCCTGCTCATTGAAATCATAGCGCCACTCCAGCGGCGTATGCTCCGCGGTAAGAATCGGATATTTATACTTAGTATAAATCCCATTCCCGCCTTCTATCGGTTCGTTCTTTCTATTCAGTAGTGCTTTGTGCTCAGCACGCAGGGTAGCTACTTTTTCATTGTATGTCATATACTTACAGTTGTTGAATGAATGTTTTAAAATCTTCCGCCTCAGCGGTGTTAGGTTGCGGCAGGAAAAAATGATGCGGTATATCCCATGCGTTGCGCCAGACGAGGACGTATTCGATCGTCGGGTACTCACGCAGGAGAGGCAGCAAGACCTCGGTGTACCAATGCGGACAACGGATAGACTCACAGCCGGTCTCGGTGAATGCAAGGCGTTTATGATGCTCCTTCGCCAGTTGCGATGCCGCATTGAGTTGGCGATGCGCCCGACGGAGATAGTCCTCCGTGCCTTCAGCACCACCGAAATGATAGCAGTCTGTACCGATGATATCGACGTATTCGTCGCCCGGATACCATTCTTCGGTCTCGCGGAAAGCCCCCTCGGGGGTGTCTTCATAAAGCATCAGCCTATCCGGACTATATGCATAGAGCGCATTGATATTCAAGATATTCATGTAGTTACGTGTCCATTGCCAAAGAGCGATATAGTCCTGAGCCGAACCGGCATCCCTGCCCCACCAGAACCAGTTGCCGGATTGCTCATGCCAGAGACGGACGATGAGTTGTTCGGACTGCGTTTGCAGGGCAGCTATCTGTGCCACGAAAGCCGCTGCGCGTTCTATCCATACCTGCATCGTGTCATGGACATCCGTGTCGGGGTCAATGATCTGCGCGAGGCAGGGTGTCGTGTCCCATGAGTTACCGCCGGTGAGCGGGTTGCGGGCATGCCACGAGAGGGTTACTTTGCCGCCTCGTTCAAACTGCCGTTGACACTCCTCCAACATACGTGAGAATGGCACGGAGTCGAGGTTACGGGCGTGGCACAGTTCAATACCGCCGATGTCAAAACCGATGAGATCAGGCCATTGACCGGTCACATCATAGATACAGGAACGTGTGTCGGTGTAAGCACTATCTGCCAAACGCTGCCAGTTAGAGCCATAGACCACATCATCCTGGTGCCCAAAGAGAACCCTTGTTTCTTGTCGGGAACAAGAAACGAAAAGTGACAAAGTGACAAAGTACAATGTACAAAGGAATGTTCTCATTTTTTTATTTCAGCTCAAAGATTCTTAGCCTTACGGCACGATTAATTCAAATATGCGGGAGGGGTAATCGATGTTATACTCCGTAGAGAGAGGTATATCCAGTCCGACAGACATGAGGTATTCGCCGGTGAAAGACTTGCCGTCTAACTCGCAGGGTTCGCCTTCTCCCCAAGCGTTTCGGTCATGATGGTAGGCTACGCGGATGTTCTTCTCATGGAGCGTATAGGTTCGGTTGGGATCGAGTCCTGCGAGACGAATACGACGGGAAGCCTGCTTCATGAAGGACGTCAGACCGTAAGCAAAGAGCACTGCATGATCTTTCGCATCATTCACATACATGAGCGAAGCTACCTGCTGCACGGCAGGAGATTGCTGATTGCTGAATGGTGACGCTTCGCTAAATGGTGAAACCAAGCGATAGAGGTTGCCGAGCTGGATGAGTTCGCGAAGGGCTTTATAGTCGGCAAAAGCGACGGTACACTGGGCGCGTTCCTCATCCGTCATATGGGCAGGTTGCAGTTCCATGCCGAGCCTACCGGACATAGCCACATCGCAACGGAACTTGATCGGCGTCGTGCGTCCGGTCATGAGGTACGGCGAACCGCCTATATGCTGCGCCATCGCGTTAGAGGGGAAGAAATAGGACGTACCCCACTGGATATAAACGCGCTGGAGGGCATCGTTGTTGTCTGAAACCCAGAACTCATCGAAATACGGCATGAGTCCATAGTTAGCACGTCCTCCACCGGAAGCGCAGTTCTGGATCACCACGTTCGGGTACTTGGCGCGGATACGTTCGAGGGTCTTGATCAACCCCAGATGGTAGTCCACGTAGAGATTGGACTGCTTATCACGTGGCAGGTACGGCGAGCCGTAGTTCTGGATGGACGCGTTCGCGTCCCACTTGATATAGGCTATCTCGGGGTGCTTGGTGAGCAGATTATCGACGATAGAGAAGACAAAATCCTGCACCTTGGGGTTGGTCATGTCGAGCACGAGTTGCGTACCTCCGCGACCGAGTTTGAGTTCGCGTCCTCGTTCCTGGAGCACCCATTCGGGATGTTGCTCATATAGTTCGGAAAGGGTATTGGTCGCTTCGGGTTCGATCCAGATACCGAACTTGATATGCCGGTCTTTGGCTGCATCAGTGAGTGCTTTCAGACCGTTGGGCAGTTTGCGGGTATCCACTACCCAATCGCCGAGGGCTGCATCGTCGGAGTTACGTTGGTATTTACCGCCGAACCAACCGTCGTCCATCACGAACAGTTCACCGCCGAAGGCAGCGATGTCATTCATCATAGCGAGGATGCGCTCTTCGGTGATATCGAAATAGATGCCTTCCCAGGAGTTAAGGAGGATGTTGCGGGTCGCATTGCCATTATGGAGCATACCGCAGGTACGTGCCCAACGATGGAACGCACGACTAACTCCGCCCATACCTTCGTCGGAATAGGTGTATGCCAGATGGGGTGTGGTGAAGACCTGTTTGGGAGACAGGATATACTCGGATGCCATGGGATCGATACCGGCATAGAAATGGAATCCTTTCTCGTCGGTAGCGGCTACGCGTATCTCAAAGTTGCCACTCCAGCAGAGGGCAGCACCGAGTACACGTCCGCTGTTCTCTTGCGGTACACCATCCAGCGATATCATCACTTCAGGTGCATCGAGGTGCGCATTGCGTGCACCATCCGAGTTACGAATTGTCTTCACGCCACGTGTCAGACGTTCCACTGTCGGCACTCCTTCCGCTGCCCAGTTACCATGCAGATGAACGAGGTAGAGGTCTCCGTTATCCAGTGGCAGATAACCACTGTCGAAACGTTGCAGGCGAACGGGTTTCTTCTCTGAGTGCGAGATCTCGTACCAGGTCTCGGTGATAGGCACACTCTTCCATTGACGTACATGGATCGTTACATAGAACGGCTGCACCATATCTTTGGTGGCGATCACCATTTCTTGGTATTGTGCGTTGTCGATATACGTCGTATCCTGCGCCCGTAATTGCAAACTTTGGTCGCCATCGGCATGTTGCACCAGGAGAGCCGGCAGATGGATATGGTCGATGTCACCAAAGGTAGGCAACATCTCGATAGCTCGCACCTGTGTGCCCACCAGAAGGCAGGCACACAGTGCGAAGAAGAATAAACGGGTTCGTCGCATAGATCTTAGAATTTGGGTTCTTCTTGCCGTTTAGGAGCGAGCGCAGCACCGGTAGCTTTTTCGCTCTTGAAACTTACGCAAAGGGTGGTTGTCATCTCTACCGAGAGGGCTTCCGTTTCAGGTTGTTTATACATCTTCTTCATAGCATTTTTACATTTACACATTTTCATATTCGCTTATTTTACCAATGCGCCGTTGGCATTGTACTCCACGCCGTTGCGGAGGATGAAGAGCTGGCCGTTGCGGAGGATCTTCTGAGATCCGCCAAATGTGGCGGATTCAATATTATCCACGCCGGTGGCGGTGTTCTCGCGGAAGACGATACGCATAGCACGTGCAGGTGCATCGACACTCGTAGTAGCATCATAACCGCAACTGAGATAAGCACGGTAAGGATCCACGTAGCAAGAGTTGTCGCGTACTTGATAGAAACCTACTCCTTCCGATCCGTTTTGGAGCAGATACTTGTAATTTGCATCCGCATCCGTACTTATTGCAGATACATCGTTAATCTTGTAGTATGTACCTACCAATGCTCCGTTTCTATACAGACCTGTTTTGGAGGAGATGTCTTCCGAAGCACCTTCTTCGCTAACAAAGGTATAATTACCTTGTGGAGCTTTGATAAGCACAGGCTCATCGGTATTTAGCGAATATACCTCTGTAGCAATAATATCTTTGTCACCATTATTAGTAAGTGTATATGCTTCTACCCCATCAGGAAGAGACGGAACAGCAAACGGAAGTACCAATGTCGCCATGCCGGCAGAAGTGACCTCTATTTCTTTATTAACAGTGGCAGCAGGACCGGTGCCTTTTTTTACGTATATTTCATTGATAGAGTACTGAGCACCTTGTACAATAAGATTTTTGCCGTTCAGTTGATTCAGCATAGAGGTAGTTACAAGAATCTCCACCGTTTTTTCTTCCGATCCTGTATCAGCAAACTTATACTCTTTCTTGGGGCTAAAATCTATCCATTCTCCATATTTCAAATATATTAGCCCGCCTGCTGTATAGTTATTAATATGGAAGCACAACACATCACCAACTACCAATTCAGACAATTTAGATGCTTCTACGGTTATAGATTGATCCCAGTTTCCTATAGTTTGATCGCCCGACCATAAAAGTTCGTGTTTGATAACACTCACTTTGGTAAAAGTGATATACTTACCATTGAGATACAAACCTTCTTTAGAAGCGATATTGCTCAGATCGCTACTCTCTGCAATGTAGAAGCGCAGTACACCCGATTCGTTAGAACCTCCAAGAGAAATCTGAGCCGGTGCAAATGCAGGGTATGCGTTATCATAGTTAGTTTTTACATCAAATTGGTGGTAACTCTGCGCATCCGTAGTATAATACACCTCTAAGATATCGCCCACATGCAAGTCTGCAAAATTTTCTGCACTCATCAACAAACGATTATTCCAGTCGAACTCTTCAAAGGTTTTTGTTCCACTCCAAATAGTCACATTTTTCTTTATGCCGGTAGCTCCACGCATATATAAGCCGGTAATGGTAATATTAACACCTGATGTCTCGCTCCAGTTCAATACTTGAATACCTTTTACGATATTATGTTTAATATCCAGAGCAACTGAGTTCTTAGAAGCAGGCATTTCTATCTGTTCTTCAATATCAGGTGTACCAGAATATGTTACTTTCAACAAGATAGTATGATCATGGTCTGCTACTTCCAATACGATTTGATCATACTCAAGTGCACCTTCCGTCCAAGTCCATGCTTGTAAACCGTTCCATTTTGCTGCTCCGGTAATTGATCCTCCGGAAACAGTAGCCGTACCATAAGCAGAAGCACCCGATAAATCATAATTCTTTGTAATCACCGTAGCCTGCATCGCCAATGAGACGAGCACAGCACTCAAAATACTAAATAATTTTCTCATAATACTATAAATTTATTGGTTAATTATTTGATTCGAATTCCTTGTACATTGTACTTTATACCATTGTTTATGATATAGAGAACACCGTTCTCAATGACCTTTGTACTTTGTACTTGATCACTTGGTACTTGTTCAAAGCCTGTTGCGCTCTTGGGTTTGCCGATGACGATACGGATAGCGTGATAGCCTTGTCCACGGATGACGAGACCATGGTCTGCGATGTCCTGTGCGATTGCATCGGAAGCGACTTTGTAGGCATAGAAACCATCATGCTGCGAGATAACGAGGTCCGTCCATGACCACGATTCGCCGGCTCTGTAGGTAAGGGCGAATTGGGCGCCTTCGATTGCGTCGGAATAGTAAATTTTGATGGAGTCGTCTTTGGCGATACCGGCGAGCATGTCTTGCTGCACACTATATGTGTCGAGTTCTGTTCCTGCATACGCCTCTTGATTCCAAGAGATCGCTACATCGCCCGTCCATACATCCGTATCCACATACTCTTTGGTCTCTGGTTGCGGTTCGGGTCCAGGTGTCGGCTCTTGGTAAGGGAGGAGTTCAAGTTTGGTTACGGTACAGAGTTTACCCTGAATGGTCAGGCCGGAAG
>CAMJJT010000033.1 GCA_946406195.1 uncultured Bacteroidales bacterium
CCGTGACGCGGCAGACGAACCACACGTACGTCATGCGCCATGTACTTACCGCCGAATTGTGCACCGAGACCGATCTTGTATGCCTCTTGCAGCAGCTGTTTCTCCAACTCAATATCGCGGAAAGCGCGTCCTGTCTCGTCGCCAGAAGTAGGCAGCGAGTCATAATAATGCGTGGATGCAAGTTTGACAGTCAGCAGGTTCTTCTCCGCACTCGTACCACCAATCACAATCGCGATATGGTAGGGAGGACATGCTGCTGTTCCTAGACTTTTTATCTTCTCTACGAGGAACGGGATAAGCGTTCCCGGGTTCTGGATGCGCGCCTTGGTCTCTTGGTAGAGATAAGTCTTGTTCGCACTTCCACCACCTTTGGTCACGCAAAGGAATCGATACTCGTTGCCCTCCGTAGCCTCCAGATCAATCTGTGCCGGCAGGTTGCATTTGGTATTCACCTCGTCGTACATATTCAGCGGCGCGTTCTGGCTATAACGCAGATTGCACTCCGTATAAGTATTGAACACACCACGGCTCAGCGCCTCCTCATCGCAGAAGCCTGTCCATACTTCCTGACCTTTTTCGCCGTGAATGATCGCTGTGCCGGTATCTTGACAGAGCGGCAACTGACCTTTGCAAGCCACTTCTGCATTGCGCAGGAAAGTCAATGCTACGTATTTGTCGTTCGCCGAAGCCTCCGGGTCGCGCAGGATTTTCGCCACCTGCTCGTTATGCGACCGGCGAAGCATAAAACTCACGTCATGAAAAGCCTGTTGCGCCATCAGCGTCAATGCCTCCGGCTGCACTTTTAATATCTCATGTCCTTCAAACTCGCCAACCGACACATAGTCTTTGGTCAGCAGATAATATTCCGTCTCGTCCTTGCCGAGTTGGAACATCGGTGCATACTTAAATTCCATAGTATATTTATCTATTTTTATGTTCACACAAAATCCGCTGCAAATTTACTACAAATATTTGGAATATACAAATAATTAACGGTAAAAATCGAATTTATTTGAATTTTCAGCGGGAATTATTTGTTATTCGCACAACTGTGCGAACGTAAATTCGAAGGGTTCCCTCTCAGGGTAGTAGGTCGAAGTACTACAAATATTTTAAAAAAATCGACATATACAAGTGTTATGCCGATTTTTTGTCTCTAATTCGCAAATTCCTTCATTCTTTCATGCCAATCAAGCGTATCGCGCGGTACATAAAGTACGCGCACGCGAGGAGCATTAGGAGCAAGGGGACTAATGCTTTGCAACAAGCCACTCACCAAAGAATGGATCCTCCAGTTCAAAACGATCTGTATAGATAACGTGCCCTGCGTGCTGAAGTCGTTTAAGCGCACTATAGATGGTGCTGGTTCGATATTCGCCGGTCTGCAACTCCGCGTGAGCAGCCAATCGTTGCAGAACCCACATATCTGTGCGATTAAAATTCATCCATATACGTTCGTAACTCAAATCATAAGCATCTATAATCTCACGAATAGCCGTCTGCTTCACATTCTCTTTCTTTTTCTCCCACATGCCTACTTGCCACATATAGAATGCTAATTCTTGCGTATAGTACGGATGGCATTGGGTATAATCCAATACTTGTTGGGTCAGATCAGCTGCTTGTGCATGGAAAACCGGTTCAAAACGAGTTCGCAGATACTCCTCGAACTCTTCTCTGGGAAGTTTCTTCAATCGCATGAGACCTCCGAAATGGTAGAACGGAGACTGCACATTCTCAAATATATCCGTCATCATACTCTCCTGGCTACCAAGCAAGATATAATTGATGTGTTTTTGCTCTTGCATGATAGCACGAAGTGTCTTCTCCAAGACCGGAGAAATAGCGCGGATCTCTTGGAATTCGTCCAAAATAACTACAAGTCGGTCGCTCTCCGTATGAGCATTCTCCATAAGAGCAAACACATCTTCCAAGAGTACTCGTTGATCTTGCGTCGGTTGGAACCCCACTTCAATAGCGCCGGTTACTTGATTAGTGGTGATGGTCGGGATAACACGGAAACGCATCACTTGATCTTTTATCTTCGTCCACGTGTGTGTGTTATATATCTCGCGCAGTAACTTTGCTGCAAAATCAGCTATTGACGTCACCCTCTGCAAATTCAACTGGATATACGGTCTATTCGCTTTTTTAACAGCCTTCAATACCAAACTGCTCTTGCCAAAACGGCGAGGACTGATCAACACGAGGTGGTTTCTGCTTTGAAGGTAATTACAGATATACTCCGTTTCCTGTACTCGGTCAGTAAAGAACTCGTCCTCTACAATCGACCCAAACTTAAAAGGATTTTCCATATGCATTATTATTACGAAAAATGTCGTTACGAAAATTGTCGTAATCAAATTCGCTGCAAAGGTACAACAAAAAATCGACATATACAAGTGTTATGCCGATTTTTTGTCTCTAATTCGCAAATTCCTTCATTCTTTCATGCGAATCAAGCGTATCGCGCGGTACATAAAGTACGCGCACGCGAGGAGCAATAAGGAATACAATTTAGTATCTCCAAGTACTAAAAATTGCGAAATTTAGTACTTGGAAGTACTTTTTTTGAGAAAAATAGCCATAGATAACCCATATTTAGTATCTCCAAGTACTAAAAATAGCTAAAATTTAGTACTTCCAAGTACTTTTTTGAGAAAAAAATTGTCGGAAGTGGTACCGGTTCATTATCCTGCTAAGGGAGATTTTCTGGTGGACAACAAATATCTGTTTGAGGTGGGTGGCGCAAATAAAACCTTTGAGCAGATCAAAGATATAGCGGACTCTTTCTTAGCGATTGATAATACGGAGACGGGATACAAAAACCGCATCCCGTTATGGTTATTTGGATTTTTGTATTAATTTAGCTCCATAACTAAACACAATAATAGCATGCAAGGTCTGCATGCTATTATTGTAATGCGTTAATGCCGTGTAGCAATCTTAACTCTCCAACACGCGTTTTCTACGTAGCGCAATCACTCCGCAGAAAACAAACGCCATAACCATCAGCGGCAGTACAGCATCACCGATTGGGTACTCACTCGCCTGACCACTCTCACCACCGGTATCGAATTTCTTCGCTCTATTCGGTCCCTTTGGTTGCGACTGATTAGTTTCGGTCGTGGTAGCCATGTCATTAACATCCGTTGCTCCTACAGCCGTCACCTGCGGCGAGTACGAGCTACCAGAGCCCTGCATTGTCGAGGTGGATTGCCAATCTTGTGCCATGGCAGGTAGCGCCATCAGCGCTACCGCCATGATAATCATAATTAATTTTTTCTTAGCCACAAGGGCAGGATTAATTTTAAAGAAATTTTTCATAATATTTTTATATTCGCCATTTGCCATTATTTCACTCTGTTACCATGCGCATCAAATACCTTACCATCCTTAACGATGTACAGGATACCGTCAATCATCACTTTTCTGACTGCTGAATGCTGATCACTGACGGATTCAATGTCCGTCGGCATCTGCTTGATCGGTGAGATCTCCAGCACGAAGCGGTTCTCGTATGTACCGGCACTCAGGTTGATGGTATAATCGAGAGCGCTAAGAGATGTACGGATTCCTGTCTCGTTATCAATGAGGGTAACACCTACACCGGCCGTTCCTTCCGGAATTGCGAAGGTATAGTCGCCCGTAGTTGCAATCTTCACACCAACCGGCACAACAGTTGTCTGATCGCTCATCGGCAGGACATTGGCTGCTGACTGCGTTACCGAAGCATCGCCTTCTTTGACAGTAGTCACCATAGTGTATATGTTGGCTCTGTTCTTATTGTACTCCTTCGACAGATCGTAGTTGAAGTCGAAACCGGTAGTCACATTCTCTTCTTCAGTCAGGCGAACGAATGTCTGATCGGCTTTTTCTCCACCTTGCTGCAATTCAATGCGGAACTCTGCGTTCGTCGGGGCGGTGCGTTCACGCGCTACTATGCTTGCAGGTGTTACGTTTACTTGCGACCAATAGATGGATGTACCCGCGTATTGTACCAAGTACGACCAGGTTGCCTTGAAATCGAATGTAGCAGATGTAGTTACTGACAAACTATTATCTCCACTGTTCCACGCGTACAAGTACGGCAGACTCGGGGTCGTCCAATCGATTACGCCATCATCGTCACTCCAGTCAATCGTTGCGCCTCCGTCCGTTACCGTCAAGCCTCTGCTGTAGTTCGCGAAACTCGGAACGCCGATACAGTGCCAATAACTGTCCTTTACGGTACGGTTACCATCCGGGGTATTGCGGTTGATCGTACACTCGTAGCCCGTTTGGTCAATGGTTATCTGGCGGTTGGTAGCCGCAATATTATTCACATTTCCGTCAGACGGGAAGTACACATACACATCCTCCACACCGTGATCCCAAACGGACGAACTCTCAGTCATCTCATCCAGTTCAAGCGCAAGGATGTAACCTTCAAACGCTTTCATTGTGAAACTGTTACGTTCTGCCGGCATAACGAACTTCCAGTTCGGTTTGCTATCCGCCCAGAAGCCTTTTTCGGCACGTCCCTTACCATCGTAGTATTCAATGATCCAATGCTTTCCATATTCTCCAAAACCGAATGCGTCGCCTAATTTCACATCAAATGGGAAGGAGATATAGAACAAATCACGTTCGTATCGGCTTGCTCTGGTCTCAGCATGTCCGCTTTCTTTCGATTTGCCGTTCACGGTGTATTTGTTGAACTTCATTGCGCCGTAAACGGTCTTGACTTCCGACAAAGCGCCATCCCCGCTGAAGGAGATCTGATGTGCGTCCTGTTGGTGCTCACGGATGATCATCATATCGGCATTGATGGCCAAATCTGTTGTGATGGTACCATCCGGAATAAAGGCACGCATCAGTCGGTTAGTCTTGAAGTCATAAACAATCCTCATTTTATACTTATCGGTGCCTTCACCACCAATCAGCACATCGGTTGTTGCGTCCGAACGATCGCCTTCTTCGCCGTAGAAGTACTGAATCTTATTGTTGTACTTCGCAGTCAGTTTGATACGAGCACCCGGTTTTGCTTTTACGGTTGCCTCATAGATCCAGTTCTGGTCATCCGCGAAGTTCATCTCATATTCGTTCAGGCCGGATACACGGGCCTGACCGGTTGTGAGCTCGTTACCGTTTTCATCATACATCTTCTCGTCTCCTTCGAGCACGAGGAAACGGTCGGATACAATAGACGAACCACTGATATACGTACGTCCGATCTTGTTCGTACCGCTATTCCACATGAAGCGTACGTTTCCGTCGGCGTCTATATACTCATTCGTATAGGTATCGCTTACAACCGTATCAGAGATCGCCTCACTGTACTCATTCGCGATACAGAACTTAATGTTCGTTCCCTTCGATGCAAATCGCATAAAGTAGTGTGAGTACGGGCCGAAGTCACCTCCGTGGGTCAACGAGTACTCGGAATAGGTCATCAGGTTCTTGCCGGAAGTCTTGTAGTTTGTCCATCCTCCATTTGAAGCATCTGTACGGATGTAGAAGTTACCGTCATATTCTCCATCGAGCGTGACGGTTGCCACTTTGCTGCCGTTCTGCGACACCTTGAAGTTATAAACACTCTTCTTGGATATTCCGGTCAGCGATACATCGCTCTGTTTTGTCCAAGTCTCTGCTCCGGTTCCTGCATCAATCGCAGTACACTTATATAACTCGATAGAAGGACTTGAACCGTACGCCACATAGAAGGAAACAATGTCTTCTGTGTTCTCTTTCGCTTTGATGACACGTGAGGGGTGGTTCCAACTTGCCGTGTGGGCAACGCCCGACCAAGTAGCCAAATCTTTGTAAATCAGCTTCCAGTCGCCCGTCGATACAGGATACTCTACGCTTACCATCGGTTTACCGGTAGCGAACGAAACAGTAATCTTGTAGTTACCCAATGCTTCAGTGTGTAATCCACAACGCTGCGAACTGGAGGTTATGCTTGAGCCAGACCAGAAAGCCCACGGTAAATCATCCGTGGCATGCGTAATGCCTCCGGTATTGGTGTACCATAGATCGTTGGTATTCTTTTGATACTCTTTGTACAACTTAAAGCCATAACTATAATTAGCCTTCGGCAAATTCACGATAGCGGAGAACTCATAACCACCCGCTGCCGGAGCAGTCAGATTCGTTGTTGAATATTCTGCATGTTCACCGGTTACGTACTCGTTCATCTTCACTTGATAGCCTGATTCTGTAGAGTTATACTTCATCCAACAACCGCTTTTGTAGAAAGTACCGCCGTTACGCGTCTCGGTATCTCCGTTGTATGGAATGAACATCGTTGCTTTCGGATCAAAGTCTCCGCGTCCAGTAAACTTTCCACCGTAGAATGGATCATAGGTACCGGTATGGGTAGTTTCCGCTGTCGAACCGTAGTTCGTGTTATCAAATGCAATATTCCATGCCCAGCCTGCATAGTCGCTGGCAGTATAGGTCTCCGGTATCACACAATAGTACACATCCGAAGATCCTATTTGCGTCATCTTGTAGTAGGGTTTATCTTTATTGCCAGGAACTTGTTTGCCTCCAGCCTCTTTCCAATAACTATCAAACGTCACATATACATTCTCCCATCCGAGGTTGTTCTTGAAATAAACCGTCGGCACGGCGGTATAATTAGCTGTGATGGTGGTGGAAGCTGTAGCCGTGATGGTTGTTGTAGCACTTGATGCGTTGGCAGGAGTTACGTTGGTTCCCGTCCAGTTGCTGAAGGTATAACCCAAGATCTCAGGTGCAGTAATTTCCGGTGTCAAAGAGCTTGCCGAAGCAGTCACCTTCGTAGAAGGATAAAGTGTCACCTCGCCGCACTTGAAGTTCACATTCACGGAATACACATTCTCATAATGCGCATAGAGCGTATGATTTTCTGCCGTACTTACTATCGTCTCTGCGGTGATATGTGTGCCCTCTCCATCGTCCGGATCGGTGTACCATCCGATAAACTGCTTGCTTGTGTGCGTCATTCCGCCCGGCAATGTGCCATAAGCAGCATCGTACGTCACATTTTTGCTATCTGGAGTACTTGCGGTACCGCCATTCACATCGAAGCTGACTGTGTACGTGTTCGGAGTCCACTTGGCATAGAGATGGAAAGTAGCACCATTTTCGGAAGTGAGGTTAGAAACATTTGCGCCATTTGCATACACTACTTCACCGCTTGTACTTGTTGCCCAACCTGCGAATGTATAACCCGTACGAGTATATGTGTTTGTTGTCAGGTTTTGTGCTACATCGTACGTGAAATTCTGGTAAACAGTCGGTTCCGAAGCACCGTTACGGTGGAATTGTACACGATAAGTATTCGGAGCAAACGTTGCCGTTACCGTACCTGTACCGCCATCTGTACCATTACCCTTGGCGGTGTTGCTCTGCGTTGAAGCAGAAGATACCAAAGCGGCTGTACCGCTTACGGTCCATGTGTTCCAGTGGTAACCCGTGCTTGCAGAAGCATTGATTGCCTGCGTGGTGGCAACACCTAAACTGTACGGACTATTGTTCGGGCTTGGAGTCGTAATCGTTCCGTGTCCGTCAGTATTAATAGTAATAGCCGTCTTGTTCTCTGTATAAATCGCATATACGTTGACATCCGCGGAAAGGCTGGCAACGGTATAGGACGAACCTGTTCCCAAAGAACTGCCGCTGCCATCAGCCGCTGTATTCCAACCTACAAAGGTGTAGCCGTCTTTCTTGGTTTGCGTGAACGTGAGGGCTGTTCCTGATACATAGGTATTGCCGGAAACAAGGTCGTTACCTTCTCCGTCTTTTGCAGAGAATGTCTTACAACCGTCGCTATAACCGAAGTTGACAGAGTAGAACTCTACCGGATCTTGCAGCCAGAATTTCTTGGTAGCACCACTTGCGTCAACCACGAACCAAACCGTACCACCGGCACTATATTTGAAAGCATTACCGTTATTATAGTTTAGGTTGTATTTCGTACCTTTGGTAACAGCGAGATTGTTGGAACTTGCACCATATTGAGTACTATTACCGTCATCGTTCCAGAATCGGAAATACTGATCATTTGCAGGGAGCGTAACCGAGCGGTAATATACATTAGTCTCTCCCGGAAGAACTCTATTCAAAGGATGAGTGGTCGGAGTGTCCCAATTATTACCGGCAGGATTTCCCTTGATATACCATCCACTATTAACCTCTTCGAAATACGTAGCTGTAATAGTACCTGTTCCTGAAGCAGTAACCGTAGTGGTAGCACTGGTGGCATCCGCAACGGATACGCCACCTGTCGTTATCCAGCGATTGAAAGCATAACCGCTGATAGGAGAAGCAGTTAACGTGCGATTCCTCGTCGTTGAAATAGTCCGAGAATTACCACTGGTCACTGTATTTCCGAAGACATTGAGGTCTCCGTGATCGCCAGCGTTATAAGTAACGTTATACGGAGTTGCTATCCTATCTGGATAAGATGTGTATAGATATGCGCTATTCGCATCTGTTCCATGCGGCACTACCCAAATTGTTCCTGTATGCGTTGCTGCTACATGCGAAGATTCATTCTCTATAAACGTGGATTGAGTATCCAGAATACGATTTGAATTAGTCAAAATTACATGATAGGCTGTGCTACCATCAAATTGGCTGATGTTATCCGGGATGAAACGATACCATTCATCGCCGATGATGTCATCGGTAATAGCAGTCGCTTTTGAAGAGGCTGAAGGGCCCGGGAATTCACCAGGCGAGGTGTAGAAGTTATTACTGCCTGAAGCTTTCCATGCCCATATTTGACCTGTTGCCGGGAGTCCTGTTGCTCCATCTCCCAGAGAAGAACTGGCATGTTTGGTCTTCAATACATATACTATCGGCAGGGCGGTAGCACTTACCGTTACTGTCACAGCGCTTGCCGGCATGGTGAAACGATAGTTGTTGGAGCTCGGGTTGGTTACCGCCACTGTGTTACTGCTTGCATCAACCGCTGTTACGCTCAGACTCTTGAATCCCGGTTTCATGGTAACGGTAAAGTTAATCGTAGCATCCGTACTTCCCGTAGAGGGATTGGCTGCGATAGTGGCTACGCTATTAGCATCCACGTAAGTGATGTCGTAGGTATTGGCAGTCCACTTAGCCCAAAAGGTCTTGTTTCCTGTTGAACCAAGAGTAATCGTATTGCCCGGTGTGTTCAATCCTGAATCGGTGTACCATCCGCCAAAAGTATAACCTGTCTTGGTTGGATTCTGTAAGGTAATCGTCGGAGTCGTTACATTATAATTAGCAGGGTTGCTTGCCGTTGCTCCGGTCATGTTATTATACGTAATGGTGTACGTATTAAGATTCCACTTGGCATAAAGAGTAGTTGCCGATGTAGTATTCTTGTCCCAATTCCGTGCGCTGGTTCCATTTGCATTGTAATATTTCGTGCCCGTTCCATCATTATTGCTCTCATCATCCCAGTAGCCATCAAAAGTATAACCCGTTCTGGTAGGCGGAGTAATGGTCGTCATTGCAACGTCATACGTTCCCGTAGTACCGTTATCGCCAGTTGCTCCACCATTCTTATCAAACGTAATTGCGCTTTGCTTCGCCGTCCAGTGTGAATACAAGGTCAACGTGGTCGCATCATTATCCCATTGATTGCTGGCGTCAGCGTATGATGTAGAGGCCACCAACGAACCATCCGCGTTGATGATCTTCGTGCCTGCACTGGGATCTGTATAGTATCCTTGCAGCGTATAACCCGTACGGGAATGTGCGGTGAAGGACGGAAGTGTCGAACCGTGCGAAGCCGTTACGGACGAAGCGCCGGTTGAACCACCGTTCTTGTTAAGAGTAATCGTACATTGCTTCAGAATGAACTTCGCATAAACGGAAGTGTTGGCACCTAACGTAAACTCATATGGATTGTTTGTATCTGCACCGGCAACGGGTGTAGCACAAGCCGCAGTGGTGTACCAACCCTCTAATTTATAGTGTGCGTTAGTAGGTGTAGCGGTTAACGAAATCTCCGTTCCGGATGTCTGTGAAGAACCGCTTGGATAGGAGTGACCTTCAGAGACTGTTCCATAAGAGGTATAATCAGTTCCGACGCCATAGGTAATCGTGTAACTTGCCGCATCTGCAGCGAAAGTAGCCGTCAGTGTGGCTGCTGTTCCTGTGCCATCACCTGTTACGGTTACGGGGTTGTCCGTCGAACCGCTTATAGTGGCACCACCGGTGATAGACCAACTTACAAAGTGGTATCCGGAAATAGGAACTGCCGTCACCGAACGAGTCGTAGCTACGCCGGCAGTAGTGCTTGTCGCTGCTGCGCCGCCAATAGTGAACGAGCCCTTTCCGGTCGGCGATGCTACCAACGAAATAGAGGACTTGTTCTCCGTCCATTTGGCATGAAGGGTATAAGTGGCGTTCTCGTTGTTCCAAGTCGCAGCACTGGAACCATCGGCATTGTAATAGTGAGGTCCGCTTCCGCCGGGAGCTCCATAGTAACCACCAAAGGTATAACCATCTCTTGTAGGTGGAGTGATATCCGGCATAGCGGCATCATAAGTGGCAGTAACTCCGTCTGAACCGCCTGTACCGCTTTGTTTGTCAAACGTGATAGTGGTTGTCTTTGGGGTAAAGCCCGCTGTAATCGTAGCACCCGTATTGGTTGCCTTGATCGTGGTTGAAGCATTAGCAGCGTTACCAATCGTTACAGAACCGGTGTTCGAACCGGACTTGGTCCATCCACTGAAGTTATAACCTGTATTCGGTGTGGCAACCAGCGTTTTAGTAGTAGAATAATTAACATAAGCAGTACTGCCGGAAGCTACTGTCGAACCACCAACAGATATTGTACCATGACCATTATGCGAGAAAGTAAGGGAATATCGGTTCTCTTTGAACCGTGCATAGATGGCCTTCGTGGTATTAGGCGCATTATATGTGTATGTAGTATTTGTCGAAATAGCCGATCCCCCTGATGCAGACTCGAACCAACCAACAAAAGTGTACCCGGTGTTGGCACTCGCTATCAGCGTAACTTCTCCTGTGAAAACAGCATCTTTGCTGACAGAAGTCGTTCCTGCTGTGTTGATAGTTCCCGTATTGCTAGAGTTAGATGCTGTTCCTTGTGCAGTTAATTTATATGGGGTAATAGTTACTGTACCCGAATTGATACTAGCGGCACTATAACTACTTCCGTTATCTGTCGAGGTGTATTTATACACCGTCTGTGCATGGTTGTAATAACTGTATCCTGTTGTTTGGGATGCTACGGAAATAGGAGTACAGTTCGTCCCCGAGGTCATTGATACCATGTACGTGTTTCCGCTTGTCAAGGCTTGACTTAATGCATCAGAAAAGTGATTTTTATTTACAAGCGTGTTAGGCGATGTATTTTGTGAACTTCCAGTCGTTTCACTTGAACTATTGCCCATAATTGCCATGAACTTAGCATCCTCCCAGTTGGCATTTGTGATATTACATGAGTATAATTTAGTATGATCTATTTTGGTTAATCTCCAATACTGAATCCATGTGTCGTGACCGGCTACTAGGTACATGTACGTATCGCTCCATTGTGCATTTGTGTTGTCGAAATACAAATAGCCTCCTTTTACATTATGAGCACTTCCCCATATGGCACTTGTCAAACGCGGAGAGTACCACCAACTGCCATTCGCATAAGTAGGTTGTGGATATTTGGAGTTAAATGAGAGATCGGCAGTTTGGTTTGATCCGTTAGCGGAGAAGATACAGTTGGTATTTCCGGCATTTTTAAGGGCACATGTATAAATGTCATTACTTCCTGCCTTCATGGTGCTCCATTTAGACATTTTAGTTCCAGGCCATGATGTACCTGAACTTCCCCAGTTGTGGCAATATGTGTTAGAACCGCCACCCGGTAAATTCAAATTTACCGCGTAAACATCCTTCGCCCACGCGTGCGTAACGCATGTAAGCAAAAGGAGTAGCATTGCCGCATAGCGGGCGAAGCGCTGCGGCGTTTGTTTTTCATGGCTATCTGTCCATAGCCTTTTGATTAAGTTTAAATTTTTCATGATAATTTTATATTTTAAGTTAGTTTTGTTTATATTCCTTATTATTACGCGTACGCGTATGTACGCGCTCGATCAATGTTTAGTGGTCTACACGCACAAAAAAGCGGTAAACCATTTTTTAGTGGATTACCGCTTTGTGTTGTTTTATCCTATGAATTCTGGGAGAATAGGAATATGGACTATTCTTCAAACTCCTCCATCCATTCTTGTAACTTAGCCTGCAACTCTTTCTTGTCCGGCAAGTAGAGTTCATATTCGGCTGCATAGATATTAGCATCTTTCGGCAGCGTCAACTCAACCAACGCATCACGTTTGCTCTTGCAGAGAAGAATACCAATGGTCGGTTTCTCGAAATCCTGCTTAACATAACGATCATAGTAATTGACGTACATCATCATCTGCCCCAAGTCTTGGTGCGTTAACTTATCCATCTTCAAGTCGATGAGCACGTAGCATTGTAGCAAACGATTGTAACAAACCAAATCCAGATAACAGGACTCTTCATCAAAGACAAACCGTTTCTGTCGTGCCTCAAAGAGGAATCCTTTCCCCATCTCCAACAGGAACTGCTCCAACTTGGTAATGATTTTGCTCTCTAAGGTCTCTTCCGTATAGGCGGCTTCCGGTTTGAGCCCAAGGAACTCAAGCGAAATCGGGTTCTTAAGCACATCTTTCGGACGCTCTACCCTTATACCTTCCCGAGACAGACGCATTACTTCATCTTTGTCGCGACTCAAAGCCAAACGCTCATACAAACTGGACGCATATTGACGCTGCAAATGACGAACACTCCATTGCTCGCGATAGGCTTCTATCTCGTAGAAACGGCGCTCATCTTCATTCTTAATACGCATTAGCACAAGGTAATGCGACCACGAAAGAATAAAGCGTGGCATCGTGGAAGGATCAATCACTGAAGGCAGATTCCGAATTTCGTAATCAGTGTTTACAATTTTTGAATCAGGAGCCAACTCATTGGTTTCATGGCTATTTGAAATTTTGTAATCAGTGTTTACAGAATTTGAATATAGAAGATAAAGTTTCTTACATAGATTCAAATTTTCGTATGACCATCCATCTCCATAGGCTTCCGTCAAACGCCCCGAAAGTCCCTTCAGTACTTGCTTGCCATATTCGGCGCGCTGCTTTCCTTGTTGTTCCTCCTCGACGATATATTTGCCGATTTGGTACTTGGAATACACCTCAGCCAACTTGACCGCAGTAGCTACGTATCCGCGACTCTCATCTATGATGAGGCTTATCTTTTTAAACAGATTCTCTACTGATTTAGTCGGTAGATTCGGTTCATTGATTTGACTTTGCTTCGCAATTTTACTCATCGCATATATTGATATGAAATTCTTTGCAAAGTTACAAAAAATTTCTGACATCTGCAAGTATTTGAGAGCAAAAACTATAAATTTTTCTGCTTTTTACGGTAAATCCACTATGTCAAAGATCTTTTGCCTCTCTTTAAAGCCCCAAGGCACGGGCTATGTTTTGTTTCTATTCCTTGTATTTGCAGCTATCTGTCCATAGCCTTTCGATTAAGTTTAAATTTTTCATGATGTTTTGATATTTAGTTAGTATATATTTACTATCGTTTACGATTTGTTAGTTCATTATATAAATCTACTATGTACGAATCAGTCATTCCTGAAACATGATCTACAGCTAATTGAAAACGTTGGTAAGGTTCGTTGGGTACTTCGTCTTCTTTACAACTATAGGCATGTTTATAGTTAGGAGATATTAAAGCATATAATTTCCCTTCGGTAGTCTTAGGACTTAGAATCAACTTATTAACTCTATCCTTATCCTCTTCAAATTTACTGGGGAACATACATCCAATAAACTTATCCAACATTGCAGTAATTACATGTTCTCCTAATAATTCGCTTTTCAACACGTACTTATCTTTATAGGTAATCTTCTGTAAATCACTCAAAGTCTTTCTTAATATTGATGTATTCAGTAGTTCATTGCCTAATAAAGTATTTTCTACTTTTAAGTTTGCATCTTTGTCTTCATATGAGTAGCAATCATAAATTATATCTTCAAAATTGCTAACAAATATTGAAACAGTCTCATCTATCAATTTATGAACGGCACGAATCCTAAATTCCTTTACTAATAGTTCATTAATTATTTTCTGACTACAATCTATATTACCTGATTGATTTTTAATATACTTTTCAATTTCATCAAAATTGAGATAATTATCTCCTAAGGCATTTATATTTTTCTTCAGTTCTTCTATGCCTATTATACCCATTTTGAAACCATCCTCTACGTCACTTGTTACATTCACTATATCATCAGCTGCTTCTAATAGATATGCAAGCGGATGTCTCTTCCCCTCTTTAAGATGTAACGTTTTACATATTTTTTCGTAAGTTGCCTTTTCCGATTGATAATAACCATATTTTTTAGTACTATGATTATCCTCAATAACATCATGTTTAGCAGGAAAGGGATATTTAATAATCGTTGCCATTGTAGGCATAGTTAAATTAAAGGAATTATCATCCGCAGACAATCCTAAATGCCTCAAGATTCTCAACCCCTGAACATTACCGTCAAAATACAAGAAGTCGTTTTTCTTATCTTCTAATTCGGCAAATGCTTTTGCTACGATACCTATTTCACGTTGCTCCTTTAATAAAAATTTGGTTACAGAAAAAGCCGTAGCAATTTCATTAGTACTTTTAGATTCTTTATGTGCTCCTGTAAATTGGATAGCTTCAAGGGATTGCTCTACCTTAAATCTGGCTTCCAAATCTTTAAAATATTGCTGAATAGTAGCCTCTCCAAAATGTCCAAAAGGAGGATTTCCTATATCATGAACTAATCCCGCTGTTTCTAATATTGTGGCTATAGAATGTAAATAACGATTAACATACTCGCCGTGTTTCAATAGATATCCTTTTTCTAATAGTTGTTTCTCAATCATTAACCCTAAACGTCTTCCTATTGCTGAGACCTCTATCGAATGAGTCAAACGCCTTCTAACAAAATCACTTTTTTCTTGAGGGAATATTTGAGTCTTGTCCTGTAATCTTCTAATTGGAGCAGAAGTGGTTATTCTAAAATAATCACTTTCAAAAGGATTTCTGCCTTCAAACGAGTCCTTATCTTCTGATGAATCACGAAAACGTTTTGGAGTCAATAAATCTAACACCTCATTTTCTAACGCATGATTGGTCTTTAAAGACAAATAAAGATCATTATAAATCTTCTTCTTTTTCTTATAGTCACTAATTATTGATGGAGTTATTTCTACTCCATTAAATAATTTACCTAGTTCTAATTTAGCAAGAAGATTTGAATAATCATCTATCAATTGTTCATGATTAGGTTTCGAATTGTAAATCACAATACATAGAAACATCTTCTGTAATGCAGGTATCATTGATATATGCAATTTTTCTTTTTTAATCGTAGTTATATCAAAGTCCTTAATATACTTATCTAATGTGATCTCTGTATTAACTTCTTGCTTATACCATTTGAGCCATGATTTGTAATTAAAAGTAGTGTCTCTTACCAACTCGCAAACTGCAATTAACCGCTGCATAGCTTTATAAGACAACGCTAATTCAACAATGGTCAAATTAACAATGTCATTCATTGTTTGCTTCTTAGCTATTGAAGCTACTTCAATCATTTCATTTTCAAACATAATTTTGTTGTGTTTTTATGTTATTTTTCTTTTTGTCGAATACAATTCGACGGTAATGGACATACTTTTTTCTTTTTTCTCGTGATTACGTAATTGGGTAATTAGGTAATTACGAAGGAGAGGTGTCTATTTGGGTCATCTATTTTTTTGTCGGATTTTGTCTATGTCGGGATTACGCTCCCCGCTATCCCTTCCGTTCGAATTGCCAAGTCAAGGCAATTCTCCATGACCTAATGGACGTTGCTTTTTGTTGTGTCGCTTTGTCGCTTTCGTTTTGTGTTGTGGCACTTTGGCACTTTGACACTTTGGTTATAAGTTACTGTTATTGTGCAGGTTAAAGGCTATCCGACTATTTTCAAAAGTGCCAAAGTGTCAAAGTGTCACGCAATTTTTTATTTACAGTCGGCTTCAATCGGAATGGACAAACGGGGCTATGACGTACGTAATGGTCACGATAAGATCACGGTAAGATAAGGACTAAAGTCTAGGATTACCCTTACTTACCCCTTACATGAGTACGTTTTTATGCCTACTCTGTACATTCTTCACCGCCACGCACAAAAAAGCGGTAAACCATTTAGTGGATTACCGCTTCTTGTATTATTTCTTTTGTGTTAGTTAATCAAATAGCAATTCGTGAAGAGCCATGTTTTTGCGGTAAATCCACTATATCAAAGATCAATCCATTTACCATTTAGTCATTTACCATGTACCATTTGGCTTATGGTTTTTGCCTCGTTTCTTGCCTGAGGCGGGCGGTGGAAAAAAAGTAACAGAATGGAGTGATTCATGGATGGCTAAGTTTAGCTTTAAGACATTAATAAAAACTAAAATAGCTTTCAGACATCCACCATGATCACCATCATAGAATGTCAGCTTTTTTTCATAATATCTTTATATCTAATGTACGTGCGTACTGGCGCTATGCACATGTACGTACACAACAAATTTGGACGCAAAGATACGACAAAATTCTGATATACGCAAATATTTTTGAACAAATCTGCCGATTTTTTTCTTTTTGTCGGCAAAACGCACCCATTCACCACGAAAACACAAAGAATACACCTATCTGAACCGCTCAATACCACACACTTCTTCCACACACAAAATCATATAAATTGTCCTCGTCACGGTCTCTGTTGTGCTTGCGTAGCACATCACAAAGCACACGGAACCAAACTCCCCGCCTGCTTGCGTGGAATAGATTGGCAGAACTATTACGACTTACGACGAGTACATAGCCCAATAGCAGCAAACTTTGCATATTTGAAAAAAAATCTATATATTTGCACACTCTTTCAGTTTGTGGGATATAGGTACTTATGCATTCGATAACTGCAATCGTTTGGCTTCAATTTCTTTCTGTCACGTTTGTACGCCTGATTACACCGAGGTCGATGGGCAGAAAAGTGACCAGAAAAGTTGTCAGAGTACTACCCTGACAACTACCCAGAGCACTACCCAGAAAAAAGGAAGCGACCCATTTGGATCACTTCCTTTTTCCTCGTATCCGCCTATGCATGGCGGATCATCGTTTCTTGACGCCTTGATATTCCTCTACTGTCTTCGAGGTAATCGTAGTCGTGGTCTTTGTGCTATCAGTCGCCTGCGTATAGGTCGCAGTCGTGCTGATCGTGCGCCATGCCTTACAACTCGTCATCCCAAGCGCCACCGCGCAACACGTCAGCAATGCCAGCACAATCGTCTCAATAATCTTATAAATCTGCTGTTTACTCATAATTCGTTATTCGTAATTTGTAATTCGTAATTTCAGCCACTAAGGCTCAGCGCAGTTACCTGCGCTGTGCGCTTAGTGCTGACTATCGTACTCCTCGCCGCAGACCATCCAGTACCACGACTTCATGGTCGTCTTGCCGCCGGGCAGGTCTTTCTGCGCCTTGAAGGCTGCGATGTCCGCGTTGATCTTCGAGAGGTCTTTCTGACGAGCTACCACGGCCAGACTGACTGCCGTAAAACGATCACGTGCCTGAAGCTCATCCGTGCTCACCGGCGTACTGCGTACTACTTTCTTCCGCAGATACAGGCGGTTACATTCCGGATTGGTCGTAGCCGCCACGCGGTGCGTACCCAACAGCATCTTAGCGCAAGAGTGTTGACCGTTCTTGCCCGGTTTGCTGAGTGCGCCGGATACATAATCTATTCCGGCACTCCATCCTACTTTTGCCATTTCTTGCTGACCATGTTTCGCCTCTCAGCCCACCTATGACCGCCTCTACGAACGGCTCAAGAAAGCCTTCCAACGTGGCACTCCCGTCCGCCTCACGATTAGAGGTTGATTCTCGAAGCGAACCCACAAGAAATTCTTGTGAGTTCGTTTTTTTTGTGTCATTTAGCCTTAAACCTATCCATTCTCGCGCAATATGCAAAAACAATTTGCATATGTCAAAAAAATGCAGTACCTTTGCGCCTGAAATGAGTTCAGAAACGAAAAAAGGTCTGTTAGCACTCTCGCCTATTGGCGCGATGATCGTGCTTATTGTGTTGAATGGATTTATCTACGGAGGTGTGAGTAACGCCCCGCTGTTGTTTATCTTTGTCTTGTCGGCGATGGCCGGTATTGCGCTTACGAAAGGGGTGCCGTTCAGAGAACGGGTGGCTGTTTTCTCGCGCGGAGCAGGGAGCGAAAACCTGCTGCTCATGATCTGGATCTTCATGCTCGCCGGTGCTTTTGCGGCTACGGCGAAAGAGATGGGCGCTGCCGAAGCTATGGTCAACCTCACCCTGCGCTTCCTTCCGGCTAAGTTTGCTTTGGCGGGCCTGTTCCTCGCGGCTTGCCTCACTTCCTTGTGTATGGGAACCAGTGTCGGTACCATCGTTGCCCTGATGCCTATTGCCGCTGGCTTGGCGGACAAAACAGAAATGGCATTACCCCTGGTGGCGGCATCCGTCGTGGGAGGCGCTTTCTTTGGCGATAACCTCTCCTTCATCAGCGACACAACCATCGTCTCTACCCAGACGCAGGGCTGCCAACTGGCGGATAAGTTCCGTTATAACATCAAGATGGTCCTTCCCGCGGCACTCATCGTCACCGTCCTCTATGTCATCCTCGGTTCTGATGCCGGCGAAGCATCTCTTTCCACCTTCCACTTTGAACTTTCCACTCTGTGGAAGATCCTTCCCTATGTCACCGTCCTTCTCTGCGCGGCATTCGGAATGAATGTGCTCATCGTGCTCGCCTTGGGCAACCTGCTGACCTTGGTCACGGGTTGGGCGGACAGTAGTTATGACCTGATGGGCTGGATCACCGGCGCACTCAACGGCGTGATGGGCATGAGCGAACTGATTCTCATCTCTATGTTAGCCGGAGGTATCTTTGCCCTGATCCGGCATAACGGCGGATTGGAGTTTATCAGCACCGCCATCACGCGGCGCGTCAAGACCCGTGCCGGTGCCGAATGGAGCATCTGCGCGCTGGTGGCGTTTGCTAACATCTGTACTGCCAATAATACCATCGCCATCCTCTCGGTCGGCGACATCTCCAAGCGGGTAGCAGAGCAGTTCCATATCGACCCGCGACGCTCCGCATCTTTGTTGGACACCACCAGCTGCTGTGTCCAGGGTATCTTGCCCTACGGTGCACAACTGCTCATGGCTTCCGGTCTCGCCGGTATCTCTGCCATGTCCATCGTGCCCTGGCTCTTCTACCCGGCGCTCCTCACCCTCACCGTCATCGTCACTATCATCATTAAAAGAAAATGACGAACCACTATGCAAGGCAATTTTAAGCACCTCACCCCCGCCGACATCAAATCCATCCTCACTGAGAGCTTGTAACCGTGCTGCCATTGCCGCTTTACATTGACTAAAAATCGCGGGGGAGTTAGATTTTTCCGTCAAAATCCTTGCATATGTCAAAAAAAAGCAGTATCTTTGCACGCAATTTTGCGTGCAAGGTAAAAAGACAATCGCTAAACAATACAAACATGGCTGACATACTGCAAACCATAGAACGCTACCGAGCCTTGGGCATCGACCAGCAGATAGACTACAAGAAATTCTACTTGTATTCTATCATTACGCACTCGACTGCGATGTCGCTTGATGATAAAGGAAAGCAGTATGAGAATTATTTAGTTGGTCCTTACGAGGAAATAAAACCAGCAATCCGAGAATAACGCGTTTGTGGCAAGTCAAGAGACAGATGTCCCTCAAGGTGTCCTTCAAGATGTCGCAG
>CAMJJT010000034.1 GCA_946406195.1 uncultured Bacteroidales bacterium
GAGGTTGCGAAGGACTTGCTCCGCAAGCGTGGACAGGCTATCGCAGCAAAACGTAGTGACCGTGAGGCTTCTGAGGGTTGCGTGCTCGCAAAAGTAAAAGATAATTTCGGCGCTATCGTAGGCGTGAAGTGCGAGACCGACTTCGTAGCAAAGAATGAGGACTTCGTAGGAATGGTTAAGCTCATCCTCGACGCTGCTTTGGATAACAAAGTACAGAGCAAAGAGGAGTTGGCAGCTCTGAAGATCGGCAACTTCACCGTTGCTGAGATCGTAACCGAGCGCTCTGGCGTTACCGGCGAGAAGATGGAGTTGGCAGACTACGCTTGCCTCGAGGCTCCGGTTGTAGATGCATACAACCACCTTGGTAACAAACTGAGCTCGCTCGTAGCTGCAGAGGCAACGGCTGAACTCGAGACCGTTCACGGCATCTCGATGCAGGTGGCAGCCATGAGCCCGATCGCTCTTGATGCTGATCATGTAGCAGAAGAGGTGAAGAAGCACGAGCTCGAAGTAGCTATCGAGAAAACCAAGCAGGACGAGATCAACAAAGCAGTTGAGAACGCTATCCGTAAGGCTGGTATCAACCCGGCTCACGTGGACAGCGATGATCACATCGAGTCTAACCAAGCTAAGGGTTGGATCACCGCTGAGCAGGCACAGCAGGCTCGCGAGATCAAGGCTACCGTTGCCGCAGAGGCAGAGGCTAACCTCGCTAACCAAGCAAAGAAGATCGAGATGATCGCTCAAGGTCGTTTGGGTAAGTTCTTGAAAGAGAACACACTCGTTGAGCAAGCTTATATCATGAGTGAGTCGAAAGAACTCGTGAAGGATGTACTGAAAGCTAAAGGCGTGGTAATCAAAGACTTCCGTCGTGTTACATTAGCAGCTGAATAATGAAAACATTCTGGAAGATATGTGGATGGGGAGCACTAGTAATAGTGCTCCTCTTTGCATTGATAATGGCTGTCGCTTCTCCTGTAGCCAAATATATCATCAATAACAAAGGTGAGGAACTAATTGGTCGTCAAATGCATGTGGACCGCGTGGTGATCAATCCTTATTGGGGAGGTGTATCCATCCGTGGCTTCGAATGTAAAGAAACAAACGGCGAGACGAACTTTATCTCGTTTGACCGTCTGTATGTTCATATCGCCTATCCGCAACTGCTCGCCAAGACCGTCAAACTGCGTGCAATCCACCTTGATGGTTTCTCCGGACAAGTGCTAAAAAACGACGATAAAGTGAATTTCTCGGATATCATTGAGCGCTTCTCCAAAAAGGATACCGTAGTGGCTACAGATACGACGAAAAGTAAATGGACGGTAAGTCTGCGGGATATTCGAATCAATAACAGCAATATCCGTTACTTAGATGTACTGAGTGGCAAGCAATGGAAATTAGAGGATCTCACGTTACGCGTCCCCGGACTTTATTTTGACAATACGCAGACCAACGCCGGTCTCGAATTCGGTTTGCCGACAGGCGGTCGGGTAGGAATTATAGCCGGCATGAAATTGCAATCCAACCGTTATGCTGTGAGGTTGAACCTGCATGACGTACATACGGATGTGGTGTTACCGCTGATACAAGACTACATGGACGTAACGGGTCTGGGCGCCAAGATAAACGGTTCGTTGCATGTGGATGGAAGTCTGGATGTCATCAGTAATATCCTACTGACGGGTAACCTTTCGATGACGGGTTTGAGTCTGCGTGACTCTCACAATGATGAGGTAGCCGCACTTGATGAATTGCGAATAGACATCAGCAAAGGCGATGTGGCAAATAACACCTATATCCTTGATAGTCTGACAATAAGCGGTCTAACCGCCAACTATGAGGTACATGAAGGGTGGACAACTCTGACACATCTGATGAAGAGCAAACAAGAGGTACAGGCAGAGAATGCAGACAGCACGGTTACGGATTCGATAGAGACGCCGCTCACCGTGGAGAAGCCCAAATCCAACAAGCCGCTGGTATGGATGGCTAAGCGAGTGACCCTAACCGGACGTGACATCGCTTATCATGACTATTCCAAGAAAAATGATTGGAACTATGCCATCCAGACGTTGCGCGTGGAGGGTCAGAACATAGCCAGCAACGGAAGAAATATCATCCAATTGCAGGCGACGCTGCCTAATGAGGGCACAATCCACTTGGATTTCAAGGGAGGATTGGATCTCAAGAATCAAGATACACATGCCGATTTGAAGGTTCGTGGTGTACACATCGAGGATTTCAGCGCCCTTTGTCACAATTATACGGGTTACCCAATAGAGGGAGGTTTGCTTACTATCGACAGCCATCTGGACGTCCAGTCCGCGAAGTTGAACGGTAATAACCGCATTGAGATCGACCATCCGCGGATAGGGAGAAAAGAGCGGTTCTCCAGAGCGCCATATAAGAATATACCTGTGCGTTTGGGATTCCAGATTTTGACCTCTGCGCAAGATATGATCTTGGTGGATGTGCCAATGTCGGGTGACGTGACGAATCCTAAATTCAGTATTAAGAAAGTGATCAGCCGCGCATTGCTGAAAGTATTTTTCGGTCCGCTGATGGGTATGAACGACCGCAATAAATCGGTGAATGAGGAGGAATTACGAGAAATGCAGGAGTTGTTAGGTGAAGATTCCGTATTATTCCGCAATGACTCGGTGAGCAATCTCCCGGCAGACGTCGCAATGACCGCAGGGGACAGCGCTCGTCTCTCCGAAATAGGCGAGTAATAACTGCTCGCGGCAGAACTGAGTCTGGTCTGCGTATTCGAGCATAGCGTGCAGTTTGGAAAGGAAACGTTCCTGACGTTCTTCGAAAATAGAGGGCGATAGATAGATTTCTGTCTGTCGCTCTTTTGTCATAGTAAGGCTACAACCCACCGAACGAGGGATGTAGGTTATAATTCCTCTTTGTGCCAAAGAGACTAATAAGTCATGGTTTGAGGGTTCATCCGCTTCGCGGACATATTGCATGTCCGTATAAATGCCTGTATATGAGCGCATCAGCATATCTAACAGCTCGGCTTGTTCGCGGGAGAGGTTGTATTCGCCTAACTGATGTCGCGGCACTGTTATCTGCACGCGAGGTTGGGTCTCATGTTCTTCCTCAAAATCAATATATCCCGCTTGGGTGAGGATATGCAGGGCAGAGTAGGTCTGAATAACGGGCAGTTTCATCACATGGCACAGCTGGTCGATATGCAAGGCAAAGCGATGTCCTAAACCACTACCGGCTCCTATTTGCAGAAAATCCATCGTTTTATGATAAACCTGGTCTACAAACTCCTTGGGCGGATAGGTGTCCACTGCTCGTTTATGCATTTTGGCTTTGTCCTCCTGCTCTTTATAGAGCAGCACGGCGTAAGCTGTTTTCCCGTCCCGTCCGGCTCGCCCTGCCTCCTGATAATAACTCTCCAGATGAGAAGGCAGATCATAATGGATGACGACGCGCACATCGGGTTTGTCAATACCCATACCAAAAGCGTTGGTTGCCACAATGACGCGCGTGTCGCCGCGTGTCCATGCCTCTTGGCGTTCGTTGCGTTCTTTGGTGGTCAAACCGGCATGGTAGAATTGACAATTGATGATTGACAATTGACAATTGAGCCATTCGGATAGTTCTTGGGCACGTTTACGATTGCGGACATAGACAATAGCAGAACCCGGGACGCGTGAAAGGATATGCGCTACCTGTTCTTCTTTCTTATCGGTCCGGCGGACGACGTAGATGAGGTTCTCACGATGGAAAGATTTACGAAGGACGTTTGGGGAGGCAAAGCCAAGCTTGGCTTGTATATCATCTATTGTTTCCGGCGTAGCCGTAGCTGTTAGAGCGAGTACTGGAACGTTCGGCAGCAGTTCGCGGACAGCCGCTATATTCAAATAAGATGGCCGAAAATCATAGCCCCATTGCGATATACAATGCGCTTCGTCCACCGCTATCAGACCGATAGGGAGATCTTGGAGGCGCTTTCTAAACTCCTCGCTTTCAAGTCTTTCAGGAGAACAATACAGAAAATGATAAGGCCCGTAGAGGCAATTATCCAGCGCCACGCGCTGTTTGTCCCAACTCATGCCCGTATAGACCGCCGCGGCATGGATACCCCTCGCTTTGAGATTTTCCACCTGATCCCGCATTAACGCTATCAGAGGCGTCACGACGAGACATAGCCGTTTCTCGGGATTCTCATTGCCCATGACGAGGGTGGGAACCTGAAAGCAGATACTCTTTCCTCCACCCGTCGGCATCAGAGCCAGCGTGTCTAGTCCGGCTAAAATCGAATCAATAATCTCCTCCTGTAACGGGCGGAAATCATCATAACCAAAATATGTCTTTAGTGCCTCTTGGGGTGTCATGGATGTACAAAAAAGCCATGTACTTTTTAATGTTGATGCAAAGATACTGCTTTTTTTTGATTTATGCAAAAAATATGCCGTAAATCTTGTATAAAAGCATTTTTTGTTGTCTTTTAGGGTTTAGTGTTTAGGGAAAGAGAAAAAAATAGCAGGCAATGGGAGTTGCCTGCTATTTTTATGTTTTAGATGATTCCGAGACCGTTGAGGAAGACCAGCAAAATGGCAATAGGAACAAACCAACGGAGGAGGAAAACAAATATCGGTCGTGACCATTTTTTGAAGCTATTTTTGCTATATGGCACGACATCAATATCCTTAGCCGGCATAAACCATCCGACAAAAAGCGACATACATAAAGCACTCACAGGCATCAGGAAAATCGTAACCAAGTCATCCACTATTTGGAAAAGATCCTTGTCAAAGAAACGGAGAGCAGGCCATGTATTGGTCATGGAGAGCACATAAATAACCGCCAACAAAGACATCAAACCGGTTGTGATGAGCACACTTTTATGACGGTTGATTTTGCCATGAGTAAACTCGGTGATAGCAGCAACTACAACCTCCATGAGCGAGATCGTTGAGGTGATAGCAGCAATGCACAAGAGAGAGAAAAAGAACACTCCGCTAAACCAAACAAACGACATATGTTGCATCACAGCAGGGAGGACAACAAAAACCAGTTGCGGTCCTTCTGCGGGGTTGAAACCGAATGCGAAGACAGCAGGGAAAATAATTACACCCGCCAGTAGCGCGACAAGCGTATCCAAAAACAATACTTGGAAAGAGGTCATGGAAGCGTCCTGATCTTTGGGCATATAGGCTCCATAAGTGATAAGCAATCCCAGACCAATAGAGAGACTGAAGAAGCATTGACCCGCCGCCTCCATGAATATTTGCGGTGTGATTTTCGAGAAATCGACCTCAAAGAGGAATCGCATACCTATACTACTTCCATCCAACATCATTACCCGTCCCGCCATAACGATCATCATGACGATAAGAAGCGGCATAAGAATCTTGCTGAGTCGCTCAATACCTTGCGTAACGCCAAACCAAAGCACGGCTGCTGTCAGGAAAATAGGGATGATGCTGCAAAACGACATCCGCAGCGGATTGGATGTGATCGCTGTGAAATGGTTCAGAAGTTCATCGGTTCCCATGCCAATATAGGAGTTAAAAATGGCTTCATAGAGGTAGTTGAAGCACCAACCTGTTACCACAAAATAGAATCCCAAGAGGATAAAAACCGTAAAGGACGAGAGCCATCCTAACCATTGCCAGCGATTTGAACCACTGATCTCACGAAAAGCGGAGAAAGTGGATTTGCCTGCTTTGCGTCCGATGAGGAACTCCGTCATCAACAGCGGCATACCAAAAAGCAGGACGCAGAGCAGGTACACAATCAAAAATGCACCTCCGCCGTTTTCTCCCGTTTCGTAGGGAAACTTCCATATGTTTCCTAATCCGATAGCACTACCGGCAGCCGCCATGATGACACCTACTTTTGAGCTAAAACCAGAATTATTTTCTTGTCCCATAAAATTTTGTGTGTAGTTAATTAGTGAATATTCTCCAGGGCTGCTTTGACGCGTCGGAGCGTTTCATCCTTGCCGAGAATGTCTGTTATATTCCATATATGCGGGCCGCGCGCTGCGCCAACAAGACAGATACGGAAGGCATTCATGACGATACCTACACCATACTCTTTGCTCTCAATCCAAGGCATCACCACTTTGTCAAGATGCCAAAGTGTATTTACCGTTTGGTCATTAACCATTTGTTCATTTTTATGCCAATCCTCTTCGGAAACGGTCTCGAGGAGTGCAATGAGTTCGCTCATGTGTTTGGGCGAATCCTCTTTCCAGCGTTTCTTGAGCGATTTCTCGTCATACTCGGTGGGGGCAACGAAGAAGAAATTCGTTTGGTCCCAGAGTTCCGGAACAAAGTTCACGCGGTCCTTGGTCAAACCGATGATTTTGGCAATCATCGGTTTGTCATTGGAAGATTTGAGGATTTGAAGATTTGAAGATTCATTCTTCAATTCGTTCATTTTCTCCTCAAGAACCGGCATAAACATCTCTGCGAGTTCTTCGTTGGAGCGAAGTTGGAGGTATTGGTGGTTGAACCATTTGCCTTTTTCGTAATCGAACTTGGCGCCGGATTTGGACACACGGTCAAGGGAGAAATCCTTGATCAGTTCGTCCATAGTGTACATCTCCTGATCACCGGAACCATGCCAACCCAGCAGGGCGAGGAAGTTAATAACCGCCTCGGGCAGATAGCCGCTCTCGCGGTAACCGGAAGAGACAGTGCCATCTTTCTGGTTATGGAACTCCAGCGGGAAGACAGGGAAACCGAGTCGGTCGCCATCACGTTTGGAGAGTTTGCCGTTACCATCGGGCTTGAGCAACAAAGGCAAATGGGCAAACTCGGGCATCGTATCCTCCCAGCCGAATGCACGATAGAGCAGCACGTGGAGCGGGGCAGAAGGCAACCATTCCTCGCCGCGGATGACGTGCGAGATCTCCATTAGATGGTCGTCCACGATGTTTGCCAAATGGTAAGTGGGCAGGTCGTCCGCGGATTTATAGAGCACTTTATCGTCCAAGATATTGGAGTTGATGACCACCTCTCCGCGGATGAGATCATGTACATGTACGTCCTCGTTGGTCTCCACTTTGAAACGAACGACATATTTAGATCCTGCATTGATGCAGGATGCCACCTCGTCAGCGGACATCGTTAAGGAGTTTCGCATCTGGAGGCGCGTGCGGGCATCGTATTGAAAATTAGGGATTTTAGCACGTTTGGCTTCGAGTTCCTCGGGCGTGTCAAACGCAATATACGCATGACCGGAGTCGAGCAACTGTTTCACATATTGATGATAGATCTCACGGCGCTCAGACTGACGATACGGGCCATGAGAACCGACTGCTTCAATATCTTTAGTGCCTTTCTTCAGACGGAGCCCTTCGTCAATGCCGATACCAAGCCAATCCAGCGCTTCGAGGATGTATTCCTCAGCTCCGGGCACAAAACGGGTGGAGTCGGTGTCTTCGATACGAAGGAGCATATCTCCGCCGTGCTGGCGAGCGAACAGATAGTTATACAATGCGGTACGTACACCGCCGATGTGAAGCGCACCCGTTGGAGAGGGCGCAAAACGAACTCTTACTCTTCTTTCCATATTAAAAAATCATTTGCGGGCACAAAATTACAATAAAAATTGCACATATGCAAATTTTTTTTGTCTATATGCAGATTTTTTTTGTCTATATCATTTTTTTTTTGTACCTTTGCGCCCAAAATTAAATTAGGTGTAAGATGTTTGATAATTTAAGCGAACGATTAGAACGAAGTTTTAAGATTCTAAAAGGTGAGGGTAGAATCACCGAAATCAATATTGCGGAGACCGTCAAAGATATCCGCAAAGCGCTGTTGGAGGCGGATGTGAACTACAAAACCGCCAAACAATTTACCGACCAAGTGAAAGAAAAAGCGCTGGGTCAGAACGTGATCAATGCGGTTCGTCCCGGACAGCTGATGGTGAAAATCACGCACGACGAGTTGGCGGAATTGATGGGAGGTGAGACCCAAGAGATCAACCTCAAAGGCAATCCGGCAATCATCTTGATGTCCGGTCTGCAGGGTTCTGGTAAGACCACTTTTGCATCGAAATTGGCTAACTATCTTCAGACGAAGAAAGGCAAGAAAGTGATGCTCGTGGCGTGCGACGTGTATCGTCCGGCAGCTATCGAGCAGTTACGTGTATTAGGCGAACAAATCAACGCCAAAGTATATACCGGAGAGGGCGAATCCAATCCCGTGAAGAAAGCGCAGGACGCTATCTCTGATGCTAAGAAATTCGGTTATGACGTAGTAATCGTCGATACGGCAGGTCGTTTGGCGGTGGATGAGCAGATGATGCAGGAGATAGCCGCCATCAAGAACGCGATAGAGCCTTCGGAGACCCTGTTCGTGGTCGATGCGATGACCGGACAGGATGCGGTAAACACTGCTAAGGAGTTCAATGACCGTCTGGATTTTGATGGTGTAGTACTAACCAAACTGGATGGTGACGCACGTGGTGGAGCGGCGCTCTCGATACGTTCCGTGGTGAACAAACCAATCAAGTTCATCGGAACGGGCGAGAAAATGGAGGCGCTTGATGTCTTCCATCCTGCCCGTATGGCAGATCGTATCCTCGGTATGGGTGACGTGGTCAGCCTTGTGGAGCGCGCGCAGGAACAATACGACGAAGCCGAGGCAAGGCGAATCAGTAAGAAGATTGCCAAGAACCAGTTTGACTTCAATGATTTCATCGGTCAGCTCAATCAGATCAAGAAGATGGGTTCGATGAAAGAGCTCATGGGCATGATTCCGGGCATGGACAAAGCCCTCAAAGGTGTGGAGATCAGCGATGACGCCTTCAAACCGATTGAGGCGATGATCAATTCCATGACCCCTGCTGAGCGTACGAATCCGGGACTGCTGAACGGTAGTCGCAAAGCCCGTATCGCGAAAGGCGCAGGCGTGGATATAGTTGCTCTCAACCGATTCTTGAAACAGTTTGAACAGACCAGCAAAATGATGCGTAAGGTACAACAAATGGGATTTAAAAGACGCTAATGGACGAAGAAAAAATATATCAACCCGGTTGGGAAAAGCACAAAGAGCATGAGCGTAAACGTCGTCGCGAATACGACGATTATGATTTTGCTTACTCTGAGTCGCAGCGTAAACACAATAAAAGTGACCAAACAAATAGTTGGGGAGGATGGATGAGAGCACATGATAAACAAGCGTATTACGGCTTGATGTTCATTGTGATTTGTCTATTAGGTTATGGTGCATATCTATTGGTGATGGAGTTTGTGAACGAATGGCGCGCCATGCCGCACGATGATCCGACTGCGGAAATGAACGTGGATGAATTGCGAATCCACAAAGCGGATGAGCAGGACGCGTTACTGCATGGCGACAGTTTGGCACAGGCGTATCAGTTTGATTCGTCCACCATCAAAAAAGTGCAAATAGAGACGCGTTCCGTTTATCGTCCTCCGCGTAGGGAGAATGAATGGTATATTACCCAACGCGAGTGGAAGGATATTTGGCGAAACATAAAACGTTGGCGCCAAGGGAAGCGTAACGACGAAAGAATGAAAGAGAAAGAAAAAGAATGATATTGGACGGCAAGCACATATCACAAACTATCCGCGCGGAGATACGCGAAGAAGTGTTGATGTTAAAAGCGAAAGGTCTTCGCGCGCCGAAATTGGCTGTTGTAATCGTAGGACATAACCCTGCGAGCGAGACATATGTGGCTAATAAAATCAAGGCGTGCGAGGAGGTTGGCATCGTTTCGGAGCGGATCGCATTGGAGGCGGATATCACGGAAGGGCAGTTGTTGGAAGAGGTGAAAAGGCTGAATAATGACCCCTCTGTGGACGGATTTATTGTGCAGTTACCCTTGCCGGAACATATCTCCGAGACCACGATCATGAGCGCCATCGATTATCGCAAAGATGTGGATGGTCTGACGCCGGAGAACGTAGGACGAACTGTGCAAGGGTTGCCGTCATTAGTTAGCGCAACGCCCCGCGGAATCCGTGAACTGCTGTCACGATACAAGATACAGACCGAAGGCAAACACGTGGTGGTGATCGGACGGTCGAACATCGTCGGCAAACCGATTGCGATGTTACTAATGCAACGTCCGTATTTGAGTTTGCCAGGAATGAGTGCCGCCTCTTTAGGTGATGCAACCGTCACTGTCTGTCATTCCAAAACCCGTGATTTGGCGGCTATTTGCCGCACGGCAGATATCATTATTGTGGCGGCGGGTAGTCCTAAGTTACTGACAGCCGACATGGTCAAAGAAGGTGCTACGGTGATCGATGTAGGTATCAACCGGATAGAGGATCCTTCCGCTCCGCGCGGCTACAAGCTGGTCGGAGACGTAGATTTTGAGAACGTGGCTCCGAAAGCGGCATTTATCACACCGGTTCCGGGTGGAGTAGGGCCGATGACGATTGTCAGTTTGCTGCAGAATACGTTGCAAGCGTACCTTGGAAATTAAAAATTTAAAATTAAGAATTAAGAATTGGATATTTTATCAAAAATAGAAGGTCTGGAGGCTAAGTTCCATGAGGTGAGTCTGCTGATTACCGATCCGGCTGTGATAGCCGATCAGGCTCGTTATGTGCGACTTAACCGCGATTACCATGACTTGGAGCGCGTGCTTGAATGTGCGCATCGCTATAAGAAGGCCGTAACGGATCTGCAGGACGCTAAGGATCTGTTTTTCAATGAATCGGACTCGGAGATGAAGGAGATGGCGAAAGCGGAGATTGATGAGTTGGAGCCGCAAATACCCAAATTGGAGGAGGAGTTGAAGTTACAACTCTTGCCGCAAGATCCCGAGGACGGGAAGAATGTGGTCATGGAGATTCGTGGCGGTACAGGTGGTGACGAAGCGGCTATCTTTGCCGGAGATCTCTTCCGGATGTACTGTAAGTACTTTGAACTCAAGGGCTTTAAATATTCCATTTCCTCTTTCAGCGAAGGGGCTTGCGGCGGTTACAAGGAGATTATTTTCAATGTAACCGGCGAGAATGTATATGGTACGCTCAAGTACGAATCGGGTGTTCACCGCGTGCAGCGCGTGCCGGTGACCGAGACACAAGGCCGTGTGCATACTTCGGCAGCTACGGTTGCGGTATTGCCCGAGGCGGATGAGTTCGAGGTGCATATCAATGAAGGGGAGATCAAATGGGAGACTTTCCGTTCAGGCGGAGCCGGTGGTCAGAACGTCAATAAAGTGGAGTCCGGCGTGCGGTTGAGATACATGTGGAAGAACCCGAATACCGGCGAGACGCAGGAGATACTTATTGAGTGTACCGAGACGCGTGACCAGCCTAAAAATAAGGAACGCGCGCTCTCGCGCTTACGCACGCAGATATACGATAAGGAGCACCAGAAATATATTGATGACATTGCGGCGCGCCGTAAGACGATGGTTTCGACGGGAGACCGTTCCGCCAAAATCCGCACATACAACTACCCGCAGGGACGTATCACTGATCACCGCATCGGATACACGATTTATAACTTGGCGGCTTTCATGGATGGTGATATTCAGGGAGTTATCGATGCGCTGCAAGTAGCTGAGAACGCAGAAAGGCTGAAGGAATCGGAGCTTTAACTCTGATTCGTTAAGTTGTTAAATTGTAAAGCTGTTAAACTGTTAAGATGTATTTATTTTACGCCCCAGATATAGAGACTTCGCCTGTTCTTCCGGAGGAAGAGAGCAATCATTGCGTGCAGGTGTTGCGTCGCAATACGGGCGACGAGATTCAGGTGACAGACGGAGTGGGGCATTTGTTTCATTGTGTCGTCACCAACCCGCATCGCAAGCACTGCGAAGTGCGTATCGAGTCTGTTGAGACGCCGGCTCCTTTGCATGAGGGAAAGATTCATATCTGCATCGCTCCGACGAAGAATATTGATCGTACCGAATGGGCGATTGAGAAATGCGTGGAGATGGGGGCAGATGAGATAACTCTCTTATTATGTGACCACTCGGAGCGCAAGACGGTCAATATGGAGCGTTTGCAGAAGATACTTGTTTCCGCCGCAAAGCAGTCCCTCAAGACCCGTTTCCCTGTGCTACATACATTAACGAAGATTACCGAATTGCCTTTGGATGGGGACCTTTTTATCGCGCATTGCGAGGAAGGGTACAAAGCCTCTGATCATAAGTTCGCGCTCCAACACCGCGTTGTGCGCGGACACCAAACGACCGTGCTGATCGGGCCGGAAGGGGATTTCTCGCCGCAAGAGATCCAATGGGCATTGGAACATGGATTTGTGCCCGTCAGTTTAGGCACTGCCCGCCTACGTACGGAGACGGCGGCGATGGTAGCTTGTCATACAGCAGTTTTACTCAATGAGTAACTGGGATACGGAAATATTGCTTTGGATCAACGGTCACGGCAACGAATGGCTGGACGCGATGATGTGGACCATCAGCCGCTCGACGGCATGGATCTGGTTATACGCGCTGATCGTCGGATGTATCATTTATCGCTTTCGTAACTGGAAAACAGTGCTTTTGATTATAGCGGCATTGGGCATTGCGGTCGGGCTGAGCGATTGGATTTGCAGCGGAGTTCTCAAGCCTCTTGTGTGCCGTTTGCGCCCTACTCATGAACCCTCCATCGATCCGATTCGTCTGGTGCATGCTTATGTGGGCGGATTATATGGGTTTTGCAGCAGTCATGCCGCCAACACGATGTCCGTCGCATTTTTGTCCGGCTTATTGCTCAGAAACAAGTACATAACGCCGGTTTTGGTACTATACGTCGTCCTGAATTGCTATAGTCGTATGTACTTAGGGGTGCATTACCCGAGCGATATTATTGCTGGCCTGCTGGTTGGGGCGTTAATGGCTGCTGGGTGTTATTGGGCGTTAAGACGTGTGCTCCCCGCGGACGGCGAGGTTGCTCGGCAGGGTGGTTCATAAACTGCTCGAACTCCTCAGGCGTGAGCAGACGTTTGAGCTCCGCATAAATAGCGTTCATTCGCTCCATCTCTTGCACACGAGTCAGACCTTTTTGGCGGATTTGCGCATACTTGAGATGCATTCGATAGAGCGTATCGATACGCACGGAGTCTTGAATACCTAACTCGCGCAACAAGCGCATCGTCTGTTTCTTCGCTTCCTCCTCCGGCGTACGCTGAGGACGTTCGTGAACAGGCTCCTGAGCCAACATCAAACTCGCTACTAAGGCTGCACAAACAATAGAAAATAATCGTTTCATAACATAAAAATGACCACAAAAATCATGCCAAACAATGCATTAAAAATAGCGTCACGTCTTTATTTTGCGCAGAGCGGCGAAAATCGTCACTCGCGCCCCGCTGTTCGAGTTGCATTGGCTGGTATGATTGTCGGGGTGATTGTGATGATTCTGACCATCTGTATCGTGGTGGGATTCAAGCAAACTATTACGGACAAGATAGCCGGTTTCGGGGCGCATATACAAGTTGTTTCCTTTGATAATAACAACACGTACGACATGCAACCCATCGAGGTGTCGGACAGCCTTTTGAGCCAATTGAGTTCTTTCCCGCATGTGGTTACTGCTGTGCCGTTCATCACCAAACCCGGTATGATCAAGACCGATTCGGCTTTCCAAGGCATGGTGCTCAAAGGCACTGATTACTGGGATTTCTTCGCGCGAAATATTATTGAAGGCACCTTGCCGACTACCCCGCAAGAAGTACTCATCTCTCTTTCGATGGCCAAGGAGTTGCAGCTTCATCTTGGTTCTGCAGTTACTGCCTATTTCGTAGATGACACGGACATCCGCGCGCGTCGTTTTACCATCGTCGGTTTATATGACACGGGCTTTAAACAATACGATGATCTATTTGTTTTAACGCCGCTCGAGACGGTGCGAAGACTGCAAGCGTGGGATTTGAATGTCTATTCGGGGGTGGAAATACTGATTGATAATATGAGGTGCTTGGACGATGTAGCGGATGATATTTACTTTGCTACGGTGCGCCAAATGGATGAAAACGGCTATCATACTTATTATGTACAGACCCTCCAGGACCAAAATCCGGCGATTTTTGCTTGGCTCGATTTATTGGATATGAACGTCGTTGTAATCATCATTCTGATGTTACTTGTATCGGGCTTTAACATTGTTTCCGGGCTTATCATCCTTATTCTCGATGGCGTGCAGCTGATTGGTACGCTCAAGGCTTTAGGAGCGGATAACCGTTTTGTAAGACAAATCTTCATGACCCAGGCGGCATGGTTGATTGGCAAAGGGATCCTTTGGGGAAATATAATTGGTTTGGGATTGGCGGCTATCCAGTATGTATTCCATCTTGTGCCGCTCGATGCCGCTACGTACTATGTGAGCTATGTGCCCATCTCTTTTGCTTGGGGATGGATCGTTTTGCTTAATGTGCTGACCATCGTTGTTTCGCTGCTGATTTTGTTGCTGCCGTCCATGATTATTTCCAAAATCAGCCCTGCAAAAGTGATGCATTTTGAATAGTTGAGAATTGATGTGTAATGAAACTTCAAACCATCGTTGAAATAGTGCCTTCCTCTTGGAAGATCGGGTATGAGGACAAAATCCTCATGTTGGGTTCATGTTTCTCGGACGAGATCGGCGAGCAGATGAAGCAGCGGAATATGTCCGTCACCTGCAATCCCTTTGGTACGCTCTATAATCCGCTTTCGATTGCAAATGCCATCCATTCCTCCTTTGTACATTGTATATCGTACATCGTTCATCACGATGGTCTTTGGCATTCGATGATGCACCATGGTTCGTTCTCCCGTCCGACCAAGGAAGAAGCCGAAGAGGCGGTGAAAGCGTCTATTGAGACGATGCAGAACGCACTCCACGAAGCTACGGTCGTCATCATCACTTTCGGTACCGCTTGGGTCTATGAGATGAATGGTCACGTAGTAGCTAACTGCCATAAACTGCCTGCCGACCGGTTCACCCGTCGTCGGTTGACGGTGGAAGAGATTGTGGCTGCATGGCAACCCATCTTAGAGCGCTATCCGGATAAACACTGGATCTTCACCGTTTCGCCTATTCGTCATATCAAGGACGGCTTGCATGAGAACCAACTCTCCAAAGCCACGCTATTAATGGCAATCGAGCAATTATTAGACAATCGTCAATCAATCGTACCTCGTCAATCGTCCAATCGTCACTATTTCGACTCATACGAAATACTCCTTGACGAACTCCGCGACTACCGTTTCTATGCGGACGATCTCGTTCATCCGTCTTCTTTGGCGGTCAACTACATCTGGGAACGTTTCGCAGATACTTTCTGCACGCCGCAAACCCGCAACGAAATGACATTGCAACACAAGCGTTGGAAATTCGAGCATCACCGTCCTTTGCACTAAAATGACATTATTTTACTAAAAAATGACGTGCGTACTTGCGTATATCATTTTTTTTTCGTACCTTTGCAGCCTAAAGTTGCAAAGATATACAAAATATGGCATATAACAAGTATGACAAATTGGAATGGACGCTGATTTTCGTAAGCGAGTTCGGTAAGCGTTTCGGGCTGTCACTCAAGCAGGCATTTAACTACTTGAGCCGCTACCAAGGTATCGCGTT
>CAMJJT010000035.1 GCA_946406195.1 uncultured Bacteroidales bacterium
GATCTTTGACATATTCGGACATCTGCCTGATTGCAATGCAATCATTCTCCCGAATGTGAAGGGGAGTTGCTTTGCACATTTTTGCAAGGCAATTAGATGCCTGAATATATACTTTCGCCGAATACTATTGTATGCAAGCATCCATACTATTCAGCGAAACTATATTGCCGGATAAATCCTCCGGCAAAAATGTGTTCTTTGACATATTGGATTACCGTTACAATGATTTTTGGAATCATTTTGGACTGTTTTTGACGAAAAGAAAGAAAATTCGTCAATTTTGCTTAATTCGCGAACGATTTATTTGCATATATCAGAAAAATGTTGTAACTTTGCAGCAAATTTTGATGCAAAGGAGGTTTATATGACAGCTTTACAACTCAATGCAGACATCTATCGGAACTTGGGAATTATTGCAGAGGATGAGTCGATGATGGAGAAAGTAGCTAAATATGTACGTAAATTAGCGAAACAAGTCACCGACGATCCTACGCGCATGACCAAGGAGGAGTATTTTGCAATGCTTGATCAGGCAGAAAAGGGTCCAAGACATAGGATGTTGCCCGATGAAGATTTAACAGCATTTTTAAGACGCATGGGTCATGATTTATAATGTTGATATCCAAGAACGGGCAGAGTATGATTTGCTTCGGCTCGCGAAAGAAGAACCCAATGCGTTCTTAAAAGCCCAAAGTTTGATTCAGGAACTTCGAGAGCACCCAAAGACCGGCACCGGGCATCCGGAGCCTCTTAAGGGCAAACCGGAAGGACGTTGGAGTCGTCGTATTTCCAAAAAACATCGACTTGTTTATCGGATATTGGAGACAGAGGTAGTAATTCTTGTTATTGCTGCCTATGGTCATTACGACGACAAGTAACACATAACACATAACACATAAAAAGCGGTAATCCAATAAAAAACGGATTACCGCTTTTTTGTATTAACCGAGCCGGAGGTTAGAAAAGACGGCAAATGGACATTGACATATTGGATTACCGTAAAAAGAAAGATAATATGGCAGGAAAGAATAAGAATAAAAGCAAGAGACATCGACTTCTTCTTAAGTGGGGACGGCTTGTTCTCGCTATCGTTTCGTCGATAATTCTGCTCAATAAGCCGGTTTTCAATTTTATAGACGAGAAGGGTTTAGAGAACACCAGAACCTATGTCATGACGACGCGCACGTTTGAAGTGCATCATATAGAAATGGCTACCGGTATGGATAAACTGATGGGCACTATGTCGGTCAAAGGTTTTTTCTATGGAGCCTTAGCGATTTTGATTGGATGTATTGTTTGTACCGTTTTTTATTCGCTCCACAGGTTTCGTATTCTTATTTGTACCATTACCGCCTTTGCTGCCGGAACGTATTATCTGATCATGATGTACTATGCGATTCGATTGTCCCGGGAATTTTTCTTAATTCTATATCCCAATTGGATAGCCCTGCTTCCGGTTGTGGTATTAGTAACGATGCTTTGGATTCGCAAAGATACTCTTCGCAGGCTCATTGATGCCGTGCAAGACGAAGATGAAGGACTCTCGCCACGACGAAACCAATCTAAATGAACGATTTACCGGTAATCCAATAGAAAACATGGAAAAAAATGAACAATAATAATTAACCGAGCCGGAAGGCTCACAAAACAACAAAACAAATTTAAGAAAATGAAAAAAATCTTTACACAGATTAGTTTGATATTTGTGGGATTGCTGCTCTGCGGAAATGTATGGGGAACTAACCCGACGACAGCTGCAGAACTGCAAACTGCTATTGATGCAGCCTCAACGACGGCAACTACAATTACGTTGGGAGCGGATGTTACTTCTGTAACAACAATTACTATTGCTGAAGATCAAACAATCACACTTGATCTTAATGGTCATAGTATTCTTTGTACAGGAGAATCAAATTATACTATAAGCAATAATGGAAATCTTACTATTAAAGGTTCTGGAAGTATCAGCGCCAATTATAATGATATGGCGGATTTTTCGATGTATAATCTAGGTGATTTAACGCTTACTGACGGTGACTTTAATATCGGAAATCCTGATATTATGTATGGTATGATTACTTTTGCTACCACATTTGCTAGTTCGTTCACCGCAACTCCGACTTATACGGGAAAAGTGAGCTTTTTTATTGAAACTTGTCCAAGCGATCCCGAAGATTGGTGTGATATTGCTGGAGGCCTCTACTCAAAGGATTTAACAGCTGTTAATCCATATTCATGGGATCAAGCACCGGCCTTCGCAATACGTTCCGGTTACGAGCAAGTTACTGTAACCGAAGAGGCCAAAACATGGTATGCAGTATGTAAGACCATTCCAGCATCAGGAACTGTGACTATTGCAGATGACGCAACAGCGAGTGAAAGCATGTTGTCATTGATTTACAGAGATGAGGCCCGTGATTTACAAATCAATCGTCCGGCGCAGATGGAGCACTATAATACGATTTGTCTGCCGTTTGCTTTAGATGCTGATCAGATTGCAGAAAGTTCGTTGGCTGAGGCAGAGATTTATAAGTTCTCGAACGCAGAGAAAGATGGTGATTATTTGAATCTCCATTTCCAGCCGGTGACGGCGATGGAAGCAGGTGTGCCGTATTTCTTCCGCTTCCCGACGAGCGGTGATAACTTGAGCAGTTTGACGTTTGAAGGTGTAACCGTCACCACGACGACTCCGCAGGATGTTGTTCACGGCGATGTCACGTTGCATGGTACGCTTTCGCAGATTACAGGTGTCAGCGGTAATGACAAACTCTATCTGGCGGCGAATGATGAGTTGCACTATTCCGCCTCGGAACGAAACATCAATCCTTTCCGCGCGTACTTTGAAGTAGCAGGTGTAGGTGCGGGTGCTCCTCCGCGTGCACGTATCGTTGCAAACAAAGATCAAGCAACGGGCATTGAGAACGTAGCTGCAGAAGGTAAGGCTGTGAAATTCATTGAGAATGGTCAGATTCTGATCAAACGCGGTGAGGTAGTTTATAACCTCCAGGGTCAGATTGTAAAATAACATAGAATTATGAAAAAAGTATATAATATCCCTGCAACGGAAGTTGCAATTGTAGGAATGGTTACGAACCTGTGCGCCGTAAGTGAGCATCCAAAGTTGAGTATCGGTGCAGGCAACACGACCGAACCTGCTTATTAATAGAATCTAAGTATTAAAAAATCATAAAACAACAAAACAAATTTATGAAAATGAAAAAAATCTTTACAAAAATTAGTCTGTTATGTATAGGATTGATGCTCTGCGCTGGAAATGCGTGGGCTGATGGAACGTATAATGATCCGGCCAATCCGAATTCCGGTCAAGATTATACCGGTTGTTATTACGAGGAAACAGACGCTAATGGTATTACTTATCGTGTGGACTATACATACGTCAAAACAGTTCAAGCAGGTGGAGCATACACTATTAAAAGAACTCCTGCAACATTATTCGTATCAGATTTTGAGAATGACTACTCAAAAGATTATAAGTACATCAATGCACATGCATACGTAACGAATGTTTTTACAGGTAGTTCTCCTGATAAAATAGAATTTGTCAGTTCCATTTCGTTTATTAATGACATCAGTGTGAATCCCTCTATTCCAGAACCGATGGCATCTATGTTCAACTGGGAAAAATCAACCACCGTTCCTGTATGCCTAAAAAAGAGCAACTTCAATGGGTATTCGGGAAAGATTAAGCTGCCAGCCTATCCATCTGATGGTATTGCAATTGTTTATGAAGGTTGGTCGGTCAGAGATGAACGGTACACAGATGCAAACTATGGCGATCCGTTTACCTATGTATTTGGAAACAATGTAACTGTTGAAGTCCCTAAATTTTCCGATCAGGCAAGATACAATGCACAAAAAGTAGATTATTATGGCACGGCTCTTAATCCATCAGGATCGGCATATAATCATGCGAGTTTTACTGGTTATCCTTGGAATGGCCATTTGACGAATCGTGGTGAGGATGAAACCTTAAGTTATGTAGACGGCGGACAGATTGATAATACTATATATTGGGTATTATACGGAGATGGAAGACTCCAAATTACCGGAAGTGGAGCTATACCAGACGTTCTTCAAGGAGCTACTCCATGGAATGCACATATTGATGGCATCTATGCAGTTGAAATTGGTGCAGGCATAACGGCTATTGGAAATTATGCATTCTATAATTGTTCCAATTTAACCGAAATTACCTTTGGTGGTACTAGCGTCACCCGTATAGGAAACAACTGTTTTCAGTCATGTGCAAAATTACAGAAAATTACTTTCCCTTCCGGTGTAACTACACTGGGAACGCTTCTTTTCGATAGTGACGACTATTTAATGTCGGTTTCTCTTCCGGCTACGATTAGCACTATGCCGGCGAGCGTTTTCGGTGCAACTCACATCCTCAATACCGTTACGATTCTTAATACAGACCCCACAAACACCATGGATGAGTTAGCATTCAATGGTATTACGACTTTAATTATTCCGGATGCAGCGATTTGTGCATATAAAGATTTATGGTCGGACAAGACCTATGTTTCTTATACCAGCGGAGAAGAGTTAGATTGTGTTAATCAAACTTGTGGTGAAAACTTAAATTGGGCCATCAACGATGGTGTGTTGACAATCTCTGGTACAGGAACCACGATGGATAATTATAGTTCTTATACCGATGTTCCTTGGTATTCACGCAAAAATGAGATTACCGCTATTGTTTTTGATGCTCCTAATTTGGAAAACATCGGCAACTACGCATTCTATCAACTCCAGAATGCTGCATTTACCGAAGTTACTATTCCGAATAGTGTTGTAAGCATTGGTAACTATGCCTTTAGGTATTGTAATAATCTGACTGCAATACACCTTGGTAGTGCTGTTAGAAACATTGGTAGTAGCGCATTCGCTAACACCGGTACATTAACAGAACCGATTTGTAATGGATATGTGTTTGTAAAAATGCCTACCTCATATAGTGGTGCATATACCATTCAAGCGGGTACAGTCGAAATTAAAAGTAGCGCATTTAGTGGTTGTACGGGTTTGACATCTGTTACTATCCCGAGTTCTGTTACTACTATGGGATCTGGGGTTTTCTCTGGTTGTACATCTTTAACATCTGCCTCATTCCCAAGTGCATTGACGACAATAGAAGCACAGACGTATTATGGGTGCACCAACCTAACTTCCGTTACTATTCCTAATAATGTGACCACCATTGGAGCTTCCGCATTTGAGGGTTGTACTTCCTTATCTTCTGTTATATTAGGTGCTTCTGTTAATAGTATAGGAGCCAACGCTTTTAAGAATTGTCCTTTATCAGAACCGCTTAAAACGGAAACGAAATTCTTCGTGTTGCCGACAAATTATAGTGGTGCCTATGAAATCCCGGATGGCATAGTAAATATATCCGCTACAGCATTTAATGGTTGTACCGGTTTGACTGCTGTCTCTATTCCGAATACAGTTACCACTATTGGAAATGAAGCATTTAAAGGCTGTAATAACGCAAGTTTCACGGAGGTGACTATTCCTCACTCTGTGACAACTATCGGAACGGGTGTATTCTATAATTGTAATAAGTTAGCTTCTGTAACCATGCCGCGTGGAATAACAGCTATACCACGTGAAATGTTCTATGGTTGCACCAGTCTTTCCCAACTTCACATGAGAGATGTACCTCCGACATCAATTGGTACGAACGCGTTTAAGAATGTTAATAATGTGACCTTCTATGTTCCTAAAGGCACGTATTATCCTTATGAAGATTTCTTATTTGATGCTGGTTATTCTTATGATAAAGAAGAAGAAAACATCTACGGTGATGTTACTGCTATTAATGTTGAATATTCATATTGGGCAAGTTGGTATGATGATGATCCAACAGTAACGACATATAAAGATGCAGCCTATAATGCATTGGTAGAGAGTGCAAGCACACATGAATCCGTAGAGAACTTCACTATCGTTCGCCCGATTCAGGCTAATGGTTATCTGAACACTATCTGCTTGCCGTTTGATTTGAGTGAGGCACAGATTGCAAATAGCGATTTGGCTGGTGCAGAGATCTTTGCATTTGATGCACAAAATACCGGTGCAGAGATAGAGATGGTACTGAATGAGGTAACAGAGATGGAAGCCGGTATGCCGTACTTCTTCCGTTATCCGAATGGAACAGCAGAGACTCCTAACTTGGGTGAGTTGAATTTCCACAATGTAACCGTTAAGACTGCGACCACTACTCCGAAGACGGTTGATGCAGGAACATTCCGTCTTAGAGGTACATTACAGAACACCTTGCTGAATTCAGCAACCAACTACTTGTTCCTTGGTGCAGAGGATGCACTCTTCTATCCGGACTTCGGCGGTGTTGGCGTTACAAACGATGATTTGACGCTTCGTCCGTTCCGTGCGTACTTTGAGCAAACAGGAGGCAACTCTGCTCCGGCGCGTATTAAGTTTGGTACAAATACCGCTACCGGCGTTGAGAATGCGCAAAGTGACAAGGTGCAAACTACAAAGGTATTGCAGAATGGACAATTGTTCATTATCAAGAATGGAGTGAAATATAACGCACAAGGTCAGATTGTAAAATAATATAGAATTATGAAGAAGATATATAATATCCCTGTTACGGAAGTAACATTGATTAATGCCTGCTCTATTTTGTGCGCAAGTGGTGACACCCCTAATAACGCTCCGGTATTAACGACTACGGGAGATAAGGAGAAACCCAAAACGGCAGCATTCTAAATCAACAAACAATACGTATTATGCGTAAACAAATAGTATTCATAGCAACCCTCTTGTGTGTAGCCCTTTCGGGCTATGCACAGATGGTTGTGAAAGGCAAAGCAGGAGGAGTTCTCTATGAAGTAAATCTCGCGCAACAGAAAGTAACTGTGCTTGGCGTCGTGGATTCTCCTACGGAACTGACTATTCCTGCCACGATGCCGCAGTTTGAAGTAACGGAGTTTGCAATCGATCCCAGTGCGGTAGGTTCCATGATGAATGTCGCTGCACCGATTTCCGCTATTGCAGATGGCGCTTTTGCTGCCTGCAGTTCGCTCATTTCGATCACAATGGAAGCAGTAACGCCTCCCACGCTGAGTGGAACTTTTGCTTCTACTTTTCCAGCGGGAGTAATTATCTATGTACCGAGTAATTCTGCTGTCACAGAATATCAAGAAGCAGGATGGCAGAATGTGCAAGCAGATGCTACTCCAATATCCGGTCCTACCGGTAACTGTGGTGCAGAGGGCGATAACTTGACGTGGACCTATGCGGATGGTACATTGTATATCAATGGTACCGGTGCCATGGCGGATTTTACGATCGATTACACAGTTCTGCCATACGCAGCTATTACACCTTGGAAGCAATATCTCTACAGTATTACCAACATTGAATTGTCCGAGGGAATCACCTATATCGGACAAGGCGCTTTCTTCGGAATGGATAAAGTGAAGAAAGTGGTATTCCCTGAAGGTCTTATTGAAATAGGAGATTATGCTTTGGGAAACTGCCAAGGAATCAAATCCTTCACCTTCCCTTCTACGCTTCAAACCGTAGGTAACGGAATGTTCAGTAATAACTATGCAATTAAGGAGATTGAAACGAATGCTACTGTTCCGGCAGATATGAAGCAAAATAGGTTGAACAATGGTGCAACGTTCAAGATTAGTGTCTATGTGCCGGAAGGATATATCTCAACATACGAAGACGCATGGGGTACGGACTATTATGAGTTCTATGAACCTAAGGATATGTGCGGAGCAAACCTGCGTTGGAAATACAACGCGAGCACGCACGCGCTAACCATCTATAAGTTTGACGAGACAAAGCCGGCTACGATGTATAATTTCCAGAACATCAGCGATCATCCTGAGTTCTTCAATACTCCTGATGCTCCATGGTATCAGTACCACGACGAGATATCGTCTATCTCCCTACCGGAAGGATTGACCAATATCGGAACAATGGCGTTCGTTAACTGCTCGACTGTAGTTTCAGAGGTCGTTATTCCGTCCACTGTTATTTACATCGAGACCTTGTCGTTTGGCTACTGCCATTCTATTCCGCATATCGAAATTCCGGATGGTGTACAGAGTATTGACGCGAAAGCCTTCATATCGTGCTCGTCTCTGGATTCCATCCATATCCCTGCCGGAATAAGTACGATTAAGGAGAGCACATTTGAGTATTGTAGCTCGCTGCCATATCTCTACCTGCCGGCAACGGTTCAGACTATTGAGCGCAATGCATTTAACAACTGTACCAACCTTGTGCGGATCGATGTAGAGAGTGAGATCCCGGCTACCATCGCAAGCGATGATAACTTAGGCGGAGTGTATGGAGCTATATCCAACGGTCAGCGTGTCTTTGCCCGTGATTTCTCGAATGATCTTACGGATATCGAGGTCTATATCCCTGCCGGAACCAAAGCGGCTTATGAAACCTCATGGGGCATCGAAACGGCAGTGGATGTGTTCGGTATGCACCAGATACAATGCCGCCTCAATTACCACGATCCGGCGGATCAAGGCGGAGACGAGACAGGTATTGAGAGTGCTCAACAATCAGCCGTCAGTGTTCAGAAGGTTTTGAAAAACGGACAAATATTTCTCCAACGAGGCGACAATACTTATAGCCTTGATGGAAAGAAATTATAAACGAAAAACTAACTAATTAACATTATTAACTAAATTAAAAAAATCATGAAGAAAATTGCATTCTTTTTGGCAGCAATGTGCTGTGCAGTTAGTCTCTATGCAGCTGACTGCGAAAGAGGTGGTAATTGCGGTATTGATGATCAAAATCTGATCGCATGGACCTACAATGAGGGTGTACTGTCTTTCTATGGTTCAGGTGTGATGGCATCGTACGATGCGCTGAATCCTGCTCCTTGGGACTGCTGGAAAGATGAAGTAGAGGCTGTTGTGTTTGAGCACAACGTGACCTTCATCGCTGAGTATGCTTTCAACGGCTTTACTCATCTGGCTACTGTACAACTCCCGACCGATAGCTTCGTTATCGGTAAGTATGCATTTGCCGGTTGTACCGCTCTCCAAGAGATCGTTGTTCCGGCTAAAGTGAAGTACATTCGCAAGAATGCCTTCAATGGTGCTGGTTTGCAAACCGTTTATCTGCTGGGCGAGGAACCGTTTGAGTTCCTGAACAACGGCGGTTGGGACGTTCCGTTCAACGGCTGCGCAAGTTTGGCAAAGATCTATGTTCCCGCAGGTAGCCTGAGCGCTTATCAGGCTTACTGGAGCGCAAACACAGACAATGCAAGCTTTGTAGAAAAGATGGCAGAAGGTGCTCCCGCTCAGATTGCTGTTGGCGAGATTGTAGTGGATGGTGACTTTACCTACACTGTAGTGAACGTAGCTGAGCGCACCATGTCGGTGAAGAGAACCAGCGGTCTGGAGACTCGCTTCAAAGACAAAGTGGTTTACAAAGGTATGGTATGGAATGTAACTGAGTTGGCAGCTAACGCTTTTGCTAACGCTACTTTCGATCGTTACGACATTCCTTCCTACATCACCAAGATCGGTGACGGTGCTTTCAGCGGTTGTGCAAACCTGTTTATCGTTGAGGCTTCTGCAACTACTCCTGCTGAACTCGGAGCAAACGTATTCGATGGTCTGCCCGCTGAGTTCACGATCAACGTGGTAGATGAATTGGAAGACGCTTACAAGGCTGCTTGGCCCGCTTATGCGGATCATATCAACAAAGGTGTAGCTCCGTACGCTGTTGATGTAGAGATTGGCGACTTGAAGTATTACCTCCGTGGTAATGGTACCAAGACCGCTCAGATCACCGGTATCGCAGGTACTCCGGCAGAGATCACTATCCCGGCTACCGTTGAGTATGAAGGTTTCACCTATGCCGTTAACTCGATCGAGTACCAGGCATTTGCAGGTAACACTTCTGTAGAGAAACTGACTTTGGCTGTTGACCTCAACAAAGAGGACATGACCGAAGGTATCGGTATGTCGATCAGTTTTGACAAGGAGCAATTAGACGCTCTCCTGCTCGCAGGTACCATCACTCAGGAGCAGTATGACGCACTCATCCACACGGGTCAAGGCTCGTCTGCTTTTGATGACAATACTACGCTCAAAGAGGTGGTCATCGCAGATGGTGTAACCCATATTCCTGCTGCTCTCTTCGGTGGTCTTCAGGGTATTGAGAAAGTGACCATCCCGGCTTCTGTTACCTCGATTGACGAGGATGCGTTCCTGAACTGTAATGGTATTCAATCGGTTACTTGCTATTCGGCTAATCCGGTTAACTTGGCAGGAACGAACAATGTCTTCCCGGTTAAAAACAAAGAGCGTCTGCTCTATGTATCTTATGCCGCTCGCAACGCGTATCGTACCGCTAATTGGAATAACTACTTCTATTTTGATGAGGAAGAAGCTGCTCAGGAGACCGATCAAGTGAACGTTTCTTCGCTTGAGAGCGAACAGACGAGCGATGCAACTATGCAAGCTACATTGGAGGCTATGCAGCAGGCTGCTCAGGAAGCTGAGGCTGATCCGACCGTAACAACTGTTACCACCAACCTCACTATCCAACGTACCCTCTACAAAGACGGCTATCTGAACACTATCTGCTTGCCGTTCGCTCTGGCTACGTTGGATGGAACTCCGCTGGAGGGTGGTGAGATCTTCGAGTTCGACCACGCTAACGTTGATATGTCGGTTGGTGCCGGTTCGCTGGATATGGTTGTTGTTCCGGCTGACCACATGGAGGCTGGTAAACCGTATTTCATCCGTTGGGCTAACACCGGTGAGGTACTCAATACACTGGAGTTCAAAAACATCGTGATCACCGCTACCGTAGGCTCTGAAGTTCAAGGTTCAGAGGGTAACGTACGCTTCAAAGGTCACCTCGGAATGATGCATATCGAGAAAGAGGATGAGTTGGATTCTGACTATTCTAACCTCTATCTTGTAGCAGAGAACAAGTTCCGCTGGCCGGTTGCTAATGACGCTACTAACATGAAGGGCTTCCGCGCTTACTTCCGCGTAAAGGTAAACGGCGGTAATGGTGCTCCGCGTCGCGGAACTCCGGCTCGTATCGTCTTTGGCGAGAAGACTACTACCGACATGGAGGTTGTGGAGGCAGCTAACGGAGTATGTAAGACTGTGGAGAACGGACAACTCATCATCATCCGTGATGGTGTACGTTATAACATGGCGGGACAGGTTGTAAAATAATCATCAGAATGTGTAATCATTAAAATTTTAAAAGTATGAAAATGAATTATATGAAGCCTGTCGTTGAGACTATGAATGTTAAACCGGTTATCGCATTGATGGTGGGTAGTGGTATTCCTTCTTTCGATGGTACGCCGATTGACAATGATGGTCCGCAAGGCGATGCACGTTAACGGATTAAACAACACCGTTATATATACCAACCTCATAAAAATGAGGATTATAGAAAAAGTTTTTTTCAAGGCGTCCCCTCTTTGTGAAAAGGGGGGCGTTGTTTTTAAAAAAACATGCATCACTATTAAATAATAACATGTCTGTTCATCCCTGTAGAATAGCAAATTCTTCAGGGATTTTTTATACACTCAGCAGCAATGCTGCGATAATTTTTAATTCTAAATTTTTAATTTAATCATTATGACTAAGTATCAATTTCTGCTCAAAAAAAAGAGGAAGGAGAACTGAGCATTCTCTTCAACGATTTCGAGCTCCCGCTCAAGTATCAGCAATGGATGGACATCTACGCCTACCATCTCGCGCATCCGAAGAAAAGCCAATGGCAAGTGTCATTGGCTTTTCGCGTTAGTAAAGGCACGGTCTGGAATGCCTACCGGTTTATGAGAGAGGAACTTAAAATATAGAAAAAGGCATAAAAAATAAAAAAAATATAAAATTTCTGCCAAAATGTTTCTGTATATGGAAACTTTTTTGTATCTTTGCAGCCGATTTTGAAGATGAATAGTTCTATGGTAGAGCAAAAACCCAAATTTGAAGTGCTGTATTCTGAAGAAGCTGATGCTTTTTTGGAGGCGCAAACAGGCAAGGTTCGTGCAAAGATATTGTATAATATCCAGAAAGCAGCCTATACCAATGATCCTAAGTTATTTAAAAAATTAGAGAATACGGATATATGGGAGTTTCGGACGCTATTTGATAATATCCAATATCGCTTACTGGCATTTTGGGATAAACGAAATGGTCAACAGACATTAGTTATTGCCACACATGGTTTTGTAAAGAAATCCCAGAAAACGCCTTCCGCGGAAATTCATCATGCTGAGAGTATAAAAGATATCTATTTTAATCAGAAATAAATAGGAGGACATAATATGCAGTTCTACACGCAAGAGCAAATGGTAAACAAGCATGTCGGAGCGAAAGGCACTCCGGCACGTGAGGAGTATGACGAGCAGGTAGAGTTGATGCTCGTAGGCGAAGCTATTCGTAAAGCACGCCAAGCAAAATCATTGTCTCAGGAACAATTAGGAGAAATGGTAGGTGTTCAAAAAGCGCAAATCTCCCGTTTGGAGAATGGCAAGAATCTTACATTGGCTTCTATCTGTAAACTCTTTAAGGCCTTGGGGCAACAAGTGTCATTGGATATCCCTTCTATTGGCAGAGTAGCACTTTGCTAAACTATCCGTACATGGAGATGGCAAGCGACTGCATTTTGCGGTCGCTTTTTTTATACCCAATGTCTCAACCGCCCACGATTTCGTGGTCGCTCATGTCGAAAAAAAACAGTACCTTTGTCGTCGGAAACGATGGTCTTTGAGATTTTAGAAAAGAAAAATAGGGATAACGAGTGAACGTGAGTTCAGAGATTTGAGCCGCATGGATTTTCGGTATTTTCAAAAGCGTTAGCGTATTTTCGGAAGGCGGTAGGGCGGCTATCAGGCCGCACCGCCGCATTTTTCTTTATTCTCAAACATCCGGGAAACATAAATTATCAATTGAGATATGGCAAATAGACAAGAAATCGTGTGTAATTACATCTATGAGAACTACGTGCAGTTCAGCCGGCTGCGGCATGATGTGATTTCGAACAAAGTTCAAATCAATGATGGAATGAGCCGTGCTGACGCACTGAATGATGGAATGATGAACGCGGGCTGGCGGGATATCACGACCTCCGACATTAACGACATCGTCTGCGACTGTTCGGCGGAGAGCGGTTTGCAGATCACGGCGCGGGAGGTGATGGCGGTGTTGCAATCGCACCGCATCCCCGACGTGCATCCCCTGCGCGAGTACGTGGAGGACTCCAAGCCGTGGGAAGAGGGGCATCCCGACTGGATAGGGTGGCTCTCCGAGCAAGTGACGGTTGCCGGCGGCGAAGAGGCGCAGAAACTATGGCGGGTGTGCTTCACCAAATGGTTCGTCGCCATGGTGGCGAGTTGGCTCAAGGACGAGGTGGTCAACCAGCAGGTGCTCGTCCTCATCGGGCGGCAGGGAATCTACAAAACCACATGGCTGGAGCACCTCCTCCCGCCCGAGTTGCGCGCCTACAGCTGCAAGATGGCGAACAGCACGCAATTGAACAAAGACGAACGGCTGCGAATCGCCGAGTACGGACTCATCGCCCTCGACGAGATAGACGCTATGTCCGCCAAGGAACTGAACGTCATGAAATCCGTCATCACCGCCTCGGACGTGTCTGAACGCGCGGCGTACGGTTATACCAAAGAGCGCCGCGTACGTCTCGCCTCGTTCTGCGCTTCGGGCAACAAACAGGAGTTCCTCACCGACCTCACCGGTAACCGCCGGTGGTTGCCTTTTCAGGTGGAGAACATCCAAAACCCCTTCTTCGTCACCCTCCCGTACGAACAGATCTACGGAGAAGCGAAGTACCTCATTGACAAGGGATTCCAGTATTGGTTTGACCTTGAGGACATCGAGACTATCGAGCACCATAACGAGGATTTCCGGGCGCAGGAGAACGAGGAACAACTCCTCGCCGTCTATTTCGACATCCCTGCCGAGGGCTATGGCACGTTCATGACCACTGCCGAGATCTCCGACAAACTCGTCATCAAAGGCTCCATCAAGAAGCCGATGAGTATGAGCCGCTTAGGAATGGTGCTCCAGCAGGCAGGCTTCCAAAGCAAGCGGATAAATCACGGGAAAACGCGTGGCTGGTTAGTCCGCGAACGCGGATTAGAGGAAGTCAATGCCAACAGGAACATCGAGGGGCGAGGGTGACGGGTGACGGGGTGACACCCTTTTCCTAAAACTATACACCCACACGCGTGTGTGAGATATATAAACAAGGGTGTCACCCTGTCACCCCGTCACCCTAAAAACATCGTTCATTAGGTCGGATGTTATCCGACATCCACCCTAATTACTGCCTATTACTGCCTATTACTGCCTATTTGAGGCCTATTTACGGCTCAAAACCGCGATATGACCGCG
>CAMJJT010000036.1 GCA_946406195.1 uncultured Bacteroidales bacterium
CATCCACGCGCTCCTTGCCGCGGATATTAACCACCTGAGTCTTGTAGCCCACCATGGAGATTTGCAGCATGAACTTGCCTTCCGGCACATCGATGGTGAAGTTGCCGTCAAAGTCAGTAATAGTGCCTACCTTTGTGCCCACCACCAGGACGGAAGCACCGATAGCCGATTCGTTGGCAACTCCGTCCATTACGCGACCCGTGATCGTTGTCTGAGCGTACGCGCATGTGAGCGCGCACAGGCATATACTAATAAGGAATATTCGTGTTTTCATTGCGCAGAAATGATTTCTATTTTGGTTAATGTGAAGCCGACACCGGTTACAATCAGTCCGCGAGTCTTGACTCTATCCAACGCTACGGCATCGAACATATAGACTACATCTGTTCCGTCCAAGGGATACCAGATAGGTTCGTCGCCACCTGTTATCTCATGCCACCGGGCATCGCGGATAGAGAGCTGCGCTTTCGTGCCGGTCGCTACCGCCTCCGTATCCAACCGATAGGAGATGATGAGCACATCGTTCTCGGTAACCTCTTGGAAGGGAGCCGCGTTGATAGAGAGATTTCCGCTCCAGTCCGGCGCGAAGTATTTCTCGCCATGGAACAGTTCTCCGGGCTGTAACATATATTCGCGCGGGGCTCGTTGCGCCAGACTAAGATCTTCGCTCACCTCCCCAACTTGGCGCACAATACCGATGCTATCCAACCGATAGCCTTTACCGCCAATACGCATCGCTGTCTGGTTTCCGTATCCTGCCAGTTGCAGTTTGAGGATGGGCGCACGGCTGTTCACTGTCCATGTGTACGCATCGCCGCCGACGGGCACGCCATCTACGGACGGGTCGAGTGCATGCCATGTGAAATCCATCAGTTTACAGGCTGCCCCTTCCTCGACATGACTGATATGCAAACGCAAGCCATCGCCTTGCTGTAGCGTTTCAAAACACCGCCCGGCAATCTCGGCACTGGTACTCCAGTCGTTTTTCATTTTTACCGGAGAACCTTTCCATACGATAGTCTCTTGAAAATCGGCAGCATCGGTGATCGTCACACGCAGGATACGGTAGTCATGTCCTCCGATAGCGATACCATACGCACGCGCGATCCTTAATATATTGTCGGTCAAAGTCATTCGGAACGGACCGGCGATACCGAAATAACCGTATTCAGGAGCCACACCTTGCCAGTTCTGCGGGTTCTGGAACGCCCCCTGCGCTGTGCCTTTAGCGCGGTCGTTATAGACAGTAAGGATATCGCCTGCTTTCGCATCTGCAAAATGCCGCGGCTCCAATATGATATTATCGCGCCATGCCTTGCCTATAGTCTTCGGACCAAGAAGGATAGTGCGCTCCACAGCATACAAGGTACAAATCGACAAGGTACAGAGTACAAAGGTTATTATCACGCGATGTGTTTTCATTTTAGTAGAGATTTCATCGTTTCTCGGTCAATGACCACACCGCTGTTAAACGCATCTTGCCACCATGCTTCGCCGGCGAATTGGTGTTCGTCGCTTGTGCCGGCATTGTAGTTGTAGTCATACCATGTCATGAACCAGCTCCAACGGCTTCCTTCATGCCAGATCTTACTCCATAGTGACATATCCACTTCATCGCCGTTACCGCATTCTGCCAATGCAATCAGTTTGTTCGGATAGTGATTTTTGAGTTCGTTATATTCCTTTGCCAACGGGTATTGCAAGGCATAGTAACTATCCCGTCCAACGACATCCACCACATCATCTCCGGGATACCAGTCCCAGTCTCCTACCTGCGAGTTCCACACCCAGATGAGGTTGTTCAGTTTGTGGTAATTGACCATTCGGTCGTACATAAACCGCCATAGCGCCTTATAGGCCTCCGGTCCTTTTGCGCCCCACCAGAACCAAGCACCGCCACCTTCAAACTCTGTCGCGTTACCCGATGCCTCATGCAACGGACGCCATATAACCGGAATACCGCGTTTCTGCATTTTCTTCAGATACCCTGCCACTTGGTCAATGTCGCGCACCATCCGCCTGTACTCGTCTGAACTCGGGTCATTCACTTTAGACGGGTCGAAACTCGTCTGACCGGGCTCTGTACCGGGAGAACAGGTATAGTTCGTGCCGTTATTAGCAGGCACTTGCCAATGCCACATACATCCGACAACACCTCCGGCATTGAACCAATCGGTAACGGGAGTGAGGTCACTATAGTCGAGCCAGCCTTGCGGGTTGAAATCCTTCGAGGCATGGATATTGATGAAATCAAACACATTAAGCGCAGGGTATTTGCCCGTCCACGCGTACACGTTCTCCGTCTCGCGAGTGTTCCAATCGACATTCGCCACCACACCGCTCATAGCGCGTTTGCCGTACTCGGAACACAACACGCTCCATAGCTGCTGCGTCTCGGCAGTAGCCTTGGTGTTACATAAAGTATAGGATACAGTAGGTTGAACCGGGTCCGGTACGTTCTGCGCACCGCAACTTGCGCATGTTAACAGAAGTAATAATAGCAGGATTTTGTTTCTCATAGCAGTACTTTACGAAATACGCTGCAAAATTACTGCTATTTTCCGATATATACTGACACTTTTTTAGCAGATACTACACTATTACCTTTGTTTTAGCATATTTTTCGCGAAATTCGGTCGGAGAACAGCCTTTCCGCTTCTTAAAAAGGCGGTTGAAGTTGGTCAATGTGTTAAAACCGCAGGAGAAGCATATTTGTGACACCGGCTCGTTGGTGTCGATGAGTTTGCGTGACGCATGACCAAGGCGTATATCTATGATATATTCCGCGAGTGTCTTACCGGTACGCAGTTTGAAGAAACGCGAGAAAGCAGTTGGAGACATATTGACCATTGCACTCATCTGATCCAATCGAATCTCTTCGATATAATGGGTTGTAATATAGTCTTTTACCTTTGCTACACGCCTACTATCCGTGTTAGGTTGGACGCGTGCAAACGAGGAAGAGGACAGTTCTCGGGCATCATCAAATTTAGAGAGTTCATAGAGTATTTGAAAAAGTTCCATCATGGCATAGAAGCCCTCCTTGATTTGTGACAATTTAAGAAGACGCGGATATATCGTCATTATTGCTGATAGGGGGAAAGAGAGTCCTCTTTCTGCACGACAAAACATCTTTTTGACAGACTGCATCGGATTGGTATCAAAGATTCTATCTTTATGAAAATCAATTGTAAACTGGATAGTAATCTCATGAATATCCGTATTTTGACACATTCCTTGTCCCCACATATGTTCAAGGTTAGGCGAGGTGATCAGCACCAGATCATAGTCCCTGATCGTCTCCACCGAGTCGCCGACGATACGTTCGCAACCGGCGCCATGCTCCACAAAATTCATCTCAAACAGATCATGCCGGTGCAGCGGATAGTCATATCCGGCTTTGTGTCGGTCTGCTACATACATGAAGTCATGCGACTCCAATGGTGTTATTTCCTGTAAAATGTCTGTATTTTCCATACTCCATGTCAAAAAAGTGTTAGTATGTGATGTTACATATCTAAAAAATCGGTGCAAAGGTAACACTTTTTTAGCATATACGCAAGAAAAAAAGCGAAAAAGCGACGTGAGTGGTCGCTTTTCGCATTTTTTTATTAATAGTTTATCGGTATTTAAACGGTATTTAAAGCATATTTAAACGTGGTTATCACGTATTACCGATTTAAATCCCTGTGCATTTTTCGCGCATTTTTCGCGCATTATTGCACGAACCGCCACTTGTATTACCAAACTTGGGTTGTTGATGCATAATACCTGTATGGAAAGTTGAATATATTGTTTCTTTTTTTTACAAAAATTAAGGAAAAACGCGCGTGTGCTTGCATATATCAAAAAAAAGTTGTACCTTTGCACGCTTTTTCGCGTGTACGCGGGAAACTGAGCATTGAGAGTTGTGTATTATGATAGAATATATAAAAGGCATATTGACTGAATTGAACCCGACGGAGGCGGTGATAGAAGCTGCCGGTGTGGGGTACGGAATAGCGATTACGCTGCCGACCTATTCGGCGTTGGTGGGGAAAGAGGCTAATGGTGACGCTGCGCTAAATGGTGCAAATGGTGAAATGGTGAAGTTATTCATCACGGAGATCATACGGGAAGATACGCACGAGGTGTACGGGTTTGTGACCAAGGAGGAACGGCAGTTATTTGAGATGCTGATGACGGTGAGCGGCGTAGGAGCAGCCACCGCGCGGATGATCATGAGTGCGTTCAACGCAGATGAACTGCGGATGTTAATCGCTACGGGCAACGCGAAAGCGATGGCGAAAGTGAAAGGACTGGGTCCAAAGACCGCACAACGTATCATCGTGGATCTGAAAGACAAAGCGATCAAACTGGACCTCGGCGGTGATCCGACCGAGCTCTTTAATGGTGACCAGGTTGACCTGCTTAATGATGAAATGATGAATGGTGTACGCGCAGAGGCGGTTAGTGCGCTGACGATGTTAGGATTCGCAGCTGCCGCAAGCGGAAAAGCTGTGGAAAAGATCTTGAAGAACAACCCGCAGATGAAAGTGGAAGGCGTCATTCGCGAGGCGCTGAAAATGCTTTGATAATTGAGAATTAAGAATTGAGAATTGAGAATTAAGAGTTATATACATATCATTTTGTTTGTACTGCTGTCGGTGATGGCTGGAGGGGTTGGTGCGCAGAATGCACAGCCGGCAAAGAGCAAGCCGAAGACCTTGAAGGAGTTGGTAGCGGAAGAGAAAGCACAGAAAGCGGCTGAGAAAAAAGCGCGCGAGAAAGAGGCGGCTCGTTTGGCAGAGGAGAAGAAAAGGCAGGACGAAGAGAAGAAACGGAAAGCTGAAGAGCGTGCGAAGCGTCAGAAAGCGATTGATGAAGGCGGAGACATCGTGACGCCGGAGAGTGTAGCCGATTGGACGACGAACACGGACAGTGTGCTTTGGGCTCCGACGAGGGTGAAACAATTAGGCACACAGAACTACGGCGAGTTGACAAGACCTGTGTCGTCGTTGGATCTGCAGGACCCGGAGAACGTGACGACGAGCGTGGAGTACCAGCCGGAGACAGGCACTTACGTGATCCGTACGAAGATGGGTAATACGGAGATCTCCACGCCGTATATGCTGACTCAAGAGGAGTACAACCAATATGCGGAGCGGCAGATCATGCACCGCTATTGGCAGCAGAAAATCGGTGAAGTGGAGCACAACAACGAGAAGAAGTTCGACATCACCGACATGAAATTCAACATCGGTCCGGCAGATAAAGTGTTCGGTCCGGGCGGTGTGCAGTTGAAGATGCAAGGAAGCGCGGATCTGATGTTCGGATTCAAGCACCAGTACATCGCCAACCCGTCTTTGACGCCACGCGCGCGAAACAATAATATCTTTGATTTTGATGAGAAGATTCAGGCGAGCGTACAAGGAAAAGTAGGTTCGAAGCTGAACTTCAACCTGACCTACAACACGGAGGCTTCTTTTGCGTTCGACCAACAGAACCTGAAGTTGAACTACAAAGGTGAGGAGGACGACATCATCCAATCGATTGAAGCCGGAAACGTGACGATGGATCTGCCGAGTTCGCTGATTCGTGGTAGCAAGGCGTTATTTGGTATCAAGACCAATCTGAAGTTCGGTAAATTCCGTATTCAGGCGTTGGTGAGTCAGCAGAACAGCCAAGCTCAGACGGTGAGCAGTAAGGGCGGTGCGCAGATGACAAAATTCGACATCGCGGGCGATAACTACGACGAGAACCGACATTTCTTCCTGAGCCATTTCTTCCGCGACAACTACGAGCGTGCGATGGAGAGTGCGCCGTATGTTTCTTCGGGCGTGACCATCAACAAGATTGAGGTTTGGATCACCAATAAGCGCGGTAACTACGACCAAGCGCGAAATATTGTAGCTTTCACGGACCTTGGCGAGAACAGCCGACACACGCAGTTACATTGGAGCGGTACGCCGAGTGCGGCGCCGGACAACAAAGCGAATGGTTTGTATCCGGAGTTGCAGGGATTATACATGCGGACGGGTTATAACTTCCGTTTGCTGGACCAGACGAGTACGGCTTTAGGTATGGTGTATGACCAGACATCGACGTCGCTGAACGGCGGTGTGGATTACGAGAAAGTGGAGTCCGCCCGGTTACTGACCAGCAGCGAATATACGCTTAACAGCGCGTTGGGATTCATCTCTCTGAAGAGCGCGCTGAACCAAGACGAGGTGCTCGCGGTAGCTTATGAGTACTCGTATAACGGACAGATTTATCAGGTAGGTGAATTCTCGACAGACCAGACTCAGGACTCGAGTAGTATTCGTTCGGGTAACATGCCTGCGGTGGCATTGAAGTTGCTGAAGAGCACGGCGAACGCTCCGACGGTGAAAGGTCGCGGCACATGGGACCTGATGATGAAGAACATCTACTCGTTAGGCGCGACGAGCATCAATGCGGAGAAATTTGAGTTGTATGTGACATACCGCAACGACTCGATCGGAACGGACATGCAATACCTGAACGAGGGTCCGATCAACGGCAAACAGCTGATCCGTGTGATGAACCTTGACCGTTTGGATCAGAAACACAACGCGAGTCCGGATGGTCGTTTCGACTTCTTGGAAGGAATGACCATCCTCTCGAGCAGCGGAAAGATCATTTTCCCTGTGCTGGAACCGTTTGGCGACCACTTGGCGAAAGTGTTAGAGGACGATGAGCGATTGGTGAATAAATACTGTTTCCCGGAGCTGTACGACTCGACGCTCGTGGTAGCACAGGAGATGACGGAGAAAAACAAGTTCCGTTTAACGGGTAAGTACAAGGGCACGAACAGCAGTGAGATTCGTCTGGGGGCGATGAATGTGCCGCGCGGATCGGTGACGGTGACGGCAGGCGGTGCGACGCTGATAGAGAACGTCGATTATACGGTCGATTATACGATGGGAACCGTGACGATCTTGAACACTTCGATCCTTGAGTCGGGTGCAAACGTGGACGTCAAACTGGAGAACCAGAGCACGTTCTCAATGCAGCGTAAGAGCTTGTTCGGCGTACATTTGGAGTACGAGTTCAACAAAGACCTGACAATCGGCGGAACGGTCATGCACCTTCGTGAGCGTCCGCTGACCACTAAAGTAAACACGGGTTCGGAGCCGTTAGCCAACACGATCTGGGGTCTGAACGGAAGTTGGAAGACCGAGATGCAGTGGTTGACCAACGCGATTGACAAGATTCCATGGATCACAGCGACTGCTCCTTCGACCTTCGCTATCAATGCGGAGTTTGCACATCTTATCCCGGGTCACACGAACGATGTAGGATCGGTCGGCACAGCGTATATCGATGATTTTGAGAGCACTACAACGAATATAGACGTACACTATCCGAGTTATTGGTTCCTTGCGTCCACGCCGGATGTGTTCCCGGAGTCGCATATTAACATTACCCGCGACACCATCGGTTATAACAAGAACCGTGCACATCTGGCATGGTACACTGTGGATCCTATTTTCGGTTATCCGCAGTCGAACACGCCGGCACATATTCGCAATGACTTGGAGGCGCTGAGTGACCACAGGACGCGTATCGTTTATCAGGACGAGGTGTATCCGAACCGTCAGGAGGCAAGCAATGTGGATACGAAACTGCCGGTTCTCAACTTGGCTTATTACCCCGAAGAGCGCGGACAATACAACATCAGCGCGGATGAGATCGGTCCGGACGGAAAGTTAATCAACCCGAAGAGCCGTTGGGGCGGTATCATGCGGCGATTGGACAATACGGATTTCGAGAAAGCGAACATCGAGTACATCCAGTTCTGGCTGATGGATCCGACATTGACGAACCCAGATCTGCAGCCCGGCGACTACGGCAAACTGTATATTAACCTTGGTGACGTAAGCGAGGACATCCTGCGAGACGGCAAGAAAGCGTTTGAGCACGGTATGCCCGTTTCGGACGCCGATGTAGGTCGTGTGGAGAACACGCCTTGGGGTTTAGTGCCCCGTACGACGAGCACGACGACAGCGTTCAGCAATGAAGGCGGTGCGCGCGTGAAACAGGATGTCGGTCTGAACGGTCTGAACGACACACAGGAGCAAGAATGGCCGGCATATAAGAAGTTCGTTGAGCAGCTCCGTATGAAAGTGAGCGGTAACGTGCAGCAGGCATGGGAGGCAGATCCGTACTCGCCGCTCAATGACCCTGCCGGCGATAACTACCATTTCTTCCGCGGTTCGGATTACGACCGCGACGAGGTAAGCATCATGGACCGTTACAAGCACTACAACGGTACGCAAGGCAACTCACCGGCGACGGAGCAGCAGACGGAGAGTTACGGAACGGCAGCTACGCTGCAACCGGATATTGAGGACATCAACCAAGACAACACGCTCAATGAGTACGAGCGCTATTTCCAATACGAAGTGTCGCTGCGTCCGGACATGTTAGAAGTAGGACGGCAGAACATCACCGAGAAGAAAATCAGCAAAGTAGCCCTTCGTAACGGTCAGACGGTGGATGTAGCATGGTACCAGTTCAAGATACCTCTCCGCGGCGATAACGTGACCAAAGTAGGCTCCATCCGTAACTGGAAATCCATCCGATTTATGCGTATGTACATGACCGGATTCAACCGCGAGACGGTGCTTCGTTTTGCGACGATGGATCTTGTGCGCGGCGAATGGAGGCAGTACACGCGCAGTCTGGAACCGACCAGTCTGCCGATCACCGACACTACTTCGATGAGTATTCAGACCGTGAACATCGAGGAGAACAGCTCCCGATGGCCGATTAACTATGTGCTTCCTCCGGGTGTGAGCCGTCAGACCGACCCGGGTCAGGCACAACTGATTGCGCAGAACGAGCAGTCGATGTCTATGCGCGTGAACAAAATAGCGCCGCGCGACGCCCGCGCAATGTACAAGAACGTCAGCTATGACATGCGTCAATACAAGAAACTGCAGATGTTCGTTCACGCCGAGCAGTTCACCTCTGACAACCCCAACTGGTCGGAGTTAGCAGACGGCGAGTTGAGCTGTTTCATCCGTATGGGTAGCGACTTGAAGAACAACTACTACGAATACGAGATTCCGCTGAAACTGACTGCTCCGGGTATTTATAACAACAACTCCGATGCAGACCGCGAGATCGTTTGGCCGCGAGAGAACATGTTCGATTTCAACCTCTCTATTTTCCCGGAGACCAAGACAGCGCGTAACAAAGCGCGGCGAGCAGGCAACGATGGAGTAAGCAATACCCAACGCTACGAGCAGTACGACGGAAATAACAAAGTGACCGTTCTCGGAAACCCGACGCTGGAAGATATTTCGAGCATCATGATCGGTGTGCGTAACACAGGTCAGCGTGTCGTTAGCGGCGAGGTATGGGTGAACGAGTTACGGTTGAGTCAGTTCAACGAGCAAGGCGGTGTGGCTGCCATGGCGAACGCATCGCTGGCGATCAGTGACATCGCCCAAGTGAACGTAGCCGGACACTTGGAAACGGCCGGTTACGGGTCTATCGAAGCTAACGTGATGGACCGTAACATGGATAATTTCTACCAAATATCCGTCAGTGCGGCGCTGGAAGCCGGTCGTCTGTTGCCGGAGAAAGCGAAGATCCAGTTACCGCTCTACGTAGCGTACAGCAAGGATAAGACGAGTCCTGAGTTCGACCCGCTGGATACCGATGTGCGGTTGTCAGAGACGATGAGTACCTACGAGACGAAGCATGAGCGCGATTCGATTGCGGCGATGACTAACACCATACATGAGTCGCTGTCTTTCTCGGCAACAAACATGAAACTGAACCAGCACTACACAAAGAAACGCGACCTGTTTGTGGACCCTGCCAACTTCTCTATCTCGGCATCGTACAACAAACAATCCGAACGTTCGCCGGAGATTGAGACCAACTACACGACCGATCATAAGGGTTCGTTCCAATACGCGTATAACTTCAGCCCCAAACCCTGGGAGCCGTTCAGCAAGGTCGAGAAAGTAGCGAAAGTGAAGGCACTCAAGGAGTTTAATATCTACTACCTGCCGCAATCATGGGCATTCAACATGAACATGCACCGTACGTTCAGCCACATGAAGATGCGTGACCTTGCCGGCGAAGCGACCGCTCAGGCGATGGATTTGACCTACAGCAAGGACTTCACATGGGACCGTAACGTTGATATTAAGTACGACCTGACGAAGAACATGAAGTTCACGTTCCAATCGTCCATGAACGCTATCATCGATGAGGGTAAATACACGCCGGAGATCTTGAAGAGCCAGTATTTCGACGCGGAGTTCATCCACGACAAGTACGCGGCATGGAAAGATACGATCCAACGGTCGTTAGCTCGGTTCGGTAAGCCGTACGCGTACCAGCAGATCTTCACCGCGAGCTGGAACGTGCCGTTCAACAGGATTCCTTATCTGGATCCGTTCACGGCGAACGCTTCGTACAACGCGAACTATAACTGGATGCGTAACGCGGCATCGACCGGAAGCGGCGAGAACAGAGGAAATACCGTCAGTTCGTTGCAGACATGGCAGATAGACGGAGGTCTCAATTTCGAGACATGGTATGGCAAATCCAAATACTGGAAACAAATCACTCAACTCTACTCGGGCAGAGGAGCGCGGCGTAACTTCAAGCCGAAGAGCTATACGCAGACGTCGGCGCTGAAGAAAGGCGAGGCGATCGAGGTGACACACCGGCTGAACAGCGAGATGCTGATAGTGAGTGTGGCGGACTCGACCGGCAAACGAGTACCTGTTTCGTTCCGTCCGGAGGGCAACACGAAAGTGTCGATCACACCGAAAGCAGACTGCGAGGTGGCTACGATTACCGTTACGACGCGCGACCCGAACCAACGGACACCGGCACAGGTCACGGGCGACATGTTCACTTATCTCGGAACGATGCTGCGTAAGCTGCAGATCACCTATCGCGAGACGAACTCGATGACGCTTCCGGGCTTTGCGCCTGAGGCAGGCTTTATGGGTCAGTCACGCGTCAACGGACGGTATGCACCGGGCTTTGATTTTGCGTTCGGTTTCATACCTGGAAATATGTTGGAGCGCGCAAAGGAAAACGGCTGGTTATCGGGCGACACCTCTGTGGTACAACCCGCTACCCGTGCGCATACACAGGATTTGGATATTAAGTTGACCCTCGAACCGCTGCCGGGCCTCAAAGTGCAGTTAACCGGTAAGCGTTACTACGCACAATCGACCTCAACGATCTATAGTTATGAGCAGTTCCAAGAGACCGTAACGGGTTCGTTCAACATCACGCAATGCGCTATCGGAACAGCTTTCAGTCGGATTGGCAGTCAGGAGCAGAACTTCGCGAACAGCACATACGACCGTTTCCTGGAGAACCGTATTGAGTTGACCGATCGGGTTCAGGGTCAGTATGAAGGCATCATCATGCCTACCTCCGGATTCCTGAGCCACCTGACCGAGGGCACGCCTTATGACCCGACCAAACACGGCACGGTGAGTCCTAACTCCGCCGATGTGCTGGTACCGGCATTCCTTGCCGCATACACGGGTCGGAGCGCTTCGTCTATCAGTCTGAATCCGTTCCTTGGCATCCTCAGCATCCTGCCTAACTGGTCGGTGACGTTCGACGGTCTGGGTCGTCTGCCGTGGATGAAAGATCATTTCAAGTCCATCACCCTGACACACGCTTACACCTGTAAGTACGCTATCTCGTCGTTCGGCAGCTATTCGACGTGGGTGGGAGCCGACGGCAGCAATAAGATGATCGGATTTGTGCGCGACGTGACGAACGACAAACCGCGTCCCAGCTCGGCGTACGACATCAGCAATGTGACGCTGACCGAGGCTTTTGCACCGCTCATCGGATTGAACATGACGATGAAGAACTCGCTCAATTTCAAGGCGGAGTACCGCAAGCAGCGTAACTTGGCGCTGAACGTGACCTCGTCGCAGTTGACGGAGGGTCATACTTCGGAGTTCGTAGTCGGAGCCGGTTATACGGTGAAGAACCTCAATTTCATACGTAAAGGCAAAGACGGTGGAGAGAAGAAAGTAAGCAATGACCTCAAGTTACAGGTTGATTTCTCTTATAAGGACGTGAAGATGCTTCTCCGTAAGATCCCGACCGCTCTGCCGGAGAGAGGAAGCATGGATTATGACCGCGGTCTGTCACAGGCTTCGTCGGGTAATAAAGTGCTGGCCATCAAGATCTCTGCCGACTACGTACTGAGCCAGAAGATCAACATCCAGCTCTTCTATGACCACCAAGGAACCACGCCGCTTATCTCGTCTTCGTATCCCGTGAAGTCAGACAATGTGGGTCTGAATATTAAACTCATGCTCACGAGGTAAGGTGAAAGGTGAAAGGTGAAAGATGAAAGGATGTATAAAGTAGGCATCATCGGACCGGAGAGTACGGGTAAGAGTTCATTAGCCCGTTACCTCGCGCGCAGGTATAAAGGAACGTACGTGCCCGAGTACGCGCGCACGTACGTGGAGCAGAAAGGGAGCACTGACGTCACTTTTGAGGAGTTATGCAGCATCGCGAGGTATCAGGTGGAAGAATTGGCGGCTATCAGTAATCAGCCATCCGACAGCGTTTATTTCTTCGACACCGAACTCATCGTGACAAAAGTATGGTTTGATTATGCGTTTGGGTGTGTTCCTGAATGGTTCACCGAAGCTATCCGGCAGTACCCGATGGACACTTATCTGCTGACCTATCCGGATTTGCCATGGTTTCCCGACCCTGCCCGCTATAACGGTTCTGATGCGATGAGGATGGAGTTGTTCCAACGGTACGAAGCAGAAATAGAGGCACTCAATATCCCCTATTACATTATTAAACATACGTAAAAAGGACACCCTATTGGATGTCCTTTTGTGTCCCCCGAGAGGCTCGTAGATTGCGCTTGCGCAATAATCGTTCGAGCGAAGCGAGATAAGAACTCGAGAAGTTTGAGCCCTCGGGACAAAAAAAG
>CAMJJT010000037.1 GCA_946406195.1 uncultured Bacteroidales bacterium
CGGTGTACTTGCGGACGTTCGCCTCTTCCTGTTGCATCTCGGCGTAGGTATTGACGGCTTTCTTGCCGGCCATGACCACACCGGAGAAAGCAGCTACCGCACCGGCGGCCATAGCACCCCAGTTCTGGACACCGTTCCGCATCCGGACGAGCAGCGATTCGGATTCCTTCATTTCGGCGTTGACCTTATCGATCTCTGCTTTGACTTGGCGAATCTTCTGCACATGTGCATCCCATGCCGGAGTACCGCGCTCGATATGTTTCAGCTGCTGATTGAGGGCGGTGAGTGTCTTCCGGAGCTCGTGCGGCGTTGCCTTATCGAGGCGCGCCATGACATCCGCCACGTTCTTGGTGGAGGACTGGATCTGCTTGATGGTCTGGTTGACATCCTTGAGGGACTTGTTAAGTTGCTTCTGCGCAGCCTTATCGCCGCGACGGACAGCGTCCTCCAGCTGCTTGCCGAGGGTATTGGCTTTCTCCTGAAGGATGTCCAGCGTCTTCTCTGCCTGTTTGCCGTTGATGTACAGGCCTACGGTGGTGTCGTTATTCGGATTCATAGTATAATATAATGTCTTTATCCTACGCCAAGCAAGCTGACAGTGGCGAACTTGACGGGTTTGTTATTCATGCCGATATAGAGGGTATCGAAGGCATCGGTACCGTCGGTGCGGTGCTCGAGCAGGTTCTCTTCGCTCTCCGCCAGTTTCTCGCCTGCCTTGTACTTCTTGAAGCCGTTCGAGCCTCGCATGACCTCGGCGGACTGGATGGCGATGAGTAACGCCTCGTTGTTATCCATATTGAAGTAGGGCGTGAGTCGGTTCTGCCCGGCAAAGCCCCGGTTGATGAGCAGGTATTTCTCGGTGTGGCGCATAGGCGGTCCGAGATAAACGGACTTGCACGCCCAGCCGTGGGACTTGAACTCCCGCTCGATGACTTTCTTGAAGTCGTCCTTGTTGACGGCGTAGTTGGATCCGAGTGCGGTCGAGTCATAATAGAAGACGACTTGCTTCTTGCGGTGGTTGCGGTAGTAGGTGCAGAAATCGGCGATGAGTGCCGGTATCTTCCGCTCGAACTTGACATAGAAGGACTTGATGACATTGAGTCGTCCGTTGCTCTCCTGCCCGGCTACAATCCAGTTGATGTTGGCGTTGTAATCCATGCCTATGCAGATAGGCATATCCGGATTGACGTCGCGGTCTGCCTGGCTGTTGAGCAGCTTCTGGTACTCCGCTTCGGTCTTGCCGTAGCCGAGCGACAGCAGATAATCGTTGTCGGCGGCGTGGTACTTGTGCCGCTCCTTCATCGAGTTATAGAAGCCGTCTTTGAGGATGCCGATGCGATGGCAGAGGATGGAAGTCAGGAAGACGAGCGGCGGCAGGTCGCGCTTCATGTCGCGGATGTAGTTCACTCCGACGACCTCCAGATTCTCGATGGTCGATACCTCGACATAGAGGACGGCAACGGCACGCAGTTGGTTAATCGCCTTGTTATTGCTCCGGAGCTGGTATTTGATGTAATCGGGTACCGGCTTGCCGGCTTTGCGCAGCGCCTTCACTTTCTCCTTCAGCTGGTACTCCTTATTCACGAGCGCTTCGATGCAGTCGATAACCTCTTGGTTCATCTTCTCGCGGTAATTCAGGAACCAACTGCCTTTGTTGCCGACCGGCATATCGGACATGATCATGATGGAGTGATGGCATGAGTGCTTGCCGAAGTACGCCCGGATACCACCGTTCGCCGGAAGGGTCTCGTCCTTCAGTTTTTCGAAGTTGATGAACTTCGCCTCGTCGATGAGCAACCAGTCGAGCGTGAGGGAGTTGGAGCTACCAGCGATGTCCTGACTGATAAGGATGGCGCGGCTTCCGTTGTAGAACGATATCACATGCTCGTACTCCTGCGGTTCAACCTTCGCCACACCGAAGCCTTTGGGCGGTTTTTTGCCCACGACATAGTGGACGCCTTCAATCAGCCCCATCGCTTTCCAGCAGCTGAACAGTCCCGGCAAGGTGTTCGTTAATCCATGCCGGAAAGTGGGCACGACGATGCCGCCGGTAGAGCCGACCATCCGCTGCATGTTCCTGTAGGCAAACGGCGCACCCATGCCGTAGGTCTTACCGGTACGACGGCCGGCGACAACGACTGTCGTCTTGGCGCCGATGAACATCACGCGCTGCTGGATCTTATTGAAGTATATCTTTGCCATTTTCTTCTTGTTCAGACGGGAAGAGCGATTCTTCCTCCAAATCGGCGGGTTCAAACTCTATATCTTCGATGTCCGGATTATCTATCGCCATCTGCTTGCGGAGGCGTGCTTTGACCTCCTCCAGATTCGGGATGACCTTGAGTCCGATGATGGTCGGGTCGGACGAGGGGGTGAAGGGCTGAATGACGATATCGTCGTAGGGCAGTGCCTTCTCGTCCTCCAGATCGACGCGGTTGACCTTGCCCAGTTCCTTCGCCGCCATTGCCATTGCCTTGGTGTCCTTGCGTGCCTTCGCCATGTTGTAGGTTTCCAGCAGCATCTCACTCACCTGCTTGCGGTAGAACTCGCGGGACGCCGGAGCGAGTGCCGGAATGAGCTGCTTGATGAGGGCGAGGTCCGAGTAGGCAGCCGTCTCGCAGATGCCGTACTTGCCGGTGAACACATCGACGAATTTGCGGTCGCGCTCGGAGGGATTGGACAGCATCCAGTTGTACATATCCCTCAGGCGGAGCAGGTGGTCCACCCGGGCGGCATCGTAGCGCTGCAGCAGTTCCTCGGCAGGGGTGAACATCTCCCGCTGCGCCAGTTCTATGTTCTTGATCTGTGGCATATTACTCGTCGTCCTCCATATCGAGCAGGTTCTTGCGTGCATTCTCCAGAGCGAGCGGCGAACCTACCTTGGCCAGCTGCATCTCCTGGGCGAGCAGTTCGGCTTTGCTGGTAGCCTTACCGCGCCGGTACCGCCGGCTGACCTCGCTCGACTCGTTGCTGATGGCGGCACGCAGTTCGTGAGGATTCACCTCTATCACCAGAGCGATATCGGTAATCTTCATGTAGATGGATGACAGCTTCTCCACCTGCTCCAGCTGCTCTTGGGTTAACTCAATCATCGTCCCACTCCTCTTCGTTATAACTCAAATCGATGTAGGTATCGACCGCCACCTCGAACATGCAGACGGCAGTACCGGGAATGAGTGCCGACGGTGCTTCCTGCAGGTTGATCCGCGGGTCGAGATACTGCGCATTCTCCGCCAGCAGGGTCTTCTCCATGATGAGTTTGGAGAGGAACTGCCGGTTCAGCTCCTTGATAGTGCTCAGGCAGGTTGCCCGGGCGGTCATGTCGCCGAGCTTGTGGCGCATACCGATGAACACGGTATTGGTACGGCGGGTGTGGGGCGAGTTATCCAGCTCCGTATAACCGGCAGCGTTATCGGCTACCATCACGAAGTTGGCGGCGCTCTGCATCTTGCCTACGGCTTCCACCATACCCTGCAGTCCGGACACCTTGCAGAAGACGAAACCTTTCGCCTTCGCCAGTTTGTTGCTCTTGGTCAGTCCCTCGTAGAAAGCCACGGGGTTCCATTCGGTCGTTCTATTTTCCATTCTTGGCATATTGTTTCTTGATTTCGTTATATTCCTCGGCTTGTGCGTCGAGTTCTGTCAGGGCACGCCAGCAGTCCATCTCGTAAATCTCCTTCTCCTTGGTGATATCGCCTTTGGTGAGGGCACGGATTTGCATGTTACGCGCCGAACGCAGCTTCTCATAGACCTCGCGGTCGCTCTCCTGTTTATTCTCGTCGATAGGGGCGGGAACGAAGAAATGCGGGAATCGGTTGGCGAACAGCTGCTTGACCGACGCTACCCAGAGAAAGACGCTGTACGCCTCCGGAGCGCTCAACTCCAGACGCTTGCCGTACAGGATGCGGCTGATATCATTGAGGAAGGAAATCTCCTTATGCCGGAGGTATCCTTGGTAATTGGCTTCGATAATCAGCCAATCCTCAAAGCGCAGACCCTGGAAGTCGGCATTCTCCTGCGCCTCGCGGCCCTGTATCTTCTCCAGACAGACCGGCGTGGTTGGAATACCCGTCAGCCAGTCCATCATCGGCAGGAAGGCGGCTATCTGCTCCGGCTTGAGCACTTCCAGCTGCTCCTGCGTCAGTTTGCCCCACCGGATGATGCACAGCGATTTGATTTGGTCCGGCGTATAGTGTCCGGACGAAAGCAGGAAGCAAGCGTAGTGCAGTTGCTTCTGATCCAGCTCGCGCCAGTCGGTGGGGACGGTGATGTCTATTCTCATAACCAAAAGCCTCCTGAGTTCTTATCGTTTTTGTAGGTATAGTCTGCCCAGTACTTGGCAGCCTCGGAATTCTCCCAGTTGGGGAAGGTGTCCGGATGCTTGCGGATCCAGTCCACCATCTGACGTGCTACATGCTTGCCCTCTTCCGGCGTCATCTTATCGGTGAGCTTCCGGACGATGTACTGCTTGACCATGAAAGCGAGTGTCGAGAGCGGTTCGTTGACGGTGGTGTCATAGGCGTAGTTCCGGAGTGCGGAGAGTACCTCGGACGAGAGGACGCGGCGCGCCAGCATCTCTTCCATTGCGATGATTCTTATTTTGTCGGCCAGGTAGCGGGCAAAGAAATCCTCCGTCACTTCCTGCATCCGTTGCGCCTCGTAACCTTGGAAGACGGTATCACCAAGGACAGCGCCGTTGAGAATCGCATCCAGTGCCTCGATAGCCTCGTCCACTTGTGCCCGCAATCCTTTGAGCAGCGCATTGACTCGGTCACGGGATGCCGGCGCAACATTGTTATCGGACACGATACCGAATCCGTTTTCCGTCAGGATGAGGTCGAGCGACGGTATAGCACGCCGGAAGCCTTCGTTGGCGACGATGATCTTGGCGTAAGTCATGGCGCTTTCGTTCTCGGCGATATCGGCATACTTGACTACTCTCGACTCCAGCCATGCCTCTGCTATGGTCAGATGCGGCGTGATTTTCGTGAACAGGTCTTTCTCGCCTTCCACCGCCGTCACCAAATTGGGGATGTACGCCGTCAGGAGTGCGTTGCTGGTAATGTATTTCATTGGTTATCCTCCTTTCCTTGGTCGTTGGTTTGTTTGATATCCTTGTGCTCGTCGAGGGTAGTGAGCTGCATGATTTTGCACTCGGGCTTCACGCCTTCCCATTTATTGATGTAGCAAACCATCTGGTGCACACGCAGCATCAGATCGTGAGTGGGTTTGTTGAGTAGCTGGGCAATCATGTACAGTTCGCGTTTGTCGGAGCCGCTGTTGTTGGACTGCGACTTGCCGGGCACGGAGCCGACGAGGTTGGAGTGAACGCCCATGACGAAGCACACCATGTTAATCGCTTCCTGGATATCGGTCTCCCAGTCGCCGCCTTCCTTACCTTGTTCGAGGTTGGTGATGGTGATATAGGGATTGGGTTTGCCGGTACCCGGGTCGAGGTACGCACCGGTGAAGATAGCTCTTCCGGAGTTCTCTGCGCCGGTGAGGAAATTGATGATCTCCGTCTTCTTGGCGTTGACAGCCTCCTGCTGGTCTTTCTCGTCGGTGACGCCGGCACGCTGGAACAGTTCCTGCCAGTACTCGTCCTGAATGGTGATGATATACTTGAGCGGGGCGGCGTTCTTGAGCTTGGAGTACTTACCGATGGCGATGAGCTGCTTGATGTCGTACCATTTGCCCTTGAACAGGGAAGCGTAGTACGGAATCGGGTAGTAGGTGCTATCCGGAGTAGGGATGCGCGTCACCATGGCAAACTGCACTTCGCCTTCCTTCTTGCCCTTGGCTTTCTGCATATACTGCTCCAAGTCATACAAGGGGTCATCCGGATCTAGCAACACAAAGCGCTGCACGTCTTTCGGTGCAGAGCTGTCGCGCCATTGGGCATAGAACACATACTGCCTCTTGGCATCCTTGGGAGAGAACCGGCAGTACATCGACTCCAGGCGCTTGATGGAAGCGATAGCGTCGCGTTTCTGGTTGAGAGTGAAGAGGGTGACGGCGAACTGCCAGAACTTCATGTCGGTGCTCATGCCGAGGTGGAACGAGGTGAGGTCGTTATGCAGCATGAAGCGCTGCACACCGTTCCGCGTCTCGTCGGTGGCATTCTCCGGCAGGGTGTACTCCAGACCGGCGGCATAGCAGTTCTTGATGTTATGCTGCTGGCAGGTATTGATGGTCTCGTCCTGCTCTATCTGGTCGAGGATCTTGAAGGGGATGTCGTTGGACACGCCCCACGGCATATATTCCAACCCGTTATTGAGTTTGTTCGGCGTGATGCCTTCAGTAGCCGAGTCCTCCTTGAACACTTTCTGTGCGGACGCAGTGAACGCGGCAGCCAAAGCGCTCTTGTTAACGGTGAACTCGCGAAATTCGATAGGTATTGTCTTCATAGTCGTGCATTAAATTCGGGTGCAAAGATACACACACATGCACGGGGGCAAAAACCACAAGGTTAAAACGTCCAAGTTCTGTCCAAAAAAACAGCCAAATTTTGGACAATTTTTGGACAATTCTGCTCAAAAATGGGCAAAATCACGAAAAAACGCATTTTTTTTGCATTTTTTTGTCAAAAAATTTGCATATATAACAAAAATGTTATACCTTTGCACCGTAATTCAAAAACAACTAAGAAATGAAGACATCAGAACTGAAAAAAATCGCCGCCGAATATGGTTGGACCATCAAGCGGCACGGCAGCCGACACGACCTCTACGGCAATCCAAAATTCAACTACTTAATCGCCATCGGGCGACACGACAAGGAAGAGGTCAAAACAGGAACAGCAAGTAAGATTCTAAAGCAGATCAAGGGGATGAGTTAATCCCCTATCTGCCCAAAACATAAACCATAAAAACTATTGCAAACATGAAACAGAAAGTTATTATCGAATGGGGGAAGGATGGATCGTACAGTGCATACGCTCCGGATATGCAGAACGCTCCCATCGGAACCGGCAACACCGCCGAGGAAACCAAACAGGATTTCTTGAACACCGTGCGCGAAATGCGCGAAGTATATATGGAAGAAGGCAAGACAGTTCCGGAGGAGTTGAATGCCGAATTCGATTTCCAATATGATATCTCTGCACTCTTCTCTGCCTTTCCGTTCCTCAACATCAGCAAGACCGCACATGCTCTGGGTATCAATGAGTCTCTGATGCGCCAATACAGTAAAGGGCAGTATGTATCCAAGCAACGCACACTAGAGATTGAAGCAGGCATCCACGAGTTAGGAGCACGCCTACAGAAAGTCTCTCTAACACATTAAGGCTCGCCTGATATCTTCAACAGGTTTCTGAATTACACCGAGCCGTGGGGTTGAGCCGCCCCACGGCTTTTTTACGTGATGGCAGAGTGATTGAGTTCAAAAAAAGCAGGGCGCTAACCCTGCTTTTTTCTATACATCCGACCATGCTTCTCGTAATCCTCGCCTATCTCATCGCAGATAGCCACCCGGCAACCTTGACGAACTAATTTTGGAAGATACGCATCCAAGGCATGATAGGGGAAACCGCACATTTTGATTTTCGATGTACCTCGATGTGTCAGCGTGATGCACAATATATTGCTCGCTTTCTCCGCATCCTCATTGTATATCTCATAAAAATCACCCACCCGGAACAGGAGAAGCGCATCCGGATATTGTTCCTTTATATCTCGCCATTGCTTAAGCAGGGCGCACTCCTCGTAATTAACCACTAACGGCTTCGGCTCTTTCTTGACCTCGAACGGCTTGGAGGCTGCCGGCATGGGAACCGGCTGAACCTCTGCGGCGGCGAAAGCGGCGAACAAATCTAACTGCTTAATCATGCTACGCCCCCTTTCTTGAATGCCACTTGACGAGCGGCGAACAGGAACACCACCGGGCAATAGCTCTGACCCTTGCGCGGCTTGCCCCAAAAGAGCAACGCTTTTTCGCCTTTCTTCACTTGGGCACCTACTTTCTTCCAACCCTCGAATGTATGCAGCTTTGCACCCTCTTTCACTCCATACGCCTCGCGGAGCAGCTGATTAGCCGGAACTAACTCGCGACCCTCATTGCTTGCCATAGCATCCAACTCGCCGCACCATGCTTTGAGCCACTGACGGATTTCCGCAATCTTCTTTGATTTTGTACTCTCACTAACTTCTACTAACTCTTTCGTAGCGACTTCTTGAACTTTAGACTCTTTCATAACTGTACTGAATTTGATTGTTAATAACTTGTTTATAAACTACTTTTTTGATTTCGTGATGCTTTATAAAGGTAGTGAATAGAACCTTGCAAGACTTTACGCGACAAAATACTATCTGCAAGACTGGAGATTTTTCGATAAACGAAGCCTGGCCTTGCTACGCGAATAGGCACGACTTACCTTTGCATCACAGAAACCGAAAGAGTAGTAACAAGTGAACGATCATCAGGACAGGAAAGAGCAGAAGAGCAAGAAGCGGCACGGAGACGACGAGAAGCACGAAAGCCCCCACGTGCAGGGAACCGGCATGTATCGAGCCGACGGATGGAAACCACCGGACAGAAGACACTTCCGGCGAGACACAAAAAAAAGCAGCCGTTGGGCTGCTCAAAAAAGGTTTATGGAATTTCAGACTGTTTTCTTCTCCCACCTTGGCAAAAGTCGATAGTTGACACCATCGGTGGTGATCAAGTCCTGACGGCGCTGCTTACCGGAGACGGTGAAATGACCGATATGGACCCACTCGGAACCGTTGCGGGTTTCGTCGATATACTGGTCATACGCCTTCTGCTCCTCATGCAGCCAGTCCCGGAACTTCTGCTTGAACTCCTTAATGCGGCTCATATTCCTCGGACGGACATCCACAGCAAAGCCTTCCGGATGAACAGAGGTTCTGGAGGAGTTATCGAGTTTCTGAATCTTCTCGAAGCCCCGGAAGCCCGAAGTAACATCGATAGCATCTCCCCATACCAGCCGGAAAGGCTCCAGTATATCAAACACCAGACAACAGAGATGAACGGTCTGAACGGCGTTCGGCTCGTTCTTCAGACCTTTAGCTTTCGCCGTAGCGGAGGCAATCAGTTCCTCCAGCGTAAAATGTTCGCTAATTTTGGTCATAATTCAATATTTTAGTCATTGTTACGTTAGTCGAGTCTATTCCTTCAACAACCACTACAAACCCTTTCCGCTCATACCAGTCCCTAACCCAGGACTTCCATTCAACCGATAAAGACAAAGCGCTACAGTTCCATCGCCTTGCCTCCCTCTCTGCATGAGCCAATAACTCGTTGCCATGTCCCTCGTGCCTATGGTCCTCAGTGACAATCAAGGTAGACAGCCAAGCGGCATTTGATTTGTACCGAGGCTCACAAAGTGTAAGCCTATACATACCGATGTTTGAATAATAAAACAAGTCCAAATAACCATCTGTTCTATTAACAATTGGTAGATGCATCATTTCCTGTTTCATAAATATACGATTATTAAGATTTTTTTGCGTCCGGCAAGACAAACCTCGAGATATCGTAAGCTTTCATATTTATTGATTTAAATTCATTCTTACTCTATAGAACCAAAGTGCCTGTTCTTTTAACTCTTCTTCAATAGCCGCTTTACCAATGACATGTTCGTCTCTTATATATATGGATTTATCACTCATAAGAACGGTATAAATTTACGTGCAACAATGATATACTGCGCGGTGGTAGGGATCTTCTCCATCACCCAGCACGCAACCTTGGCCAGCAGCAGTATCGCCGTGATCCAGAACCACCAACTACAGAACCGGTCATAGCCGGTGCGCGACTTCTCCACCACCTTCCGGTACTCGGACTGCAGGGTGTTGTACCGGTCGGCTATGCTGTCGGCGGAATGCTTGTAGTCGGAAGCCAGCGCATGGTAGTAGTTCGTGCTGTCCCGTTGCTCATGGTGCGTGTCGGACTGCTGCACACCGGCTACGTTGGTCGCCTCGCCGGTCTTGCTGTTGTAGGTGCCGCCTCCCTGGGCGAACTGGATGAACAGGCCGGAACTGTCGTGGACGGTTACGTGGTGCTCGATGATGTTCACGCTGTCCCGGATGTGCCACCGGATGCTGTCCTTCCAACGGATAGCCACGGAGTCCCGGATGTTTACTTTCTCCGACAGACTGCCGGGAGTTTTGCAGCTCGGGAAGAGCAAACATAGGACGAGGGTCAGGGCGACCGCACCGACCATGATCCAAAAGCCATAGAAACAACCGGACGTTTCCCGGTACTCAACTTTGCGATTCATACTACTTCAATTTATAACATTCTGTACCAGCTCCGCAACAATGCTTTGCCTTCTTACCGCTGCCGCAAGGGCACGGATCGTTAGGACGAATCTTCTTTGCCACTAACGGCGAACTACCGCCGCTATAGACGGTGACCTTGTGATTTCTCAATGTGTCATGCATAACTACTTCCTTTCTTTTTTGCGAGTTTCCGTATATGATGCATAGGCTTCTTGCCGCTGCTTATCTGTGAGGGAAAAAGAACTATTCTCCAGATAGGAACGGAAGATTACTTCATAATACCGGTGCTTCTCATCGAGCAATGGCAGAAGGACCTCCAAAGGACGGATATCATCGATAGTCATCTTCAGTACAGAAGCGACCTCAGGAACAAGGAACTTGCAAAGTTGCAAAGCATCCTTCGAATCTACCGCACGCTGAACCATTCGCGCAGGTTCTTCCACCTTGTAAAAGAAGGTACAGACTCCACGCAAGGACTGTTCGCGTCTCCACTCATACCCTTTAGGATGCAGCTCAAGTACTAAATAATCCGTGTCATGAGGACGGAAACCGTCCATGCCGCTAAAATAAGCGCGGCTTCCAACTAATATCTTCTTCATATCAATTTTGATGTTTAACCACTTTCTTCAGGTCGTTTGCTATTGACCGCCTATCCACCTCACTATAGATCTGAGTCGTTGTTACCTTCTGATGGCCGAGCAGCTTCTGTATGGTAGTAATAGGCACATGCTTCTGGACTAAGAGGGTAGCAAACGTATGGCGGCTGCTATGGAATGTAATTTTCGGATCCACTCCAATCCGGTCAAGTATGGTGCGCAATGAGCGATTGACGGCACAGTTGCTTCCAAGGGATTTTGTAAGCTTGGATATAGAACCGTATTTCTCAACAATCAAAAGCAACTTGCCATCGAACAAAGTAGAAACAGGCAGATCCACCATAAAGCCCGTTTTGCTCATGCTCCTCGTCAACCACCCATTGACAATATGCTCATCGCGCAAGGTGATGATATCCGAAAAACGCAATCCTGTATAGCAACCGACCAGAAAAGCATCCCGCACTCGGTCATCGTTACCATGGAGAGACAGCCGCTCCAGCTTGTGCAACTGTTCAAAGGTCAAATAGCCCTTTTTACTTACCATCTGCTGAATACGGAAGCGGTCGAACGGATTGGAACCTATGATATCACGCTTCTTTGCCTCATTCAATAATGCCCGAAGCAAACGCAGCCTGCTGATCCGGGTATTATGAGCAATACCGCTATCACGAAGCCATTTATCATAAGCGACAATAAACTGGTAATCGATATCGGTAATGAGACTGCCACGCCGAAACCGCTCCAGGTTATTCAGCAGAGTTTGGTAATTCTGCTTAGTGAGACGCTTCCTGTCGGATTGCTCAACGACCTGCACACCGAAATCCGAAATCTTTGCTGCAGGGGAAATGTGCGCACGCACTGCCTCCTTCAGCATAGGGAGATTTACTTCCACGCCTCGCTTGATGTACTCCAGTTCGACGAGTTCCACATCCTGAATCATCCTGTAGAGGGCATAATTCAGACCTTCAGCGTTCGGAGTGTTCACGATGGCGCCACGAAAGAACTGCCCGGGAACAACATACGTGTGCGTACTGAAGTATATACGCCGACCCGATTGCGAACACTCAATTTCTACCAACCCTTCACCCAGGCGATTAAGCCGGTTACTACGGTTGAATACCAATTTGTAACGAATTTTTGTTAGCATAACATTATGTATTAGTTTTTATATGAGGAATAATTCTCACAAAATTAACACCAATACATCAAAAATGCAAGCCAAACAACCTATAAATTACAAAATTAGTCCATTTTTATGTCAAAGAACAATAAAAATTATTTGCGTATTATTGCCACATACATGCAACAATATGGAAATTATGCCGCATCAGCAGGGTTAAAAATCCGTATATTACCATTCGAATCCATCGCCACAAGCTGCGTATAATTTGCCGCCACATCAACCTCGAGATAACTCTCTTGAGAGCCGTTCACGCCTGACAGAATATGTATGTTCCGAGCACTCTCCGGCAAAGATATGCCGTAGACTCCCGCCCCAACACTGATATTGTTGCAGTATTGTGAGAA
>CAMJJT010000038.1 GCA_946406195.1 uncultured Bacteroidales bacterium
CTGAAATAATATACGATCATGAAAACGAAAGTATCAATTATTCTTGTTTGCCTGACGATGATGGCAAATAGCCTGTACGCAACAGTCTATAACGGCGTGTGCGGAGAACATCTGACGTGGACACTGAATTCCGAGGACAGCACTCTGGTCATCAGCGGGCGCGGAGACATGTCGGGTTGGACGTTCGGAGATTACGCTTCGCGTGTTTATATCAAGCACATTGTTTTTCCCGAGGGAATGACATCCGTTTATGGCAGAGCCTTTAGTCATTGTCCTGCGTTGGAGTCGGTGACGCTGCCGGACAGCGTGGTTTCAATAGGGAAGATGGCTTTTCAATCCTGCATAGGTATTAAAGAGGTGCATTGCGGCAAGGGATTGAAGAGTATCGGTGACTCCGCCTTTATACATTGCTCTTCTTTGGAAAAACTGGAACTGAATGATGGCCTTGAATATATTGGCTTCTACGCATTTATGCAGGACACTTCATTGCAAGGAACCATTGTTTTTCCTGAAAGCCTGAAATATATAGGAATCGGTGCATTTAGCGTTTACTCGTCCAAAGCCCGCAACCTCACAGCCATCTGGAACGCCAGAAATTGCAAGCAAATAGAAGGCCAAAAAGGATGGAGCGCGCCGCTATATTGCATTTCCAAAATTGTATTTGGAGAGCAGGTGGTTTCTATCCCAGATCAGCTATGCTATGCCACCTATTGCGACACCATCATTCTGCCGGAAAGTGTCGATTCCATCGGATATCAAGCCTTTGGCTCGAATCACAAGCTAAAGTATGTAAAAATGCCATCTTCTTTAACCTACATCGGACAAGGGGCTTTCTATTATTGTGACCAGTTATCCTCTATCAGGATTCCTGAAGGTGTACATGTCATTCCCCAAAATGCTTTTATGTCCTGCCAAGCGTTGTTAGAGGTTGTCCTTCCCTCCACGTTAGACAGTATCCAGAGCAGTGCTTTCAGCAGTTGCAATGCGCTACAGCATATCACCCTTCCTTCCGGAGTCAAGTTTCTCGATGACAATGCCTTTTGGAGTTGCAGTGCTTTGCAGGATATCAATTTTCCGGAAGGGTTGAATGGTATCGGCAAGAGTGCATTCCGCGAGTGCTCCTCGCTCCTATCGATCACGCTTCCCGAAGGAGTGACGAGTATCCGCGAATATACGTTCTCGAACTGTAGTGCGCTACGGAAGGTGAATCTACCTAACAGCGTCCGTACGATTGAAGGCGGCGCTTTCCAGAACTGCTCGTTGGATACTCTGGTTCTGCCGTCCGAACTGAATCTAATCGGTAACGGTGCGTTCTTTAATCAAAAGAAAATTACCGAAGTAGTCATTCCCGACGAGGTGCGCCATATCAGGAGTAATGCTTTTGCAGGTTGCTCGGCGCTGAAGGAAGTGCAATTTGGCAAAAAGACGGCGATGATTGATGCCGATGCTTTCAAGAATGACTCTTTGATTACGGAGATTCGTAGCCGTGCGGCTTACCCGCCGTTGGTAGAGAGCGCAACATTTGCAGGCGTGCCTGATAGCACCTGGCTTTTCGTGCCGGTTCAGAGTATTGCCGCTTACGCGGAGGATCCTGTCTGGGGACGATTCCGGATGCCGAAAGAAGAGGATATCAACTATGTGACCGTCGATGCCGAAGAGACCACGGCAAACTTTGTCTGGCCGACGGACAGTACCGCTTCTTCCTACCAGATAGATATCTACAAGAACGGCGAGGTGTTCTGCAAACTAACGTTGGGTAAGACAGGACAGCTGTTAGGAATCTCATTCAACGCCCCGTCGCGGAGCAATCCGGGAAACACCATTCCGGCTTCGCTTTCGTTCATGGTGACAGGTCTGGATGAAGCCACGCGGTATAACTACGTACTCTCCGCGTTGAGCGCAAACGGCACACCTGTGCACGTTTACACCGGTGCGTTTGCGACAATGGGTTACCCTGGCGAATTGGAAGAAGGCGGAAATGAACTGATTCCGACCCCGCCGGTTATTCCGAACGATCCGGAGTCTCATATACCGACAGGAGTGGACAATGAAAGTGACCAAGTACCAAATACAAAGGTAATTCTCAATGGACAGATCTATCTGATGTACGAAGGACGGATGTACGATGTGCAAGGCAAACGGATTGAATAGAAACAAGCTAATCCAATGAAAAATAATACCGGAAATATTTATATAGGAATAGCCGCTTTGCTGATAATAACCGCAATGGTCTCCGGAGGGGTGATTTATCTTCGGGATTCGGAAAAGAAAGATCCTGTTGCGCTCTCCTCCGAAGAACCGAAAAAAAGCGTTGAAACCGGAGAAAACGAGCCGATTCTCATTCAGCATAACGGCGAGGTATATTCCTTGGACGGAAATAAAATAATACCCATTAATTAAACATAAAAACCTATGAAAAAGACAATCTTTGTACTCTTGGTTATTCTGCCTCTGATTGCCGGCAAGAGTTCTGCGACGGTATATACCGGCGTGTGCGGCGAGCATCTGACGTGGAGCTATGACACGGAGACGGCGCACATGACCATTGAGGGCTACGGCGAGTTGAAGAACACAGTCGATAGTCTCTGGTGGAACAAACAGGTACTGCAGGCTTCGTCGTGGTCAACGAGTTATAAGACGTACTATCCGTATAACTCGTGTAAGACGATTTCGTTACCGGAAGGACTGACGGGATTCAGCGGTGCTACATTCCGGGATTGGTGGAACCTGACGGCGTGCGAGATCCCCGAAGGCGTGACAAAAATACCTGCTTACCTATTTGAGAGCTGCTACCAGTTAAAGGAGATCAAACTGCCGAACTCGGTGGACACCGTGGGACAATACGCCTTCAGCAACTGCACGACGATGGTGAATTGCGATTTGGGCAAGGGGGTTAAGTATATCGGTCAGATGGCCTTCCAGAACTGCTATCACTTGAACTCTGTTCGCTGGTCGGATTGTCTGGAGGAGATAGACGGCAGTATTTTTGACGGCGAACCCGATAGAGCGTCATACGACCAAAATAGTGTAGCCACTATTCCGCTTCGGGACACGCTGTTCTTCCCGGCGACGTTCCGCTCGAACAAACAGATCTCGTGGTGTCTCCACAATAGTCCTGTTATTGTTTGGAATGCCAAGAACCCGCCGGCTTCTTCGTCTGTGTTCTATAATCTTTACTGCTATTGGAACGGGGATTTTATCTTCGGTCCGGATGTGGAGTTTGTGCCCGCCAAGCTGTGCCAGCAGGTACGGATGAAGAAAGTGGAATTGCCGGAAGGGTGCCAATATATCGGCGCGGGTGCCTTCTCGGGTAACAACAAGTTGGATACGGTTATCCTTCCTTCTACGTTGACAGCCATTCACCAAGAGGCTTTCAAGGGATGTACGAAGATTCAGCGAATCACTATACCTCAAAAAGTGAAAGCCATCAATTCTTCCGTATTCAACGGGTGTTCAGCCTTGAGGCGAGTCGAGATACCTGATAGCGTCAGCACTATCGGGGATAATGCCTTCTCGGGGTGTCCTAACTTGGATTCTATCGTACTGCCGAAAGAACTGACGATGATCGGCGGAAGTGCTTTCTTGGGTGCTGTTCTCCAAGACAGCCTTGTCATCCCCGACAAAGTGATCTCCATCGGCACGAACGCGTTTGAAAATTGGAGCGCGCTCAAGGAGTTGTCGATTGGCAAAAACGTCGTTCTCATCGGGGATAATGCCTTCAAGGGCGACAGCGCAATAACGCATATTTCCGTCTGGGCGGCTACTCCTCCGGCAGTAAGCGAAGGGACATTGGCGGACATTCCGGACAGCGCTTTATTGAGTGTGTTACCTGATAGCCGCAAACTTTACCGCGAGCACCCTTACTGGGGTCGTTTCCGCATGAATGACACACCTGACTCCGCCATGATTCAGCGCTCCGTGACGGTCGATCCTGGACAGACGACGGCAGACTTCACCTGGCCGACAGACAGCGCGGCACACGCGTATCAGATAGATATCTACAAGGACGGCGCGGTGTTCTGCAAACTGACGCTCGGCAACCGCGGACAGCTGCTGGCGATTAATTTCTCTGCGCCGAGACGAGAAATGTCAAATTTGAAATCTCAAATCTCAAATGCTGACAACAGTCAGCCTTACACCCTTTCCTTCAAGGTCACAGGTCTGGATGAGGCCTCGCGGTACACGTATGTGCTGTCGGTTTTGGATGAGAACAACGCCCCGCTGCACGTCTATGTGGGAGATTTCGCCACCTTGGGTTATAGCGGAGAGTTGCAGTATGACGGCAACGAACTTATCCCGACGCCACCAATCATTCCGGGCAATCCGGATGCACAAAATGTTGCTACGGGAGTAGAAGAAACCGGCTCGGAGGTCCCGGAGAAAAAAGCCATTATTGAAGGACGACTTCTCTTTATTACACCGCAAGGTACCTATGATATAACCGGAAAACGGATCGAGTAAGCAAGATTTTATGACACCTGTATTTAGAAGGATAAATACTGTGCTGATAAGCATGGTATTAGGGGCAACCCATACCTCTGCACAGAGTTTGACGCCCTGGAGCGGAGGTACACAAATGCCCGATTTCAACGGAGAAATCTACACCATCCGGACTGCTGAAGAGTTAGCATGGATAGCCGCAGCAAGCCGCACGGATGATTTTGCGGGGAAGACCATTCTTCTCGCTTCAGACCTTGATTTAGGGGGAAACGGCTCTACTCCGCCGAGTTGGGAACCGATAGGCAGCGCAGCCAGACCGTTTCAGGGCGAGTTGGACGGAGCCAACCATGTGATTTATAATCTGTACATGCTCTCTTCGCTCTTCCCTGCTGGCGCAGGACTGATTGCAGAAAGCGGGAACTCGGCGGTCGTTCACCATCTGGGTATCGCGCAGGGACAAATCATGACGGACGCTACCAGTAATGTCGGATGCCTCACAGGAATCAACCGCGGACAGATACACCATTGTTTTAATATGGCGCAGATTATCGCGCACAACGGTGATAACATCGGTGGTCTTGTGGGTACTAACTACGGCGGAATCAGCTATTCATACAACGCCGGGATCATCACTGACGGCAACAATCATGTAGGCGGATTAGTGGGCTATAACAAAGCCACTGCCGTTTTGAACAACTGCTACAACATAGGGTATTGCAAGGGAACCGACCATGTAGGCGCGCTATTCGGCAAGAACGAAGCGCCACAGGGGAATCTGACGACGGTGTTCTTCGACCAACAGCTGACACGTATGTACGCCACCGGATACGGAGCCGCAGATCCAATCCTCACAGACAACACCCAATACGCGATTGCCAAATCGTCCGATTTCATCGGGCTTTCAAGTCCTTACTATGAGAATTCGGAAGAGGAATGGAGGTGCTTTGCAGGAGGCTATGAGAGCCACCCGCAGCTGGTTTGTTTTTCCAACCACATTGCCTCGGAGCTTTCCGTCAAGACCGTCTTGCTGGATGCAGAGACCGTACCGATCATGCGTGCGGAAGGAGTGGGAGCTCCGGAAGAAGGAAACAAACCGCGTAATAGTATAGGTCTGGAGAGGATGAATAGTGCGGCCTTTGGTTCCGGAGATTGGTACTCGCCGAGTCCGGATGTTATTTTTATTCCCAATCCCAAGGGTGCGTCGGCAGAAGTGAAACGGCCTTGCGGTAATCAGGAGGTGATCCTGACCATCAGTTGCGGTCCGGCAGTGAAGCAGGTGTACACGATTGTAAAGGGGTATGAAGCCTTCGATGCCGGCATCGTGACCGGAGTATATTCTGCCTGCTGGAATGAGGAGGATGTACGATTTAAGGACAAGAACAACAGCGGAAAGGAAGCCAGCGGCGGAAAAGACGACGAGCAGGACAACGGGAGTCTTTCATACCAATACACCATCATCCGCGATACTGTTTTGGGGCATGATGAGAACGGTTTTCCGAATGATTTTGAACCCATAGATACTTTTTATATGTCGCAGCCGACGTACAAAGATTGGTCTATGCCGACAGACGTCCCGGGAGAATACGCCTTCCGCAGATATGTCCATGATACCAAATGCAAGACGGAATGGACGGCATCGAAAGGCGGGACGGGAGAAGCAGAAGGAAGACTCTGTCTCTTTGTTCGCCGGGAGTTCGATCCGGGAGATTTGTACGAAGAGCCGGACACCCTATACGGATTACCGCAAGTACTGACGATACACAGTAAATCGGATGCTACCGGCGGAGGGGGCAAGTTTGAGTATGTATGGAAGATGGAGCATGCCGTACTGGATACGGCGAGTCAGAGTTGGGATAAAGTAGAAGAAGACACGCGCGAACCGCTTTATATAGGTTCCTCCAAAGTAAGTACAGCTTCTTTTGATTACACCTTCAAGGAAGCCGGAGAATACACATTCTACCGGAAGGTCAGCGAAGCAACCTGCCAAGCATTACCCCTATCATGCGAGCACGCGCACAAAGTAGTGGCCTTTAATACGATCCATCCGGGGAAGATAGAATCCTACGAACGCGAGTTATGCACCCCTGTTTGTACAGATACCGTCCGGGAGACTGAAACTGTAACCGGAGGAAACGGCATTTATACCTACCGATGGCTTTGCAACGACGTCGTTATTCCCGAGAGCGATACCACGGAACTGGAGATAGCACGTATTCCGATGATTAACGGTGAGAATTACGTGTTCCGCAGGGAGGTAAAGGACAATACCGGTTTGATGGACTGGACTGCCGCGGAAGGAGAAGTAGTCATTCATGTGTATAGTGCATATAACGCCGGTTCCATCGGGGAAATAGAGGAGCAGGTATGCCTGGAGAACGGGACGATACAGGAAGTAGAGATGCATATCAGCGATGATGAGAGTGCGAGCGGAGAAGGAGATTTCACGTATTGCTGGTTGTTGTACCGCGGAGGAGACGGAGAAGAACTTCTGGATACCTTACGGGTTAATTCGGCCTCTTTGGATACTACCATTACGCTGAGCCGTTACGGTCTGGCCGTGCCGGTAACGGTTTGCGTCAAGCGGGCCGTACAGAACTCCAGATGCGTGACCGAATGGCAACACTCGGCCAACACCGCCACGTGGAGACTTGGACGAGCAGAGAAGCGAAGAAAGGTTGTCACCGTTTGTATGACCGACATGCCTTACCATGGTATATACTCCTTTGCCGACGGGACTACGAAGGAATACTCTTTCTCCGAGACAGGGGAAACAGTAGTGATGACCGACCGGACAGAGGAAGGTTGTCCGCTGGAAGTGAGTTTGGTTTGCCAAGTTACCCCGGTGCCCGTAGTGGATGTCAAGCCGGTGATCTCTATTTGCGAATCCGACGCCTCTATGGAGATACATTATGACATCCGTGAAGGCCACCCGGACCTATACGACCTGATCGTTTCCGAAAAAGCCGCAGCCTTAGGATTTGTCTCCATCTATGGGGAAGAGTTGCCTGCCGAAGGACCGATAGTAGTACCCATACCCGGCGAATTACCCATAACTATGCTCGATTTCACCGTGCTCTTTTACGCATCATCGGCCGGAGAGAGCGAGTGCAGAGGCCTTCCTCATGAGATACAGGCTTCCATAGATCTGGACGGATTGGTTCATCGCAAAGGAAACGATGTACTCTTCGTAGACAACAGCGGAAAGAACAATGACGCGGGCCTGACTTTTACCGCTTATCAATGGTATCGGAACGGAGAACGGATGGAAAACGCAACAGAGCAATTCTACTATGAGTACCTCGGTTTGAACGGTTACTACCAGGTAGAGATGACCGGGGATGACGGCATAGTCTATCGTAGTTGTGTATACGAAATGCGACCTACCGAAGGATTAGAGGAAACAGCTGTCTTACCCGACAGGAGCGAAGGAGAGACGGAGATTTATACTATGGACGGCAGGAGATGCGTTCATGCCGATAAAAGCGGAATTTATCTCATCCGATGGCATGACGGGAAGACACAAATACAAATCCGTAAAATACTTATACCATGAAACGCATCGGAATCATCATTTTCTCCGTTTTCATCGCTGTTTGTACCGATGTTTCCGGTAAGCAGAAAGCACCGGAAGAGAAGCCCGTTCGTCATTATATAGATATCTACGGAGCCGGAGGCGTGAGTCATTGGAATTATCCGTTGACCGGAGGGGAAGTGACTATCGGAGGTGCTTTTTCTGCAGGCGCGGGATACACGTTCTTTTTTCTTCCCGGTATCGGCGTGCAGGCAGGATTGTCTTTCAGCCGCATAGCCTCATCAGCCCGACTAACCCAACCGATGGAATGGCGCGAATGGCAGGACGGCTCTGCTCTAACCGACTATATGGGCGAGACATATATCCATCGTACCGAACTTGATCATTGGCAAGAGAATCAGCAGGCCTATTTATTAGAGATACCGGTAGGATTGCGGTTCAGGTATTTCAAGAACCGCGAGAGCCGGATCGGATTGCACGCCGCTGCAGGACTGAAAGTTGCTTTTCCCGTGATAGCGGGTTATACCCGTGTCTCGGGAGATATCACCCACACCGGATGGTATGAGCAATGGCAACTATTGCTCCATGATCTTCCGGGAAGGTTTGAGACCGAGAGGTTCCGTGAACCGCAGGAAGAAAGCATGGCTGACAGACTGCATATAATCAACGCAGAGGCCTACGCCGAGTTAGGAACCGCCATCCGGATCAACCCGCATCTTGAACTCTACGTAGCAGTATTCGGGCAGATGATGATCAATGATTTCTGCGCTATTCAGCAAAATGAAAAAACCGCTTTGGGATTTCGAAACGAGACAAACCGATACGCGTTCATGAACGAATACCGGGGACTTATCGGCACGGATAAAACCGGTAGCAGCCACCCCTGGATGGCCGGCGTGAAAGCAGGTCTGTCCATATGGCCCGGAAAGACCGACAAAGAGAAGAAAAGAGAACTGAAGGAACTCCAGAAACAATTCCCGGAAATGGCCGCTAAGGAGGTCGTACATGATACCATCTACCTGCATGATACCATAGTTATCCGGAACACGGGATTGATTCACGACACCATCTGCTCCTCTCCACAAAAAAGATTAGATTCATTGCTGTCGGAAGCAGTAATATGGTTCCATCTGGACGAATATATTCCGATCCTTGAGCCGGCATATATATTGGATTCCATAGCTGCGATGATGCATCGTCATCCAAGCCTGCGTATTCACATTAACGGGCATGCTTGCCGGCTTGGGACAGAACGCTATAACCAACGTCTGGCCCTCCTGCGCGCCCAAGCGGTAGCCGCATTGCTGGAAGAAAAAGGAATCTCGGGAGACCGGATGTTCGTCTGGTCATACGGAGCCAACAAACCCTATAGATATAATTCCGAAAAACAATTATCCAAAGACCGCCGTGTCGAAATCATTCCCGATTTGAGGAAAAAATGATTTTTAACTCTTGCACATATCAAAAAAAAACAGTAATTTCGCAGGCATTTTTTGTAGTAAAATCTGTAAATAATAAGGTATATAGAATGTTTAAACTTGATATAAATATACGATCATGAAAACGAAAGTATCAATTATTCTTGTTTGCCTGATTTGGATGGAAAGCAGCATGTACGCGGAGGTATCCAATGGCACTTGTGGCGAGCAGGTGTATTGGGAGTATAATGATTCTACCCAAGTGTTGCGAATCTACGGTAACGGGGCTATAACCGAAAAGAGTTATCCATATACTGCAAAGCGCTTGGAGATAGAAGAAGGAGTAACTTCTGTCTGCACAAGTGCGTTCTCGTACTCATTTACCCAATTGGACACAGTGGTATTTGCCTCTTCTGTCGATTCAGTAGGCGAATATGCTTTTCATTCCTGTAGCGCGCTGCAATACTGCGATTTAGGTCGCGGCGTAAAGTATATAGGACGAGGCGTGTTCTTCGGTTGCAATGCCTTAACAAAGGTTAAATGGTCCGATTGCCTGGAAACCATTGCAGGTATGATATTTCATAACTGGGATGCTCAAGGGAATGACAAGTCTATCTTGTTACGCGACACGCTCTATATTCCTGCCACATTCAAATCTAACAAACAGATAGGTTGGTGGAGTTTTCCTAATTTGGATGCCGTTGTTTGGAATGCGAAACACCCGACTGACCCGACGAGAGACTGGGACAGTCCTCTGGATATCGGTTCGGGATATGCGTTGTCATTTAAGAAAATCATTTTCGGAGACAGCGTGGAGTATATTCCCAACTACCTGTGTCATGAATATAATGGAGACAGTATTGTTTTGCCGGAGGGTGTGAAGGAAATCGGCAAATATGCCTTTCAAGAATGCAAAAAGATGACGTATGTCTCTCTGCCTACCACTTTGCAAAAGATAGGTTCGGGTGCTTTTGAGAGTTGTGTACTGCTTGAGAAAGCGGAATTGCCAGAAAACCTGACGGAAATAGGCGCGAATGTGTTCTATAACTGTAGTGTTTTAGCCGACGTACAAATTCCGGAAAATGTAACCAGCATCGGCGAGAATGCGTTCAGTAATATAGTAGGTCAAGATTCACTTAATATTCCCGATAAAGTGGTGGCAATTGGCAGCAAAGCTTTTGAGAACTGGTCTTCGCTTGAATACTTGTCTATCGGCAAGAACGTGACGCTTATCGGCGACAATGCCTTCAAAGGAGATAGCGCCATTAAGAAAATCACTGTTTGGGCAGCTGTGCCGCCGATGGTATCAGAAGGAACACTCGCTGACATCCCGGATAGCGCTTGGCTTTCTGTACTTCCGGATAGCCGCAAACTGTATCGCGAACATGCGTATTGGGGACGTTTCCGCATGGCGGATGTACCGGATTCGGCGATGATTCAACGCACCGTGACTGTGGATGCTGCAGAGACGACAGCAGATTTCACATGGCCCACCGACTCTGCCGCACATTCCTACCAGATAGATATATACAAAGACGG
>CAMJJT010000039.1 GCA_946406195.1 uncultured Bacteroidales bacterium
TTTATTCTAATTATGATAGAGCAAACTATGACATGCATCAATCACATATGCAACCAATTCTCCGGTCTCTTCTATCTTGTATATCCTATATGCAAAATGAAAATCTTCAGCAATAAACTCTTTGTAACCAGCGTCTATCCATGCTTGTTTATAGCGAGCGTTTGGATATATGGTTGCATATTTTTCGAGGGCACGAATAGCTTCGTATAAACGACTCTTTTTCTTTTCGACGGTCACCTCATCCAATGTTGGGTGCAAAGCCATAGAAATAGCATAGAACTCGGCTATCTGCACATGTACATTTTTGTCTATACGAACAATCATGCTTTCGGATGATAAAAGTCATGAATCATTTGAGAAATCCTTTGTTCAGATTCCTCAACTGATAAACTATTGTTCTCCAATTCGGCAAGATGCATCGTTGGATAAGACGCACTCATTTCGAGGTCATAATTCGGCATATAACCGGTGTTTGGAATAACAGAAGGTCTCATAATTTGTCTCCTTTCACACATTTTGCGCTGCAAAATTACAAAAAAAAAATGACACACGCAAATATTTGTGTCATTTTTTATAAAATTCCTTTATCGTATCACACACTCCTCTTGGATTCCTCAATAACGGTCGTGTCGAATAAAAACACTCACCGGAGATCTCCGGTATCGTCCTATTCAATCTCATCTGACGACTGATCTCATTGCCCGTCGCCCAAGCACTTCCTTTCTTTGCACCTTCTAATTTATACGGCGCCATGCCGATATAGAGTTTGCAATCCGTGCCTCGCACCTCGTTGGCCCACCAATGCGCCAACACCTCATAGTCCGCGGCTTTCTTGCCGATCTCCCAGTATAACTGCGGCAGCACATAATCAATCCAGCCGTTTTTGATCCACAGCCGTATATCGGCATATAAATCGTCATAATTGGTAATACCTGCGGTCGTCGCACTACCCGTACTGTCCACACTCGCATTGCGCCAAACGCCGAAAGGCGAGATACCAAACTGCACTGAATCTTTGCATTCGCGAATCGTCGCACTGATGTCCTGAATGGCCAGATTGACATTATTCCGTCGCCATTCCCGGATATCTTCAAACCCTCGCGGATATTTCGCAAAAGTCTCAGCATCAGGGATTTGCAGCTTTCCTACCGGATAGGGATAGAAATAATCGTCCATATGGATCGCCTGCACGTCATACCGGCTGATAATATCTTGTACAATCGTACAAATCCATTCGCGCGTCACATCCAATCCCGGGTCAAAATACCACTGTTTATTGTACTCCCAAAACCACTCGGGATGTTGGCGCCACACATGTTCGGCACTAATCATCGACGTATCGGTCTTGACCAGATTGACACGGTACGGATTGAGCCATACATGCACCTCCATATGCCGCCTATGCGCCTGATCAATCGTCCATTGAAGCGGGTCCCATGTCAACGAATCGCCTTGCGTTCCGGTCAACCAATGACTACTGGGCTCGTACGCACTTTGATACAAGGCATCGGCCGTCGGCCTTACCTGAAAAACGATTGCATTGATCCCTATTGCCTGCAGCGAATCCAGCAGCCAGATCATCTCTTCTTGTTGCAAATCGGTATAACCCACCGCGTCTGCCGAAGGCCAATCGATATTCGCGACCGTCGCTATCCATGCGCCGCGAAAGCCGACCTCGGCTTTCAAGGTACAAAGGGACAATGTACAAAGTACAAAGGCAGCTATGTTACGCAATTTGACCATTCTCTACATGGAATATCTTGGCATCGGGACCGGGCTGGATAATCTCCGTTAAGTGTTGCCGATCGGTGTCCGTAATAAAAATCTGGCCGAATTGTTCACTTTGTACCATATTGACAATCCGCTCGACACGTTCGCTATCCAGACGGTCGAAGATATCGTCCAACAACAAGATCGGTGCCTCTCCCGTTGTATCAGCCAAGTACAAAGCCTGTGCCAATTTCATCGCCAGCACAAAAGTCCGTTGCTGTCCTTGCGAGCCTACTTGCTTCAAAGGGTATTCGCCAAGCCGCATATCCAGGTCGTCTTTATGAATACCCTGACTCGTCCAACCGAGTATCAGATCCCTTTGCCGCGTCTTGATGTACGCCTCGCGTATGTTGCGGTCCTGCAGTTGAGAAATATAGCGCAAAGCAGGTGTCTCGGCAGAACCGCTGATGACCTTGTACACCTCTTGAAAATACGGTTCAAACTCCGTAAAGAAGTCCGTACGGGCGCGGAAGATATACTCCGCGGGTTCTACCATCTGCCATTCCAAAACCTCCAATAAATCGTCAGGCGGTGTCGCCGCGTCGGCATACTGCTTGAGTAAGGCATTGCGTTGTTTGAGAAGGGCATTGTACGTAGCCAGACAATCAAGGTATTTCCTGTTCCGTTGCCCGATGACAACGTCCATGAACCGCCGCCGCTCATCCGATCCTTCTTCGATGAGTTGATGATCCGCCGGACTTACCATCACAAGCGGTATCAACCCGATATGATCCAACAACCGCGGATAATCTTTCTTATCCTTCCGGAACTGTTTCTTGACGCCTCTTCTCAATCCGCAAGAGATAGTATAACTATCAACTTTAAACTCTCCAACTTCTTTCAACTTTAAACTTTCAACTTTCAACTGTTCAGGGCTTTGGTAGATGCCCTGAACAAATGCCATCTCCTCACCATGTGTGATATTGAGCGAATCTTGACTTGTGTAAGCGGACTTGGTGAAACTCAACAGATAAATCGCGTCCAGCACATTCGTCTTCCCTTGTCCGTTCAACCCCACAAAGCAGTTGAGCTTGGGTGCAAACTCCAAACTCGCCTCGCGTATATTGCGGTAGTTTAATATATTGAGGGATTTAAGCATATAGATTGACGTCCTCAGCTGTGATTTTATTGCCTGCCAAAATAATCAATCGCTCCACTACATTCCTCAACTGACGTATATTTCCCGTCCAATCTTTGGCTTGCAGCGCTTTGATGGCGCCAGCATCAAAGGTTTTCTTGGCGATACCTTGTTCGTCGCAGATATGTCCGGTGAAATGCTCCACGAGCAATGGAATATCTTCGAGTCGCTCATTGAGCGCCGGTACGGCAATAGGAATGACGTTCAGACGATGGAACAGGTCCTCTCGGAAATTGCCTTCCGCGATTTCTTTCTGCAGATCTTTGTTCGTCGCCGCCAGTACACGCACATTCACTTTGATCGCCTTATCCGATCCGACCCGTGTGATCTCGCTTTCTTGCAGCGCTCGCAGCACTTTCGTCTGGGCCGCCAGACTCATATCGCCTATCTCGTCGAGGAACAATGTACCGCCATCTGCTTGTTCGAACTTGCCAGCCCGATCTTTGACAGCGCCGGTGAAGGAGCCTTTCATGTGTCCGAAGAGTTCGGATTCGATGAGTTCGGAAGGGATAGCGGCACAGTTGACTTCGACCATGGGGCCGTTAGCGCGTGCCGAGTTCTCATGGATGAGATGGGCTACCACTTCTTTACCGGTTCCGTTGGGTCCGGTGATGAGGACACGTGCTTCGGTTGGTGCCACCTTGTTTATTATTTCGCGTACGCGTGTGATAGCTGCCGATTCGCCGATCATCTGCGGACCTTTGGAGGCTACGCGTTTGCGGAGCTGTTTGGTTTCTTGTTTGAGCGATTTGGACTCGAGGGCGTTCTTGGTGGTGATGAGGATACGGTTGAGGTCGAGGGGTTTGAGCAGGAAGTCGTAGGCACCCATTTTGAGCGCTTGTACGGCTGTTTCTACGTCTCCGTGACCTGTGATCATTACGACAGGGCAGTCGGCGCTCTCAAAATCATCGGTGTGTTGGTTTTTGATAGCCGCCAGCAATTCGAGTCCATCCATCTCCGGCATCTTAATGTCGGAGTAGATGAGGTCGTAGGCTTTGGATTGCGCCATTTCGAGACCTTGCTTGCCGTTTTCCGCTACTTCTACGGTGTGTCCTTCGTCAGCGAGAATCTCGCGGAGTGTGTTGCGGATACCACGCTCGTCATCTATGATTAGTAATTTTGCCATAAAATAATGTACAGTTTGACAAAGTACAAAGTACCAAGTTTTAATTTTGGCGCAAAGTTACTACTTTTTTTTTGAATATGCAAGAAATCGAGAAATTTTGTAAAAAAATGCAAATAAATTTGGCTATGTCAAAAAAAAAGGCTACCTTTGCAGCGGAAATGTGAATGAAGTAACATTAAATGTTATAGAGCATAAATTTATATCCAAAATAACCAATTTTATTCATTTAATTTTAAAAATCATGAAGAAGTTATTCTCATTAATCGCTGCCGTGCTTTTTGCAGGTAGTATGATGGCAGGAACCGTAACTTTGACGATGGAGGATTACCAGGCTACCGAATTTTCGGGACAAGGTATTTCTGTAACCACGGCAAAGAACAGCAGCACTACTGCCCCGGCTTACAATGCAACGTTCAAGGATCTCCGCGTTTATGCAAAGGGTTCTATTACGCTTTCTGCACAGGAGAACATTACGGCTATTTCCTTTGTTATTTCTTCGCAAGGCAAGAAGCGTTTGGCTCCCCTTACGGCGAGTGAGGGCTCTGTAGTTGTAACTGGTACTCCTGACTTTACAGCTGAATGGACAGGAGCTGCTAAATCGGTAACTCTGACAGTAGGTGACAAAGCTGATTACGGAACAGAAGGTAACACAAAAGCCGGTCAACTTGATTTCACTGCTATCGTTGTGACTTATGATGGCGAAGGTGGAGATATCCCCGTTGTGTATGACACGATAACGGTTGCTCAGGCTATTGAGATTGCGAATGCATTGGATGACAAAGCCACTTCGGCAAAGAAATATTATGTAGAAGGATTTGCGGTTAACGTCGCTGAGTACAGCCCCGTATATGGTAATCAGGACTTCTTCATGGTAGATGACGTTAACGCTCCGGATTCAATCCTTATGGCATACCGTACTAACCCGAAGAAAGACGGACAAGCATATGCTGTACTGGCAGGTGATCAAGTACGTGCTTTCGGTAAATTGAAGAAATTTGTAGACAGTAACAAAAAAGTTCAATTGGAAATTGATCAACCGCTTGTTGAGTTTATCAAAGAGACAGAGGGTGACCACTCTATTCCGGAACCTCAATACGATACGATTACCGTTGCTCGCGCGCTTGAAATAGGTGGTGCATTGGAGAGCGGCAAATCAACAACTGATTTTTACGTTATTGAGGGTTATGTAACCGCATTGACTGACAGCAAAGGCAATTCTTCTGCTGATGGCGGTTGGGCGCAATATAAGAACCAATGTATGTGGATCGCTGATACATACGACGAATCGGCTATCTCCAAGGATAAAGCCTTTATGGTTTACCAAGGTGTCGCTACCGATTCAACCCAAATCACCAAGAAGGCGAAGATCAGCATGAAGTGCGCAATCAAGAACTACAATGGTACGATTGAGAATGCATCTTATCCGATTACTGTAACGGTTCTTGAGAAGGGAGAAGATCCTGTTCCTCCTACTCAGGAGACGATGGATACCATCACTGTTGCTCGCGCGCTGGAGATCGGTGGCGCATTGGAAGCTAACAAGACATCCGATAGCATCTATGTGATTGCCGGTTATGTATCGAAGATCGTTACTCCGTTTGATTCGACCAAAATGAACGAGACCTTCTGGATGGTAGATGAAAAGGGCGGTCGTGCAGCGACCAATGCAGCCGGTGCTTTCGAGGTATATCGTGGCAAGATGGATACCGTGGCTGATCTCGATGCTATGGTATATGTAACGGCAAAGATCTATAAGTATCAGCCGATGAAAGATAACCAGCCAAGTGGTGATCCGGTTATTGAGACGGCCAGCAGTCCTATTCCTGCGGTGCATGTAGAAGAGGCAGGTACGCCGGAGGTTATTGAGTCTATCAACGTAGCTCAAGCTCTTGAAATAGGTGAAAAGCTGGCAGACAAAGCTGTTTCGGAAATGCGTTACGAGATTACCGGTTATGTATCCTATATTGATGAGCCATACAGTAAACAGTTTGGTAACGAGACTTTCTGGATTACCGATACGAAGGGAGAACGTACCAATGACAAGACCAAAGCCTTCGAGGTATATCGCGGTAAACCAAACACAAATGCTGAGATTTACTTGGATGCACAAGTCAAGATTGTATGCTACATCAAGAACTTTGGTGGTACCATTGAGAACGATGGAAACAATATCCCGTTTGAGGTGCTTGAAACTGGTGTGACTCCTAATACGATCAACGTGAAAAAGGCGATTGCTGAGATTGCTCCGTTGGAGGAGGGTGCTACTACGCAAGATATGTATGTAGTGAAAGGTTATATTGCAGAAGTTACTTCTCCTTATGATACGAAATATAACAATATGACGATTTCTATGACCGATAAGTTCAATAGACTCGAAGGTGATCTCACCGCTTATCGTGCTAAGATTGATAAGAATGATTTAGAGGGAGCTGTTGCCGGCGCATATGTACAGGTATTCGGATACTTGCAGAAACATGCCGAGAATGATTTTCAAGTGGTAAATGGTAAGATTTACATCGCTGAGGCTCCGAAGGTAGATACAGTAGCTATCACGGTTGCTCAGGCAATAGAGATAGCAGCATCGCTGGAGAAGGGCGAAGAAGCGGACGTCTTCTATGCAGTAACCGGTTATGTGGCTGATATTATTGAAGTAGGAGAAGGTACTCAGAGCTTCTGGATGAGCGATAGCGAAACAGAAACCGAGGGAGATCTCTACATTGACAATGTTAAGATTGCTGCGCCTGCTGCGGCACATCAGCAAGTACGCATCTATGGTTGGGTAGGTAAAGATACCGATGGTGATGCTCGTATTCTCAATGGTGATGCTGAGATTATTTGGGGCGAAGGAATTGAGCAGATTGTGCTGACGGAGAAGGCACAGAAGGTAGTTGTGGATGGCGCAATTTACATCATCCGTGACAATAAACTCTATAATCTCCAAGGCGCACAGGTACGATAAGTGCCCTCTAAGGCCTATTGAAAGAACAGCTCTGCAGCAATGCAGGGCTGTTTTTGTAAAGTGTAGTTTGCAAAGAAACTTTTGTTATGCAAAAAGTTTCCGAGTTTCTTGTAGATGTCAAATCTTTTTTGTAATTTTGCAGCCGATTTAGGAAGATGAAAAATGAAAGGTGAAAGGAAGAAGGAAAAGGGAATAGACATGGCAGAAGATCAGAAATGTAATATTATTAAGACGTCGTGCGATCTGTTTTTTCGCTTGGGAATCCGCAGTGTGTCGATAGATGATATATGCCGCGAATTGGGGATGTCAAAGAAGACTTTTTATGTCTATTTTGAGTCGAAGGATGCGTTGATTGAACAGATGTTGCTCTCCAATATCCGTTATATGGCGGATAAGATGGAGGAGTTATTGCAATTGCAGGATTTTCGTCAGTTGGTAAATAAATTTATCAAGCGTCAGGAGGCGGAGAAGAACGATGTACGTCGTGTGCCGCAGTTAGTGTATGATCTGAAGAAGTATTATCCGAGACAGTTTGCAGATTTTCAAGCCAAAAGCTTTGAGATGCACAAGGGCTATATTATCCGGTATTTAGAGTTGGGTGTATCGCAAGGTCTCGTGCGCGCGAACCTTAATATAGAATTAACGGCAGTGATGTTTGCGATGATTCATAGCGATGTGATTCGTGATTTTGAGGAATTGGAGGCGCGTAACTATAATATGCATCAATTGGCGCACACCACGATGGATATATTTGTGCGCGGAATCTTGAGTGAAGAAGGAATGAAACTTTATAATTGAGAGTTGAGAATTGAGAATTGAGAATTAAATGAAACGATATATGAGAAAAAGTTTATTATTTATTATGGCGCTGGTGATCAGCGCAAGTATGATGGCGGAAGACCATGTGATGGCGGCTACTCGCGGAGCGTCCCAATCGGGCGAGAATGCTGCTCCGAAATTGCTTAGTCTGTCTCTTAAGGAGGCGCAGGATTATGCAGTTAGCAGTAACCGCACTTTGAAGAATGCCTCTTTGGCAGTTCAGGAAGCTTATGCACAGAGATGGCAGACCATCGCATCGATGTTGCCCAGCGCGGACGCTTCGTACGCATATAGCGATTATCTGGGATATAATGCCACCATGAGTATGATGGGACAGGATATTAATATCAGCATGCCTAATGTAGGCGCTTTCACAGTGACTGCAGCGGTAGGTATTAACGGTCAGGCTATCGTAGGTGCGCTACTCAATAATGTAGCTATCGATATGAAGAAGATCGCACTCGAGAAATCAGAGAACGAGCTCCGTAGCAGTATTACCAGCAGTTATGTATCCGTATTGGCGCTGCGTAGTATATCCAATCTATTGGATTCCAGTCTGAATAACATTGAGAACCTTGAGCGGATGACTCAGGATGCAGTAAATGTAGGAACAGCAGAGCAGACGGCCGCTGACCAGATTCATGTGCGTGTGAACACGCTCAAGAACTCTATTAATGTGCAGAAACGCAATATTGAGTTGGCTACCAATAGTTTGAAGGTGCTTTTGGACGTGCCTGTGGAGACTGAACTGGTGCTCACGGAGCCTATTGACGAGGTTCTCTCTCCCGAGCGCGTGCTGAACCTCCTGAGCCAGAACTTCGCTATCGAGGACAACCTCAACTACCAGCTCCTTGCCAAACAGGTGGAACTGGCGAAACGCAATGTGCATATGGCGGGCTGGGCGTACGGTCCGACAATCGCGCTGGCTTATAACTACACCAACCAGCAGTACTACGGCGAAGGCGGTATGCGTATGACGCCTCCGAACGTCATTCAGGTGTCCGTCAAAATGCCTCTCTGGTCGTCCGGCAAGCGTGCAGCAGGCGTAGTGGAGAAGAAGATAGCCCTCGAAGAGGCGAAAAACACCCTCTCCGAGACTACCGACAACCTCGCTATCCAGTACCGCCAGTTATGCTTCAACCTCACCAACGCGTATGAGACCTATATGAACGAGAAAGAGAACATAGAGGTCACGCAGCGTGTCTTTAACTCCGCTACGGAGAAATTCAAATGGGGTGCTGCATCGAACCTGGAGCTGACCAACGCCTCCAATGACCTCATTAACGCGCAATCGACCTACGTGCAGGCAATGCTGGAGCTTATCAATGCGCAGGCTGAACTGGAAGAGTTTTTGAATAAATAATAATGAATAATTAATAATGAATATCTATATGAAAAAGAACTTTATGTATCTCCTCGCAGCATTGACGCTCGTAGGCTGCGGTAACAAGGAGACCGCTGCGAACCAGGAAGACGAGCGTGTGGAGCAGGTACGCACCACCGTTCTTCAGCCGCGTGAGATAGAGCGTGAGATTTCTGTTTCCACCAACCTCCAGGGCTACCTCACGCAGAACGTGGCACCCTCTCTCACCGGAAAGATTGAGCATATCTACTGTGAGGTGGGGGACAAAGTGAGCAAAGGTACCGACCTTGTTCGCATGGACCAGACCCAGTACAAGACCACCAAGATCTCGATGGCGAACCTCGAGGTGGAGAAGAACCGTATTACCCAGCTGCTCCGTTCCGGTTCGGCTACCCAGCAGCAGTACGACCAAATCACCACCCAGTACAACTCTACCAAAGAGCAACTGGAGTTTCTGGAGCAGAACACGTATGTCAAGGCTCCGTTTGCCGGTGTTATCTCTGCCAAGAACTACGAGGACGGCGAGCTCTACGGCGGCCAGCCGATACTGATTCTCACCCAGATAGACAAACTCAAAGCGCTGGTGGCTATCCCCGAGACCTATTTCCCGCTGTTCAAAGAGGGAATGAAACTGACGCTGGCTTCGGAGATTTATCCCAGACAGACTTTCCCCGCTACGGTAGAGATCGTGTATCCGACGATTGATCCGTCGAGCCACACGTTCCAGTGCAAGATCGTTATTCCGAACACGAAGAACCTCCTTCGCCCGGGTATGTACGTGACGACAACCATAGGTCTGGGCAAGGCGAACGCGATTGTAGTGCCCTACCAGAGCGTAGAGAAACTCGTTGGCGCCAACGACCGTTATGTCTTCATCGTGGAGGACGGCCGCGCCAAACGTGTGGCGGTGGAACTCGGTCAGCGTTTCGACCAGGATATAGAGATCATCGCTCCGGAGATAGTTCCCGGCGTCGAGGTCGTTACCACCGGCCAGCATAAGCTCGTCGATGGAGTCAAAGTCAATGTAGTGGAATAATTTATAATTTACAATTCACAATTTACAAAGCGTCCTATAGGGTTTGGTACAAAAAGAAAAGTCCGTACGGGTCTTAAAAACTTTGTACAATCTCATAAAGCCCTTTGTTAATTGATAATTGATAATTGTTAATTGAATTATGAGCATTTATAAATCAGCAATCGAAAAACCGGT
>CAMJJT010000040.1 GCA_946406195.1 uncultured Bacteroidales bacterium
AGACAACCTTCTTTTTTTTCTTTTGTCGGCTACTTGTTGCCCTCTTTTTTGCCCTTTCATTTTTTTTTGCATTTTTTTGCGCAAATATTTGCGTATGTCAAAAAAAAGCAGTACCTTTGCACCCGCTTTTGATTTTTATATTTCAGTCAAGCTTCCGGAAGGGTGGGTGAGTGGCTGAAACCAACAGTTTGCTAAACTGTCGTACGGGTAACTGTACCGGGGGTTCGAATCCCCCCTCTTCCGCAAAAACAACAAAAGACCGCATTTCGCGGTCTTTGTTTTTATGTAGCATTTAGAATGCCCCCACTCTTTACCTTTTCATCTTACGCGCTGACCTTGGAGATTAAACAATTGTTCACCCAGAAGGATATAAATCTTCCCACCAACAAGAATCTTACGGGCAGGAGCATCTACAGATAGCATCTCCACCTCCGTGGTACCCTGATACGAAGTGATAAAACGGTCATATGAAACGGATGTACCCGAACCATTCATCGACACTTTCACACCTGCAAACTTGCGGTGACCACTGGTATCTCCTACCGTGAAGACCACTTCGTCCGCTTCGCCGGTCCATGTCGGCGAATCAAAAGTACCCACATTAGCGGTGATAGGATTGGATTTATCGCTGGCTCCGAAAGTAAAGTCAATCTGTGTGATCGCATTCGCTGTCACGGTCATCGTTCCTTTCGCGTAGAGACGGACTGCTCCGGTATAATACGTAGGCGCTGTTCCTGCTCCAGCTTGATCAAACGTGATTGTTACATCCTCTTTCTCAAAAGGAGTAGAGATAACACTTTTATCCTTGAGTCCCATATCGCTAAAGTCAAACGTGACATCAGTAGGCACAGAAGCCCCCTCAACGATCGTCTCATGCGCAAAGACGGCATAATACGTCACATCTTCTGTCACCACAGGGAATTGAGACGACTGGCGATAAAGCACCGCGGGTTCGTCTTCTAAAACACCACTGATCGGGGCATCCGTCCATCCCATAAAGACCGGACTCTCCGTCGAGCAGGAAGCAGGCGTTTCGGACGGCAGAATAACCATCGCGCTCTCCGCAATAGAATCCGTATGTGTCTCGCCGCAAACAGACCATGTAACGCCGTATTGGACGCTCGGAGCCGGCGGCGTGGGAGGCGTGTCTCCTCCTCGCCATCCATTGCTGACACCGGGAACAAAGGCAGGGTCGGTGGACGGCATCAATTGGGACAGATCTACCGTCTGACCGTATTTCTCACCCCATATATATTCCGCCAAATAAGGATAATCGATGAACGGATTGCGATTTCCTTGCGTAGCCTGAATTCCGTTGTTCCGGTCTATCTCTTTGCGCGATACAGGATCCTCACGATGCCATTTCATCAAAAGCACGATACCATATTTGGTCAGACCGAAATGAGATGTCGATTTGAATGATTCGAAGATCATATTTCCACTGCCGGAAGTAATCGAAAACGAAGTATTGCTATATTTGGCTATCATGCCGAGATATCCGCGGGCGAAGTCTCCCTTATACTCATCGCGCGGTTCAAACACCGTTCCGCTGCAAGTAGCATCAGTGCCCAGAAGCGTGTTCTTATCGGTTGTAATAGTCGATTTGCTGGAACCTAATTTGCATCCGTTATAGGAATATGTCACGTTATTGACCTCGCCAAATGCATAAGCGGACCGACGGTTATTCACGTAGCCGTCCGTAGGTACAAGATGGAAAATATCGGAGTACATATCATTCTTGCCGCTGCCCCACCACGATTTGGGAATCGAGTGCTCGCGGTTGTAACAATCGCACTCACCATTATAATTACCGCACTCGTCGCCCGCTCTAAATGTGCAGCCGCCGTACATATCCCATAACTTTCCGGCTTTGCTCGCATCATAATCCGGATGAGACGGATCGGTAGGATAAACGTCGGATTTCTGATAGGCAGTGATCGCCCCGTCATAGCCAAGAGACTTAAATCCCACATTAGCAATACTATTCAGGGCGTTATAGAGGCTTGTGCCAGATTTACCATTCGCGTTTGCATAATAAGCGGGGATATTTTCCGCCGGAGTAACCGTCGAGGAAAAGACCACTTGCGCTGTCATCACACACAACGCTGTCATAATAAAAATTCGATTTTTCATGATATTTACTTTCTCTAACAACATCAAACTATCTCATGCAAAATCTCGCTTACCGTCGGATGCGGGAAAACGACTTGCTGGAAATCGTCAAGCGTGTAGCCGTTACGTACCGCGCACGAAGCGGCGGCAATGAACTCCGAGCATGGATTACCTATACAATGAACACCGATAATCGTGTTACTACGGCTGTCTATAATCATCTTGCAAAGTCCGGTCTCTCCTTCGTTCTCTGCCATAAAACGGCCGGAGAAGGTCATCGGCAACTTGCGCACCTCTACCGGAATAGACATCTCCTCCGCCTGACTTTCCGTAACGCCGACTGACGCAATCTCCGGATTCGTATAAACGACCGAAGGAATAGCCAGATAATTTACCTTTTGGTCATGTGCCATCTGGTCATTTAGCAATTTTGTTACAGCCACTTCGGCTTGCCTGCTTGCCACGTGCGCCAACATGATCTTGCCCGTCACATCGCCGCAGGCATACACATTCGGCAGGTTCGTCCGGCAGAACTCATCAATCTTAATCGCCCCGCGTTCGGTCTCCAAACCTTCCAATGCCTCCAAACCGCTGAGGTTAGCACGGCGACCTACGCTCACTAAAATCTTCTCCGCCTCGTACTCTACCCCATTCGCCGTCACTTTATCGCCGTCTATCTTCTCCACTTTGGTCTCTGTCAAGATGTTGATACCGGCTTTCTTGTATTTCTCCGCCAACACGGAAACCACTTCCTGATCCAGATTAGGCAGAATCGTCGGCAGCGCCTCGATGACCGTTACCGGCACGCCTAACTCATGATAAAGCGTCGCAAACTCCATGCCTATCACTCCTCCGCCTACGATGATGATTGACTTCGGCAGTTCGGTTGCAGCTAACGCGTCGGTACTATCCCAGACAGCAGGATTTTCCTTTATTCCATGAATAGGCGGCACAAAATTCGTCGAACCCGTACAAATCATCAGATTCTCAGCCTCGTACGTCTCCCCGTTACATTCTATCCGCCAAGTTTGGCGGATACTATCGAGGACTTTTGCCACTCCATTCACCAACGTGCAATGTTCATTATTGAGCCTTTGTTTGATACCGGCAACGAGTTTACGGACGACGATTGTTTTGCGTTTCTGCATCGCCGCAAAATCGAACTGCACGTTCTCTGCCGTCACTCCGTATTTCTGTGCATGCGTCGCGTTATAGTACTGTTTGGCGCCATACAAAAGCGACTTGGTAGGAATACAACCCACATTCAAGCAGGTTCCTCCAACCGCATTTTGCTCAAAAAGCACTACTTCTTTACCAGCCTTGGAGGCTTTTTCTGCCGCTGTATATCCTGCCGGACCTCCTCCGATGATTGCTAAAAAGTATTTCATGGTATCTATGATTTATTTTTAATTCGTATTTCAGGAGTGGATTGTAAAACAATCGAGTTTGCCGGGACATCTTGCGTAAGCCAGATGTTTCCGCCGATTACCGTATCGTGACCTATACGCACGCGACCGAGGATAGAGGTATTGGAATAAACCGTCACATGGTCCTCCAATATCGGATGGCGAGGCACATCTTTAGGACGCCCGTGCTCATCGTATTCAAAATTCTTCGCCCCCAACGTAACACCCTGATAAAGAACCACATGCGAACCGATAATAGCCGTTTCTCCAATCACCACACCTGTTCCGTGATCGATGCAGAAATGGTCTCCTATCTGCGCCGCCGGATGAATATCTATACCTGTTCGGCTATGCGCCAATTCGGTTAACATACGCGGTATTCGGGGCACGCCTAACTGGTACAACACATGTGCCGCACGGTAATGAATCATCGCGTATTGCAGCGGATAACTGAGGATCACTTCTCCGCGATCGGTCACCGCCGGGTCATTGTGCAGCACAGCGTCCACGTCGGTATTAATCAGCCGCCTGATCTCAGGAATCTGCTCCCAAAACTCATCCGGCAAACATAGATCCTTCGGCCGCTCCACCGCAGGATAATAATCCGGAAACACCTTCCCCTGCAAATGCAGCACGAGTTGCTTCAAATGCGCTATGTTAATAACTCCTTTCAATTCTCAATCTTCAATCTTCAATCTACAATACACTTAAATACCTTTCTCCCGTATCGGGCAGCAACACGACGATTGTTTTGCCTTCATATTCAGGCTGTTTGACCAGCTGCATAGCCGCCGAATAGGCTGCTCCGCTGGAGATACCGACCAACAATCCATGCTCCTTGGCTAACATGCGTGCCGCGGCAAATGCATCTTCATCGGAAACGGGAATAACGCGGTCTATATACCCCGCCTGATAAGTCTCCGGCACAAAGTTTGCGCCTATTCCTTGTATTTTATGCGCGCCCGCGCGACCCTCCGTAAGAACAGGAGAAGAAGCGGGTTCAACCGCAATGACCTCTACCGTAAAATTCTTCTCTTTCAACGCGCGACCTACTCCACTCACCGTGCCGCCTGTCCCCACACCTGCAACAAAGACATCCACTTGACCCTTCGTATCGTCCCATATCTCCTGTCCGGTCGTTGCATAATGAACCGACGGATTAGCCGGATTGACGAACTGACCCAAGATGACTGCCCCCTCGGTCGTATCCCGTAATTCCTCGGCTTTCCGGATTGCACCTTTCATACCTTCGGAGCCGGGTGTAAGCACGAGCTCCGCGCCGTATGTTGCCAACAGATTACGCCGCTCTACGGACATCGTCTCCGGCATAGTCAGAACGACGCGGTAACCTTTAAGTCGGCCTATCCACGCCAGACCGACACCCGTATTACCGCTCGTGGGCTCAATAATGGTCGCACCTGCTTCTAACACACCTCTCCGCTCGGCGTCCTCAATCATAGCGAGCGCCGTACGGTCTTTCACCGATCCGCCCGGATTAAAACGCTCCAACTTGAGCATCAAGCCCTTTTGAATCTCCAACATCGGCGTGTGCCCGATGAGTTCTAATAACGACTTAACAATCATAATGACCTCAAATAGATTCGTACCGCTTCCGCGATCATCTCGGAGCAGGGACGTTTTTCGTAATACTGCGGTGTGCGTTCTGCCGGTTTCGGCTCTTCCGGTTTCGGCGCCAGACCCAATAACTCCGCACAGATGAGAGAACCGTATTTTCCCTTAAATTGGCCTGCCAAATCCTGTACATAGGCGTAATTTGCCATCTTTCCTTCGCTGTCATGGGGAGTAGCCGAACCATTCTGCAAACCTGCCAGCATAAACATCCCGCTTGCTGCGCCACAAACCAAACGCATACGACCCATTCCGCCGCCGAACGAGGCAGATAAACGAAGGGCCAACTGCTCATCGGTCAGACCATATATATCCGCACACGAAGCAAAAACTGCCTGTGAGCAGTTATATCCTTGTTTAAATAACTCCTGCGCCTTCTGCGCCCGTACCTCAATTTCTTCTTCTTTCATTTTACACATTACACATTACACATTACACATTACACATCATCCATCATACCATTTCTCCAATTGTTCATTAAAAGTCCGCCTGTCCATCGTTTGTGCCCATGCACGCACGTCATCCGTATGATCCTCAAAATGCATCGTCACCGTCCGTCTCCACTTCCATTTTTTAGGTCTCAATTTCGAAAAACGGCTACTCTCCAAACCCCTCATACGGCATAAAATCACCCGAACGCCTTCCGGCAACTCACGACACACTTCGTAAGCCATGCGCCTGTTTCCAATCACCTCACGATCAACCGTCTTCACATGCCCGGACGGATAAAAACAGAGCTGTTTACCCTCCGCCAAACTGTCGATTGCTATCCGGCTGAGTCGGGAAGCCGCAACTGCCATCTGTTCCCTCTCTCCTTTTACTTTTAACCTCTCCCCATTACTAAGATCCGGCACTTCAATCGCGTCCGCCATTCGCAGAATACGTCCGTACAGCCAATGACGCATAAACAACTCATCCGTCATGGGACGAATCGGTAACCACCATTCCTCGCTGAATAGCAATAACGGATCCACATACGCCGTATGGTTTGGCATCACAAGGTGCGTACTCTCATCCCGCAGCAACTCCTCACCTGTCACACGTATATCGTAATGAAGGTGAAAAAAGAACTTACATATCTTCCCAAACGTAAACCGATTCACGCTACAAAGGTACAACAAAAATAGCATATATGCAAAATTATTTGCAAAATTTAACAAATAATCGTATGTTTTCTGTCAATTTCTGCCATTTTGGCAGTCATTCCTCCTTTGGAACATAGTTTGTACATCGTTTAGTGAACCTCGAAACCTCGAGATCACGAAATCACGAGATGACGAGATTACGAGATCACGAAAAACGGTAACTAACTAAACAATATACAACTATGAACGCAACGAATCAAAACAACCAAAACGAAAACCTCAAGAAGTTCGCTATCAACCTCTGTGAACGGGCAAAAGAGGGCAAACTGGATCCGGTCATCGGTCGTGATGACGAGATCAGGCGCGTGCTCCAGATCTTGAGCCGCCGGACAAAGAACAATCCTATTCTTATTGGTGAGCCGGGTGTCGGTAAGACTGCGATAGCGGAAGGTCTTGCGCATCGTATCGTGCGCGGCGACGTGCCCGAGAACCTGAAGAAGAAACAGATCTACTCCCTCGATATGGGTGCGCTTATTGCGGGTGCGAAGTATCAAGGCGAGTTCGAAGAGCGACTCAAAGGCGTCGTCAATGAAGTGGTAGCTGCCGCCGGTGAGATCATCCTTTTCATCGATGAGATACACACGCTCGTCGGAGCCGGTAAATCTTCCGGCGCGATGGACGCGGCGAACATCCTCAAACCTGCTCTGGCACGTGGCGACCTGCGGGCGATCGGTGCTACTACGCTCGATGAGTATCAGAAATATTTTGAGACCGATAAAGCCTTGGAACGCCGGTTCCAAAAGGTCATGGTTGATGAGCCGGACGAGGCAGCGACGATCTCTATTCTCCGTGGTTTGAAAGAGCGCTATGAGACCCACCACAAAGTGCGTATCAAAGATGACGCCATCATCGCAGCCGTCACACTTTCAGCACGTTACATCACCGATCGTTTCTTGCCGGATAAGGCAATCGACCTGGTCGATGAAGCCGCAGCCAAACTGCGTCTCGAAGTGGACTCCAAGCCGGAAGAGATCGATTCGCTCGACCGTCAGATCAAACAATTGGAGATCGAGCGCGAAGCCGTTCGCCGCGACAAAGAATCCGCCAAGCTTGGCGAGATTGAAAAACAGCTCAAGGACCTCAAAGCCAAATCCGACGAACTCAACGCCCGCTGGAACAAGGAGAAAGGCTATGTAGCTACGATCCAGAACGAGAAAGCGCGTATTGAGACCCTCAAACACCAAGCCGAAGTAGCCGAGCGCGAAGGCGATTACGGCAAGGTAGCGGAGATCCGTTACAGCCAGATCCCTGCCGCGGAAGCGAATATCAAATCCGCACAGGATACCCTGCATCAATTGGGCACCGAGTCCCTTATCAAAGAGGAAGTCGATGAAGACGATATCGCCGAAGTAGTAGCTCGTTGGACGGGTATTCCAGTGGCGAAGATGATGCAGTCGGAGCGCGACAAACTGCTGCATCTGGAGGAAGAGCTGCACAAACGTGTCATCGGTCAAGACCAAGCTATCGAGGCGGTCTCCGACGCTATCCGTCGTAGCCGTGCAGGGCTCCAAGACCCCAAACGTCCTATCGGTAGTTTCATCTTCCTCGGTACAACCGGTGTCGGTAAGACCGAGTTGGCGAAAGCACTCGCGGACTACCTCTTCGACGACGAGAACATGATGACCCGTATCGATATGTCCGAGTATCAGGAGAAGTTCAGCGCGACACGACTCATCGGTGCGCCTCCGGGATACGTGGGTTACGATGAAGGAGGACAACTGACCGAAGCGATTCGACGCAAACCGTACTCGGTAGTCCTCTTCGATGAGATCGAGAAAGCGCACCCGGATGTATTCAACGTCCTGCTGCAAGTGCTGGATGACGGACGTCTGACGGATAACAAAGGTCGTGTGGTTAACTTCAAGAACACCTTGATTATCATGACCTCCAACCTCACGGAAGATCAACTCCGTGCACAAGTCCGCCCTGAGTTCATCAACCGTATCGACGAGATCATCCACTTCAGCGAACTGACCGAATCGGACATCAAAGCGGTAGTGGGTCTGCAAGTGAGCCGCATCCACAAAATGCTCGAAGCCCAAGGAATCGACCTGCGCGTCACGGACGATGCAATCAACTACATCGCCAAAGAAGGTTACGATCCGCAGTTCGGTGCGCGTCCTGTCAAGAGAGCACTCCAACGCCTCGTCCTCAACGAGCTGTCCAAATCGATCATCGGCGGCAAAGTGGATCAATCCAAACCCGTCATCGTCGAACTCCGTGACGGCGAACTCCACTTCCGGAACTAATCGGATTTTTATGGTAACTTTTTTACCATAATCAATCACTAATTTTCAAAAAATGGCATACAAATTTGCGTATGTCATTTTTTTTGTGTACGATGGGCGTTATCAGTTTTGCTTTCATTGTTCATCAATTATCAATTAGCGTTCATTCTCGTTCGCATCTCGTTCGCATTACGGACATCTACGTCCCGTCTTTTCTTCGTCATGTTCGCGGGTCTTTAGCCCCGCGTTTCTTCTATGTCCATTCTGCCGGATGTCATCCGGCATATAGACGGGATAGACCAGCTGACCGGCTGACCAGTTGTTTATTATAATCTCACACACGCGTGTGTGTATTTTATAGAATGAACTGGTCATCTGGTCTATTGGTCTATCTCCCTTCCGTATATTCGCCTGTTCGCATTTATCTCTTCGGCATCACGTTCCATAACCAACCATCCACACATTCGGGGCGGGTGACATGGTGTTTTCGTCAGCGTGATATGGTATAGCCCGGCGCCTTTCCATGCCGTTCTGGGTTCTTGCCAATGCCATGTGTCGTGATCTGCCATGTCTATTTTTTCATAAGAGTAAATATTTTTAGTTTGTTTGACTTCGTTTGTTTGGCGGCAAAGCCGCTGGTTTGGAACGGAGTTCTTGTTTGGGGCAGAGCCCTTAACGCCGCAGGGTTGGGATTTTTCGTAATTCGCAATTACGGGATTAGGAAGGGGTTATTTAACCAACCAGACTGAACGTGCAACGTCGTTATAGTCAAAAAAGACAACCTCGTGCCGGGAGTTCGTGAAGGTCATGCAATAAACGATATGACCAAACATATTATCGTTTTCTTCGGTACGGGACCAGAAGTATCCTGTCGAGAGGGCATTGATAATCTCTTCTTTGCTATTCATATAGCCGAACGTGTCCAAGAAGATATTCGTCTTCGGATCCGTCTTGGACGATACCAGATAGCCCTTTTCCTCATCTTTCCACTCCCAATTACAATTATCGATCAGTTCCTGCCATTGTTCTTTGGTCGGGAGTTGGTTACCGTACTCAGCTTTGGCATCATCGATGGTGTAGTATCCCGTACCAGCCGATTCTTCCGCCCAAAGGGTACCGGACGGCAGACCGAAATCCACATAGCCGGCGATTTCTTGTTCGTCAAGCGTAGTGAAGAACTCACTCGCTACATAATCGCTAACGATATTCAGATTCAAATCCAGACAGAATGCACAAACGAAGTACTGAATTCCCGGATCCAGTTCATTAACAACTTGATCGAATTTACCGATCTGAACCGGATAATGTCTCTTATAACTTTCATAGGAACTACCATCGTGAGCCAAGCCTTGAACATATTGATTGAGAGAACCAATATTTCCCTTTTCGTCCATTAAAAACTCTTTGGGGAACATCAGCCAGCAGTATTCCTCGTAGGGATCGGAAGGCGTGATGATGATATGGGCGGAGGTCTCGGTGATCTCGTCCTGCGGAACGCTGATGGTGAATTTCATTGTTTTTTTCTCACCGGAGGGATCAGAAGGGTTATTCGTTCCGTCAAGTGCACAGGATGCGAA
>CAMJJT010000041.1 GCA_946406195.1 uncultured Bacteroidales bacterium
TACGTCCTCCGAAGAAATCACGAAGCGACGCGCCAAAGTCCTTCAGGAAATTCATGCCGAAGATAACCTCTCCGGAAACAAGACCTTTGTACTCCTTAATGGTGTGACCCTCAATGGTGGGTGTAGTGGTAACTATCATATTATTTGGTATATTTAGCGTGTAAATTGGCGATGATGTCCGCGAACTTGGTGCGGATGGACTCAGGCGAAAGCACTTCGGCTTCGTCACCACGTCCTAAAATCTCCTGCATAAACTCGAAGTTCGGTGCAAGATGGAATTGGAAATCGGAGTACTCAGGTGTGGTATTGATTTCCTTCTGCGACTTGTGGAGCGGAAGCGTACGCAAGTACGAAACGCCTTTGCGAGCAATGCGTACGACTATATCTTGCACCTCGTCGGCTTCGCCCATGGTCAAGCCGATGTAATCGGCAAAGTATTTCTTCACGTCGAAGCCATCAGGAACTTTGTAGGTGGAATTGGTGGTTGAGACTTGCATGAAGCGGTCAAAAGCGTACGTGCGAATCTCGCCCGGGTGATCCGAGCTTTCACCAATTGCATACCAGCGCTGCTTGTAGATGCGGACGGCGTACGGCGAGAAGATAAACTCACGCGGTTCATGGGAGAAACTACCATAGCGGATGATAATACGGTAGCAGTGCTGCATGGCGTCCACGACAGTTTGCAGGAACTGCACTCCTCCGGGGATGGTTTCGTACATGATCCGTCCGTGCATGTTTGCATAGTCCTCCAGCGAACTCTCGACGGCAAGGCTATTGAGCAGCCATTTGCGGAACTCTTCATTCTCCTTGAAAGACTGCTCGATATAGAACTCACCTTTCTCGTTGGTGGCTATGCTCACGTCGAACAAATCCTCCAACTCATTCTTCATGTGGTAGAAAGTACTGCGAGCAAGAGCCTTCTTGTCGTCGTTCATGGGCGAACTCAACCACCTCCTACTAATCTCCTGTCTGGAGATTGGTCCGGACTGAAAGGCTCGCAAGAACCAAAAGTATTTCTTGAGTAACTTACCGCTGGTCATGGCTATTCAAACTTAAAGATATCGAAGAAGCGGTCGAACCAATCGCAGAGGCGGTCAAGGACGCGGCGTTTGGTGATAGCACGCTTGTTATCTGAGGTAAAGAGCGGAAGCGGCGGAAGGCATTTGGTGATGCGGTCGCCGTTGCGCTCTACTTCGCCGATATGGAACGCATGACGCATGAACTCCTCCGTCTGTTCGGGATTCAGGTTCTCGTCCGCAATCAGTTCGTCGAGTTGCTTGTGTGCTTGGTTGGAGACATAAGCAGCCCATTGCTGGCTGACCTCGCGATCCATTGCATAGCGGCGGACAAACTCCTCAATCAGTTCGGACTTATTACGCAGCAACGGACTGGAGCCGACAGCCTTTTGAATCTGAATCATCAGTTCGGTTTTGTCTTTCTCTTTCTTTGCACGGTGTTGCTCAATGAGTTGGATGATGAAATCGATATTGATATCCACCTGTTTGATGAGTTCAATCTCGAAGACCAGATCATCATTGATCTCCACTTTGTCCCCATCATGCACGTTGCGATATTTGTCATGCAGATTGAGGTAAAGCGAACGGTAATCCTGCTCTTCAGCCGGAGTGATGAAAGTCTCTTTCTCCTCCTCGAAACGGTCGAACGTAGAGAGCACATTATTGAGCCGCACATACGTACCGAAGACACGAATGAAATCTTTCTCTGCTTCCTCGCCCATCATGTGCAGCGCTTGCGGGTTATCCAGCGGGAACCGCTCTTTCATCGCCTCTACCAACTCCTCAAAGCCCATGTGATACTGGCCTTTCGAATCGGTGTAACCATGGACGTACTCGTCGTATGTCTTGAGGAGTACCAAGCCTTTCGAATCCTTATCGCCAAAGAGCGCGATGGTATCGTTGGTCTCTTTCTCCAGATTGCGGAAACAAACGATCATACCAAACTGCTTGATGGTGTTGAGGATGCGGTTGGTTCGGCTGTATGCTTGCATCAGTCCGTGCTGGCGGAGGTTCTTATCCACCCAAAGGGTGTTGAGCGTGGTGGCATCAAAGCCCGTGAGGAACATATTCACCACAATGAGCATATCCAACTCGCGTTTCTTCATGCGTTCGGACACATCTTTGTAGTAATTGGCAAACTGGTCTCCCGTATCGAAATTGCAGGCGAACATCGCATTGTAGTCCGCTATCGCATTATCCAGAAAATCTCGGTCGGTCTGGTCAAGTTGCGACGTACCCTCGCTGTCTTCCTCCAACAGCAATCCATTTGCCTCCGGATCATCATCATTTACCCCGTAACTGTAGATCAACGCTATCTTCAGCCGCTCGTCCTCGGGCAACGCAGCTTGCTGGCGTTTGAACTCCGCATAGTAGAGCCTTGCCGCCTCGATAGAAGCCGTAGCAAGGATCGAGTTAAAACCGCTCACACGTTTGTCTTTGAGCGTATAGACATGGTTGCGGAAGGTCTTTTGGTCGTAGTGGGTCAAGATATACTCCGTGATATTCGTGATCCGCTTCGGGTCAAGCAGCGCTTTCTCTATATCTATTGCAGAGACTTTCTGGTCCGCAATGCCGGACTTGCTATCCACGGTCTTGATATACTCCACGCGGAACGGCAGCACGTTATTATCCGCTATCGCCGAAATAACGGTATAAGTATGCAGCCGTTGACCGAAGATCTTCTCCGTCGTAAAGAGTTTGTTTGACGCATTGTCCGGGAAGATAGGCGTGCCGGTAAAACCGAAGATATGATAGCGTTTGAACCGTTTGACGATCTGGTTGTGCATCTCTCCGAACTGCGAACGGTGGCACTCGTCAAAGATGATTACCACATGCCTGCCATAAACCGAATGCTCTTTCTCTTTCTTGCAGAAGGAGTTGAGTTTCTGAATGGTAGTGATGATGATACGGTCGTTGTCGTTCCCCATCTGCTTGGTCAGAACTGCTGTGGATTTATTGGACGAGACGCAACCTTTCTTGAACTTCTCATATTCGCGAACGGTCTGATAATCCAGATCCTTTCTGTCCACCACAAACAGCACTTTGTCCACATAATCCAACTGCGTGCATAGTTGCGCAGTCTTGAAGGACGTGAGCGTCTTTCCGCTACCTGTCGTGTGCCAAATATATCCGCCTGCATCTATCGTACCGAGCACACGTTGGTTGGAAGCAATGCGTATCTTCTGAATGATGGCTTCGGTAGCGGCAATCTGATACGGTCGCATCACCATCAGTTCGCGATCGGCCGTGAAGACACAATACCGCGTGAGGATATTGAGAATCGTATGTTTGGCAAAGAAAGTAGCCGTAAAATCATCCAAGTCCCGAATGACATTATTCTCTCCATCCGCCCAATAGGAAGTGAACTCAAACGAATCGCAGCGTTTGGTGGATTTCTTGATTTGCTCCTCGCCGGTCTTGTTCGTCCGTTTGCGGTTCTCTATCTGCGCTTTGTTACGAGTGGTGTTGGAGTAATACTTGGTGTCCGAACCATTGGAGATAACGAACAACTGGATATACTCAAACAGTCCGCTATCTGCCCAAAACGAGTCATTGGCGTATCGCTTGATCTGATTGAAAGCTTCCCGAACCGCCACACCTCTACGTTTGAGTTCGATATGTACCATCGGCAGACCATTAACGAGAATCGTCACGTCGTACCTTGTGCGGTGTTTGCCTTCTGTGGGCGTGTACTGATGAATGACTTGCAGGCTGTTCTCAAAGATATGCGCCTTGTCTATCAGTTTGACGTTCTGAAAGCCGGAGTTATCCTCTTTGATGTATTGCAGTTGGGCAGTACGGTCGTCTTGCAGCAGTTCGGCTTTGTCGGCGATAGAGGCACCTGTGTTCGCGAGTTTCGTACGGAAGAAACCTTTCCACTCATTGTCGGTAAACTCGATGTGATTGAGTTTCTCCAGCTGCTTACGGAGATTGGCAATCAGTTCCTCCTCCGTATGGATATCGAGATACTCATATCCTTGCGCCTGCAGCTGCTCAATGAGCGCGTCCTCCAACTGCGCTTCGCTCTGATAAGCGATGCGTTGCGATTGTTTATGCTCGTAGCGCAGAACAACCGTCGATTCGGTATTTTCGGCAATCAGTTTCATACGGCTTTGCGGTCAAAGGTTAGCAATAGATCCCGATAATACTCATAGCGTTTCTGTTGTGCGGCTTGCTCGGCAGGGATACCATCGGAAAGGCTGGTCGTCAGGGCTTCAAACTTATCCAAGATGGAGACTATACGGGCTTGCTCTGCGAGAGGAGGGAGGGGGAATGGCATCTTTCTAAGCGCATCCATATCTACAGATTCAAAACCAGAGATATTAGTATGTGCTTTGCAAAACTCATCTACCTTGAACATATAGTGAAAAATAAACTGTGTATAAAGCAAATCCTTATATTGCTGACGAACTTTTAAATTGGTGAAACGCTGATTTGTAAGAGCATCAACAGCTAAAAGTGCATGTTCGCCAATGGTTGCAGATGTCGCTAACACAAAGGAATCTTTCTCAAACAATCCTTTTCCCTTCACCGCTTCGGGTGTGATATATAGCAAAGCATCGGATAGAACTCTTCCATTAGTGCGAATATCCTCCATTCTAAACCAAGGTATAGTACCGCCCTCCCAGAATTGTGGCTTGTTTTTAGATGGAGTATAGCCACCGCGCAACTCAAAAATCTCTTCAAATGGCTTGAAAACCCAATTGCAATCATCGGTATTGTCAGCAGAATTGCAATCCGAGTGTGGCGTAAGTAGTTGGGTACGATAGTACTCATACTGCTTACGACGCATTTGCAGCTCCGCTTGCAGCTCCGCTTGCAGCTCCGCTGCGAGTGCCGAGAATTTATCGAGGCACTCGACGATTTTTTTTTGAATTTCAATCGGCGGAAGGGGAATTTCATATTCCTCTCTAATAACTGAAGGATGAGCCTTATGATTATAATCATAAACTTTATTAGTCCATTCTTTAATCAAGATATAATACAAGAATTTTGTTGTTATAATATCTTCACGAAGAACCTTTATCCAACCTCCTACATTAGTAACAGAATATTTATGATTGTTACGATAAAAGAATTTACCTCCGCCATCGATACTCCATGTTATACGCTCGTCATCAAACATGTATAAGCCATATCGACCTATTTCCCCATTACCCACTGATGAACTAGAATATACAGGATAATCGCCTGGAGTATTTTTCATGTCATCCTTACTTATGACATTTCCACGCCCCATTGAGATCAATCCCGATTTCTCTACCTCCCCCAGCGTTTTGAACTCCACGCCATTCGGACACATGTCCTGTATCATTTGTTCTATATGTGTCATAAGGCGTTACATTAGAGGTTAGCAATCAGTTCGTCAATCTGTGCACGTAATTCATTCTCGCGTGCTACAATCTGCTTCAGTTCGGCATTGAGTTTGTCAATGTCTATATGCTCACGCGTGTCCTCTTGCTCTACGTACGAGTTCACAGAGAGGTTGAAGCCGTTATCCGCAATCGTGCGTTGCGGTACAAGAGCAGCTTGATGCGCTACGTCCTCACGGTTGGTATAAAGATCGAGGATATGCCGGATATTCTCCTCGGACAGTTTGTTCTTATTGCCCTCGTGTACAAACTCATTCGTGGCATCAATGAACAGCACTTTGTTATCGCGTTTGTTCTTGCGTATCACGATGATACAGGTGGCAATGCTGACACCGAAGAACAAGTTCTGCGGCAGTTGGATGACGGCATCCACGTAATCGTTATCCACCAAGTACTGACGTATCTTCTGTTCCGCTCCTCCACGATAAAGCACACCGGGGAACTCAACGATAGCCGCTGCTCCATCGGCAGAGAGCCAGCTGAGCATGTGCATGGTGAAAGCCAAGTCCGCCTTGCTCTTAGGCGCAAGCACTCCGGCTGGCGCAAAACGCTCATCGTTGATCAGCACAGGATCTTCGTCACCTTTCCATTTGATGGAGTACGGCGGATTGGAGACGATTGCATCAAACGGCTCATCATCCCAATGCTTCGGGTCTAACAAAGTATCGCCCAACGCAATATCGAAATGGTTGAAGTTGATGTCGTGCAGGAACATGTTGATTCGGCAGAGGTTATAGGTGGTCTGGTTGATCTCCTGACCATAGAATCCTTGCTGCACGTTCTCTTTGCCGATGACTTTTGCCACCTGCATCAGCAGCGAACCACTACCGCAAGCCGGGTCATAGACCTTACGCACTTTCTGCTTGCCATACGTAGCGATACGTGCTAACAGTTCGCTCACTTCCTGCGGCGTGAAATACTCACCTCCGCTCTTGCCTGCATTGCCTGCGTACATCTTCATCAGGAACTCATACGCATCGCCGAAAGCATCAATCTTATTATCCTGCGGACCACCAAGGTTCATGTCTCCCACGGCATCCAAGATCTTCACCAACCGCTCATTACGTTTGGCAACCGACGAACCGAGTTTGGAAGAGTTGACATCAAGGTCATCAAACAAACCTTTCATATCATCCTCGCTGTCTGTTCCGATAGCCGAAGCCTCGATGGACTTGAACGCAGCCGCAAGCGTCATATTTAGGTTCTCGTCTTTCGCAGCGCGTTTGCGCACATTGCAGAAGAGTTGCGATGGCAGAATAAAGAAACCTTTCTCCGTCACGATACTCTCACGAGCGGACTCCGCTTGTGCATCATCAAACGCCGCGTAATCAAAATCTGGATACCCTGCCTTACGCTGGAGCGCATTGATGTAGTTGGTGATGTTCTCGGATATATACCGATAGAACAGCATTCCCAGCACGTATTGCTTGAAATCCCAACCATCTACTGACCCGCGTAACTCATTCGCGATCGCCCAAATAGACTTGAATAACTCTTGTTTTTGTTGCGTTGAAGTTGCCATATTTTCAATTTAATATCATTTCAAATTCTGGCGATTTTCGCCATGTTTTTTTGTCGGTCATCTCTCGGTCATCTCTCGGTCATCGGCCGGTGGATGAATTTCCTTACGTGAACTTTCCGAGTTCTTATGTGAACATTTTTCGCCCTTATGTGAACTTTCTATGTGAACATTTTCGCTCCTATGTGAACCTATTTTGGGGCTATTCAATAATGCAATTTACTGTGACATCACCTGTGACATTTACTGTGTCACGATTGTTCATCGGTCACCGGAAAGTAACTCTTTCAATTTCTCCTCGTCCCGTCTGATTTAGGATTTCGAACACATCTTGTGAGAAATCAAGGCGAGAAGGTGCAAGTTGCAATTGTGTCGCCATTGGCGACTGAATTTCACCAGCCGTTGGCTGTTGAATTGTATCTTGTTGTTTGTCAGCCGCCGGCTGAGTCGCAAAGGACTATTTTATTATTTCCCAATGACCTTTAGAACGACCATCTACGCGACGGAGAACTCCTTTCGCTTGTAAGTTACGGAGAACTTTCCGAATTCCGCTATCGGACATTGATAGTGCATTCATCATTCTTGGTATGGTTATGGACGGATTTGCGTTTATGAGACGTAAGAGTTTATCCGACGTGGTATCCGTTACCCCTTCCGTTACTCCTTCCGTTACTCCTTCCGTTACCCCTTCCGTCACTCCTACCGTTACTTCTTCCGTTACTTTTTTCTGGTCTTCTTTCCAGTTGTAAGGTACAATCAAGCGAACGTAGTTGTCGCCAAACTCAAAGTTTTCTTTGGAGTATTTGCGCATGATACGCTGCATTCCAGAACCGAGTGCTTCCACAACTTCCACATCTCTGAAAACTCGCATCAATTCACGATTGCGCGGTAAACTGACACCATTGAAGAAATCTTCCATTGAAAGCCCTTGTGGAATGCGTCCGATAGAAGTAATTTCAAGATGGTCAGAGAATAGTTCTATCTTTGCAGGTGCTCCGTACACGTAATCATTATGAACAACGGCATTGATGACAGCCTCACGAATGGCAATTCTATCCCATTGAGGGGTATCAATACGACCAGTAGGAGTTATCACCGAAGAAACTTGATTCTCAACATCCAACTTATCCAAGATTTTTTGCGTGGCGGTCAACAGGCAGCAGTAGCCATATTCATTATTTGAGATTAGTTCATAACGGTCAGTTCCTGCGTACTTGGCCAATTTCATAGAATTCCCATTCTCATCAGCCAACAGATAAGCTACATAATTAAGTTTGCCTTCATCGGTAAGCAAGTCTAAAGAACGCAGAAAATTGTCATTCAGCTGCATGCCCTTTTCTGCATAATAGATACGGAGTTGCGCAAAAGTCAAATCCTGACGAGGTGAAATGACATTCTTTAGTGAATTATGCACCCGATGTGTGTAAAGATCATCTATTTGATGTTGTGTCATGGGCTCAGCAGCGGTACCCACTCGCAGGAAGCAGCCTTTAGGTGATAAGCCATATTGCTTTTTGTAGTAAGGTTTCTCCGTCCCACTTGCTACAAAAACCTTAATGACCGGTATTTCATCAATACGCTCGACGGTTACATCAAAGAGGCCCATCGGAGTTGGCATAATGCTGTCGCGTATGCGGTTCTTGACGGTTAGCATATCGCTGTCAATATCCTTTACTCCTACCGGATTTCCATTGTCGTCCACACCAATGTAGATAATACCTCCTTCACGATAATTGAGGAAAGCAATGACTTCTTTTTCAAGGTCAAGTTCACGAGTTAATTCTCTTTTAAATTCAATGCGATTAGACTCTATCATTGTATTGCGTAATATTTCAAAAAAAGGTGCAGGCTGTTGCTGCCACTGCGGAGGCAAAGTTTGGAGCCAAGCCTATCAAGGTACAACAAACAGCCCACACCGGGAGGTGCAAGGCGTTTGCCGTTTACATACCTTGATTCACTTGTGGGCTCCTTTTCCGCAGTGATGGGAAGCAAACTGCAACTAATTTTCTATGTCAATGTTCTTCAGTGTACGTCTCTAATTGGCTCGCGCGCCAATCTGGTACCTCACGAAAAAGCGTGCAAAATTACGAAAAAAATTCCACATATGCAAGAAAAACAGCAACTTTTCGCGCTTTTGGACGCAATTTGTGCGGTAGTTCCTACTTTTTTGAAGAAAAAGTAACCTCACACCCCCTTAATTCGTGTCAATCACCATGCTCATCTACCTTGGCTTCAAGGTATTGAAGCCGCCGCTTCAGCTGCTCGATGGTCTGACACAAGAGGCGATCGGTAGCCTCCAACTTCCGACGACGCTTGAGCAACCGGCGAAGGTGTCGCGCTGCCGTCTTTGGACTGAGGTAGGCCTTACTGTGCTTCGAGCCTGCCCGATTTTTTTTGTAACTTCATGCTTTGTTCGCACTTTGATTTGGTTCAGCGGAACTTTCGGCTGCGCGCACTATGCGAGAGGAGAAAGCGCCATCTGCCAAATCCGCTGCAAAGTTACAAAACAATTGTCCAATTACTTTGGACAGTTTTGGAAAAAATGCAAAAAATCTTCATTTTTTCACGAAATCGGGCAAAATTACTCCAAAATCGGCAGGAAATTATCCGATTCCGGAGTAATTTACGCTCGAAATGACCTCTTGAGGGAGGTGATTGGAGCGTATAAAAAGAGACGACCATTGCTGATCGTCTCCTTCTCCTTTCCTTTGTACATCGTACTTTGTTACTTTGTACTTGGTGCCTACTTTTTAACTCCGGTATATTCCTCTACTGTCTTCGAGGTAATCGTAGTCGTGGTCTTGGTGCTGTCCGTGGCCTGCGTATAGGTCGCGGTGGTGCTGATTGTCCGCCATGCTTTACATGACGTCATGCCCACTGCCACGCAGACCATCGCTACTAATATGAATAAAAGTTTTCTCATTGTTTTGCTTGTTTTGGTTAATAAACTCCGTAATTCTCTCGCGGTCTTTCGGATTGCTGACGAGCACGCACCCTGTGCTATGTTCGGGTTTGGTTCCGCCGTGAATCCTAATCCCGCTTCGTCCGGGCACGTTGCCGATTAGCG
>CAMJJT010000042.1 GCA_946406195.1 uncultured Bacteroidales bacterium
CCCGCCAAACTGATTAAGATGATTGACTGATGAAGTTAGAGGAAGCGATAACGTATGCCATCATGTCGGATGGTCATGGAAAGACGACTGACCAGATAGCCGCTGCTATCAACCGCAATGGTTGGCACATCCGCAAGGACGGCAAGCCCGTCACGAGTGCACAGGTCTATGCCTGCATCTGCCGTTATCCTTCCATCTTCACTAAAGAGGCTGGGCGCATTTGCGTAATGTTATAGAGTATGACGAAGATATCTAATTTGACACCGGCGGAGAAGGAAGGCTTAGTGCTGGAGTTCGTGGACGCTGTGCGGGCGGGATTTCCATCGCCTGCTTCTGACTGTGCCGGTTCACGGATAGACATTGTCCGTGAGCTTTCCAATCACCCGGACACTACGTTTTATGCGCAGGTGAACGGAGATAGTATGCGCGATGCGGGATTGTTAGACGGTGATTTGATCGTAATAGACAAATCGCTTGAGCCGCATAATGGCGATTTCATTGTAGCTGCTATCGACGGAGAGTTTACCATCAAGGAGTTCCGCATGGATCCTGACCGCCAAGGCGGTTGGCTGATACCGCACAATCCGGAGTTTCAGCCCATCCGTGTGACAGCAGACGATAACTTCTCCGTATGGGGAGTAGTGACGCACTGTATTCATAGAACACGCCAATGATGTACGCGCTGGCCGACTGCAATAATTTCTATGTCAGTTGCGAGCGCGTGTTTCGCCCTGACCTCTGGGGAAAGCCCGTGTTGGTACTGTCGGGCAATGACGGCTGTGTGGTCAGCCGTTCCAACGAGGTCAAGGCTCTGGGCATCAAAATGGGTGTTCCATTGTACCAGATAAAAGACTTGGTGACGCAGCACAATATCGCTTGTTTCTCCTCGAACTTTCCGTTGTATGGCGATTTGTCTGCACGCGTGATGTCGATCCTGCGGAGTCACACCACCCGATTTGAGCAGTACTCGATTGACGAGGGGTTTATCTCTGTGGATCATCTGCCAGCCAACAAACGCAAGTCCACTTGTGAGCGTATTGTGAAAGAGATATACCAAGGCACCGGCATACCGATCTCGATGGGTATTGCACCCACGAAAACGCTTTGCAAAGTAGCCAGTAAGTATGCCAAGAAGTACAAGGGCTACAAAGGTGCTTGTATGATTGATACAGAGGAGAAGCGGCGCAAGGCATTAGAGGGTTTTGATATTGCTGATGTATGGGGAATAGGACGCAGCGCACAGGCTAAACTGGCAGCCGTGGGGATTACGACGGCTTTGCAGTTTGCCGACAAGAGCGAGGCTTTTGTGCGCCGTCTATTCAGCAAGCCGGGAGTGATGACATGGAAGGAGCTGAACGGCATCGACTGCATCGACATCACCGAGTTGGCCGCCAAGCAGTCCATAACCACCTCGCGGACGTTCGCCAAGGCGATTACCGACCGCGCAGAACTGGAACAGCAGTTGGCTAATTTCTGCGATAACTGCGCGCGTAAGATGCGGTTGCAACGCTCGGTATGTGATCAGGTGGTCGTGTATGCCATCACATCGCCGTTTAGGAATGACATCGAACAATATCATGTTGTGCAACAAGTGACATTGCCTGTGCCGACTTCGGACACGAGAGAGATATTAGGTTATGTTCTTAGGGCTTTTCGTCCGCTCTGGCGCGATAATGTGCAGTTCAAGAAGGCAGGAATCGTATTCACGCATATCGTGCCGGAGAATGCCGTTGTGCCGGATTTGTTCGACACTCGCGACCGAGTGCGTGACGCTGCGCTGCAGCGCACCATCGACTCGATTCGCGAGAAGCAAGGACGCTCCTCGCTCATCCTCGGCACACAGTTGGCACTTCCTTCGCAGAAGGATATGCCGGTCTTCAAAGCCGACCATCATAGTCCGCTCTACACGACGGACATCCATCAGGTGATAAATATAAAAGTTGGGTAAAATGAATAGACGAGATGTATACAACAGGTACAACGGCCATTGTGCGTACTGCGGAAAGAAGATTGAGTACGACGATATGACTATCGATCATATTATACCACAGTCAAAGGGCGGTAAAGATAATTTGGAGAACACCATCCCCAGTTGTCAATTGTGCAACAATCAGAAAGGTAACCGATCGGTCGAAGAGTTCCGTGAGTTTGTAGCTAACATCGTGGATGTATTAGACGAGAATAAGCAATATCGGCTTGCACTTCGATATAAGAAAATAGCTGTTGTAAAGCGCTCTCCAATAGTTTTTTATTATGAACAAACAAAAGAAAAGTAATATGGCAGACAAGAAGAAAAAACCGAATTATTTTCGTATCACTTCGCCAAAGGTGAATAAGTTATTTTGGCTGTTTTTCTCCATATTGGTCCCCATTGCGGTATTGCTACTTGCAATGTGTGTTGTATCGCTGATAAGTATTAAAATATCAGAGCCAGGGATGGATATATCGTCTTTATTTGTTGGATATGATTTTTTCATGGAGTTTTTGATGACGATATTCATGCTCGTCTTCTTGGCTTTTGCGTCAGTGGTCGTTTACAACTATGCCACTAACCGCGATAAAGCTGACACCGAAAAGAGGGAAATTGAAGCGCAATCTCCTTTGTTGGGTGTAGCTAAAGAGCACGAGGAGCAAATTATTGAGTGCCTAAAGTCCATCGCTAAACCCACAAAAGGCAAATCCTATTTGCGCCGCGCCGGTACAGTTCAATTCCTCCGCGCGCTAACGGAACTTGGTTATATGGACGCCAACACCTCCGGGACAAACATGATGGCTTGGGTAGAAATGACTACTGGCTATAAGGATAAAGACAAAGATTCCGGGCATTTCTACTCCGCTTTCAACAACACTTCCAACCAAGACACTAAGGTTCTTGGATTCATAGAGCAAATAGAGAAGATCGTGGGCAAATAGCTGCTCTCTATAAATTTGATAAATTTGATAGTCTTGATGGTCAAAAACATCAAGGCTTTTTTCTTGCTCATATCGCAGCAAAGCAGTACCTTTGCCGCCGATTTCAAAATCTTATGCGACATGAAAAAGTTTATTTATTTCCTTTTCTTCGCGACCGTGATAACGCTCGCAGGATGTTCAAAGAGTGCAAACGAGCCAATGAAATCTGCTGTAGCCATCAAAGGACACACGTACAAAGCGAGTGACGGGAGCAACTACATCAGTTTCTACTTTGCCTCTAACTTCACTTGTTCCATGACGGCTAATGTCAATGGGGAATATACATCAAATTCCGCTATGACATACAAGATAGATGCTAATAATGTGGATATCTATCGCGACCATTCTTCATATTGGCAGGAAGCCTATCGTGGCTCATTGTTATATCATTTGGTATACTACCCAGCAGACGATGCCCTTGTCCTTGACGGTAATATCTTCAGACGAGTTAATTAGGAGGTTAGTATGACTACGGAGAAAGCACCTCGCGTTTTGTTAGAGCGCATGAAAGTCTATCGACGTGTTCCAAAGGCTTTCAGGAGCAAGGACTGTAACGAGGCCTTGTTTAAGTCCTTTGCGCGTTTCCCAGTAAGGAACCCGCATTGGCAGTTCGAAACTATCAAATACCAAGGGCATGAGTACTTATTGGATACTGTTCATGAAGTTGCTTACGATGCTCAAGGAAGACAATTCCATTATTTCCGAGAGACTAAGGATGAGTTGGAAGAGTCTACTACCGTGTACATAGCAGCAGCTGATGGTAAGACCATAGAAGTAAGGGCTACAAACGGAGGGCGAGTATGTATTGGTACTATGGGGTTTGACGGAAGTCCGGGTGACGACCCCAATTGTTATTGGATTGACAATGGTTGCTTGAGTGGCCTAACCGAGCGTGTATATTCAGACGCGCAAATGCGATATTATGAGTTGGAGGATCGACTTTCATTCGGAGATGGAGAGACCAACATGACCGAGGAAGAGAAGGAACAAGCGTGGGAGTTTATCGAGAAAGGCAAAAATCGTCAGGTTATTGACCGTGATCAGTACGGCAAGCCTCTAACGGAAATACATTGGGATTGTGACGAGGTGCTTGACTATGTTACTTACGAATATACGTACGCTGAAGAATGATTGTAAGAGATTTGTTAGATAGTGTCACCTTTGAGCAAGTTGCTCCATTCATCACCAGTATGGAGAAAGGAATAGAACCGGACTTGCACTCATACAGTGAGCATTTCGACATGCTTCTATCCTTAACTCCACAAAAGGGAGTTACTGATGTTTGCCATATCGAGATGGACTATGATGATTTTGATGAGAGGATGAGAGTTGAGGTCTATCGTGTGGCAGCTATTGAATGGGAGATTGTGCTAGGGATGCCGGTGGTGATTTCTCCGGATGTTAAGGTTTCGCGCGCTGAGATTGTCGCGCGGTGTATTTGGAACACCGCCAAGTATGGATTTACACGCGAACAGATGCACACTTTAATTGGTTTTATCCGTAGTTCCCGTGAAAAGCAGAAAAAGAAGAATCCTCACATCATGGAATATGATTGGTGATATATTGACATTTTGAAATCAAACTTGACACGTCTTATCTTTGGATATTGAAGCAAGGTTGGTTTGATTTCAGGGCTCTCGTGAAAAGTGGATACGGAAGTAGCGAGGGCCTCTTTCGGATAGCAGTAGCCGAAAGACTGTTTGAGCGAAGTAAGCTACTGCTGACATTTTTATTTAATGATTAGCATAAATGAAGGCTGCTAGCTCGTGGCGAGTCGGCAGTTTCTTTTATAGGGGATGATCCTTCACTTTTCTTTGGTCATGCTTGACGGCTTCCGTATAGGTGGTAACGGGAATGTGGACATCGTTTCTTGTTGCCGTTCATCCGCTTTCCTGCAACGATTTGTCTTGACGTGTTCAAACGAGCCACGCTCCTCGCTTGCGAGTTAGTTGGAGAGGTGGCTTCTTGCTGCTATACAGGGTGTTGAGCGCAGAGCCGTACTTGGGGAGTTTCGCAGGTTCGTTCTGCCGCTCTTGGGCTATGCTTGGGCTGCATGGTTACTTCTGCCTAACTGATTTCTTGCTTTCGCCTTGTCGTTCCTGAATTAACTTATAGGTTTGTCGATTTATGTCGTTCCTTTTAGCAATGCAAAGGTAGTTGGTTCTTTCCGTATGGCAAGGCTAAACATGTTCCGGCGTTGGCACTTAAAATTTCTCCAGCCCTGCGGGTAGTAAATTTTTCGGAAGTCTTGCTGTTCACGGAATGTCGAACTGCACTGGCGTCAACTCTGAAAGCATTGTAAAAGAAACAAATCGCAAACAAATAAGTTTAACAATTCAAAACATTACAGTCATGAAAGCTACAAAGAAAAACAGTCAGTCAACCGAAGTTAAGAACAATGCAGTTGCACAGCCCCAAACAGAGCGTCAGAGTCTTCGTACCCTTTGTAAGAAACTCCGTGAAGAGTACGGCAATGATGAGCGCATCAACAATCTCCTTTGTATCTACTACAAGAAGTTACACAATCTCTCCATCCTGAAAACTCGCGAGCAATGGGAGCGCGAAGGCTTTAAGGTTATGAACACGGTTGAAAATCGTTTCCCTGCATGGGGCAAGCCGGTAAGCCGGGTGAACAAAGAAACAGGTGAGTCCTACACATTCTACCCCGTTACTCACTTCTATGTGCCGGAAGCCGTTTGTCAGGCATGATAGCAAAGTGGAGGAGCAATCCTCCATTTTTTTTGCCGACGCAGATTTCAGTGAAAAATTAAGATTATAAATTATAATTTAAGAGGACTAAGTCCTCTTTTTCTATTGATAATATCTTCTTCGAAACTTTTAACAATTTTTAACAGAAAATTTTGGGACGTTTGCGAAAAAACATATACCTTTGCACCGAAAGCTAAATAACTAAATATTAACTTTATAAATACAAAGATTATGTTACACGATTCGCAAACTGATTTAGTGTTCATACCGATGGCTATTCGGTATCATTTTCCTCGATTTTATAAGAGCCTTATTGCAGCTTTTAGGGCAGCTCATGTCAAGTGTTGGGAATTACCGTACACTGGTGAGAAAACGCATCTGTGGGCGCGCGACTACATGCCCATCACCGTTGACGGGAAAGGTGACATTGCGCAGTTCCGCTACGACCCGGACTATCTGCGCGCACCTCGTTATGAGAAGTACAAACCCGATATGGTGCCTATATGGGCTGATATGGAGATAACTCCTTTCCGGTATGAGGATATCGTTCTTGACGGAGGTAATGTGCTCACAGACAAGAGTGGTAATGTCTATATGTCCGATAAGATCTTCTTGGAGAACCCCAATTATCCTCGTGACATGCTTATCGCGAACCTCAAGAAGGCACTTAATGCACGCTCCATTAAGATAGTGCATTGGGACAAGTCTGATATTTATGGCCATGTGGACGGAATGATGGCAATAGCAGACGATGGTTCGCTCATTACTGATCTTAGTTGGGAATACCTCAATTTCCTCCGCGTAGGAAACAAGATCTTCATGGCGCAACTCGGTAAACCATCTGACGCGCCTGCAGTCAAGCGCATTCAGGAGGCATTCCCAGACTGTGAGGTTTATCCTATTAAATACACGCAGTCGCTTACGCGCTTGGGGGGAGGACTGCATTGCGCGACTTGGAACACCTTGGAACACGGTTATCAAAATGCAAAGTATTTTAAGCCTTCCAAGCGGCATCCGTTCAATCCTTTCGATGACGACGCATTCACGGAAGAACGGTTGCGTGCAGTCCTGGAGCACGAATTGAAACGTGAGCTTTTAGAAGATGAGTGGCAGTCAATCAATAAACCTTTCTACATGTATTGGAATGATTTATATCTCATGGAAAGAAACTTCTCTCCCAATGACATGTTTGATGCGATTAAGAAAAATCTGAAATTAAAGAATAGTCCTTATTTTCAAACGGACAAGGAGTTGACTAATGTTGTAGATATTCTTACAACATATATGATGCATGTGCCAAAACTAATCCTTCCTGATAATACTAAATATAATCCGAAAGAGATGAATATCCCAGCGAGAGTTATGCTGTTACATTTTAAAGACACCGTTGCAAACCTCACTTCTTTTAAAGTTGAGTATGAGCATCTTTTGAAAGGTGTAAAAGATGAATTGGAGTTTACAAAACAGGTCGAGAAAGAAGCTGAAGAAGCAGAAGAACGCAAGGATGGAACGATTTATATTCTCAATTATCGGAAATTCGATAAGCGGCGTATTAGTCCGTATCGCTACACTATAATTGTCAGTGCAACTTGGAGGAAACACATTCGGATTATCGTTTATGATGATTCTCCATTAGAGTACTTTCCACTTGCTGACTATTTAGAAATGCTTGCCTCAAAAATCAACTTCTATGAAAACTATCGAGAAGGAGACTGTAATTTCGATGAAAAACCCGATTCAGAAGGAGATGCATCCGATTTACCCTTTTAGTCTCAGACCTGAGTATGTCGATGAGATGACTGTCGATGCCGAAACTGAAATCAGACACAAAGCCGGTTGTGTTTGGAAACTCCTTGGCTCTTGCTATACCAAAGTCCAACTAGAAAGGTACTGCACACTATATGGCATCACTACCGATCAAGCTCTGCAGTGGAAAAATTATTGGATATAACTTGCATATCTCAATAAAAAGCAGTACCTTTGCATAGTGTTTGCAGCAGAAGTATGAATATACACAGGCAGACATCTATTGTATAAACGCTGTTTATGTAAGTATGTAGAGACTGCTGACTCGTGACGAGCCGGCAGTTTTCCATTACATTTACCTACGGTCTATCACTTTCTATAATCGCTTGTTCGCCCTGACCAAGCAGCTGCGCCCTGCACTCTACCTGCCGGTGGCTGCAACTACCTCCGGTGGGTGGCTACAGCCCTTTGCTGTACCGGCTTACATCTACACCCTGCGGGCGTCCGGCTTGACCACTCCTTAACCAGACTCCTGTTTTCTTTTCTTATTGCTTGTCATTTGAGGGCTTGGTTTTTCGCCCTCGATACCGAAACTGTCTGCTATGCCAAGTATATGTTTCTATACGAATACATTTGTCCGCAGCAGATCCGCGTTTATCTGATACAATCCTTTCCGGTGCAAAGTTAGTTACCGCTACGTTGATTTGAAAGGTCGGAGCACGTTTCGCCGTTCCGATTGTCACTAAAAAAATCTCCACACATTATTCCGGCGCAAGACCTCCCTACGGTCAGTTCTTGCACCGATGGTAGTATTTTGTTACGAAAACCTTGCAAACACTCCCACGGAACACTTGTAAAGCACCGTAAAGGTTATATCAAACGCTAACTGCTTTATACGCAAATGTTAAATTCTAAAACACATACAATCATGGCACAGCTAACTATTTCATTTGGTATCGATTTCGAAAGCCGCTCAAACAACAATCAAAGTTTTGTAAAGGTTGCTCACCGCTCCAGCATTACCGCAAATGAAGCCGATTTCGGAGATATTTACGAGGAATACGAAGATTTTCAGTACACAAGCCAAGTGTGGCACTAATTTACTATAGTATTAACAATCTAAAATTTTAGCATTATGAACTACAGAGAACCATTAACGAAGAACGAAATCCGCGAGCACGCTGCACACTATGAGAACAGCAACCCGGCAGTCTATTGTGGCACCTATGCCAAGTACAACAACGGCAGTCTCTACGG
>CAMJJT010000043.1 GCA_946406195.1 uncultured Bacteroidales bacterium
ACATCGCTATTTTGACGAGAACCAACTGCACGCGTTTATCCTGTCGGAAGAGAAAGATTTCAACACTTGTATCGCTGAACTGGAGCAGTTCCTGCCATATGTGGATAATTGGGCTACTTGCGACCAACTATCATCTTGTTGCTTTAAGAAGAATACAACAGAGCTGTTACCGCTCATTCGCAAGTGGATGAGGAGCAAGCACACCTATACGAAACGCTTTGGCATAGGGATGTTGATGCGGTATTATTTGGATGGGGAGTTTAAGCCGGAATTCTTGGAATGGGTTGCCTCTATTAAGAGCGAAGAGTATTACATCCGCATGATGCAGGCATGGTTCTTTGCTACGGCACTTGCCAAACAGTGGGATGCCACGTTGCCTTATATAGAGCAACATCTCTTGCATCCCTGGACGCATAATAAGACTATTCAAAAGGCTATTGAGAGTTATCGTATTACGGACGAGCAGAAGGAAATTCTGCGAGTGTTACGAATCAAATGACAATTTGGGCAGATTTTGGGTCGATTACAATGTGTAACAATAACAAAGCCCGCATTTCTGCGGGCTTTGCGGTGCGGACGAGACTCGAACTCGCGACCTACGGCGTGACAGGCCGGTATTCTAACCAACTGAACTACCGCACCTTCGCGTTCGGCAACAAGATCGCGATTGTCGATACCGCTATGCTTAATCGACGGGCGACTTGTGCCTCCGCTCTCCGATTTCGAAAGTAAACTTTCTCATCGGGGTTTGGGTGAACGTTTATGTGTTAAGAACACTGCTCTGTTTTTCAAAAGCGGGTGCAAAGGTACTGCTTTTTTTTGACATGACCAAATTTTTTGGCAAAAAAATGCACTTACCCCCTCATTTTTTTTGTAAAGCATCAAAAAAGAGGCGCAAAAGTGCCTCTTTTTTGTCATTTATAGGGTCAAGAATGCTTATTTGGTGGCACCGCCAAGAGCGACGTAGAGGTCGATGAGACTGATTAGTCCGTTATAGCGGTTCGTTACATCGGCGAGTTGCGCTTTGAGATAATTCTCCTGCGCGGTCAGTACTTCCAAGTAAGACGCCTTGCCTTTTTTCATCAGCTCGCAGGTTCCGTGATAGGACTCGCTTTGCGTAGTGAGAAGGCGTTGATAGAGGCTATCCTGCACTTGTGCGCTCGCGCAACGGAAGATAGCGTCATTGACTTCGCTTCCGGCGCGCAACATGGTCTCTACATAGCGTTCAGCGGCTTCCTCCTGTTGCAGCTTAGCAATCTTGAGGTTTGCCTTGAGTTTACCACCTGCAAAGATCGGTTGGGAGAGTCCCAGCGCCGCATTCATGAGCAACTGCCCCGGGTTCGGTACGACACCGCCGTTATTGGTCCATCCCACGAGTCCGGAAAGGGAAAGGGCGGGACAAAAAGCGGCTTTCGCCATGTTGGTCTGATAGAAAGCGGCAGCTACGTTACGCTCCGCTGCGCGGACGTCAGCACGGTTGCTGAGTTGGGATGCCGGCACAGGCTCCAAGGTCCAAGGATCGAAGGTATAACTCGACCAAGGCGAACGGGCGATGGCTTGCGGCTCCACGTTCAGGAGGAGGCACATGGAGAGCTCCAGCGAATGGATTTGCTCCATGAGTTGTTTGCGCTGAATCTGCACATTGATGAGGGATGCCTCCATCTGACCCACCGAAGGCGAATAAGCCTGTCCGTTCTTGACCAGAACACGCTGGATCTCGAGTACTTGTTGCCAGATCATCTCTGTGCTGTCGAGGATGGTCCCCTGATAATCCAACAACTGCAACTGGGTATAGGTGCGTGCCACAGTAGCGACGAGGTTGGCATGAGCAGCCGCGCGGTTATCCTCCGCTTGTTCGCGGAGCACTTGAGCCTGACGCTTGCGGTTCGTGATCGTTCCAAATCCTTCCCCACCCCAGTTGAGAGAGAGCGGCACTTGATAAGTCAGAGTAGCTCCGGACGTGCCTGCATCGGGCGTATAAGTGCCGGTGACACCCACGTTTGCCGGCGCGATAGCCAGTGTTGGGAGGAAGCCTAACTTAGCTGCACGAAGACGTGCGTCCGCCTCCTGAACCGCCAGTTTGCGCGAGCGGTAATCGACATTGTTAGCCAGCGCCTGACGGATATGTCCTTGCAGGACCGGATCGGTGATATAAGTCTGCCATGGGGAGTCACTGACGGCGGTCACCAGCGAATCGGTTACAGGCTGCTGCGCCGGCTCGTATTTCTTGAAGACACCGCAGGAAGAAAGGGATAGTGCTAACGCACAGACCGCTATCACTGTTAGACCGCTTGCGCTGTTAGACCGCTTCGCTGTTGGATTTTCTTCTTCGGCAGGTTCGGGGGTACCTTGGAAGCGCTCGTGGAGTTTCTGGAATATAATATAGAACGCGGGCACGACGAATACGAGCGCGAGCGTTCCGACTGCCATACCACCTGTCACACCGATTGCCAAAGCGCGGTTACCATTCGCACCGGCGCCACCTTCGATAATCAGAGGAATCATACCGGCGATCATCGTCACAACGGTCATGAGGATAGGACGCAGACGATCCTCGCAGGCACCCAGCGCCGCCTCCAAGATAGGCATGCCTTGTTTGCGTTTCTCAACGGCGAACTCGGTAATCAGGATGGCTGTCTTCGCGAGCAGACCGATCAACATGATCACACCGGTCTGGAGGTAGATATTATTCTCCTGACCGCAGAGCCAAGAGAAAGCGAACGAACCCATCAGACCGAAAGGCACAGACAGCAGGACTGCCAGCGGAATGAAATAGGACTCATACAACGAAGCCAAAATCATATAAATCAACAAGATACATACGAGATAGATGAGACCTGTGAGGTTGGATTTGCTATTCGCCTCCAACTCACGGCTCATACCGCCGTATTCGTAAGCATAGCCGGTAGGCAGATGATCTTTCGCCACCTCTGCAATGACACGCTGCACATCGCCTTCGCTGTAACCGGCGTTTGGCTGCACGGAGCAAGCGATTGATTGATAAAGGTTAAAGCGTTTCTGAGTAGCCGAACCGACAGCCGGAGTGAGCGTAACAAACTGCGCGATAGGAGCCATTTCACTTACCATTTCGCCATTTACCATTTTTCCATTCAGTTTGACGAAGATATTATTCAGCGACGAAGGATCCAGACGATATTCCGGCGCAGCGCCCGCCATGACACGATAGACCTTTCCGTACTGGTTGAAGTTACTGATATACGCACTACCACAGTAAGCACCGAGGGTGTTCAAGACTACATCCGGCGAGATACCTGCGCGGTCGCATTGCGTAGCGTTGACATCCACTTTGTATTTAGGGAAGGACTCGCTGTAGAGCGACATCGCCATCTGCACCTCGGGGTGTTTCTGAAGCTCAGCAAGGAAGTTATTCACAATATCGTTGAACTGCGACATGTCACCTCCTTGCAGGTCCTCCATCTGGAGATCGATTGCGTTACTGTTACCATAACCGGGAATCTGCGGCATCTGGAACGGAATGACTTGTGCGTCTTTGATATCCTCGCAAGAGAGGTACAGTTTCGCCATCACATAATCGATATAGTGCTCGATTCCCTTACGCTGATCCCAAGGTTTGAGGCGGACGACAAGCGTACCATAGCTCACACCTGTACCGGAGATCAGACCGAAACCGGAGATCTTCGCATAACTCTCCACTTCCTCAAGCCGCAGCACATGTTCCTCCACCTGTGCCATGATCTTATCTGTCTCTACAAGCGGTGAACCGGCAGGCGCTGTCACATCCACCATGATTACACCTTGGTCCTCCTGCGGCACAAGTCCCGAAGGCAGCGCACGCATAGCCAACACCATAGCCACTACGGCTGCAATGAGCCAAATCCACGCGCGATGAGGATTCTTGAGGAACTTAGACACACCGTTCTTATACTTGCCTAAGATAGCATTGTACCCAGCGTCGTACGCTTCTTTCACATATTGGGCGAAGCTTTTCTTTCCATTCGTCTCTTCTTTCTTAGGCTTGAAAAGGACAGCCGTCAGCGCCGGACAGAGGGTCAGCGCCGAGAGGCAACTGAGTCCCACCGAACTGGCGATGGTGATACCGAACTGCGTAAAGAAAGTACCGCTCGTTCCGGGCATGAAGGTCACGGGGATGAAGACGGCCATGAAGACCAGCGTACAACTGATGACAGCCACCGTCACTTCGCTCATGGCATCTTTCGTAGCCTTGTATGCCGAAGTATAACCGCTCTCCATCTTCGCCATCACCGCCTCGACGACGACGATTGCATCATCGACGACCGTACCGATCGCCAGCACGAGGGCAAAGAGCGTCAGGATATTCAAGGAGAATCCCGCTACTTTCACCACGGCAAACGTACCTAACAGCGATACGATGATCGAGATCGACGGAATGAGGGTTGCCTTGAAGTTCTGCAGGAAGAAATACACCACCAAGATAACCAGAATAATCGCGATGATGAGGGTCTCTACCACGTTATGAATAGCTGCATAGAGGAAGTCATCAGAAGTCTGCAAGATTGTGAACTCCAAACCAGCCGGCATGGTCTGTTTAATCTGGTCATAAAGTTCATTAATCGCCGCATTGACCTGAGTAGCATTAGCTCCGGGCGCTTGATTGATCATGAATGCCACACCGGGTTTCTCATCCACGCGCGAGGAGAAGCTATAGTTCAGTGCGCCTAACTCCACGTCCGCTACGTCCCTCAGATGCAGCACATTACCGTTCGAGGTACGCAGAACGATTGACTCGAACTCTTCTATGGATTGAAGACGCCCCTTGTACTCCAAATTATATTGGTATGTGTTGCCGCTCTGCTCGCCTAACGCACCGGTAGCCGCCACCATGTTCTGGTTACCGATGGCAGCGAAGATATCATTCGGTTCCAACCCATATTGCGCCATCACATCCGGCTTCATCCATATACGCAAGGAATAGGTGTTTCCCAACAACTGCACCGCGCCGACACCCGTCACACGCAAGAGACGAGGTTTGACGTTGATGTCGATATAGTTGGCAATGAAATCGTTGTCGAACTTGCCGTCACGACTCACCAGGGCGGCGATCTGCAGGATGTTGTTCTGGCGTTTCTCCACCTTCACGCCCACTCGGGTCACCTCCTGCGGAAGTAATCCCAAAGCCGCTGACACACGGTTCTGCACGTTCACTGCCGCCATGTCGGGGTTGGTGCCTTGCTTGAAGAACACATTGATATTGACATCACCGGTAGCCGAAGCTTCCGAAGTCATGTACGCCATGTTCTCCACACCGTTCACCGCCTCCTCGATAGGCATCACCACGGATTTCATGACCGTGTTGGCATCTGCACCGGAATAAGAGGTGGAGATCATCACCGTCGGAGGAGCGATGTCCGGATACTGCTCGATAGGCAGCGTCTTGAGGCATATAAAGCCCACCAAAGCGATCAGCAGCGAGATACAAACCGCCATCACTTTTCGATCTACGAATATATTTCCCTTTGCCATAATTGTCAAATGTCAAATGTCAAATATCAAATCAGAACAGTACCTGCTGTCCTTCGTGTACATTCGCAGCTCCTTTTGCCACAATCGTCTCTCCCACTTCTGCTCCGGATTTAATTACCGCGCGTACACCATCACCCAACTCCTCTATCTCCACGATAGCACTGGAAGCGAGGCTGTCTGCCCCCACTTTATACACCAACGCCTTATTCTGAATACGAACGATAGAGGTCAGCGGCACTAACATCACATCCGCCCACTCTACCGGCATCACCACGGATCCTTGCATACCGGAGAAGAGTTCGCCATTCGGATTCGGGAAAGTGACATAGCAGGTCACAGCTCCTGTCTGCTGATCCACCATTCCGGAAAGGCTGGTGATATGTCCTTTATGGCTATACTCGCTACCATCTTTGAATCGGAAAGTGAGCGGCGGAGCTATCTTCACCAAGGCCTCCAACGAGCCCAACTCACTCACCATGGCATGTACCTGGCTCTCGGTAATGGAGAAACTGGCTTCCATCTCACTCACACCGGCTACTCGGGTCATCATCATCCCCTCAGCAATCACATCTCCCACGTGAGGCAGCACATTTCCCACTAATCCTTCCACAGGACTCTTGATCGTGCAATAATCCAGACGCAACTCGGCATCGCGAACTGCAGCTTCTGCTTGCGCCACTTGTGCCTCAGCCGATTGAAGGGTATTCAGGCTCTTACGCAGCAGATAATCGCTGATGATTCCTTTGTCCGATAACTCTTTGTTGCTCTCTGCCTCCAGTTTGGCGTTCTCACAGTTAGCAAGGGCTGTCTGCAAATCCGCCTTGGCATGTACTAACGCATTCATGGCGCTCCGGCTATCAATCTGGAAGAGGACATCGCCTTTCTTCACGCGCTGTCCGTCTTTCACATTGATGAACTCTAACGTACCTGTGCATCGGGATACGATAGACACATCGCCTTTACCGCGGACAGCTGCACTCCAAGTAATCGGAGCCGTTACTGTCTCACGGGTCAACGTAAGGGTTTCAAAACTCGTGTGCTGCTCTTCAGGCAACTTGATACAACTTGCCAGTACTGCGGCGGCTACAAAAAAAATAGAGAATTGTTTTGTTTTCATCTATGTATGTATTAATGATTTGCTTTTTTCTCAATTATCAATTGTCCTCCAAATCGGGTGCAAAGTTACACATTTTTTTGCATATATGCAAATTTACAAAAAAAAATCGCCCGTATGAGCGATTTTTTCTTACGTATTGTCCATTTATCGAATCATGTCATCTCCGAAGAAGGGCTGGAGGGCCGCCGGGATGCGGATACCTTCCGGCGTCTGGTTATTCTCGAGGAGCGCTGCTACGATGCGCGGGAGAGCGAGTGCAGAGCCGTTAAGGGTATGGCAGAGTTGCACTTTCTTGTCCTCCGCACGGCGGTAACGGCACTTGAGGCGGTTCGCCTGATAGGTGTCGAAATTAGAGGTTGAAGACACCTCGAGCCAGCGGTGTTGCGCCTCGGAATAGACCTCAAAGTCATAGCAGAGTGCGGCTGTAAAGGACATATCTCCTCCGGAGAGACGGAGAATACGATACGGGAGTTCGAGCTTCTTGAGCAGACCTTCCACGTGTGCCAGCATCTCTTTGTGCGAAGCGTCGGAATGCTCCGGCGTGTCAATACGCACGATCTCGATCTTCGAGAACTCATGCAGACGGTTCAGGCCACGTACATCCTTGCCGTACGAACCTGCCTCGCGACGGAAACACTCCGTATAAGCGCAGTTCTTAATCGGCAGTTTGTCCTCGTCGATGATCACATCGCGGTAGATATTCGTTACCGGCACCTCTGCGGTCGGGATGAGATAGAGGTCATCCACCTCGCAGTGGTACATCTGACCCTCTTTGTCGGGCAGCTGACCTGTTCCGTAACCGGAAGCGGCGTTGACAACGGTCGGCGGCATGATCTCCGTGTAACCGGCTTTGTTTGCCTCGGCGAGGAAGAAATTGATGAGCGCACGTTGTAGACGAGCACCCTGACCGATATAAACAGGGAAACCTGCGCCAGAGATCTTCACACCGAGGTCGAAGTCTATGAGGTTGTATTTCTTAGCGAGATCCCAGTGCGGGAGTTTAGTTGATAATTGAGAATTGAGAATTGACAATTTCTCCTCTGCTATCTTCTCGTCGGTAGCACTGTCCCAATCGCGGAGGGCAACTGCGCCGTCTTTGGCGATCGCATCAATCATCGGCTGGTTGGGCCAGTTACCGATGGTGACAGCGAGGTTGTCCTCTGCGGAAGCACCCTCGGGCACGATGTCGTAAGGGATATTCGGGATGGTGAGGAGCAGTTTGGTCTGCGCCTCTTCCGCCTCGGACATTTTCACGTCATACTCGGCAATCTGCGCTTTGAGGGCACCTGTCTGCGCCTTGGCAGCCTCAGCCTCATCTCGTTTACCTTGCGCCATAAGTGCACCGATGGATTTAGAGATTTTGTTCATCTCGGCAGCCGCAGCATCCTTGAGTTGCTGAGCGGATTTGCGCTCTGCATCCAGACGAAGCACCTCGTCGATAGCCTCGGCAGCTCCGGCGAAATGTTTCTTCTCCAAGCCCGCAATCACACGAGCTTTATCATCATAAATCTGTTTTAATGTTAACATAAAAGTATTTGGTTAATCCGCCAAACTTGGCGGATGGATTATCAAATAAAAATCTCCCACCTGAGCCGAAGCCTCGGTAGGAGATTTGGGATTGTCTCCGCGCCGATTAAGCTTCTGCAGCCACCGGAGCGATAGAGACGTACGACTTGTTGTCGCGACGTTTGCGGAAGGTTACGATACCATCGCAGAGTGCGAACAAAGTGTGATCCGAACCCATTCCCATGTTTTCACCGGGGTTGTGTACGGTACCACGCTGACGTACGATAATGTTACCTGCCTTTGCGAATTGACCACCAAAGATCTTCACGCCAAGACGTTTGCTTTCTGATTCACGGCCGTTCTTGGAACTACCGACACCTTTCTTGTGTGCCATACTCTGTTGTCCTTTCTTTTAAGCAATAACAATTTCTTTAACTACAACGTTGGTCAAATCCTGACGGTGACCATTGAGTTTGCGATAGCCTTTGCGACGTTTCTTGTGGAAAACAAGAATTTTCTCGCCACGGCACTCGTTGT
>CAMJJT010000044.1 GCA_946406195.1 uncultured Bacteroidales bacterium
CTTGCTCTCCATCTCAAAGAGCTTATACTTAATACTGCTACTTCCGCAGTTCAATACTAATATCTTCATATTGTTTTTGTGTTTTTATTTGTTTTGGTATTCTTCTTTTTCTCTCTCCCCTTTTGCGAGTTGCTTTGTTTGCGGTCACCGAGGGGTTGCTATCTATGGCGCGATGACATAACGCTCGCTTTTACTTTATCGCCTGATTAGCGGTAATAACCACCATCTGCACGATGTCCTGTACTTTGCATCCGCGGCTCAGGTCATTTACCGGAGCAGCGATACCCTGCAAGATCGGACCAACAGCATCCGCGCCGCTGAAACGCTCAACCAGCTTGTAACCGATATTTCCTGCCTGCAGATCCGGGAACACGAGCACATTAGCTTTACCTGCCACATTGCTTCCAGGCGCTTTGGTCTTAGCTACGCTCTCTACCAGCGCTGCGTCTGCCTGCAACTCGCCATCGAGTGCCAACTCAGGAGCCATCTCTTTTGCCAATTTCGTTGCCTCCTGCACTTTATCCACGAGCTCATGCTTAGCACTTCCCTTGGTCGAGAAGCTCAGCATAGCTACTCTCGGCTCGATGCCTGCGATAGCACGTGCGGTTTCTGCCGTCGAGATAGCGATCTCTGCTAACTGTTTTGCATCCGGATTCGGGTTAACTGCGCAGTCTGCAAACAGCAGGAAACCGTTCTCGCCCAACTGCTTAGCCGGCGTGAACATTAAAAATGCACCGCTCACAATCGAGCAACCCGGTTTGGTCTTCAGGATCTGGAATGCCGGACGAATCGTGTCTGCCGTCGTACCGCGAGCACCTGCGAGCTCACCATCTGCATCACCTGCCTTGATCATCAAACAACCCAAATACAACGGATCCTGTGCTTTCTTCGCAGCCTCTTCTTCTGTCATGCCTTTTGCCTTACGTAGTTCAAACAGCAACTTTGCGTACTCCGGCATCTTCGGATCGTTGATCGGATCAACGATCTTAGCCTCTTTGATGTACTCATAGCCCTTCTCAGCAGCCATGCCCTTGATTTTCTCAGGGTCACCAATCAAAATAAGCTGCGCAATCTTGTCTTTCAACAAAATGTTAGCAGCTTCCAACGTACGAGGTTCATCGCCTTCCGGCAACACAATGCGCTGCGGATTTGCTTTCGCGCGCGCAATCATTTGATTTAAAATGTCCATATTCCTTATATATTAAATTTAAAAATTCTCAATTCTCAACTCTCAATTCTCAATTCTCAATTCTCAACTCTCAACCGGATAACTCCCTGCCTGCCACCTGTCTCCAATGGATGCTCAATGGATGCTCAATGGGTGCTCAATGGATGCTCGACCCATTGTCACCTCACTTTTAAGCCTCTAATTGAATGTGGTACATATATCTTCGAAAATCTGCTGCAAAGATACAAAAAAAAATCCATATATGCAATACTTGCTGAAAAAAATATTTTTTTTTGTGAAAAAATTTGGTCATGTCAAAAAAAAGTTGTACCTTTGCACTCAAATTGTGAATATTAGTAACAAACATATCTGCTTTTTTTATATGAAAAAAGGTTTACTATTTTTGGCTTTGATTTGCTTTTCTGGCGTCTTAATGGCTCAGAATGAGGAGGTTGTGGCGGAGGATACAGTGCAGATTAAGGGTATTCACCCTTGGGATCTTCCGCAAAATGAGAAGGGTATTAAGCCTGAAATCGCCCATTGGAGTATCATCCCTCACATCGGATTTAATATCTTCGATGGTGATTTCACCAGTGAGCTAAAGCACAATGTGGCGATCCCTTCGGCAGGTTTGGCGGTGGAGTATAACTTTACCCCGACTTGGAACATCGGTGTCGAGTATATGTATAACATGTACACCGTAACGGGTAAGGGCGGTAGCGTTAGTGTCGATACCCTCTTGAATGGTCACATGCACAAAGCTACGGCTTATGTGTCCTTTGACCTTATTAACCTCTTCTTCCCGAGAATGCACCGTAAGATATTCTCTATCCTCCCGTATTTCGGAGCCGGTGGTGCTTGGTATAGACGTACCCATTATTTCAAAGATGATTATAATGAACTGAATAATTCCAACACTACGCACATGCGTGGCGGAACCAATAACTATGTCAATGCAGATGGCAAAGTTGGTCCTGAGCATGATAGCTACTATGGCATGGTTGGTATCATTCAGGCGGGTGCTAACTTCGAGTTCAACCTCAATCGTACGCTCGCGTTGGGCCTGCGCGCGAACTATACTTATTTTACGCGTGACTACGTGGATGGTCGTGGTTATTATAAGCACTCCCCTTATACCGCAGCTTCGAAGAACAACGATGGTATCTTTGATATCACCCTCAATATGCGAATCAAGCTGGAGGCGGTTAAGAAATCTCACCCGCGTAACATGCCTTCTTTTGCTGAGTATGATAGACTCCTTGCTAAGGCTGAACCGGCTGCGGCTCCTGCTATCATCGCGCCGCACGACACGGTGATCATCATTCGTCATGACTCGGTGATCGTTCGCGAGTCCTTCAGAGGCAAACGTAACGAACGCGTCTTCAACGTATTCTTCGATAACGATAAGTATGATCTCCGTGAGGATGCACTCGCTACGATATTCGAGGCAAGTCAGGTAATGGAGGAGGATACCTCGCTCTACGCAGTCCTCATCGGTTATTGCGATAACACGGCTTCTAAGGCACACAACTTCAAACTGGGTGACAACCGTGCCAAGAACGTAATGGAGGAGTTGAACAAAGAGTACGCTATTCCGTTCGATCATATGCACAATGCAGGTATCGGTAAGATCGCAGCTCGTAAGAGCAACAGATCCTTCGCGCCGAACCGCCGTGTATCTATCCACCTCGTGGATAAGGAGACCTTTGAACTCATGAAGGTAGAACTCCAAGATAAGAACGAAACGAAGAACACCGACGAGAACGTACCTGTTACTGTCGAGAACTCTGGCGCTGTACGCGTTCCGAAACTCAACCTCAAGAAAGAGGAAATGGAGCCGGTAGAAACGGTTTCTCTCGAGGAGTCCTCTCGCAAGGAAGAAGAAATGATTGAGCAATACAAGGAACGTCAGCATACAGTGGTGACAGTAGAGAAGGGTATGACCCTCTCGCGTCTCGCTCGCAAGTACTACAACAACTCGCAATGCTGGGTATTCATCTATGCGGCTAACACCGATAAGATGACCACTCCGAACGACTTCCGTGAGGGCATGGAACTCATTATTCCCGAACTCACCGCCGAAGAGTTGAAGATAGAGCAGAAAGATGTGCTCAAGCTCTATAGCATCACAGCACATCGTAAGTTGCAACAAAATAAAAACCAATAATCTCCCCTTTGGGGGCGCGGTTGGAATCCACTATTGAATATCCGATCGCACGGTCCCATAGCTCAGTTGGTTAGTAGCACCTGACTCATAATCAGGGGGTCCTTGGTTCAAGCCCAAGTGGGACCACGACAGGAGGATAGTCCCGTGACTATCCTCCTGTTCTTTAAAAAGAACATCCATGCGTGCGCGCGTTTCTATATTATTATGTTTGTTGCTCCTCTTCTTGGGAGTAACGGATTCATATGCCGTCACACCGGCACAGAAACGCGCAAAGGCTAAGGAAATGCAGATACGCAAACGTCAGGCTGCTAAACGTAAGGCGGAGAAAAAACGTGCCGCTAAAGCCAAGGCTGCCAAGAAAAAACGCATCAAAGAGGGCAAACTGCTTCTCTATGTCTATACCTCCGATTTGCGTACAGGAGAAGCACTGCCGGCTACGCACATCATGGTACAAGATGTTAATGCCCGACCGGGAAAGAAACCGAAAATCAACAAACCTACCGATAATAAACGCGCACGTGTCTCCAAAACGCTGCCTGCCGGACGCTATTATGCTACTGCGGCTAAAATAGGCTATTTCTCTTCAGACACCCTCTTCTTCGATCATCGCTTGGACGAGGACTCGATCCATATGTCTCTTTATCCCGAGACGCGTATCGTCTTTACCGTTACCGACTCCCTCACTTCGCGACCCGTGGTGGCGAATATCGTAGTCCGTAATGATGCCGGACGTAAGATCATGCAGACTACTTCCGATAGCCTCCATTCCCACCTGTCGGTTCTGCTCGATGATCGCATTCCTTTCTATACCATCGAAGCTACGGCGGTGGACTACTTCCCCTTCCATGACACGATCATCCCAGCCGCTGCTTTCGCGGGAGTGGTCATGCAACCCAAAGAGATTAAGTCCTTCGTCCTCCATAATATCTATTTCGCTACGGGTAAGACCCGTATCCTTGATTCCTCTGAACCGGCTCTTAATGAGCTCTATCGTTTCTTGACGCAGCGCCCTAACCAACGAATCCGTATTGTCGGACACACCGATAACATCGGCTCCGACCGCTCGAACCAAGCCTTGTCGGAAGGACGATGCCAAGAGGTGAAGCAGGAAATGATCAACCGTGGTATCCTGCCCGAACGTATCGAGATCGAAGGACGCGGTGAACGCGACCCCATTCTGCCGAATACCACCGACGAGAACCGCCAACTCAACCGTCGTGTGGAAATAGTATTGTTGTGATTAAAAAACGTCCCTCGGGGCGTTTTTTTTGTACAAAAATGGCGTTTTTCTTGCAAAAAGAAAATTTCTCTTGCGTATGTTAAAAAAAAGCAGTAATTTTGCACCGTCAAACGATTGAGCGTCAGGCTGACATAATTAAAACAGTTAGATTTATCACAGTAATGAAAACGAAAGTATTATTTTTTGCGGCAATCATTACGCTGGTTGCTTGCAACTCCAATGAACCGAATTATAGATCGCACTACGAGCAAAATCTGCCCTTTGATAATGTGCTCTATAATGGAAAATCGCCTTATTTGGATTGGTTCCTTTCTAACATGGAATCATTTGCTTCTTATGCATCGCAGATTAATCCGAGCGATGAGGCAATGCAATACGAAGAGAGCGCGACACGCGCCGAGGATGATCTCCTTACGCTGAAAAATGACATCAAAATCCGCGTGCACGACGAACCGAAATGGAATACGGAGGGGGATCAGGCAATACTCCTTTTAACGCGTACCGTTTCGCGCGATATAGATCCGGCGAACGAGATCACGCACGCCTATTCTTATGAAATGTCGGCTGCAAAGCCTTTTCAACTCATCCGTCCTCAGGTGGACAATAATCCAATGCCCCTTTGCTATTATTCGGATTTTCTGCTGGAATGGAATGAAGATACCAAAAACAAGAACGGCGTAATGGTTGTCGCTGAGTGGACAGGATCTCTCCTCGAAGAGAGTTCTCAGAATAAGCGGGTGGTCAATGTGGATATCGTCGAAGATAAAGGACGCGCAGTATTGAACGAAAAACTCTTTGACTCCATACCGGATGGGGCGCTTGTGAGCCTCTGGCTTGTCCGCGGAAATATGATGACGATTAACGGAGCCGGCAAAATCACCTTGGACGAAGCCTTGAATCGTTCACCCGAAGAATTCGTACAATTATTGAAAACCAATCCGGAACTCTGTACGCAGTTACGTCCATATACTTTGGGAGCAGGAGCAGTGTATCGCCTTTCGATGGTTCTCATTCGCAATTTAGAGTGACTTCTCTTGGACTAAATTCATACTACATTGCATAAAAAACGTCCCTCGGGGCGTTTTTTTATGTGCAAAAAATGGCGTTTTTCTTGCAAAAAGAAAATTTCTCTTGCGTATATAAAAAAAAAGTAGTACCTTTGCACGACTTTTTGTGGGTCTTAATAATTAACAGGTCGCAAACGGCGACCATAAATAGATTTTTTTGATGAATATTGTAACGAAAGAGATCGCTCTCCCCGATGGACGAGTGATCAAACTGGAGACAGGTAAGTTGGCTAAACAGGCTGATGGCGCAGTGATGGCGACCCTCGGCAACACGATGATCTTAGCTACTGTCTGCTCCGCCAAAGATGCGGTTCCCGGCACAGACTTTATGCCCTTGACCGTAGAGTACAAAGAGAAATTTGCGTCCGCAGGACGCTTCCCGGGCGGTTTTACCCGCCGCGAAGGCAAAGCTTCGGATTACGAAATCCTGATTGCACGTCTGATCGACCGCGCCCTTCGTCCCCTCTTCCCTTCTAATTATCACGCAGAGACGTTCGTAAACGTCACCATGTATTCGGCGGACGGCATCGACATGCCGGAGAGCATTGCTGGTTTGGCTGCTGGTGCGGCACTCGCTTGTTCCGACATTCCTTTCGAGGGTCCGGTGAGCGAGGTTCGTGTAGCGCGTGTGAACGGCGAGATGGTCATCAACCCGACTTTCGAGCAATGCGAGCACGCTGACCTCGAGCTGATGGTGGCTGCTACCTATGACAACATTATGATGGTCGAAGGCGAGATGAAAGAAGTGCCGGAGTCCGTTATGCTGGAGGCTATCAAGGCTGCGCACGAGGCGATCAAACCGCAGTGTCTGGCAATCAACGAGATGATGAAGGCTTACGGCAAGGAGACCAAACGTGAGTACTGCCATGAGGTGAATGATGACGAGTTGAAGCAGGCAGTTCACGACTACTCTTACGCTCGCGCTTATGCACAGGCTACTTCTGCGGATACCGATAAACATCACCGCGAGGAGATGTTCAGCCAGATCCGCGAGGACTTCAAAGCTGAGAAAGCAGAGTATATGGCTCAACGCGCTGAGGCACTCGGCATCGATATCGATGAGGTAGCAGCGCTCGTAGATCGCTACTATCACGATGTAGAGAAAGAGGCTATGCGTCGCGCGGTCCTCGATGAAGGAAAGCGTCTGGATGGCCGTAAGACCACGGAGATCCGTCCGATCTGGTGTGAGGTGGGGTACCTCCCCGGCCCTCACGGATCCTCTATCTTCACCCGTGGTGAGACTCAGTCGCTCTCAACCGTTACCCTCGGTACGAGCCGCGATGAGAAGATCGTTGATGAGGCGTTGATCCAAGGCACCGATAAGTTCCTCCTGCACTATAACTTCCCGCCGTTCTCCACGGGTGAGGCAAAAGCTCAGCGTGGTGTCGGACGTCGTGAGATCGGTCACGGTAACCTCGCTTGCCGTGCGCTCAAGAACATGATCCCGGAGGACTTCCCTTATACCGTACGTGTCGTTTCTGACATCCTCGAGTCCAACGGTTCGTCTTCGATGGCTACCGTTTGCGCAGGAACCCTCGCCCTCATGGACGCAGGTGTGCCGATGAAGAAACCCGTTTCCGGTATCGCGATGGGTCTGATCTCCGAGAACCAAGGTAAGAACTACGCAATCCTCTCCGATATCCTCGGCGATGAGGACCACCTCGGTGACATGGACTTCAAGACCACCGGTACGAAGGACGGTCTGACGGCTTGCCAGATGGATATCAAGGTAGATGGTCTGAGCTATGAGATATTAGAGAACGCGCTCGCACAGGCGCACGAGGCACGTATGTACATCCTCGGGAAGATCCTCGAGTGCATGCCTGCTCCGCGTGCTGACCTCAA
>CAMJJT010000045.1 GCA_946406195.1 uncultured Bacteroidales bacterium
ATCAGATAAACGCGGATCTGCTGCGGACAAATGTATTCGTATAGAAACATATACTGGCATAGCAGACAATTTCCGTATCGAGGGCGAAAAACCAAGCCCTCAAATGACAAGCAAAAAGAAAAAGAAAAAATGGGGAGGGAGAAGGCTGCCATCACGAATGGGTGGCGGCGAGGCATGTTGAGGATAGCAGAACTGAACACTTGGAGGTCTGCCCGAAAACACGCTGACCCAGAGCCCAGCCGTGGAGATGTAGCGACTGTGCGTAGGAGAGTGATAGCAGCCTGTGCTGCAGCAGGCATGGGAGGAGAGCGCTCGTATTGCAAGAGGCGTACAGTTGCGCCGGTACTGGGTAGGTTAAGAATTGCGGTCAGAACTGAACACTTGGAAGTCTGCCGCCATTCTCAACCGGTTTCGTGCCTGGTGTTCAGGCAAAGAAAACCCAACTACTGGGGCAAATGCCTGCATAACGGGCGCGGAAGAGGGAGAGAAGGATGGAACAGCAAAGCGGAGGGAGTGACCAAGGCGAACGGTCAGAACTGAACACTTGGAGGTCTGACCGCGAGACTTAACGACCAAAGCCTTGCCGTGGAGAACGAACGACCGGAGGGAGGGAAGCCTGCATCAGCTTTATGGGGTGGTCAAGCCGGACGCTCGCAGGGTGTATACGTCAGCCGGTACAGCAAAGGGCTGTAGTCACCCACCGGAGGTGGTTGCAGCCACCGGCAAGGTAGAGTGTAGGACGCAGCTGTGCAGTCAGGGCGAACAAACGGCTTCAGAAAGAGGCAGACCGTAGGTAGATATGAAAGAAAAACCGCCAACTCGTCACGAGTCAGCGGTCGAAAATCATAGTCTAAGCAAATTTTAATTCACTCTCATTCCTTGTGCGTTGAATATTGCACCGTCAGGACGGACGATATACAGCTTGCCATCAATGAGCACCTTGCGTGTCTCATCGGACGGAGTAACAACGATGTTTTCAATGGCCGTAGTGTCGCTGCTGGCAACAGTCAACGTATAGGATGCAGAGGCTTCGTTGTATTCCTCATTGCCGGCAAAGGTGGCGGTGATGACGGTTGAGCCGGCTGCCACGAGTGTCACATCGCCGGTGAGCGCGTCCACAGTTGCTACGGACGGGACGCTACTGCTGTACGTTACTGACAACTGCTCGGGATTCAAAAGAGTTGGTTCTTCCAATTCGTCACCTACTGTAACATTGACCTCCAACGGAAGGAATGCCATCCAAGCCACACGTTTTTCCTTATGCGGCACAATAAGCAAGTTGCGCACCTGCGAACCGTTGCCGTCCTCGATGGTGGCATCCACGATTTCACCGCCTGTAGGTGTCTGGATGTAGCAATCAGTCAGCGAAATGCCACCGTTGAAGTCATCAACTGCCGCCGAACCTTTGGCGCGTATCTCTACACGCGATGCGACGATGCTCAGGCTGTCATTGCCGCCAATATCGCCAGTGAGCGGGTATTGCGCATAGACATACAGGTCGGCATTGTCAAGTGTCAGCGTGGAGTTGTCCGTTACGTTGATACCAACGGTGTTGCCGGTGATGCTGAGCAGTTTGCCTGTGATACGTGTATCTTTGTGCAGATCAAATATGACGGAGTTAACGCCGGTCTGCTGTGTCACTACGCAGGTGTCAGCAATGTTAATCAGCAAGTCCTCAATGCCGGTGTTCTGCACAAGGCGAACCGGTGTGTTGAGTGTCACATCACCATTTATCGTCAGCGTGCGCAGACCGTCGAAACTGAACTTTCCGTCGCCAAGAATATCGTCACGGTTACGGCTCGTCACTTGCGTCGAAGCCACATACAAACCGTATTTCTCACCACTGACGGTAATCTTGCAGTTGTCATAGCGTCCCATCGCAATTGCGGTAATAAAAATCTCCGTGCCGATAGGCGCGTCATTGGCTATCGTCACTTTGCCGTTCGATACCGGTCCGTTCACCTCATCGGTGGTGTACCATAGAATCTCCGCTTCGGAGCTAGCCGGATAAAGCAGCGGAATAATCTCCACCACTTCGCCCGGGTCGGCTGTGATGTATTTGGTGCGCATGATAAGGGAATCAACATCGTATTTACCCTTTGTGACCGTCACAGTGAACTGATCAGGAATAGTCTCTCCGTTACGTTTGAGCGTATAAGTATAATCGCCTTGGTCGGCATTCCGCGCGTCAATAATCATCTTGCCTGTGCTGACATTGAACGATATGAGAGGCACGCGATATGTACCTGATGTCTCTGCAGTCAGATTCTCCAATGCGGCGGATTTCGGGTACTGGTAGAAACGAATGCCGCTCAGGTACTCGCCGCTACCTATCGTTTGCGGAGCAACCGTCACGTGGTCAAGCAGCACATCGCCGTTAGCGTCGCCGATATTGATAGCTTGCGCACGATAGATAGTGCCACTTGCACCGGTTACTTCTGCACGCAGTTCGACGCAACTCTTCTGCTGTTGGGTCTTGAAATAAACGGTCGAATAATAGGACGAGGCGTTAAGCGGTGTCGTACATGCTTCGTTTGCATAGAAAGTGCCGTAAGGCGAACCGCTATACACACCGTTAACGAGCCATTTGCTTCCCTGTACGCCTACCCAGCCGGTAGCATTGGACGGTACTGGCGCAGCGGTAATGCGTATCACATCGCCGAGGGTGCAGTTAAGTTCATTACCTTGTATATCGAAATATTGTGTGCGGTCGTCCAAAGACAGTTTGATAGCGGAGAGAGTCGTTGCCGTACCATTGTAAATAGGAGCCCATTCCACATCCGTACCTGCCTGGGTTGTCGAAGTCTCCTTGACGCGCGTATAAACACAGTTGAGCGAGTTCTGCACACCGGTCAATTCTAGCGAACCATTGGAAGCCGGAGAAACGGCGTTTGCCCAGTCGCTTTCTACGAGGTCGGCAGGGTCACGCTGCACGTTGAAGATAATGTACTCCTGTATCTTCTTGGCATTGTCTACAACCACTTTGTTATCGGAGATGCTGAGCGTCGGGGTTTCCGGCACCTTAGTACATATAAACTTGGCAATCCTGCGTACAGGACTATAGAGGTAACCAATATGTCCTTCGGATTTGACTTGCACACGAAGGTATTTGCCTATCTCTGACTGCTTAGGTACATAGTAACTGTCAGTCGCTATTTTGCGTGCCTTCCGCACTCCGTCACGGGCAGGAGCACCAGCCGGTTCGTCTTCCTCAATGTCGCTCCATACGGAACCGTCATCGCTTATCTGCCATACCTGGCTAATAACCGTCATTGCCACATCGCCGGTGAGCGTGAAGCTGACGTAGTCACCCGGAGCTGGCTCGGAAGTCAATGCCACCGCCCCCGAGATAGCGGGCGCAGAAATATGAACAAACTTAGCCGTCTCGCTGTTTGAATCTACAATCGTATTTCCACTAACCGTTCCGTTGGTTGGAGAAATAATCTTTAACGCAGAAGGAATGGTAATGGCACCATGTGATACAACAGAATATTCTTTACCGGAAAGATTATATTCGCCGGTTCCAAAGATAATATCACCTTTATACGATTCACCAAATGCTTCAATGCCAAACGCAAAAACAGCAGCACCATTAGAGGAAGCAACTGTTGCATTTCCTGTGAGTCGTATATTACCGCCAATTGCTTTGATTGCGTCATGTTCTGAATTGACCAGAATAGTTTCTCCGTTGATGGTGATATTACCGATGACAAAACCTGTATTAGTAGTGCTTCCTGCCTGGATGCAAGTCATGTCTGAAAGTTCCGTCTTAACATTTAAATCTCCGTTGATGGTAATGTCACTCATGGCGTACAAAGCACCCACAGAGGTCAGGCTTCCGCTTTGTAATGTGATGTCGCCACCTCCCGACACTATTCCGTATTGGCCACCGTTCAATTTGATGGTTCCATCCAGGGTAACATTGCCAGCATATAATTCGCCAATGAAATCTATAGCGAATGCGTTTAAGGCTGCACCTTTCAGCGAATAGATATTGGCATTACCGGAAATACGGATATTTCCACGAGCATGAGACTTTATAGCATCTGTGACGCTACTGACAATTATATTATTACCGGTAATAGTAACATTTCCTTCATAAAAACCTGTATTATCAGCGTCTCCGGCTTGAATGCAGGGCACGTCAGGGCGTGTTGTCTTGGCATTCAAATCTCCGTTGATGGTAATGTCACTCATGGCGTACAAAGCACCCACAGAGGTCAGGCTTCCGCTTTGTAATGTGATGTCGCCACCTCCCGACACTATTCCGTATTTGCCGCCATTCAAATTAATTGTTCCAGCCAGTGTAATATCGCCAGAGTAAAATTTATCATTAAAATTAGTCAGATCTATCGCCTTTGCAAGCAAGGCTGCACCTTTCTTGGATTTAACGGTAACATTGCCGGACAGATTGATGCCTCCGTTAGCATGAGTTTTAATGGCATCTGCCACAGCGTCAATATTTACCGTTCCTCCGAAGATGATAACACCACCGGAAGCAAATCCTGTATTGTCTGCAAATCCGGCTTGAATACACGGCTCACTTGTCGATGTGGATTTGGCAGTGAGGTTACCGGTTATGGATATATCACCCCACCGGCAACAAATAGCTTGTGCATTTCTTCCGTCCACATCAACATCACCATGCAATGTCATCGCCTCTACTGCGTATAGTGTGCCAACTGATGTAATGCTTCCGCCTGTCTTCAGAATGAGTTTACCTCCGGATACTACTGCGTAAGATGCTCCTTCTATATGAAGAGTACCATCCAACGTAACATCAGTCTTGTAGGTTTCTCCGAACCCTGCTATAGATGTAGTCTGAATGGCGGCTTCATTGGAAGAAGTAACCGTCGCATCGCCCGTTACGCTCACAGAACCGGCATATGCATGTATCGCAACATTCACTGCACTCACATTGACTGTGCCGCCTGTAATGGTAATATTTCCGGAAGCAAAACCGTTATTGTCAGCCAAACCAGCCTCTATGGCAGACATTCGCGAAGATGATGTTGCCGCAGTAAAATCGCCGGTTATAGCAACATTGCCGATTCTTGCATATACTGCACGACCATTCGTACTGGTGATGTCGAATGTGCCATCCAGCGTGATACTACCGTTGCGCGAATAGACACCGTCCACCCCGGCATGGACAACAAGTGTACCGCCAGAGATATTGATGTCCTGATCCACGTTCAAACCGTCCTTGCTGCCGGTAATATCCAATGACGCGGATATGGTATTCAGCGACGACACGGAAATAGCATTCCCGTTGGGGTTGTTCACCGTCAGCGTGTTGCTGCCTTGGATTTCCAATGTGTAGTCACCGCTGATGCCTGTGAGCGTCAAGTCCGTATTCATGAACAGCACCGTATTGCCAGTCAGGACGATGTTGTCATTGGCAACAAGGTTGCTGGCATAGGTTGTACCGCTGACGTTGGTCGCCACTGCATACTGCACATGGAATACCACTGCGCACATCAGGCATACTATCCCTGCCCAATGGCGAAAAAGTAAATTGTTTCTCATATTGTTTTGGGTTTTAGAATATTGCTTAATGGTATATTTTCCTGAATAACTTGTTGCTCATCAGCCAGAAGTTCATATCTTATCTTACCGCCTTTCTTTATACAATCTCATAGAACGGGTGCGTTTCATCACCCAAACGAGATATGAGATGTTTGTCGTACAACTCGGACAAGATGCGTTTGACGGTTGAGGACGGAATGCCCAAACCTGCCGCAATCTGACCCGAACGGCAATCTGGATGATTCTCGATGTAGAGCAGTATTGCCTTGGCACGAGCTGATAGTTGATTGCGGGAACTTTGGGTCTCCAACTTACGCATCAACTGCTCTTGTATGTTGGCTAACGCACCCAAGAAGAAATCCACCCAAACGGAGATATTCTCATTTGGACGTTCTGCTTGACAACTGCGCAAGGCACGATAGTACTCCGCCTTACGGCTTTCTATCTCATGTTCAAAACTGACATACTGGATCCACTTATAGCCGTTTTTTAGGAGCAGCAAAGTGGAGAGCAAACGGCTCATACGTCCGTTTCCATCTTGGAACGGATGGATACTTACAAACTCATACACAAAAGCAGCACAACGCACTAATGGGTGAATATCATCGTGCTCATTATACCAATCCACTAAGTTGCGCATCGCTTCCTCCGTAGGATAGCCCGGCTCGGTGGTTTGGAAAATAATCTGTTGCGTTCCGTCCGGCAATGTGGCTTGCACGGAGTTGCTTACCTGTTTGTAATCGCCTTTGTGCCAACTGTCTTTCTCGCTATGCTTGAGCAGTAGATTATGCAGGTTCTTTATATCGGCTATCGTGATATGAATGTCATTGTACGATTCACCGATGATATCCAATACCTCAAAATAACCTGCCACCTCTTGCTGATCGCGCTCAACGAGTTTGGTGATAGTGAGGTTTTTGAGCAGGTTCTCCACCTCCTCATTCGTCATCTTACTTCCTTCTATACGCGTAGATGCGCCGACGCTTCGTACTGTAGCAATTGACTTTAATTGCTTCAAACTCTGCCCCTCGCGCTTCTCAATGGTTGTCCATTGTGCATCAAAGCGATCCAACTGGCTCATCCGATGAATGAGTTGCCATGTGACATCTAAGGAGAAATTATATACTTGCTCTATCATTTGTTTGAATTTTTTGAGACGATTTGATACGATTTGGCCTGATTTTGATACGTTATTTCTTGCAGCTTATAAGATGCTCGTATCTAAAATCGCGGCAAAGTTACAAAAAATATTTGAATTATACAAATTTTTTTGATACAAAATGAGACGATTAGCCCATATTAGTTCAAAAAGAACAAAAAATCCATGATTTTTCCACCGCGTTAGGGATTGGAAGGGCTATGGTATTAGGTACTAATGCGGAACTTGTGAACCCCTGCAAAGCCCGACCGGATTAGCTCTGGAGATGAGAGGATCTGCAGAACTATGCCGGGAACGCCCAAATAAAAACAGTCGGACAAAATACTACGATAGCAGTCATGCTGACGAACAGGATGCCCGTCATCCGGAAGAGCCTGCGACCGGTCTGAAAAAAAATGGAGGACTAAGCCTCCAAATTCATTTCATGAGCGGGTTCGGGTTGCGCTTTGTTTTGCCCTGTGCGCGGGCTGCAAGCTCGGTAAACACAAGGCAATTCAAGCCGTAAATTTTCCAGTACTGCTCGTTATCTCCAGCGAGCTGTAATGAAGTCTGACCGTTAGCGAAACCCACTTCCGTCTCAACTACTCCGGCTATCTGTTTGAAGA
>CAMJJT010000046.1 GCA_946406195.1 uncultured Bacteroidales bacterium
GCATCACGTTCATCGTGGTCGGCCTCATGGCTATGGCGTTCATGTGCTTCAGTGGACTGAATATTTAACATGAGGTTAAATGGTTAAAATGGTGACTGCGTCACGTTAAATAGTTAAAATGGTTTCATTGCATGAAACGTTAAATAATATGAACTGTTCAGCGCAATACATATCAGCCAACGTTTTCTCACCAAAGAAAACCATCTTAACTCTTTAACAAAAAAACACACTCATGACGATTCAACGATTCGAAGATATGGTTGTTTGGAAGGAAGCACGCAAGTTGGTCAAAGACATCTACAATGCTTTCCGGCAGAACACGGACAAAGGTTTCAAAGACCAGATCCAACGTGCTGCTGTATCCATCATGAACAATATCGCGGAAGGATTCGACCGCAGTAAGTTCGCAAAGGACAACAAACAACTTATCTCGTTTCTGAACATTGCCAATGGTTCGTGCGGTGAGGTCAAGAGCATGTTATATCTCGCACAGGACTTGGAATATATCAGTTTGGCTGATGCCGAGTTCTTACGTGATAAATGTTTGAACATCTCATCGAAACTTAACAATTTGCTAAAAACGTTACAAGACAACAACGGCTCAAACAACCGTAATGACGAGAGCCACAAAAACATTTTATAACGTTTTTTCGCAGAAAAAACCATTTTAACTCATTAACTCTTTAACAAAATTAAAATTATGGACATAATTTCAATTTTATATGCAGTAAGCGTCTTTTTAGTCGTTATACTCCTGTTAGTCGTTATTCTTCTCGTTGCCAAGAAGTACCTCGTTGCCTCGGGCGACGTTAAGGTCACCATCAACGGCGACAAGGAGTACAATATCCCTTCCGGCGGCACGCTGCTCGCCTCGCTCGGCGAAGCAGGTGTGCACCTGCCTTCCGCCTGCGGCGGCAAGGGCTCCTGCGGACAGTGCAAGTGCCAGGTGATTGAGGGCGGTGGCGAGATCCTTCCCACCGAGACCGTTCACTTCTCGCGCAAGCAGCAGAAGGACCACTGGCGTCTCGGATGCCAGGTCAAGGTCAAGAACGACCTCCAGCTCAAGATGGACGAGTCGGTCCTTGGCGTCAAAGAATGGGAGTGCGAGGTTATCTCGAACAAGAACGTCGCTACGTTCATCAAGGAGTTCAAGGTGCAACTCCCTCCGGGAGAGCACATGGACTTCGAACCGGGCTCCTACGCACAGATCCGTATCCCCGAGTACGATATCGATTACAACCGCGACATGGACAAATCCCTCATCGGCGACCTCTATCTGCCGTCATGGGAGCGTTTCGGACTCTTCAAACTCAAACAGAAGAACACCGAAGCCACTATCCGTGCCTACTCTATGGCTAACTACCCCGACGAGGGCGACATCATCACCCTTACCGTACGTATCGCTACGCCGCCGTTCAAACCCAAGGACCAGTGCCCCAACGGACCCGAGTTCATGGATGTGCCTTGCGGTATAGCCTCGACGTATATCTTCTCGCTCAAGCCGGGTGACAAGGTCGTTATGTCCGGTCCTTACGGCGAGTTCCGCCCTGTCTATGACAGCAAGAAAGAGATGATCTGGGTCGGCGGTGGTGCAGGTATGGCTCCGTTGCGTGCGCAGATCATGCACATGCTCAAGACCCGCCAGTGCCGCGACCGTCAGATGCACTATTTCTACGGCGCACGTGCTATCGACGAAGTCTTCTTCCTCGACGATTTCCTCGCGTTGGAGAAGGAGTTCCCCAACTTCCATTTCCACCTCGCGCTGGATCGTCCGGACCCGAAGGCAGACCAACTGGGTATCAAGTACACCCCGGGCTTCATCGCTCCTGTCATGGGCGACACCTACCTCAAGCAGCATGACGCCCCCGAGGACATCGAGTACTACCTCTGCGGTCCTCCTATGATGGCCAAGACCGTCCTTGACCTGCTCCACTCCCTCGGTGTGGAAGATCAGGATATCCGCTTCGATAACTTTGGCGGATAATCCGAAGGATTTAAATAATAAGAGAGACGCTCGCATGGGTGTCTCTCTTATTATTTACCCTTGATCTTCTTTATTATTAGCCTGCTTTCTTGTTCTCATTCGGGTGTGAGTAGGCCGTGGTCGGTCTTCTCATGGGAGAGACCGCAGAGGTATCCATTCTTTCAGGCATCCAGCGGAAACCAAGACACGCAGTGGCTGTTTCCGATGGATAAGAGGAGGGAATGCGAGCCGCCTCCAGTCGCGTGCGACTGCACTTAGGCGAGCCATTACCGACGAGGCCAAGACCGTCCTTGACCTGCTCCACTCCCTCGGTGTGGAAGATCAGGATATCCGCTTTGACAACTTCGGAGGATAAGGACGCATACTCCGTTTTCGGAATTTTGCAAGAGGGCGTAAGCCCGTAATAACAGCCGCTCGGTCAATCAGGTGCTTGCACATGAAGGGATTGAGCGGTTGTTATTACGTTATGCCGCAGGCATTTTGCAAAATTCCGCTCCCTTGGAGTACGCGCAAAAGTGAGCGCGTGTTCTTTTATATGGGGTCCCAAAAACAAGCTAACGCAGTGCTTATTTTGGGGAGAGCGGAGGCACGCGTTGCCTTTATGCCGCAGAGCGGCATCCGATGCGACTGCGTTGCCGAACGCGAGAACTTCGGGGGAAGATTGATATCAATAATCGTGCGTAAGCTAAGATTTGATATCAATCAGGCGGCGTCCGAATTTTGGCGGATAACGGAACAGGGTCCCCGAAAATTTTCAATTTTTGGGGAGAGCGAAGGCAGCGGGGGCCCCGCAAGCTTGCGCAGTGGGGGGCTAGGCATGCGTCGCCTTTATGCCGCCTATCGGGTGAGGTCGGCGGCATCCGATGCGATCGCATTGCCGAACGCGCTTGAAAAACTCAACGAAACCACCTGGCGCAAGCTATAGTGTTTTTGTCGGTTTATTGCTGGCGCTAAGCAACCTCTATTGAGGTGAGATGCGAGTGCTTGGGCTATCGTTAAGTTTACTTATGCGATAGTCCAAGTTGTTGCATCTCATCAGCCTGCATGGCGGAGCTTAGGGCTAGGGTTTATTGGGGTTTTTGTTCATATTTCTTCATTCGGTCGCCGAACGCGTTCACACTTTCACGCATCCATCCGTCTTCTTTTCTACGTCACTTTGTCTATTGCGTCGGCATCTAATGCCGCCACGAGCGTTTGTTTCTTCCGTCGGATAGTATCCGACGACGGCTCTCTGAGCCGCCAAATTCTTGGCAGTTCCCGGCGATGTCATCGCCGCCCGTAATGATAGCGTCTATTACCCCTCACATACTATGCGAGTATTCATCCCCACCCTTTGTCTATTGCGTCGGCATCTAATGCCGACACGAGCGTTTGTTTCTTCCGTCGAATATTATCCGACATCGGCTCCGCAGAGCCGCCAGCATCGACCAATCTTGGGCGATAAAAGCCATTACATGTCTCCATCACCCACATCGTGCACTTTGCGCCCGGGGTCCCCATAGGGCTTTGCCCGCATGGGGTGGCCTTCATGTTTGAGCGCAGTGTATCCCATGCTGTCTACTCATATGTGGTATTTTATGCACTTTAGATTTATCAATCTTGCAAAATAAGACGGTTTTTGTAGTGCAAAAATTGCAAAATAAGATGTTTTGCGTGCGATTTTTCTGCAAATTTTGACGTTTTATTTGCAAATGTCATTTATTTTTTGTACCTTTGCAGCGATTTTAAAAAATACTTCATTATGCGGAACTTGGAAATAATCTTGTCCGACCAACGTCAGGAACTTCTCAATACAGATTGTACGGCATTATTGAGCCGTAAAGAGGAAAAACGAATAGACCTGAATAGCAAATTGGCGCAGGTGGTTATTGGCGTGCGCCGTAGCGGAAAGTCCATGCTTTGCCAGAAGGTACTCCTTGAAAGCAAGGTCAAGTTCGCCTATGTCAATTTTGATGATGAGAACTTGGCGGACATTCAGGTATCCGAGTTGAACGACATCATTGAGATGCTATATCGCATCTATGGTGATTATACCCATTTGTTCATTGACGAGGTGCAAAACGCTCCGCGCTGGCCGCTGTTCGTCAATCGTTTGTTGCGCCAAGGCTTGCACTTGATACTGACCGGAAGTAACGCAAATCTTTTGAGTGATGAACTAATCACGCATTTAACCGGCAGGTATAATGAGATCCGCCTGTATCCTTTCTCGTTTGAGGAGTTTTGCCGCATCAAGAATGTGGACATGCACGGACAGCACACCAAAGCTATCGGCTTGCGTGGGCACGCGCTGAATGAGTATCTGAAAGACGGCGGCTTTCCGGAAACGTTGGATGGTACTCTGGACAAAACGGCATATACCAAGACTTTGCTTGATACAATCATCAAGAAGGATATATGCAAGCGTTATAAGGTGCGTTATCCGGCATCGTTGCGGCAGGTGGCAGATACGGTTATCGACAATTTCTGTCAGGAGATCAATTTTGAAAACATCCGAGAGACATACGCTATCCGTTCTGTTCAAACGGTAAAGAACTATGTGTCGTATCTGAACACCGCTTACCTTGCGCGCATACTGCACAAGTACTCTTTCAAGAGTGTGGAGCGGCAGTCCAATCAGAAAGCATACATCATCGACAATGCTTTTTTGAGCAATAGGGACAATGCTTTGCAACCGGAGAATTTAGGCTGGCGATTGGAAAATACCGTAGCTATAGAGTTACTGCGTCGGCAGGTATATGCAGATGAACAACTGTATTTCTTGCGCGAAAGTAATCGTTATGCAGTAGATTTTGTGCGTACGCAAGCAAATAAGGTTCAGGAACTGATACAAGTTACATACGATTTCAGCAACCCGTCCACTAAACTATTCAACCGCGAGATTGGCGGACTGACAAAGGCTTCCCAAATAACCCATTGCGACAACTTAACCTTAATCGTAATGTATGGAGAAACGGGAATCATTGAGCACAACGACAAGAAAATACGCGTTGTCAGTGCGTCCGAATGGCTGATAAATCAATAAATTCACACTTTCACACAAAAGTGTGGGTTGAAACTACCTTGATTCGGTTTTTCTTACCCACGTCGTCCATTTCCCTGCATGTCATGCTGGTCTCCTTTGTATTGTAGTTTGTTATTGGTATTTGTTGACCTAATTACCCCATTATCCTTTCTTTGTCTATTGCGTCCGAATTGGATTCGGACATCGGCTCCCCAGAGCCGCTAGCATCGACCAATCTTGGGCGATATAGTCCATCGCCCTCATCGTGCATTTCGTGCTCATCCTTGAGCACGGGATATGCTGGCGTATTATCATGGTGTCATGTGCTCGGTATCTGTGATGCCGAGTTTTAGTGTCCTGTTCTCGCGATTTCATGAGCGGGCGTCTCCGTCCATTCCCTGCAGATTCTATCTGCACATCAATACTTTCCTGTCATTTTTTCCAATTTTCCCCTCATTTCCCCATCCATTTTCCTTCTTCTCCTTAAATTTTTCACTTTTCTCCCAAAATCTACTCTAACCATTTGCATTTTCCATATTTTTTTTGTAACTTTGTAGACGGATTGAGTTCATTCCATTTTGGAATATACTCAAAATCCAACTTGTTCCAAAATGGAACCAGTTCGAACACTTGCAAAAAATGCAACAGTTGAAAAGCAGAATTAGGTTAGCGCAAAATTTGCGACACCCTAAAATATAGAATATGACGAACGAAATTGTATTATATCAGCCCAATGACCAATTATCGCTTGAGGTCAAAGTAGAGAATGATACGGTATGGCTTAACCGCAACCAAATGGCTGTGCTGTTTGATCGTGATGTTAAAACCATCGGTAAGCATATCAATAATGCTTTGCAGGAAGAATTGGCTCCAGTTGTCGCAAAATTTGCGCCAACTCGAAATGGGAATCCAACTGTCGCAAAAAATGCGACACTTCAAAACGAGACCCCAACTGTCGCAAAATTTGCGATAGTTCAGCAAGAAGGTGATAGAACGGTTGTTCGTCAAGTTGAATACTATAGTCTCGATGTTATACTATCAGTAGGTTATCGAGTTAAAAGCTCACGAGGTATTGAATTCCGTCGTTGGGCGAACAACGTGCTTAAAGAATACGTGTTACGTGGATACGCGATGAATCAACGTATCTTGGCTGTAGAGGAGCGTGTTGATAATCGTTTGATGTCACACGAGCGTAGATTAGAAGCGGTTGAGGAAAAAATCGACTTTTTCGTCCGCACCAATGTGCCGCCTGTGGAGCAGGTGTTCTATGAAGGTCAGTTCTTCGAAGCTCGTGTGGTGTTAGAGAAGATCATCAAAACCGCGACCAAGCGAGTCATCGTTATTGATGCATATATAGATGCAGCAACGTTTGATATGCTTGATGTGCGTGCCAAAGGCGTAACGGCGGATATCTATTCTGATAGCGAGTATAAATCATTGCGCGATGCACATAATGCATCCAGAAGTGCACAACCGATCAACACGCATAAATGGACTAAAGCCTCGCACGACCGTTGGCTGATTGTTGATGATACGGTCTATCATTGCGGGCACTCATTGAAGGATATGGGCAAGAAACTTTGCGCCATCACACAGATTGGCGCAAACCCGGAGGATATACTGAAACAAGTAAAATAAAGTTTGAGGTCGTGACAGTTTGTCACGGACTAAACATCAAAACGTCTGCTATCCCCGACCGACTGATCGCCTCTGCTATCGAACAAGGACTCATAGAATCGGAATCTGACATAAAACCCGCAGAAATGGGGGAAAATGATGGGGGAAATGTACAAAAATACCCCAAAATGGGGGAAAATGAGGGCAAAAAGACTCAAAAAACCGCAGAAATGAGGGAAAATGATGGGGGAAATGCACAAAAATACCCCAAAATGGGGAAAAATGCGCATTTCCCGACATTGGCTATAAAAAATATTTTGGAATTACTGCGTCAGAATCCCAAGATTAGATATATAGATTTACAAGAAAATTTAGGTATAGACGACAATACCGTGCATCGCTCTATTGCATGGCTAAAGGATAACGGCTACATCAACAAAGAGCACTCCAAGGTCAAGGGCTTTTGGCAATTGATAAAATAATTACAAGCAAAGTATCCGCCGCACAAAAGGCAAACAGAAAGGCCACTGGGAGATAATTGAATAAACTTGAAGTCACAATTTGCAACCTCATAATACATGCCCTCCGCCGTATCAAACATATCCTCCCTCTCCGACCGCGAGATTGTCGCTGCACTATAGTCAAACCATAG
>CAMJJT010000047.1 GCA_946406195.1 uncultured Bacteroidales bacterium
AACCCGGCCTCAAAGCGTATTCCCGTTTCTATCAATATGTCTACGTCTGCATCTACCGCGACCTACGCTCTGCCTTTTCTTTGTCCGCTTCGCAGAATGACAGTTCTGTGTCCATACCCGCCGAGCCTTCTGACGTCACCTTTGAACCCCTCTCCGCCCTCTCGTACTACCGCCAGCGCCATCCCGTCTCCTTTCCAACACCCGCATTGGAGAATGTGCTCCGGCAAAAACATTCTTTTGCGGATGGGGAACGCAAAAGTATGAGTACGGGGCAGTACGTTTTTTGCGGAGCAGCATTCTCCATAACAGAGCAACTTTCGCCGCAATTTACCCCTCCAAACGAAAAAATCCCTCAAAAATTTGCATATTCGCAAAATTTGTTGTAATTTTGTGCCCGAAATTGAAATAAGTTGCTCCGGTTCTAAACCGGTTTGCAACCGCAAAGGTTTTTAACGCAAACAAACGAGCAATAATCTAATATTTAAATCATTTTTTATTATGTCAAGTGTAAACAAAGTAATTCTTATCGGCAACGTGGGAGCAGATCCTGAAGTACGTTATTTAGATCGCGGCGTTGCTATCGCAAATTTTAATCTCGCAACTACAGAGCGCGGTTATGTGATGCAAAACGGTACTCAAGTACCGGATGTAACGGAATGGCATTCCATCGTATTGTGGCGGAACCTTGCAGAATGGGCGCAGCAGAACCTCAAGAAGAGCATGAAAGTGTATGTAGAGGGTAAGTTGAAGACTCGTGCGTGGGAGAAAGACGGACAGATTCGTCGTAAGACAGAGGTGATTGCAGAGAATGTGCAGATCCTCTATCGTCCGGAGATTTACAGAAATCAGCAGTCAGCTGCCGAGAGTCAAGAGTCAAGAGCTGAGAGTCAAGAGAGTTTTAACGATGAGGCACAAGCAGCTCCGGAGGCTCAAGAGCAGGGCGGATTCTTCAACGGTTTGTTTCGAAACTAAGAAATGACGAACAAAGAGCGGTACATAGAATGGGTGGGTCTGCAGGAATACGTGCCGATTTACATGTTACCTTGGTGGATGGATGCCGTCTGCGCGGGTAAGATGTGGGATGTGCTGTTAGCAGAAGATGAGCAAGGACAGATCCTTGGGGCGATGCCGTATCTTTTGCGCAGGCGCGCGTGGTTCAAATATATAATTATGCCACAGGAGACGCCGATCGGTGGTGTCTGGGTGACAGCCGATACGACAGCAGACAAATGGAAGACCGCCGAGGTGTGCCGTCAGATCAAAGAGCAGCTGGACAAGATGCGTTTGGCGTATTACTACCAGCAATACCTGCCCGGGAGTCTATGCGTGGACGCGATGCGCGGTTTGGGTTTCAAGACTCAAGAGCGGGTGACGTACCGTGTGGATGATCTGAGCGATTTGGAGACACTTGTGGGTTCGTTCAGTAAGAACAAAAGACGTCAGTTGCAGAAAGCGCAGGGTTTGCATGTGGAGCGCGGGATGAATCCCGAGGATTTCTACCGGTTCCACACGCGATGTCTGCTTGCGCGCAAGAAGCGGATCAGTTACACAAGGGAGTTTCTGCTGGTATTAGAGCGCAAGGCTCGTCGTTTGGGACAGTGTGAGTTCATTAGTATATGCAATGCGGAGGGACAACCTTATGCGGCGGCATTTGTGGTATGGGACCAGCACTATCTGTATTACCTGATTCCTACTTATGACCCGGCTTTCAGCGAGTCCGGCGCAGGCGCGTTGTTGGCGTTGGAGGCGATGAAATTGGCGCGTGAGAAGCATGTTCATTTTGATTTCGAGGGGTCGATGGAAAAAGGGACGGCGGAACATTACCGGCAGTTTGGGTCCACGCCGACGAAGTACTACTCTGTGGAGAAATACTACAAACCGATATTCCGTGTGGCTATCTGGCTTCAGAAGGTGAGGGAGTGGAGGTATAGGTAGAATTGATAATTGATAATTGATAATTGAGAGTTCTTTTTCTCACACCATGGTATCCGTCTGAGAAAGACGCGATGAGTGGCCTCTTCGTGCAAAAGCACGTAGAGGCTGTTCGTGCGCAGGGGTGCGATGTACGTGTGATTTTTTCGCAGGGATGGATAGATACTTGGCATCAATGGAAAGCTCTTCGTCGCGAAGGGTGGATGCCGGATGTAGTGCAACTGAACGTGATTCAGAAACAGGGCTTGTTAGCGTTGTGGCTGAAGAGGCGGTATGGTATTCCGTATGTGATCGTGGAGCATTGGAGCGGTTATCTGCCTGAAAACGGGATGTTTATGGCAATGTCTCGGTTACAGCGGAAAGTTTATCAATACGTGGCGCGAAAAGCAGAGATGATCTTGACGGTGAGCGATCGTCAGGCAGAAGCGATGCGAGCCTGCGGGATAGAAAATGAACGATGGGGACGGATCGATAATGTGGTGGATGAGGAATTCTTTAACCGCACGCCAACCCTTCCCCCAAGGGAGGGAGGAGTGAAAATCTTTGTGCATGTGAGTTGTTTTGACGAGCGAGCAAAGAACGTGAAGGGATTGCTACGGGCGGCAAAGATGCTGAGCGAGAAACGGCATGATTGGAAATTGGTGTTGGTAGGAACGGGTGTTGATTATGAGGAGGTTAGAGAATATGCCGGCAGTTTAGAGATACCGGATGGTTTGTTGGAGTGGACAGGCGAGTTGACGCCTCGGGAGGTAGCGGAAAGGATGCATGAAACAGACGCTTTAGTGCTGAGCAGCCGGTATGAGACATACGGAGTGGTTTTAGCAGAGGCATATGCTGCGGGATTGCCGATTTTGAGTACTCCCGTTGGAATAGCTCCGGAAGTGGCGGACATGCTTGTTCCGCAAGAGATTGCACAAAACAAAGCAGGTAAGTTCGCGGAGTTTTTGGAAGCCATCTGCTTTGAGCCGTTAGAAGTCCGCCATCATAATGCAGGGCGTTTTGCGTCAGATACAATAGGAAAGAGACTCATTGAGGTCTATGATAGCTGTATGCATCGCGACATATAATAATGAGGCATTTATCGCGCGGGCGATAGAGAGTGTGTTGTGCCAGAAATGCGAAGAGTCGGTGCGTGTCTATATCGGCGATGATGCATCAACGGATGGAACGCAGGCTGTTTGTGAACGTTTCGTAGCTACCGACGCGCGCATCGTTTATATCCGTCGGGAGCAAAACATGGGGCTGGTATCGAACACGATAGACCTATATCGCCGGATTCTGGCGGACGGAGCTGAATATATCGCGATGTTGGACGGCGATGATTATTGGACCGATTCGCATAAGTTGCAACTCCAGACTGAGTATTTGCGAAAACACGCAGAGGTGGGTTTGGTACATACGGCAGAGCAAACGCAAGGAGATGAGGCGATTCCTGAGGGGGATCTGAGCGAGACGTATGGTCTGAGTGGCGCTAAGCAGACTAATTGCACCGTTCTTTTTCGGGCAGAACTATTGCAGAAAGCAGATTTGGACGAATTGGAACAGCAGGATTTTCCGGTATTGGACTACCCGTTATATGGTATTTTTTCGCAGTACACTAAGTTCGGATATTTAGGTGTTCGAACGGCAGTGTGGCGTGTTCATTCGTCGGTGTCCAATCCGCAGAGCCTGAAGGGGCAGATACAGTATAAGCGAGAACGCCTACGAATGTGGTATTGGTTAGATAAAAAGTACTCAGGACGGTTCCATTTTCGGTGGTATAAGGCAATTTTATGGTATATAAGGCAAATTTTTTACATTTTATTTGCATAAATAAAAAAAAAGTTGTACCTTTGTAGCCGATTTCGATTCAACGAACCAAAAAACACAGCATATGCAAGTTAAAAAATCAGAAAAAGCCAGTTTGGAGAAGGACAAACTCGTCTATGTATTGATGGGTTTGGTTTTCGTGCTCAGCCTCGTCTATGTGGCGCTTGAGTGGACTGAGCGTGAGGTCACCAAGTATGAGGTGACGGACACGGAATTCCTCTTTGAGGAAGAAGTTGATATTCAGCAGACGAGTCAAGAGACTCCTCCTCCCCCTCCCCCTCCTGCTGTTCAGGAAGTGGAAGTGCTGAACGTGGTAGAGGATAACGTTGAGACCGAGTCTATCGAGGTGAACACCGAGGATGACAAGGAACAAGAGGTAGTTATCGCGGCTCCGGTAGAGGCTCCGGTAGAGGAAGAGGAAGAAGAAGTAGTCTTTGTGGTCGTTGAGTCGATGCCTGAGTTCCCGGGTGGTCAACAGGCGCTGTTCAAGTACTTGAGCGAGAACGTGAAGTATCCGGTTATTGCTCAGGAGAACGGTATTCAAGGTCGTGTGATCTGCCAGTTCGTGGTGAACAAAGACGGTTCGATTGTTGACGTAGAGGTAGTTCGTTCAGGTGGCGATGCATCGCTGGATAAGGAAGCTGTTCGCGTCATCAAGTCGATGCCGAAATGGAAACCGGGTAAGCAGCGTGGTAAGGCAGTGCGTGTGAAATACACCGTGCCGGTTAACTTCAAGTTGCAGTAAAATTGACGATTGGACGATTGACCAGGTACGATTGATTGACGAATTATAATAAATTGACGAATGTCCGCTATCAATCGTAAATCAATCGTAAATCGTAAATCTGTAAATCGTCAATGGAGTTGTCCCACAGAGATATAACGTATTGTAAGAATGTCGGTGCTAAGCGTGCCGACATTCTTCGTAAAGAGCTCGGGGTGAATACCGCGCTCGATATGCTGCGTCAGTATCCGTACAAGTATATCGACCGCAGTCGTTTTTACCGGATAGCGGAGTTGGACGACGAGGATACGTACGTGCAGATTGTGGGAGAAGTGACGGAGTGGCACACGATAGGAATCGGCAAGGCGCAGCGGTTGAGTGCTACCTTTTTTGATGGCACGCACCAATGTGAGTTGGTGTGGTTTCAGGGGGTTAAGTACGTGAAGTTGCAGCGCGGAGTGAAGTATCTGCTTTTCGGTAAGCCCAGCCGCTTTCAGCATGTGTATAATTTTGTTCATCCGGAGTTGACGCCGATGAGTAAGGTGACGCCAGAGATGACGCAGGGTCTGGAGCCGTATTACAACACGACGGAGACGATGAAGCGGCACGGTTTGAACTCCAAAGCCATCCGCGGTATCATTGCGGAGTTGTTGCCTGAGTTGAAGATGGGTGTGCCGGATACGATTGGCGCCGATGTGCTGCAGAGATACCGGTTAATGAGTCTGACGGAAGCCCTTATCAATGTGCATTTCCCGAAAGACACGCCGGCGATGCAGAACGCTCGGGCGAGGTTAAAATTCGAGGAGCTGTTTTATGTGCAACTTCAGATTCTGAGGCAGATGAAGAAGCGCGAGCAGTATCCGGGTTTTGCGATGCCGATTGTGGGAACCCGTTTTCACGCGTTGTATCGGTCCTTGCCATTCGAGCTGACAGGTGCACAGAAGAGGGTGATCCATGAGATCCACGATGACCTCAAGTCCGGGCATCAAATGAACCGTTTGCTGCAAGGCGATGTGGGTTCGGGAAAGACGCTGGTGGCATTGTTATGCTGCCTGCTGGCGGTGGATAACGGCTATCAGGCATGTATCATGGCGCCGACGGAGATCCTTGCCAACCAACATTATGAGACGCTGAAGGCGTTTTTAGCTCCGCTAAATGAGTTACAAGGGGACAAAGGACAAGGTACAAAGGACAAGCATGTAAGCATCGCTTTACTGACCGGATCGACGACACAGAAGAACAGAGTGCCGATTCATAACGGACTAATGAACGGTTCGATCCATATATTAGTAGGTACGCACGCGTTATTGGAGGATAATGTCAAGTGGCAGAACCTTGGGTTTGTGGTCATCGACGAGCAACACCGTTTCGGTGTGGCGCAAAGGGCGAAGTTATGGACGAAGAACCAACTTCCGCCGCATATATTGGTCATGACGGCGACGCCTATTCCGCGCACTTTAGCGATGACCGTTTACGGCGATTTGCATGTGAGTATTATTGACGAGTTGCCGCCCGGACGTAAGCCTGTTCAGACGATCCATTATGATATCAAAAGGCGTGCGCAGGTCTATTCGTTCATGAAAAACCAGATTGAGGCAGGCCGGCAGATTTACGTTGTTTATCCGCTGATTAAGGAGAACGAGAAGATGGATTTGATGGATCTGGAGAACGGGTTCAATGAGCTATGCGATGCGTTGCCGGGTTATAAGATCTCGATGGTTCATGGTCAGATGAAGGCGGCGGACAAGGATCTTCAGATGCAGCGTTTTGCGAGTGGCGAGACGCAGATTCTGGTAGCGACGACGGTGATCGAGGTGGGCGTTAATGTGCCGAATGCGACGGTGATGATGATTCAGAATGCCGAGCGGTTCGGTCTGAGTCAGTTGCACCAGTTACGCGGAAGAGTAGGTCGTGGCGGTGATCAGAGTTATTGTATCTTGCTGACAGACAATGAGATAAGCTCTGATACCCGTAAGCGAATGAATATTATGGTGGAGACGAACGACGGTTTCAGGATTGCTGAGGCGGATTTGCAGTTACGCGGTCCGGGTGATTTGCAAGGCACGTTGCAGTCCGGTACGCCGTTTGAGTTGCATATAGCTAATCTGGCGACAGACGGAAGGATGGTAGCTCTGACGCGTGAGGCGGCGAAGGATATTCTGGATAAGGATCCTCTCCTTGAGGACGAAATGAACCGGATTTATAAGCGTCAATTAGATATTCTCCGCGTCACGCAGAGCTATAACTGGGGAGAGATCAGCTGATTGACGATTGGACGATTGACGAGGTACGATTGATTGACGATTGAGGATAATTGACGATTGACCATACTACGAACAATCGTCAATAAAAAAGACCGCGTTTGCGGTCTTTTTATTACATATCGTCGTGAGCGTGCAACGACTGCACATATTTCGCATGTGCCATCTTGATTCGCTTCAGCTCACTCGGTTTGTCGAATTGCTGACGACGACGGAGCTCTTTTACGACACCCGTCTTATCGAATTTGCGTTTGAATTTCTTAATCGCGCGCTCGATGTTCTCACCTTCTTTAACAGGAACGATAATCATTGCATACACCTCCTTTCTTGTACCCAGGGCCGGGATCGAACCGGCACGGTTTCCCATTGGTGTTTGAGACCAACGCGTCTACCAATTCCGCCACCTGGGCTTGCT
>CAMJJT010000048.1 GCA_946406195.1 uncultured Bacteroidales bacterium
CAGATTCCTTCCAAGGACTCTATGCCGGGTTCGCTCTATTCCGACCTCGCGAAGATCTACGAGAAGGCGGTTCAGTTCCCGGAGCAGGCAGGTGGCGGTTCCATCACCATCATCGCCGTTACAACGCTGTCCGGAGGTGACATCACACACGCTATTCCGGATAACACCGGTTACATCACTGAGGGTCAGCTCTATCTCCGCCGTGACTCCGAAATAGGTAAAGTCATCGTCGATCCGTTCCGTTCACTCTCGCGTCTGAAACAGTTGGTTGCCGGCAAGAAGACCCGCGAAGATCATCCGCAGGTAATGAACGCCGCCGTTCGCTTATATGCCGACGCCGCTAACGCTAAGACCAAGAAAGAGAATGGTTTCGACTTGACCGACTACGACAACCGCTGTCTCGATTTCGCGCGTGACTACAGCCGTGAGATCCTCGCTATCGACGTGAACATCAATACCGTCCAAATGCTCGACGTAGCATGGACGTTGTTTGGCAAATATTTCAAACCGGAAGAAGTAAATATCAAGGCCGCTCTTGTTGAAAAGTACTGGCCAAAAGCATAATAGGTTATGGCTATAACTTACCAGTTTAATAAGACGTCACTGCAGACTTTGGAGAAAGATCTGAAGATGCGGCAACGGACTTTGCCCACTTTGCAAAGCAAAGAGACAGCTCTTCGTCTCGAAGTGAAGAAGGCAAAGAAAGAGCTCGAAGACCTGGATAAGGAAGTCGAGCGCCGCATCAAGGATTACGACCAGATGATTGCGCTTTGGGGCGAATTTGACACTTCGCTCATCCATGTGGACGACGTACGCATGTCTATTAAAAAGATTGCGGGCGTTCGCGTACCCGTCTTGGATGAAGTCGTCTATTCGACCAAAGAGTTCTCGCTCTTCTCCAGCCCCAAATGGTTTGCAGATGGTTTTGAGCAACTCAAAGCCATCGCCGATGTCGGTATCCGCCAGGAGTTCATACATCGCAAAGTGGAACTGCTCGAGTATGCGCGTAAGAAAACGACGCAGAAAGTGAACCTCTTTGAGAAAGTACAGATCCCTGGGTATCAGGATGCTATACGTAAAATCAAACGATTCATGGAAGACGAAGAGAACCTCTCCAAGTCCAGCCAAAAAATCGTTAAGTCTAAACGCGAAGCCGAAGCACGCGCCGCGGAAGAACAGAAAGGAGGTAACGCATGATTACGCAAATGAAGAAATACACCTTCTTGGTGTTCCATCGCGATTATGAGCCTTTCCTGACGCAACTCCGCGACCTCGGTGTAGTACATATCACGCAGAAAGCCGCAGGTCTCATCGAAGAAGATGAGCAACTCCAGGCAGCCCTCCAACATGAGGATGAACTGCGTCGTCTGCTCAAACAAGGTGCGCCGGATCAACTGCTCGCTGAACGTGCCAACATCGAACAAAGCATTGCGGATGCCAAACAAGCGGCTTCTCAAGCCGCAGTATGGGGTGACTTCGATGCAGAGCGCATTAATGCACTCTCAAAAGCCGGCTACACGCTCCGTTTCTTTGCATGCAGCGCATCTGCATTCCAAGAAGAGTGGGGTGTCAAAGTCTCCGAAAAAGAGGGAAAGACCTATTTCGTTGTAGTCGAGAACGCAACCTCTAAAGACCTCGATAACTCGGATCTTCTCGAGAAGGCTACCGAACTCCCGCAGCCCGAGAAATCAGCTGCCCAGTACATGCAGGAAGTAGAAAACCTCAAAGGTCTGCTCGCTGCTGCTAATGCTCGTATTGAGGCATGGCAAATTGCAAATATCGAAGACATCAAAGCACAACTCAAAGAAGCCCGTCAAAACATCGACTGGCAGCGTGTTACGCTCTCGACCGATAAACTCGCAGAAGGGTCGCTCTGTCTCTTTGAGGGCTTCTGTCCGATTGACAAAGAGCCCGAACTGAACGCAATGCTTGCTGCCGCAGAAGTCTATTACGAAGAGACCGATCCGGTAGCCGAGGACGCTACGCCGATTAAGTTGCACAACAACTGGTTCGTGCGTCTCTTTGAGCCCCTGACCGGCATGTACGGCTGGCCGGACTATAATGAGTTTGACCCGACGCCTATTCTCGGTCCGTGTTTCCTGCTCTTCTTCGCCCTCTGTATTGGCGACTGCGGTTACGGTTTGATGCTCACCCTCATCGGCTACCTCATCTTCAAAGGCAAACTGAAGATTGAGATGTTCGACGGACTGGGCGGCATCATCATGGCGCTTGGTGTCGGATCGACTGTGGTGGGTTACCTCATGGGCACCTTCTTTGGCGTGGATATCTACCGCGCAGAGTGGTTCCCGGAGAGTGCAAAGGCATTGATGTTCAATAACTTGGGTGTAAATGGCAAGATTGGAGAATACGATGTGATGATGGTTCTGGCGCTTGTTATTGGTGTCGTTCATATCATCCTTGCCATGACCATTAAAGCGATCTCTTATACCAAACGGGACGGCTTCAAAAACACCGTTTCTACATGGGGATGGTTGTTGCTCATCGTGGGAGGTATTTGTACCGCTATCTTGGCAATGACTTTCTCGCTGCCGACCGAAACCGTCAAATGGACGCTCATCGGTATTGGTGCCGTCTCTGCTTTGGGTATCTTCGTGTTCAACACACCGGGTCGCAATCCGTTGATTAACGTGGGAGCAGGTCTCTGGGATACATACCAGATGTCCACCGGTCTCCTCGGCGATGTGCTCTCATACATCCGTCTCTATGCCCTTGGTTTGGCGGGCGGAATGTTGGGCGCAGCCTTCAACCAACTCGGCGCACAAGTCCTTGGCGAGAACCCGAATGTGGGTACATGGATCGGCTTTATCCTCATCGTGACCTTTGGTCACATCCTCAACTTACTGATGGCTTGTCTCGGTGCGTTCGTTCACCCGCTACGTCTCTCGTTCGTCGAGTACTTCAAGAACGCAGGCTACGAGGGAACCGGCAAACTCTATCAACCTTTTAAAAAATAAAACTAGTTAACTAGTCAACTAGTATACTAGTCCACTAGAAAATATAAACAATTAAAATATCAAAACATTATGGAACAAATTTTAGGTTATCTTGGACTTGGACTCATGTTGGGTCTGTCCGGCGTTGGTTCTGCTTACGGAACTACTATTGCAGCTAATGCAGCTGAGGGTGGTTTGAAGAAGAACAAAGAGAAATCATCGGCTTACATGATTCTTTCTGCACTTCCTGCTACGCAGGGTCTGTATGGTTTCGTGGCATTCTTGATGATGAAGGGTCTGATGGAGACCAACCCGATTCTGCTCTTCGGTCTGGGCATCGGTATGGGTATTGTCTTCCTGCTTTCTGCTATCCGTCAGGGTCAGACAGCGGCAAACGGTATTGCTAATATCGCAGCCGGCCACGATGTAATGACCAACACCATGATTTACTGCGCGCTGCCTGAGTTCTATGCAATTTTGGCACTCGTTGCTGGTCTTATGGCATAATTATGGCTAAAGCATTTGTTTTTCCCGGACAGGGAAGTCAATTTCCGGGCATGTGCAAAGACCTGTACGATGCACATGCTGAAGCCCGCGAGATGTGCCAAGCAGCTGACAGGCTGCTTGGCTTCTCGCTGACAGATATCATGTTCAACGGCACAGCCGAAGATCTCAAGCAGACCAAAGTGACGCAACCTGCAGTGTTTCTGCACTCGGTTGTAGCACAACGTCTTATGACCATTGAGAAACCTGACATGGTCGCCGGACACAGCCTTGGTGAGTTCAGCGCACTTGTAGCATGTGGAGCTTTGCGTTTTGAGGACGCCTTATTATTAGTGTCCGCGCGTGCGCAGGCGATGCAAGCTGCCTGTGAGCAAAACCCCGGTACGATGGCTGCCGTTCTCGGTCTGCCAGATGAGAAAGTGGTCGAGATCTGTGAAAGCGTTAGTGGGGTTGTCGTTGCTGCCAACTTCAACTGCCCGGGACAGATTGTTATCTCAGGAGAAGTTGAAGCCATCGACGCTGCCTGTGTCGCTATGAAAGAAGCAGGTGCGCGACGTGCGCTCAAATTGCCGGTTGGTGGTGCTTTCCATTCACCGTTGATGCAGCCCGCTGCGGAAGATCTCAAGGCGGCAATCCTCAAAACGGATTTCCACAAACCTTTCTGTCCGATCTACCAGAACGTGACCGCAAAAGCAGAAACAGAACCGGAAATTATCCGCGAAAACCTTCTGAAACAACTCACAGCCTCCGTTCGCTGGACGCAATCCGTGCAAAACATGATTGCAGACGGCGCAAACGAGTTCTATGAATTCGGACCGGGAGATGTGTTAAAAGGTATGATTCGTAAAATAAATCCTGACGTACAAGTAGGATAAAAGCATTTGTTACTATGTTAAAGACAATAGGTGTACTTACTTCCGGAGGAGATGCTCCGGGAATGAACGCTGCCGTACGAGCCGTTGTGCGCGCGGCTATCAGCCAAGGATTGGACGTGAAAGCGATCTATCGTGGCTACAAAGGTCTGATAGATGGTGAAGTAAAGACCTTCACTTCGCAAGATGTCTCTGGAATTATCCAGCGCGGCGGAACAATCATCAAATCCGCTCGTTGTATGGAGTTCAAGACTCCGGAAGGACGTAAACAGGCTTATGACACTCTGTTGCGTGAACATATTGACGCACTGGTGGTAATCGGCGGTGATGGTACGTTCACAGGCGGCCGTCTCTTTGCGCAAGAGTACGATGTGCCGGTTATTGGTATTCCGGGTACTATTGACAATGACCTTTGGGGCACTGATGCTACCATCGGTTATGACACTGCGCTCAACACCATCATGGAGTGTATCGATAAACTGCGTGACACCGCCACTTCGCACGAACGCGTGTTCTTGGTGGAGGTCATGGGACGCGATGCGGGATTCTTGACGCTCAATGCAGCTATCGCAGGAGGTTGCGAAGCTGCTATTATCCCGGAGCGTAAACCTATCGTTGAGCAGATTGAAGAAGCGATTGGTAGCGGCAGACGTAAGTCCAAGAACTCGTCTATCGTGCTCGTTCAGGAGCATGCAATCGAAGGAGGAGCTGCGACAGTAGCGCAGATGATTGAGAAAGTACACCCCGAGTATTCCACTCGTGTCACCGTGCTCGGTCACTTGCAGCGCGGCGGTAGTCCTACCGCCAACGACCGGATCTTGGCTTCTCGCATGGGCGTAGCAGCTGTACAGGCGCTCATTGACGGGCAAAGAAACGTCATGGTTGGTATTCAGAACGATGATATCGTGTTAGTTCCGCTCAGCAAAGCCATCCACCAGAAGAAAGATATTAAGGAAGACTCCTGGCAGGCAATGATGGTTCTGAGTATCTAAAAACAAATGACCAAATAGTAAATGATTAATAAATGACTAAATAGTAAATAAATTTATGATTTCCAAACGTTTAGAGGACGCTATCAACGCCCAAATCAATGCCGAGATGTGGTCGGCATATTTATACCTCAGTATGTCTGCTTATTGCCAGGATAAAGGCTATGCAGGCATGGCGAACTGGTTTGCTATCCAATTCAAGGAGGAGCAAGACCACGCACAGATTTTCTATAACTATCTTATCAGCCGCGGTGGACGTGTGCTGCTCAAGGCGATTGACGCGGTAGAGACCGAGTGGGCTTCTCCGCTGGCTGCTTTTGAACATACTTACAAGCACGAGCAACATGTCACTTCGCTCATCAACAATCTTATGCAAATTGCCGTAGATGAGAAAGATTTTGCCGCTCAGAGCCGTCTCCAATGGTTCATCGACGAGCAGGTAGAGGAAGAAGAGAATGCTGTAGAGATTATCAATAAGCTCAAGATGTTGGACGGCAACAGCTATGGTCTGTATGTTTTGGACCAGGAGCTGGCTGCACGTGTTTATGCTACGCCGTCACCATTAGCGGCAAAAGCATAAGCAGCTTCAAAATTAATACAATAGATGGGCGCAAGTGACGCCCATTTATTGTATCTTATTTTTAGTTTGGCACGATGTTTGTAAGTGTACCTGTGAATGTGTAACCCTTTAAATACATGAGAGTATGAAAAAGATTGTAATTCTGGCAATTAGTGCCCTTCTTGCGGTAAACATTAGCGCGCAAGAACAGAAAAAAGAACAGTTTGCAGGTAAGCAATTGAGTAAGGAAGAAAAGGTAGAGTTTAAGATCCAACATCTGACCCGTGAATTGATGCTGAGTGATCAACAAGCAGAGAAGTTCGCCGTTACTTTCCGAGAGTATAGTGCAGAAAAGGACAAACTATTCCAGAAGAAATCCAAGGAACAGTTTGAGAAGGGAAAGGGAATGTCGGAGGCAGAAATGGATAAGGCTGCCAAACAGCGTTTTGAGGAGATGAAGAAGTTTGCAGATTTGCAGGCGAAGTATTATGACGAGTTCCGCAAATACCTTAGTGCTCGTCAAGTAGAAAAGATATTTTGCGGCAAGGACCATTTCGGACAGAAACCCTGTTGCGGCAAAGGAGAAAAGTCTTGCGACAAGCATAAAGGTCCTCGCGATGGCAAATTCGTAAAGTGCAGTAAACAAGCGGTTGTAGCCCAAGCAGAATAAGACCATAACCAACTATTATCGTATATACCAACAACGCACTCCCGGATGAGAGTGCGTTGTTGGTTTGTGATCCGCCAAAATTGGCGGATACTTGCTCCCTCTCCTCAGGAGAGGGTTGGGGAGAGGTGTTTATTGCTCGTCCTCTACGGCTGCTTGTGCTGCTGCGAGGCGGGCAATAGGCACGCGGAACGGGCTGCAGGAAGCGTAGTTCATACCCACGCGTGCGCAGAACTTAACAGAGCTCGGTTCGCCACCGTGTTCACCGCAGATACCGGTACGCAAGCCCGGACGAACGGCACGACCTTTCTCTACTGCCATCTTGATCAACTGGCCAACACCATTCTGGTCGAG
>CAMJJT010000049.1 GCA_946406195.1 uncultured Bacteroidales bacterium
GCGGCAAGATCGTGAGATTTTGGCTTGCTTCCGTCTTTCCTCGTAATTCGCTATAACCCTCGCACGGCGTTTGGTGGGCCTGCTTGCTTACCTCGTCTATATGCGTGCCGTTTGGCGACATCGCCCGGTAGAAATTACCAACGGCCGGATGTCGCGGGTGTGGGGAGAGATTACCAACGGCCGGATGTCGCGGGTGTGATGGGGTTACGTTGCGGCATGTGGGCAAAATGCGATACCTATTCAAGCCTACGGTGACATAATACCCTGTTATGATTGCGGCGGAGATAGGTGGCTATCTCCTTGCAAGTCATAACGGCATTATGTCAAATAGCTGCATTTTGCCCGCATTGCCGAGTGAACGCCATCACCCTGCGCGATGCGCCTTGGCACTATGCGCATCGCGTGCCCTTGCGGGCAGTGGGCAGAGATAGCGGCATAAAGAATATGCCGGTGCCCTATCTCTGCCCCGGAAAATTTGTAACGGCTGGATGTCGCGGATGCGTCAGGCTTGAAACATACGCGCTTTGGGAAAGCGCATACTGAAACAATAAGGTAAAGGTTTAATGGCGATAGGATGGCTGCTGGTTTGCCTCTCGTTTGAATTACTCGGTCATTACCTTGCATTTGATACCGCGTTGTCCGGCGATGTATTGAGTGTAATAGTCCACATCGACTTTCAAGCCTGTAGCAGCTAACAACTCACGCACAACGGCGGGCATTAGTAGTTTATCCCATTTGTTGTAGCCGAGTTTCTGCCATTTGGCGGGGTTCTTCAATAGGATGCAGCGTAGTTTGTAGGGCGTGCATCCGGTGGCGAAGCAAAATTGGCTTTTCGTCATGGCTATGCCAACGAAATCAGGAAGGAATGTACGTTTCATAGTGCAAAATGATTATTTTTGGGGTGTTTTTGTGTCATTTCGATATTTTTTCGACTAATCGGCTGCAAAATTACAAAAAATTTTAAAATCTTCAAAATTTTTGCCCCAAAAAATGAAAATTTGCACACTCAGATAAAAAGTAGTACCTTTGCAGCGTGAAACGTATCGCCTACATAATGCCCATTGACTACTTGCGGGGAAATATCTCCGGCAGGCAGGATATTGAATACAACGGAGCGGATGCATATTCTCTCGCTGATGGTGAGGTGGTGAGCGCTGATGTCTATCTGCCGCGGTTAATAACCAAGGTCGCGCGTCTCGGTCGTCCGAACATGATGCGGTTCTTCCAGGTACGCACTCGGACTTCCGTGAACATGAGCGCGGCGATGCGTTCTAATTTGGCACTAATGGGTGGAGCGGGCGCACTCTTTGCCGCTCTCTGCCGCGACAAAACCGCACAAATATATACCGATTGCGTGCGAGTGTGCCCACGCGGAGAGACGTTGCGCTCGTTCATAGTGCCTTTACTCCGAGTAGGTTTGGCAGCTAAGCAGTCAAGTATAACGATTGCCGATGGGGTAATAATCACAAATCCTTGGATTTATTCCGGAACGCAGACATTGAACGTCCCTGCGTCCGTCATATCTAAGTTTGCGGGCGTTCTATCTAATTCGTAGTGCAATTATGAAGGAGAAACTAATTAAGGCCATCATTACGGGACTAATCGCGTTCCTTACGGCTATTGCTGCAGGTTTGTCACTGACATCCTGCAACGTTACAAGAGTTATCACCAACGAAAGTCAGTATTTTCAGCGTGGCGATACATCGGTCATGATCCAAACGAAGACAACCGAGACGTATGACGCTACTAAAAGACTATAGGTTTGCCACAACCTCGAATGTGGAGTGTTTAACAGTTAAATTTTGATTGATTATGTCTGTTAAGAAAATCAAAAACAATGTGTCGTTCATGCCTGCTATTGATGGTGTGAGCCGTAAATGGGCGTTACGCCGTGAAACGTGTACAAACAAGCAGTTCCGTGCGGGTTCGCAGGGTGTAAATGTGCAGGGTACTGCATATCTTGGCTGCGTGACTAAGACAGTGCCGGTAATCGGTGTAGGTCCTGTACAACGCACCTATCTTTTCATGCGTAAGCCAATGGCGTTGGCTCCTGCTACTGCAGACCAATTGCAAGTGCGTGGTTATTTCGTTTCTGCTAAGGCTTGGGTCGATGCAGCGATGAAAGACCTTTCTGCTCTCACCGACAACCAGCAGCGCTTCTTGGCTGCCAAAGCAGAGCCGTATCGCACCACCAAGGGTGTTGCTGCCCTCGGTTATCAGTTGATGCGTGGCTGGATGCTTGCAGTCGCTTACGCTATGCTGGAGAATGATGAGGAGTTGCCGTCTAATCACAAACTCCCTGGCTTTGACGCTTGAAGAGAGAACTATCATCCGCGTCCAAGACCGGGCAATGATGACGCAGCTAATGAATAGGGGGAGATTTCTCCCTCTATTTTTATGTTATGCAACATATTTTTGCATTTTTTTGCCGAAAAATTTGCATATGTCAGATAAAAGCAGTACCTTTGCACCAGAAATCGGAAAGACGTAGTGAAATAATTTGCCGTGTTAAGCGGAGCGGGCAACGCTGGGGAGCGACCTGCAAGGAATAGCACGGCAAAAAACACATACCGCAAGCGTGCGGAAGAAAAGCGTGGAGCCTTTACCGATTTCGGGCTTCACGCTTTTCATTTTGGACTTATGAGACCTACATATATACAATTTTGGTCGCTCATCTTTGACATCTTGAGACACATTGTCCGGCGTTCACATATGCAATCAAAACATAATCGCGATTATGTAACCACATAAAATAGCGGTTTTTTGCATACATTTGTGAACATCCGGCAGGGTGTTCACTTATTTTTTTTATACGTTATGGTTAAACCTGTTAAAGAAATGATTTTCCACGAAATGGGTGGAATATGGCGGTCGGCTGATGGAGTTGTCCTCGCTGATTTTCTCGCCGAGTATAGTATCGTAGTAGATGACCGATGTGAGTTTGCGCGCTTGCGTGACTACGAGCGGTCAGTTTCTATTTGGTATCGTGCTTCTGCCGGTAAGGTGAAGATAACCTTTTGGGCGTTTGAGTAAGTATGAAGTATGTACTCGGAATAGATTGGCTCACTATCTTCTGCACGTATGCAGGTACTGATGAGTGGCAACCCAACGAAGCGCCGAAGATAACCGGCACCACTTTCACGTACAAGCGTGAAAGTTTTGGCACTCGGTGTTTTGCTCGCTTCTTTCGTGTGCGTATCGCTAATGATGAGGGCGGCTTTGATGAGTTCGCCGAGATACAAGCCACTCCTTATTCGTCCATCTTGCCTTCTTACGCTATCATGGTCCGCTTCTGCAACCGCACTCTATACATGCCTAATTTTTGGGAGTTGGCAGATGAGTTGCTACATGATAACAATATGTACTGCAATAGTATCAGCCGCATAGATATTTGTGCTGACTTTAATGAGTTTGCAAGCATTTCCCCGCGTGCGTTGATTGAAGGCTTTGCAGCTAAGAAATTCCGGCATATCGGTCGTGGTGTCGGAGCGCTCTATTTCAACCATGGCACCGGCGCTGAACGTGACGAACAAGGACACCCGGTAAAGGACTACGGCGTAAGGTACACCGGTTTATCTTTCGGCACTCATGCAAGCGATGCGCATGTGTATTTGTACGATAAGAGCGAGGAACTGAGGACGCAGGGTGATAAGCCTTGGATTCGGGACACATGGACCAATGCCGGCTTAGATGTGCGCAATGTTTGGCGGCTTGAGGTATCTATCAAGGCTAAAGGTTTATCTTTCAAAGATAAATCATCCGGCAAGATAGTTAATATCGGAGTGCAGCAAGCATATGAAGGTAGCGAACTTGATAAGATTTATCACACTTTCGTTCGTAGGTTGTTCTCATTCGTTCCGAATCGCAAGGGCATTAGTAACATCACGCACGAATTTGCGAAGAATGGCTTGAAACTCTTTGATGGTCGTCCCACCTATGACCGCGGTGTTATTCGCAATATTTCCAGCGGTGACCGCATGGAGCGTATCATCATCAAGACGCTGCATCAACTTGCGGACCTATATAGAGGTACGGAGATTGCCGAAGCCAGCGACCGAGCAAAGTGGCTTGCATATGACCTTGCCAAGTCAACCGATTTGCTCGATTGGTATAAGGTCAATAGAGATTTGTGGGAGAAACCAATACATAAATGATATGACAGTTAACTTTGCACACTGCTTTTTTGAGCAATCGGGAACATTCAAACATGCTTTCCAAAATTTGGGCATTCTATCGTTAGATTATGACATCCAAAACGATTTTGGAGAGACTGATTTACAAATGGACTTGTTCGCTCAGATAGAACTTGCTTTCGATGGGAAGCCTTCAATATTCGACCACATCCGACAGAATGATTTGATACTTGCTTTCTTTCCGTGCATTTATTTTTGTGAGGCGAATATGATGTTCTTTTGTGGTACCAACATCAATTACAAGAAGCGGGGACTAAGTGCTTCCCAGGTAATCGAAGAAATTATTGATAGAGACACTAACCGCCATAAGTACTACGTGCTTTTGTTGAAACTCTTTCACGTCTGCGAGGTTCGACAGCTAAGGCTTATAGTCGAAAATCCTTATAATGCCCACCACTATTTGCGGTTCAATTTTCCCTACAAGCCAGCGGTGATTGATATGAATAGGAGACTGAGAGGTGACTATGTTAAGAAACCGACACAATACTTTTTTCTCAACTGCGAGCCATCCGGTAAGGTATCGCTTCAACTCGATAAGGTTCAGCAGTTCACCCGAAATAGGCACTCTGCTAAGATCGGCGGCTTGTGCTCCTCAGATAGGTCCATGATTTCCGACGACTATGCACACAACTTTATTTGTGACCACATATTGGGTATAGATTCGGGGCACACCCAACCCACATTATTTTAATTTATTAACAACTTATCAACATTATGAAACAAATCACGATCATTGGCAACATCGGCGCGAATGCAGTTCGCCGAGTTGCATCCGATGGAAAAGAGTTAATGTCTTTCAACGTGGCAGTCAATCAGTCGAATGGTACCCCGGTATGGTTCAATTGTATTGGTGCTTTCCGTGAGAAAGTCTTTCAGTACCTCGTCAAAGGTCAGTGCGTTTGTGTGATGGGAGACCTATCCGCAAGAGTGTACAACAATGCAATCGACTTGGGCGTGAATATAGACCGCATTGAGTTATGTGGTTCTGCACCTCAAGCGCCTTCGCAGCAATCCGAGATGCAGCAATGACTTGTGCAGAATGTCGGTTCTATGATGTGTGTATCATTCGCAACACTGAGGAAGCCTGCACGCATGATGAGAACTTCCGGCAGCTAAAGAACATACTTTGGTAATAGTGTTTTGAACACTATGCCTATAAACCCCAAAAAAGGTGATACATCGAGTATCGCCTTTTTTGCTATGCTATATACTACGTATATATGCACCCGAATTTGTAAATTTAACCGCCGTTAAGTATCACGGCGGTCGAAATTACAAAATGAGACCGCCGCAATCTACTTAAAGATATTCTTCTACTGAAGGATGAAACCACGCAATGTCAACCCATTATCCACCCAATACCCACCCAAAAAACCACCCACACCCTCGCAAATACCCACGCTTTCCCTCCCGCTGCGGTCTTCCGGCTCCCGCTACCCCTCCGGCTAAAGCCTATCGCCGCCATCCTCTCCCGCTTTGCCGCGCATGCGCGTCTTCGCTCTATCCCTCCCAATGGCGGCTGCGGGGTGCGGTTCGCCTCTCGCCCGAGTGATGGCGTTTTGCGGCCTGCCCCCTTCCGGCTGCCCCCGGTTCGGACATATATCGAACTCCCGGGGGCCCATCCTCCCGGGGGGTCCGCAAAACGCGCGCATGCCGGCAAGCCGTCATGCGCTCCCTGGGTGGCTCTCTTCACGTTCCGCCACCCAGGGCAAAATTACACGCGCAGTAGGGTCCAACCGGGCGAGCCGCACGACAACGCATGACGATGCAAGCAAGCCGGACCACTCAAACGCCTAAACCACCCCCAATAGCGAAAACGAGGAAAGCCGGAAGACTGCGACTGCAATCTCGCGGTCTGCCGAGTGTGTGCGATAACTTTGCGGCAAGATCGTGAGATTTTGGCTTGCTTCCGTCTTTCCTCGTAATTCGCTATACCCCTCGCATGGCGTTTGGTGGGCCTGCTTGCTTACCTCGTCTATATGCGTGCCGTTTAGCGACATCGCCCGGTAGAAATTACCAACGGCCGGATGTCGCGGGTATTATTCGCCCAATACACAACCAGGTACAACGCAATGCCTGCCCATATTACCACCCAATACCCACCCAAAAAACCACCCACACCCTCGCAAATACCAACGCTTTCCCTCCCGCTGCGGTCTTCCGGCTCCCGCTACCCCTCCGGCTAAAGCCTATCGCCGCCATCCTCTCCCGCTTTGCCGCGCATGCGCGTCTTCGCTCTATCCCTCCCAATGGCGGCTGCGGGGTGCGGTTCGCCTCTCGCCCGAGTGATGGCGTTTTGCGGCCTGCCCCCTTCCGGCTGCCCCCGGTTCGGACATATATCGAACTCCCGGGGGCCCATCCTCCCGGGGGGTCCGCAAAACGCGCGCATGCCGGCAAGCCGTCATGCGCTCCCTGGGTGGCTCTCTTCACGTTCCGCCACCCAGGGCAAAATTACACGCGCAGTAGGGTCCAACCGGGCGAGCCGCACGACAACGCATGACGATGCAAGCAAGCCGGACCACTCAAACGCCTAAACCACCCCCAATAGCGAAAACGAGGAAAGCCGGAAGACTGCGACTGCAATCTCGCGGTCTGCCGAGTGTGTGCGATAACTTTGCGGCAAGATCGTGAGATTTTGGCTTGCTTCCGTCTTTCCTCGTAATTCGCTATA
>CAMJJT010000050.1 GCA_946406195.1 uncultured Bacteroidales bacterium
CACTGGCTTACACCAATGCGATACTGCGGTGTACGCGAGTTACAACCTGTCATTAACAGGCATAACATCACGATGCTAACAATGATGTTTCTCATAATGCAACATTTTTCGCCGCAAAGATACTGCTTTTTTTTGATATATACAAGAAAAAAAGCAAAAAAAATGGGTGTATGGGACAAAATGCAGGCTGCGATAGGTCCGCATCGCCTATTTTATAAGGGCTGAGAGGTGGTTGAAAGTTTTCAGCACTAAAATCGACGTCAAATTTTGTCATGTAAATACACCGGAAACGGGAATGCTCGGGACAACGTGTCCCTGGGTGTGCCTCCGGCATAATTACAAAAAGAAACGCCGGCCTCTAATGAGGTCGACGTTCGCTGTGTATCGAGTAATTACTTATGGCCTTTGAAAGAGATAACTCCTCAAGAGGAGTTGAAGGCTTTCGAGAATGCTGTTGGACGGGAGGACGGCACGGCCGGAAGAGCGGACGGATTGTCCGTTATCAAGTCGCACTTCGAGTTCCCATATCGATCCTCCGCACACCTCGGGTTCAGCGCTATATTCAGGTGCATAGGAGAAGACATCTCCTTGTTCGATCAGCGCTTGGAGATCGCGGATAAACTCTTTTGAAGCCCGTTTGCGCGGTGAAGAATCGATGTCATTGTTGATGACCTGAATGAGCCAAGGTTTGCCATGCTCATCGTGCATGAAGACATAATGGGTACGCTCTATGCCTTCCAGACAGTTATAATGCAAATAGTTGATATTGCTCATAGAAGATGCAGCAAAGGTCACTGCGCTCAGGACAAGCGCAGCAACCAATGCGATATGTTTATAGAAAGCCATTGAGATCAGGGTTTTTGTGCGCCATAACCGGACTTAGCGCCGAACAGTTTGAGCGCTTTGTCGAAGTTATAGCGGTTGCCGTACATGGATACGCGGATGGTCTCGGAGCCCTGTTTGTTCAGTCCGTGTGCCTCGCGGTATTGGTTGGCAGCGGAGTTATTGTCAAACGAAGAGGAGGTCACTACTTTCAGCGTAGCGAAGCCGGCGAGGTAATCCTGGTCAAGCGCATTGATGAAAGAGTCGCCTTTCTTGAGCTCAAAATTACCTTCCACCTTCGGGATGACGGTCTCATCGATGTCCTCGAACTGCGCCACTTTGACGTTCGTCCATTTACCACCACCGGTAGGAGGCAGTTGCAGATCGGCTGCGTTCATAAAGAAGGCATTGTCGTAGATGTTCGTTTTGCGTTTTGCTTCGATCGCTTTGTCGGGTCCGCTGAGCACGTGTGTACGGGCAATCGCAGCGTAGTTATTGCAGGCGAAGATATTATGATGGATATCGCAATTGACCTTGGTCATGCACTCGTAACCGTAGCCCATATCACCCATCTCTTTATCGCGGCACCAAGAGAAGGCAACCGTGTTGTGATGGAAGTTGACGTGGGATGCCTCGCCATTCTTGTCACCGCCGTCAATACGGCAAGCACCGTAACGATTGGAGATGAAGATATTATTGCAAATCTCCACTTCACCGCAGCGGGAACCGAACTGCAGCGCAAAATACACGCCGTTGGCAAAAACGCAGTTCCGGATAATGACGTTGCCGGCGATCCAACCGTCGGAATGGAAGAGCTGGTGATGTACCTGCGGAGGGGTAGCATCCTCCATACGTCCGGTCTCGAATTTCTTGGACGGACAGCCGTTACGCGGATCGGACGGATCGTTGGGTTTGTACACGTTCTCAAAGCCGAGATTGATAAAGATACCGTCGATGGTGAGTGTCCCTTTCGGTTTCTTGGCCATCACGTCATCCAGCGCTTTATTGGTATGGATAACGCCCTTGCTGCCGTTGGTGCCGAGTTGCTCCTGCGTAGGCTCGATCTTGGTGATGTACTTGAGCGGGTCACGCTGGGTGAAATCGCTGTTCCATCCGCCTTCGAGGGTGATGAAGTTGTAGATCTCGATATAGCCTGCGTTCATGTATCCGAGGTAGTTACCTTCGGCTACGCGTACGACAGCGCCGTTCTCTCCGTTATCGCGGATGAGGTTGAGTACTGCCTGCAGATCTTTCTTGGGTTTCTCTGGGCTCAAACCGTCTGCCCGGGCGGAACCTGCAGCGCTGACATAGTAGGTCTTACCTACCCCTTTGACAGCAGCCGCTGCGGCTTGCTTATCCGCCTCTTTCTTCTCGTTCTCGATTTGTTTTTTCTTGTTGGATTGCTCAACCGCACCTTTGATACGATGGATGTTTCCATCAATGCCGAACTGTGCTTGCATTGGCATGGCGGTCAGGAAAGCTGCCACCATGAGGAAAATAATGGATTTCGTTTTCATAATGATTGATTTATTCAGGTATAACTTGTTGATGCTCGAGTCCTTTGCCATGATAGCGTTGGATGACGGACTGCGGACGCATCCAGAATTCGTCGTAATAGGAGACGATGACTTGGGTCTTGGTGCCGTCTGCGAGCGTTATCTGCCTTATAACAGCCGGGCTGTCATACATGGCAAAGACGGAAGAACCGTACGTCCGCAGGTTATAGTCGTCCTGCTTGACGAACGTGATCTCCATACCGCAGCTCTCGAGGTTCGTTCCTACCATATAGAGCGTGTCGCCTTCGTTGGACAGCACCTTGAAATAGACATCTCCGTCGGTCCACCAGCTGCCGACGGGAATGGTGGATACGGAGAGCGGTTCGCAATGATGACCATCCAACGCCGGCAGTTCGAAGGGTTCACGCAGACGCATCGTCTTCTCGTCCACCATGGCGACCATCGGGTCCGGTTCCTGCTCCTCTTCCTCCTGCTCGCGAATGAACGAGACATAGATAGTCAGAATGACGAAACCGATGATCGTGGCAATCATGCCGGCGAAGAAGCAGACAATGCCGATGGTCCAGTTTTTAGCTTTGGGAGTCATAGGAGTTATCAGTTTTCGGATTTATTTTCCGTGCATTGGAGGAAGATCGGCAGACGAAGCAGTCCGTCATCCTCCGTGTAAATATCGACTGTCCCTTTGTACTCGTACTTTTCGGTAGCATCGTTGAATTTTCCGGTCAGATCGGCACCGCATACGGCATACCCTTCGAGGTTATTACCCTCGCTATCTTTAATTGTTACATGGGATGTAATGAATATGAACTCGATCAAGTCATCGGTAGTAAAATGACCGGTTAACTTATCTGAGCCGACATAGAGAATCAGCACCAATTTCTCTCCGTCTCCTTCGGGAAGAAGGTATTCTCCATCGAACCCCACAATTTTTTTGTCAGCCATGAATCCACATGAGCCGGTCATTGGCAGATACTCTTGTCCTTCTTCGATAAATTCCGGCAGTTGGGCTTCCATTGCCGGTGTTTGGAACTGAGCATACTCCACATCGCCGACTATGGAACTCGTTTCTTTGTTCATTTCTCCCACACACAGCACATATTTGGTGTTCGGATACAAATTCAATGTCAAGTCGTCTGTACCTTGACCGGGTGCAAAATATTTCAAAGCCTCCTTCACGCCTTCCGGTTGTGCCTTGTACCAGTTGTACGTAGCTATATTGAACGGGAACCCAACGTAATATAGCTGCTCATCCGGCGGAGTGACGACAATGTGCGCTGAAGTAGCGGTGATTTCATCCACAGTGATGTTGAAACGTTTGAGATTCACATCATTGTTGTTACAGGATGCCATGCCGAGAACTACTGCGGCAAGGGCAAGGATAAAAAGATTTTTTTTCATAATTATCAATTATCAATTATCAATTATCAATTAAAGCGCCTTGTGCGTTATAGGTCTTGCCGTCACGGATGATGAGCAATTGACCGTCACGGATGAACTTGTCACTCTTGGCTTTTGGCTCTTGGTTGATCCGGTCAATGTCTTGCGACGGGTCGATCTCGTCTGCGCACACATCGCTGATGACGCCTGTCAGCGTCTCGGTAGCCGACATCTTCATCGTACATACTACGGCATAGGCTGTTTTTTCCTCATTCACTTCGATGATTACATCACCGCTGATGCACTTGTCGAAACTTTTAATGTCTCCATCCTCGACAATAATGATTCCGCTTTCATCATCCAGATCGTACATACCATACAGGCTGTTAAGGCGCTCCGGATAAATGGATACGATATAGGCTTTTCCGGTTGCATTGTTCTCCGTTACCAATTGTCCTTCCTCGTCGAAATAGATATATTCATCGGTAAAGAATCCTAAATCGATCCTGCCGTACAAACTGAATTGCGCGGTGTTGATCTGACTGTGTACCACATCATCAAAGTCTCCGGTAACTGTCACTTCGCACTTATTCGGAACAGGAGTGGGGTATTTCTCGGTGAAATAGCCGCGTTTGGTCAATCTATCCGGACGCGCGCGGTTGATCGTGACTTCATTCGGATTATATACGCAGCCCATACCTCCTTCGAGTTTTGTACAATTTTTGAACATGGAAGGATTGCCCTTGTTGGTGTACAAGCTCCAGTCGTCATTGCAGTAGATAGTCGTCAGGCTAAAATCCGAATCGAACATATTTTCCATATTGGTTACTTGTGCTACATCAAAACCGGTCAAGTCCAGTTCTTTGAGCTTTTTACAGCCGGAGAACATAAGCCCCATGCTTGTTACTTTCGAGGTGTTGAAATGGCTGAGGTCGATGGACTGAAGTGCCTGGCATGAGTGGAACATGCTGTACATATTGGTTACTTCCGAGGTGTTGAGGTAGTCGAGGTTCTCGATAGTCTTCAAGGAATCAAAGCCGTTAAACCAATACTGGGTACTGGTGGGAAGGGCATTCTGCATCGAAGCGGTAAAGATCACTTTTTCCACCGCGTCCCGTGCGTCCATATGGGCTGTGGTACCCCATTCATTCGGGCTTAAACCTCCGCGTGAACTTTTGTTATTGTCGTAATAGAGGGTCAGCAACTGGTTGTTGTTGCTGAAGACCCCGTAGATCTCGGCTGCCTGTGCCATACCAAAGGACAGCAGGCATAGAGCCAAAAGGGAATAGATCTTTTTCTTCATACTGTTTTTGTTTTAAATAGTTAATATTATTATATATTGTTCGCTTCCGCGCATACATCCGCATATATATATATATACAATAAGCGGTACCCCGCTACATAAAGGATTACCGGATTTTGAACCAAAACAATGCAAACTCTTTGTTGCAATCCCTTATTGAGGGATGGTTTTTCATAAAAATCTCCCTCATTGAGTGATTTTTCTTCCAAAATATTTGTATATATGCAAAAAAAGCAGTAATTTTGCAGCGAAATTAAATATCAATAGCATATGATAACGATTGACGATTCTTTAGTTGCGTATCAAAATGATCAGTTGCAGCGTGTACCGAAGACCTTTCACCGGTATATGTACAACCGTTTACCATGGGAGAGCCGCATGGTCGGTCTGGTGGGCCCGAGGGGTGTAGGCAAATCCACTCTGCTGTTACAACATCTGGCAGAGAGCGATAACAAAGAGCATAGTTTGTATATCTCTGCCGATTCTCTCTATTTGGCTACGCATACGTTGGTTGATTTGACAGACAGTTTTGTCAAGTATGGCGGTTTGCATCTTTACATAGACGAGGTGCATAAATACAAGAACTGGTCACGCGAGCTCAAACAGATATATGATACTCACCCCGGTCTCAAAGTGACTTTTACGGGGTCATCCATTTTGGATATCATAGACGGAGAGGCCGATTTGAGCCGCCGCGCCTTAATCTACACCATGCAGGGACTAAGTTTCCGTGAGTACCTTGCATTGTTTCATGACATCCGCACACCCTCCTATTCGTTAGAGCAGATACTGGCTCATGACATATCCAAACCGGTTGAACATCCATTGGCCTATTTCCAAGACTATTTGCAGAGAGGCTATTATCCATTCAGTACGGCAGATGATTTTCCACTACGGATGGAGCAGATTGTGCGTCAGACCATCGAATCGGATATTGCCCAGTACGCAGACCTGAAGGCTTCCACTTCGCGAAAGCTGATACAACTGTTAGGAGTTATCTCCGGCATTGCGCCCATGAAACCCAACGCAGACAGTTTGTCTCAAGAAGTTGGAGTGAGCAAAAACAACATCTCTGACTATTTAGTTTATTTGGAGAAAGCCGGTATGGTAGGGCTGTTACGCGATAACACAGGCGGTTTGCGAGGATTGGGCAAGGTGGAAAAGGTGTATATTGACAATCCAAGCCTCATGACGGTTCTGGCTTTTGGCAAACCGGATAAAGGTAACTTGCGTGAGACCTTCTTCTACAATCAGGTGCGTGTGCAGAACAACGTGCTTGCTTCCCGCGTTTCGGATTTTACAATAGGTGATTATACTTTTGAAATCGGAGGGCGCAAGAAAGGCAAACAGCAGATTGAAGATGTACCTAACGGTTATATTGTGAAAGACGATATTGAATATGGTCACAACAATGTTATTCCGCTGTGGGCATTCGGCCTGAACTACTGATTTCGGTAATCCATTATGTCAAAGA
>CAMJJT010000051.1 GCA_946406195.1 uncultured Bacteroidales bacterium
TTTTAACGTCGCGCAGCGACCATCTTAACGTGCGCTTAGCGCACTTCGGCGCCGCAGGCGTCGTAGGTCTTGTCGCCGACAATGATGAGGAGTTTTCCGTCACGGAGAATCTTCCCTCCCCTTGAGGGGGAGTTGGAGGGGGTTACTTCCTCGATCCCTTGCTGGTTGGTGCCCAGATAAATAAACGGGTTGTCATCAATACAGCCGTTATAGGTTCTTCCGCCGACATAGATTTTGCCCTGTTGAAGAGCACCGCTGCCATAACCGGCTCCTACGGTACAGGATGCCGACTCACACGTTTCCACTTTGACGCGACGAACGGTATTGTCAATCGTAATAGTGCCATTACTCTTATGGTATCCTCCGCCTATACCCGCAGCATAATCACATCCTCCTTTTGCATATATATTGAGCGCACCGCCGATATGGATGTTTCCGCAATCTACGGCACTACCTCCGCCTATTCCGGCTCCCCAGAGCGCGCCATATGCCATGAGAGCTCCGTCTCCGATCAAATGCAGCGTTTTGCCGGCAGGTACATGGATAGCCGGATATCCTTTGCCGATCCCATATATGATATTGGTCTCTTCGCCGGTAATCTCGATCGTAGCGTCGCCTTCACAGTTCAGACCGCCAAAGGGCGTGTTGTCCCATGTGGTACCGGCGAAGTTGATGTTGGCGTTTTCCAGTTTGACATGCGCGCCATTGGGGATAGTGATCTTATAGGGTTGCGTCAGCGTGCCCGTGATCGTCGAGCCGTCTTTTACCTCCGCATCGTCGGTCAGTTGGGACAGGTTGCCCGTCCACGGGATATAGGTATAGGTGCGTTGAGAGAGTGATCCTGAGTTACCATATTCACCGTAGTTCTTCCCTCCAATGGTGACCTCATGACCCACATCAGAAATGACTCCTGTTCCTCCGATGAAATACTCCGCATTAGGACCTTTGGTAACCTCTACTCTATTGACGCCGGAGGTGATTTTAATCCATCCGTGATAGGAGTTAGGAGGTGCTCCTATACCGGGTGACCGATCGCTACCTACCGCCTTGATGGTTCCGCCTTCAATCAATATATTACCGGCATCCAGATCGTAACTGGTTAGCGGATTCATATTAGAATCTTTTTCAGTCCACGACGCACCGCCTCCGATACCGGCACCATACCGGTTGCTGGCAGCATAGAGAGATCCGTCTCCTTTGATGCGTAGTGTAGCAGTCCTACGCACAAAGATTCCGGGCCAATAACCATTATATCCGCGTACATAGTTATTGCCCTCCAGAATCATGGTCGCATTACCTATGATTTCGATACCTGCCCATCTGTATTTCTCCACATCTTCACCTTGAATAGTGGCATTGCGGAGAGTAAAAACAGCTCCTTCTCCGACATAAATCATGGTATTAGAACGGAGTGTTCCGGTCAGCACGTAGTTAGTCTTCACACGAAAATCCACTTCATCAAGCGTATCCAAGAGCACGATGTGCTCAGCCGCCCCTGCATAAGCGCACGTGAGCGCGAACAATAATAATGTAAACTTTCTCATAATTATTTTTCTTTTTGATCTTTTTTGGGGGTGTTTTGGGTTGTTTTGGACTGAAAATAAAAATTTTCCTTAATTTTCGATAATTTTTGACTTGAAGAAATGTCTCGGATGACATTTCGAGCTTGAGCGCCACGGAAGTGGATTAAGCGAAAGCATAGAACCTCTAAAAATCAGAGGACTGGCAAAAATGTTTTTTGTGTTTATTTCCTTTGAAGGCTTTTACTCGAAGAGTTACGGAGTTTGGGGATAAAAGCCATCTGGGAGTTTACTCACATGTGGGTTTTAGCCACAAAGTACGCGAAGCGCAAAGCGCTAAAGCATTCAAAGGGGTTTTGTTTATTTTTTTCTTATCTCAAAGATCACGTGAAAAGTTTAGTATATTTAAAATGGTTGACTTTTTTGGAATAATTGGCGGATATGGGCAAGGTATTCGGGGATTGACATCCAAAGAGAGTAGCCATCATCATTCCTATTGCCATACGTTTATTCATTCGCCGAAGTAGGTTATTTCCCGCGTTTCGATGGTGTAAACGAGTCGTTCGTCGTTTTCGGAAGGCGTGGTTATTTTTCGGATGTAATTGCCTTGTTCGTCGTATTCGTACAAAAAGGTATTGTAGTATAAATCGGCTTGATCCGAAGCAATGAGTCCGTGATCGTTATAGGTATAAATATCGGTGGACATGACCCTGTCGTTCTCATCTATCCAATGTTCGCAAACGGGTTTTCCCTCGGCATCGTAGGAGCATTGCCATTTATAGGCGAGGGTTCCCTTCGGTTCAAAAGCGGAATAAGCGAGTACACGTCCTGCATCATCGTAGCGATAATCGCGTACGATAAGGCTCTCCTCATCGCCGCCGTCGAAGACATGTTTCTCGATACAGCGATGACTAACATAGCTGTACTCCTCTCGGGACATGACTGCGCCATCCGCGCCGTACAAACCCCATGAAACCATATCGCCTTTGGCATCGTATCGGGCTATCTCGTCGTGATCCGGTTCGCCGTCTATGTCATAGCGTTTGATGGTGCTGCATCCGGGGGTGTAGAAATAGTGTTCCTCGCCGTTTTCGTGTACCATCTTCTCTATACGTCCGTCTTGGGAGAAAGTGATGGTGCGGGTGGTGAGGGTATCCAGCGGCACGAACTCGCCGTTCTCCAGGATGGCGTCATACTCGGTGATTGCGACCGTCTGTACCGGTCCTGCGAGATGCAGATCTTCCTTCTCCGTAGCCGGTGGCAGGGCTTTATTCGTACAGCCCGCGAGGAGGAGAGGGAATAAATATAAATACTTTTTCATAATTGTTGAGTGCGAAGAGACAGCTGAGTGCTAAAAGGATAGTCTTTTTCAAACGTGTGTAAGTTTTATTTTTCCGGTTGTTTTGCGTTCTTCCATGTCTTGAGACAGAGCGATTCGAGTCGTTTGAGTCCGTTTCCCTTCGGGCGTACCATGTACCCGGAGGAGGAAACGGAGGTATCGCTGTTCACAAAGCGGATATACAGTTTCCATGCCGAGCCCCCACAGACATGACGATGTCTCCATGAGGAATAAGACTCCTTGTAGGATAACATCTTCTCTTCTACTATGATCTGACGAACTTGGTCTGCAAAAGCTGCCGGCACCTCGATGGAAGGAGCATTCTCAATATCGCAGTTCGTACCGTTGGTCAAGCGATAATGTCCGTCGGCATCCAAGCGAAGAATAAAGTGACAGGTCGGATAACGGGTCGCATTATCGACTCTGTACTCCATCGACTCGATAGGTGAGTCGGGTACGGGACGGGTCTGCATACCGCCGGCGAGAAATGGAAGGAACATAGTAAACAGTAGTTTTTTCATCTTGTTATTCCGGATAATCAGGAACGGTGATGGGGATTAATACAGTCTCTTCCACTCTGCCTCGTCTTCGGCGTCATAGACGTACTTATACGGGCATCCTTTGATCTCGAAGGTGTAGCCGCGGTTCCGTTTCCACGCCTTGCGTGTAGCGTCTTCGGCTTTGTCCCATCGGATGATCTCCACCGGTTCGATCGCTTGGAGAGCACCATCGACATAGATGGCGAGGAAGGTTGAATGAATAACCGGCATCTCCTCCACCGACACCATCGGCTCTACTTTGCTCTCCTGCTGGGGATTAAGGGTCTCTTTGACAAGATTCTTATAGATCTTTCCTTGCTTGTCACACAAGCCAAACTGCACCTCCATCTTCTTGTCGGTGAGGTTCGCGTACTGCATGGTGAAGGGCAGTTCGCTGCCGCACACGCAGAAGTTCCATACGGGATAGAGACGATGCATACGCAGACGACCGATACGGCGGTTGAAGACCTCGGTACGCTTGAGGTAGATCGTGCCGCCTACCTCTATGGGTTGAGTATAGTTTTTCTTGCCATCCGTATAGAGGATATTAACCGGGGTCTTCCAAGCGTACTGGTCGGGGACGTCCTCCCAGTGGTAGTTCGGGGTCCACTCCACGGTGATGGTGTTTTTGCCCTGCGGAGGCGTGGGATTGACGAGCCAAGAGACCTCCAAACGCGCGCCCTCCCATTGGATGTCGGAAATAGCAACGGGAGACTTGGAAGTATTGACGAAATCAAAGGTCATCGTGCGAGTAGCCGTACCGGCATCCACACGACCTAAATCACGCTTTACGGTCTCAAAGAGAAGAGGTCCGTTCTGTACTCCTGTTTGTTTCGGGGCTTTCTTTGCCCACATACCCTGTACCGCTACGAGACAGAGCAGAAAGAGAGTGATTTTTCTCATAACTGTATTGATTTTATTATTCTTTTTTCTTTGTAACCTTGCGGCGACCCAACGCCGCAAGGCCATAACGATTTAACAATTTAACGTTTTAACGTCGCGCAGCGACCATCTTAACGTGCGCTTAGCGCACTTCGGCACCGCGGGCGTCGTAGGTCTTGTCGCCTACTATGATATAGAGTTGACCGTCACGGAGAATTTTCTCTCCCCTTGAGGGGGAGTCGGAGGGGGTTACTTCCTCCACGCCTTGTTTCTCAGCTTGGCGTTGTTGCTCTACCGCATCCTTGATACCCATATACCAATTGTAGGAGAATGTGCTGTTGAATAAATCATCATTCTCATATACGGTCTTATCATAGTCCCATTTAAACGCAAATACCTCTGTCGCCGCATCGTCGATGATCTTCTTTACTGCCTCACTATCTCCCTCTTCGAGTAGCGCATCCAGAGATACCTCTGTCTCATGCTGCATTTTCCAGAGAAGTTTTTGTACACTATTTCCGAGGAAATCCATAGCATCAGATGCGTATTCTTCAGCCTGTGACACAGTCGTTGACGAGGTAAACTGATCAAAGATTTCGGATATTTTGTTGATATCTTGACTTATCGAGTTAGCTGTCTGAATATAGTTATACGTTTCCGCTAAGGTACGAAGATCAGTAGCATAAGCCCCTATTTCCTCCACCTTGTTTTTCAACTCCTCTACAGACGGGTTTGCTTTCAGTTGGAATTCCGGGCTTTGGATATTGACAAAGCTATACTTATCATCAAAAACTCTCGTAGTGGTAGCCCATGGTACATCATCCACTATAGCTGTGAGCGTGCCTTCGTTTTCCTTCGGGAAACGGTATTTTGTCCCATTCTCACCGTCAATACGTACCTGCATAGAGAAGCAATATTTACCCTGTTCCAGAATGGTGTTGTTAGATACATACTCGTATTCCCCTGTGGTCTCGTTGTATTTCCTCAAGCTTCCCATATCCGGTAAACGATAGGGTGCATTTGCATCCCATTCTATATTGCTTACAATTTGCGATGATTGAGAAGAGGTCCATTTTTGTCCCACATATGCTTCGCAACTATATCCGGTGAGCTTGATAGAATAGCAAATGATACGATCCGTTTGCTCCGCAAGGGTGGTAATGAAGATGCTTTCCGAGTAGTCGCTCATCTCTCCAACACCCGTACCGCATACTCCTTGTACAATGATTTCATAGATAGTGTTAGGTTGGAGGTCTATAATCGTAAAGGATTGGTCATCTCCCCCTCCGGCTTTAAAATTCTGCTCACTCGCCTTTTTCCAGAAAACAATCCAACCCATATGGTTCTCCGGTGCATCCCAAGTGATGGTTATCGAATTAGAAGTGACAGAGGTTGTTCTGATGTTGGTAGGTGCTTCGCATACAAAAATCGGTTCCAAACCCGCAGAGAAATAACCGGGTTCGGCTGTTCCTCGATCCGGACGCGCATAGGATGCATCCACATGACTCGTGCTGAATTTTGTACCATTGTCACCTTTCAGCGATGTACATCCATCGAAAAGATGAGTGGTATTGGCAATTTTCGGCATGGTCGTCAAATCTTGGCTGCAAGTAATTGTTTTCAGACTGGAGCAATTAGCAAACATCATGGAAATGCCACTTGTGGAGGTTATATTAGTGAAAACGAAATTTTCCAGATTAATATCATACAATGAGGAACAGTCTTTAAACATTTCATTGTAGTTCTGAGCCGCCGTATGCTTATAAGAACCGAAAGCCACTGTAGTCAGCGTCTGGCAACCGCTAAACATAGCATAAAACGATTTGTTTTTTGTTAGGTTAAAGCGGCTCAAATCCATCGAATACAGATTCTTGCAACCATAGAACATCTCAGCTGCA
>CAMJJT010000052.1 GCA_946406195.1 uncultured Bacteroidales bacterium
TATTGGAAGAACAGATAGCCAATTTCTGCGCGCACTGTGCCCGCCAACTGCGCACGCAAAAGTCCGTTGCGCAGCAGCTGTATGTCTATGCCCACACTTCACCCTTCAGAACGGATGTAGAGCAACACTACCTCTCCGAACTGGTAACGCTCCCCGTCGCTACGGCAAACAATCAGGAATTGATCGCCTACGCTTTGGGAGCGTTCCGGCGTTCGTTTCGTCCGGGCATTCTTTACAAGAAAGCCGGTGTCGTGTTGCTCAAGATAATTCCCGAAGCGGCTGTAGTACCTGACATGTTCGATGTCAAAGACCGGGACAAGGACAAACGCCTTCAGCGCGTCCTTGATCAGATAGAGGACCGCCAAGGCAAGCGCGCCATCCTCTACGGCTCTCAAATGACATCCGAGAAGCCTGTTTATAAGACCGAGCACAAGAGTCCGCTCTATACGACAGACCTGCGCGATATCATCACACTCAAAGCCACCTAAATAGGGTGTCTTTTGATAATTGAAGCCAAAGCCATATCTTTGCACAAAAATACAAAGGTATGGCTTTATCTATTACTACAGAGCTGCAGTCCACGTACTACACGTGCGACATCCCCAATATCGGTATCGATACCGACCGAGCTTCGCTTGTCTTCACTCTCAAGGTGAAGGGAAAGCAAATCTTCAAAAGCACCTACTATGCCTCCAACGGCAAAGTTACGGTGCGCGATATCCTTTCTATCATTGAAGCGTACTTCATTCAGCAAGGCTATTCGTACCAGACCGTGAACATCACGGCTGATGATGGGGATGAGCCCGTCACGGCTACTTTCCATGCCGTCTATTGCCATTTCCATTGCATCTCAAAGCCTGCTGAAGAGTTTGTGGAGGAGAACTTCTTTACCACCGCCACAAGCCGTGTCGTATCGCTTAACTGCCCGCAGCCCCTTGCCGGGTATTACAGCAGGGGTCGCCACTCCGTCAGAGTGTCCGCCATGTATCAACTGCCGGACGGCACTACGAAGTCAACCGGCTACACCGAGAGCATCAACGCTCCGCTCGCCGGTATGAAGACAATCACCGTCAATCCGGCTACAATCGAGGAAGAACTGTCGGACGCTTTACACATGGATGTAAAGCTACTTCAGTTCTCCTATGAGATTGAATCCCGCCGCTGCCATTTCTTCATACAGCGCACACCTTCTACGCGGAGTTTCTATTTCTGGAATGCGTTTAACTGCAAGGAAGCAGTTACTTTCTTCTCCGAAACCGTAACCGAGTTGGAAACCGACTTCTCCGAAGCGGTCATCGAGCACCAACTCGCTTACTACGACGTAGAACACACGCATACCTACCAAACACAAACAGGAGATCTGCTCCTCATGCAGGCACGCTGGCTGGAGCAGTTCTTCACCTCGCCGAAGATACAACTCGCGCAGAAGATCAATGGCACGAATCCGCTCGTGCTCATAGCTGACTATGAGCACCAAATTACCGATGCGCCGGGAAGTAACAATCAGGTCAATTTCAAGTGGAAATTTGCCGACAAGCGCTTAACGCTGAACGATTTTAGCCTTGATGATGGCATCTTTACCGAACCATATTCGGAGGAGTACGTATGATCGAAGTTGCACCCACACAAGAGCAAGCCCAATCCGAACGCGAGCAATACGTTCGCGCCTGGAACGATACGATGATAAAAATCTGGCAGGAACGTATCACTTTACTGGACGTCATTGATACGGGCAGATTACTCCAATCGCCTTGCACAATACCTATACAGGCTGACGGGCGATTTGTCGAGCTTACCATCTCCGAACAGTTCCTCGAATACGGCCTTTGGCAGGACTTCGGAACTGGGCGCGAAACGCCTCGCGGAAACAAGGGAGATATAGGTCGAACCAAAGTGCGCCAACGCCGACCTTGGTTCTCAAAAAAATACTACTCCTCCGTCCTCAACCTCCGCGATTTCTTCGGAGAGAACCTTGGTCGAGAGTTCCAAGGTATCATGGCGGACATGTTTGAACGAATCAATAAACTGTAATACTATGAATAAGACGCAAATCCAATCCCTCATCGAGAACTTGCGAATGCAGACCGCCGCAAACTCGATCACGCCAAACATGTTGGCGAACATTCTTACGGAGTTGAATAATAATTCGGCTTCGACCACCCCGCAAGGTGATACCACCATCGAAGCCTCCGACGCGCCTTTGCTCTATTGCGAAGTGCGCAATGGCTTGCTGTACCTTCGTAATTACGAGTACTATACGGCGCTTGGGTTAGAGCCTATCTTGTTCCGCTACATCAAGAAGAAAAACCGCTGGAACATCCAAGGCTCTAACTTGAAGTACGGCCCGAAAAAGAAAGGCTGGTTCGCGAACGGCAAGCAGCACACCCTTCAGATAGGTACTGGTGGTCTCGTCAAACGGAATTACAAGGTGATCAACACCTACAATTTATCCGGCGATGACTATCGCTTTACTGCCGATACCTTTGTCCGCACCAATGCCGACGTGGAAACGACACGCGGCATTACTTGGGGGTGCTGCTCGATTAGCCGGAGCAATCGCAACGGCTACCGAATGGTGCGCCTGCCGTTCGCAATCGGCTTTGCCCAAAAGGTAACGGACGAGCAAGCCGCCGTTACTGTCGGCAGCCTCGTATCGAACCTGGCACCGTTCTTTATTCGAGGACAGAGGAAAAGAGATGATATCTATACTTGGGCATTCAGCCGATAAAAAAAAGGGGGAGGAGCACGGGGGGCTGCATTGCTGCAGGCACGCGCTTCCTCCTTACACTCCCGCCGGTGAGCACAGAGGCCTCGCAGAGCGGGGCACGCTCAAGACTGGATGCAGATCCCAGAGAGCAGGGGCCGAGGTCCTTTGTCGCACGAGGCAACGGGGCTCTCCGTAATCCGCTGCAAAAGTACATAAAATAGTCGAAATCTCAAAAGACACGCCTAAACCAACCCTTAAAACTTTATAATATCATGTCAAAAATCAAAGCCTTAACACCCCAAGCGTGGGTCGCAATCGCCCTCGCTATCGTGGCAGCAGCCACCTTCATTGCCGGTATTATCATCCCGCCTCCGGGCGAGGTGCATCCTTCCATTATCCAAGGTATCGGCTTGATGATCGTCCTCGTAGCCATCTTCTTTGGATGGGATGCCGTCATACGAGGGTTCGAAACCAAGTTTGAGCACGGCAAAACCAAAGTCACCATCTCCGGTAAGCGCCATGCGCATACCGAAAACGCGGACACCGCAGAAGGGAGGGAAGATGAGAACAATCAATGAAATCATCGTCCACTGCACAGCAACACGCGCTTCGCAGAAGGTCACGGTTGCTGATGTCACGCGCTGGCACAAGCAACGCGGCTTCGCTACGATTGGGTATCATTACCTCGTTGATCAGGCAGGGAATGTGTTCCCCGGCAGACCGGAGGCCACACCCGGTGCACACTGCCTTGGGCACAACGCGAAATCAATCGGTATCGCGTACTGCGGCGGGCTCGACGCAAGCGGCAAGCCAGCCGACACGCGAACCGAACCCCAACGAGCCGCCTTGCTTGGTTTACTAACCGAGCTCAAACAAAAGTATCCATCCGCATCTATCCACGGACACCGAGATTTTGCCCAGAAAGCATGCCCGTGTTTTGATGCCACTAACGAGTACGCTGCCCTATGAGAACTATCTGCAAAAACCTCCGCGCATTGATACTCATGGCTTGCGTCCTGCTTTGTGCTTGCCACACAACCAGACACACAGTGTCTGTCGTTGATGCAGAGCAAGACACCCAGTCCACGCACCATGAACAGACTACCACCCAAAGGCTGGATAGTCTTATCTCAACGCTCTCCGCTTCTGCGGATAGTATAACCATAGAGCTGTATGGTGATGCGCCTGCGCCGGTCGCTGACTCGCTCAACCCCGTCGCACCTTCGGATCAAGCTTCGCCGGTGACGGCAAAGCCACAACCCAAGAAGCGCATTACCATACACGCGCCTCGCATCAACAAAGAGGAAAGGCATGGCTCGGATGTGCGTCAGCAGACCAACGTGGCCGATAGCACACGGAGCAATTCCCAGTCCCACACATCCACTGATGACTCTAAAGAGGTCATCGGTGGCGCTGAACCACCAAACCTAACGGCGGTGTTCATTGTGCTGGGATTGGGTATTACGCTCCTCATCATAGGTGCTATTTTCGGCTACTTATGGCTGCATAAGAAGCATATCATCTGAGCTATACCTTTCCTTAAAAAACACGTACGCATGTGCATAGGCGAGCGCTTATGCACGTGCGTATTGCTTTCTACCGCACACTCGGGACATTTTTGGGACAGAAAAAAGAAAAATCAGCACGTAAAGTGCTGATTTTCAGGCGGGTGGAATAAGGGGCTCGAACCCTTGACACTCGGAACCACAATCCGATGCTCTACCAACTGAGCTAAGACCACCGTACAGCTTTTTTTCAAAAGCGGGTGCAAAGGTACAACTTTTTTTTGACATGACCAAATTTTTTTTACTTTTTTCACGAATTTTTAGTGTTTTTGCGTGAAAATCGTTACCGCACAATCAAAATTGTGTATTTTCTCGAACAAAAAGAGCATAAAAAGCCGTAGCAGACTTGCTCGCTCTCCGCTCCTATAGCCGACTCCCGAAGATTTCCACCATTAAGAGACTTGAGAGGCGCGGGCGCAAATAGGAGACTTTCAAGGCTTCCAAATCTACTTGCAGACTTCCCAATCTTGCGGGCGGTGGAGACTCGTCAGCCTTTCCGTCATACATGGAGACTTTTGAGCCGTCAGCCGCTTTAGCAGACTTGCAAGGGTCGCGTAGCCATTGTAGGACTTGCAAGCCGGTTTTCGATAGGCATAGACCTCAACCTTATCAACCGCAATAGACTTGGCAGCCTTTCGCGCGCATGGTCTTGCGTGCGCATTATGTACACGCGAGACTTATAGGTCATCCGAAAAAGTGCAGACCTTTGAGCCTTTGGGCGCGGTGCAGACCATCAGCCTTTGACCTCACAAGTGGACTTTTGAACCTTTGAGCGGTGGGGGACTTTCGCCCTTTGGTCATTAAGCAGACTCGCGGTCGCTCGGTCGCGCATTGGAGACTCGTCAGCCTTGCGCGCGTGGCAGACTTTCGGTCGCGATTTTTGGAGAGACTTTCTCGGCTTGACTTTCGCAAGCAGACTCTGCATATAGCGGTACGAAAGAGACGAGCCGAAGCAACCTAATAGCAGGGCGGTTGGGGCTGCTAATAGCGAAGCTCGGGGCACATCCCCGAACCCCTA
>CAMJJT010000053.1 GCA_946406195.1 uncultured Bacteroidales bacterium
CGATGATGGCGAACAACCTGCGGAATATGTACCTCTCCAATACGATCTCCGATCCTGCTGTGGTACGCAAAGCGATTGTACGCGCTGTGAATGCACGCCGTCCTTGCACCCGTTACCGTATAGGCCGAATGGCGAACGCCATCGTTTTCTTCCATTGGCTGCTTCCGACACGCTGGTGGGACGCCTTCCTCCGCCTCATGGGAAAACGTAAATTGATGTAAATCAAATGACAGACAATCCTTTTGATAAAATAGACGCTTGGGGTTCTGTTCGCAAAGAAGGATCTTTTTTGCGTGACGTGGAGGCGGAAATGATACGAAGTCATGCCTTGTGCCAGAAGATATCCGCTAAGAAACCGACTGACCCAGATTATAAAAGCCTCTTAGAGGAACTCTTCCAACATGAGATAGACGACAGCGTGGCGATTGTCTCTCCGTTCTATTGCGATTGCGGATGTCGGGTCTTCATTGGCAAGAATGTCATCATCAACAAAGGTGCCACTTTCATCTCTCCGGGCAAGATAGAGATTGAGGACCATGTGCTGATTGCGCCGGAAGTGAAGATCGCTACGGTCAATCATGATCTCCGCGACAGGCATAATCTGTTGCATTTCGCCAAAGTGACGATTAAGGAGAATGCGTGGATCGGCATCGGCGCAATCCTTTGTCCGGGCGTGACCATCGGTCGGAATGCAGTCGTAGCTGCCGGAGCTGTTGTCACCAAAGATGTACCGGACAATACCGTCGTCGGCGGCAATCCTGCTAAAGTAATAAAGATGATAGAATGATGAATGTTGAAGAGATTCGGGAGTACTGCCTGTCTTTAGGCTCGGACGTAGAAGAGAAACTGCCCTTCGTCAAGTTCAAAAACGGAGAAGGAGTGCTGGTTTTCTATGTCTGCGGACACATGTTCTGCTTCTTCGATCTGAATGATTTTCAGGTCATTTCGCTCAAGTGTCAGCCAGAGCGGATAGATGAGTTGAAAGCGCAATACGATTGCGTCGGCAATCCCTATAACGAGTCACCCAAACACTGGATCGGCCTTGATCCGCACACTTCGCCGGACACATTCACAAAAGACCTCATCCGCAATTCGTACGAGATTGTTAAAGCCAAATATACAAAGAAGAAATGATGACAGAATACGAAAAAATGCTTCATAACTTGCCGTATGATTATACGGACAAGGAGGTTCAGGCGAATATCCTGCGGGCGTATCATGCGATGCGAGACCTCAATCAATGCGGCGCATGGGACATGGACGAGTTACATCGTTGCATCAAAGCCCTCATCCCCGATGCCCATCCTTCGGTGATTATTTGTCCGCCATTCCACTGTGACCACGGTAACCGAATTAGCATAGGCGAAGGTTCGTTTATCAATTTTAACGGCGTCTTCTTGGATGGTGGAGGTATCACCATCGGCGCACACACGCTTATCGGGCCCAACTGCCAACTGCTGACACCCGACCATCCGCATGATTATATGGAGCGCCGTCAGACCATAGAAACAGGTCTGCCGATACGGATAGGCGATGACTGCTGGCTGGGCGGCGGAGTAATCGTTTGTCCGGGTGTCACCATCGGAAACCGTGTGATTGTTGGAGCCGGTTCGGTCGTTACGCATGACATCCCTGACGATGTGGTCGTAGCCGGCAATCCTGCGAAAATAATAAAGAAGATAGAATAATAAAATCATCCCTTCTAATCAAAAAAAAATCCCACAAAAACTTGCACATGTGGGATTTTTTTTGTAATTTTGCACTCGAATTCCCTAAATAGGGTCCCCAAATAATTTTAATTTTTGGGGAGAGCGGCGCACATCCGAGTAACTACCCTTAAAACATTGTTTTAAGGCGCTTACGAGGATAGTGACCGCGACCGGCCTTGGTAAAGGCAAGGGGCAACCCGAGAATATTCCAAAGAGTATTAACTAAAAGGGTTGCTTTATTTATGCAAAAATCCCAGATTTTCACGTATTTGTACAACACGGTTATCGTGTTGCTTCTTCTTGCAGGCATAACGTACGTTGTGCTGCAGTTCACTCATTTCGGGCACATCGAGTACACGGACAATGCCCGCGTGTGCCAGTACATCGCGCCGCAGAACACGCGCGTGCAGGGTTTTATTAAGGAGATTCGTTTCGAGGCGTATCAACACGTTCAAGAAGGCGACACGTTGGTCATCATTGAGGACAGCGAGTTTCGTCTTCGTCTGGCGCAAGCCAAGAGCGATCTGGCGCGTGCGCAGCAGCAAAGCAAACAAGCCGGTTCATCGGTTCGTACGGCATCATCGAACATCTCTGCTACCGAAGCTTCCAAAGCCGAGGCAAAAGCCAATTTGGACAACCTCGCTCGCGAGGACAAACGCTGCGAGCAGTTGCTTCGGACGGGTTCTGTATCCCAGCAGATAGCCGACCAGACGCACTCGGCTTATCTTGCCGCGCAAGCGCGTTACGAGCAGATCTGTCACACCATAGACATGCAACGCAGCATGGCGGATGAGACGAGCCATAACCGCTCGGCGGTGGAAGCGGCTGTCAAACTGGCAGAGGCGGCGGTCGAGTTAGCCGAACTCAATCTCTCCTATTGTTACATCATCGCCACGCACTCGGGTTTTGTGGGTTCGCGCGACATCAATATCGGCGAACTGGTCAACCCGGGTCAGACGCTTGTCAGCATTGTGGATGAGAACCAGAAATGGGTGGAAGCCAACTACCGCGAGACGCAACTGCCGCATATCCACGAAGGTTCCGAGGTCTCTATCCATGTGGATGCCGTTCCTGACATCGCATACAAAGGCCGTGTCCTCAGCCTCTCCGATGCCACCGGCAGCGCATTCTCCCTCATTCCCATTGACAATGCCACAGGCAACTTCGTCAAGGTCGAGCAACGCCTCACCATCCGTATCGCCTTGGATGACAATTCCCCCGAAGACCTGCAAAAACTCAAAGCCGGCTATAGTGTGGAGTGCGAGGTTAAGTACTAAATGGTCAAATATTTAAATAAATGCCCAAATGGTAAATGACCAAATGGTAAATAAAACGGCAACGCCGTTCCAGATGCCTATGTTCCGTGAGTGGGTGCCCAAACGCATCCAGCCGTGGATATATATTGCGCAAGTGATCTGCATACAGTTTTCATGCGGGGTTTATCTCGGTGCGATGGAAGCGGTACGCGGAACGACGGCTTTGCAGTTGGAAGATTTGCTGATGCTCCTTTATGCCGGTTTGGCAGGAATGGCGGTGTGGTTTCCGATGCTGTTTCGGATGAAGTTCCGTTTCACGAACCAACAGCTGCTCATCACATCGGCGGTCGTGATTGCGGTGTGCAATTTTATTACGATGCGGACGACCAACATGGCTATTCTGCTGCCGGTTTGTTTTTTGGCGGGCGTGGCGAAGATACAAGGCACGTTTGAGTGCATGTCGAATATCCAGTTGTGGATGACGCCCCAACGCGATTTCGGTATCTTCTTCCCGATTTTGCATATTATCCTGCTGACCGCTATCACCGGTAGCGCGTGGCTGGCGGCGGTGGTTGCTTTTCATCTGAGTTGGCAGATGATGCACGTGCTGACCATCGGGACGATGGCGTTTGTGGTACTCGTTCAACTGCTTCTTTGCCAACCGTGGTGTCCGATGCCGCAACGAATGCCGCTCAAAGGCATCGACATCTCCACGGGTCTGCTGATTAGCCTGCTGATGCTCATGATCAGTTATATTCTCGTCTATGGCGACCGCCTCATGTGGTTCTTTTCGCCCACATTGCGCTGGGTGTTGGCGCTTAGCCTCATCCTTCTTGCCTTTATCATGTACCGTCTCAAGACGGTTGAACAGCCTTATATCTCGCTGGAAATCTTCAAGTACAAAAACGTGCTGGCGATTCTCTTTGTGACCGCGGTTGCCGAGCTGCTTTTGGGAGCCGAACATACATTAGAGGAGATTTATTGGACCGAAGTGCGGGGCTTGGAAGAACATACCAAAGGTGCGCTCTGTCTCTGGTCGCTGCCGGGTGTGTATGTGGGTGTGCTAATCACGCTTTACTGGCTTGGACATGCCCGTTGGAAAGTTTGGAAACTCTTTGCCATCGGCTTCGGTTGCATTTTGGTCTATTCGATGTGGATGTACTTCTATTTGGATGTCAATGTTCCGATTGAGCAATACCGTTTGGGTTTGGCGTTCCGCGGTTGTGCGTACGCTATTCTGGCGGTCTCACTCATGTGGTCATTGCACGAATCCGTGCATGATTTGCAGCATTTCTTCATGGCGCTTTTCATCTTCAATGTCATCCACATGTACCTCGCCGGCGCATCGGGTTACGGGCTCTACACCACGCTTTTCAAGCATTTCATGGCGGACAACTTGGCGCGTTACGGCGATTATTTGACGCTTACCTCTACATCCCTTCCTTTTAGGGAAGGGCTTGGGTTAGGCTTGTCTTCTCTCAGTCTCAGCGTCATGTCCGTGACATTGAAGCAGATCTTCGGCCAGATCATCTGGGTGTCCGGTTTCATGACGTTTGCATTCCTGCTGCTCGACATCCCGCGTGTTCGAACAGGCATCGAAAAAGTACCGTACTGGCCTGTTTATGGCATCAAACTCCTGTCTCGCTTGCGATAAACACAAAAAATCCTGCATACATTTGCACATGTGGGATTTTTGTTGTACCTTTGCACAAGATTTGCGCATTGCGAAGAGAAGAAATTAATTTGACAGCATTATTATGACCTACGACGAGTACATAGCGCAGCAGCAACAGGCGATTGACGAGGAGACACGAGGTGACTCGTGCTTCATCGCCGATGTGCCCGAGTGCCAATTTGTAAGAGGACATTAA
>CAMJJT010000054.1 GCA_946406195.1 uncultured Bacteroidales bacterium
TCTTTCCCTGCAAGATGTCCAAGCCACAGCATTCGGACGCTTCTGCTACCGCATCTTATATCGTATATCAACCTTGCATAAAAGACACTCTGCATCATGATTCCCCGCAAAATTCACTATACTTGGTTTAGCGATGAGCCGTTCCCGCCTCTTGTGCAGCAATGTATCCAATCCTGGCATCAGATTATGCCCGATTATGAGTATGTGCTGTGGGATGCAAAGCGCATTGAAGCTATTGATAGTCGATGGCTCAAGCAATGCTTGGAAAAGAAGAAATGGGCATTTGCTGCGGATTATGTCCGTCTGTACGCTGTTTTCACCGAAGGTGGCATATACCTGGATACGGATTGTATGGCGTATCGTTCACTTGATCCGTTGCTGGATAACATCTCGTTTATCGGAAAAGAGAATTCCATTCATGTGGAAGGACGACACACTGAAATGTATCTCACTTCACATTGCTTTGGTGCAGAGAAAGGTGATTGGTTCGTCGGACGCGTGCTGTCATATTACGACAACCGCCCCTTCATTACCTCGGCCGACGAAACACTCCCTATGCGCCTGAAATACAACACTGATTATCAACCCTTCATCCATAGCGAACTGGCTAAACAAATCGGATACAATCCCTTCCCTTCGGCAGACACCATTCAGCATCTGGAACATGGCGTTGTTGTCTATCCGTCCTGTTACTTCGATCCCACGCACGTGACAACTCAGACATTTATCCGCCACTTGGCTATGGGCAGTTGGCGCGAGCAGAAGAAGACCGAAGACATAATCACGTGGAAGTACAAAATCCGTTGGCGACTGGAACATCTGCTCCGCAGATTTGTGGAGCATTTCGGCTATATGCTGGTCAAAAAGAAATGATGTTAACATCGCTCAAGAACAGACGATGAAAAAGAAAGTCCTGATCTTCATAGAGTCCCTGCAATGTGGCGGAGCGGAAAAAAGTCTGATCTCCATGCTACCCCTCATAGACAACACCCAGATGCAAATTGAGGTCCTATTGGGGAAACGTGGAGGGATCTTCGAGCAGTATGTTCCCGAAAACATTCGCATCATCGATTTTCACCAGCAGGTTCATACGTTGTTGTTCCGGCTCTATCAGACCATATTCTCTTTACGTCTTCGCTGGAACAGGCTTATTCGCCGGCAGGAACATGGAGCGGAAACACGATGGAAAACGATGAACAAGGCCTATGCGCCGCTCGCTGAGCACTATGATATAGCCATCGCCTACCAGCAGGGGTTTCCCACCTATTACATAGCCGATAAAGTTAGCGCTGACAAGAAGATTGCTTGGGCGAATGTCGATCTACAAAAAGCAGGTTACTGCCCTCAATACAACCGCCCGTTCTACAACCAATATGACACGGTTGTCGCTGTTTCTGCCAACCTCCAGAAGATGCTTGCCGATGATGGATTCGTGCCATCAGACAGAACGACTGTTATACAAGATATCCTCAATGTCGCCTTAATCCGCGAAATGGCAACCCTTACCGACTTCCACGAACAACCGTCCTCCCTGACTTTGGTTACTGTCGGCAGAATGGTTTATCAGAAAGGGTACGACATTGCTGTTGAGACAGCTAATCTGTTACGAAAACAAGGGCTGGATTTCCATTGGTACTTCGTGGGCGACGGAGCGATGCGAAGAGAAGTTGAGAATCTTATCCGCAAACGACATCTGGAGAGCCGCATAACCCTTCTCGGCGAACAAGCTAATCCCTATCCGTTTATGGCAGCAGCGGATATCTATGTCCAAACATCTCGCTTTGAGGGATTCGGCATCACTTTGGCGGAAGCCAGAATAGTGGGTAAACCCGTCATTAGCACCAACTTCCCCGTGGTCTATGACCAGATAACGGACGGCCAGAACGGTCTCATCGCCGATATGACGCCCGACTCCATCGCCGAAAAGATTATGTTACTCGCCCGCGACACCCGAGTCCGCGAACATATTACGCACAACATCAGCCTGGAACGGAACAATACAGCCGAGGTCGAAAGTGCAAAGATAAACCAACTGATACGCCTGTCGTAATGCCGCAACTCCAACGCATACAATGGATTGACAATGCGAAAGGGCTCATCCTCTTTTTCGTCCTGTTGTTCCATGCCAAGTTTCCATGGCTCATCGTGCGCTTCGTGAGCAGCTGGTTCATGCCGTGCTTCTTCTTGATTTCCGGCTTGCTCTTCCGCATGAAGAATGACTCCGTTAAACATGCACTCCTCCATCGCGCCAAGACCTTGCTGCTCCCGTATTTCGCCTTGTCTCTGCTGTTCGTCTTTCTTAATCCCAACAACTACCGTGGCGACATCCTCCTTGCTTTCAAGACAAACATTTGGGACATACTGATGGGTAATTCGGGATTCATGACGGTCAGCCTATGGTTTGTATATGTGCTGTTCGAAGTCTGTATTGCCACGCTATGCCTGCATCGTCTGACGCTTCATCTCAGCAGTTCCGCACGCTATTGCATAATTGGTGTCGTCATGGCCGCATGCTTTGCCATGGATGCCTTGTTTCATAATACGTTGCTCCCTCTCAAGTTGTCTGACTTCTTTATTGCATGGTTCATGTACCTGCTAGGTTACACGCTTCAACCATTTGGTGAGCATGCGAACGAAGTTCCTATCTCCACGCTTGCGATTTTTGCCGGTATAGTATCTATTCTTTCAATTATTCTGTTTGTATTCGACTGTCCGGCCAACCCTGTCCTCGCTGAACTGCTTCGCATAGGATTGATACTTAGCGGCTCATTCTCCATGATAAGTATAGTGGCAATCCTTACCCGCACTATCTGCGAAAACATGATCGGACAATCCTTGCGTTATCTTGCCACAAATGCTATATGTTTCCTGGCTGTACATATGTGGATTATATGCCTCTACCGGCTATATATGCCTCACTATAACCCCTATGCTGCAGCCGTAGCAGGATTAACCGTGTCACTTCTGCTTATGCCCTTAGCCAATAGGTTCACGCCATGGCTTGTCGGCAAACAACGCCAATGAGAATCTGTACCATCACATGCCAGCATGCATACAACTACGGCGCGCGTCTGCAAACGTTCGCCTTGGCTGACTATCTGCGCCAGCAGGGGCATGAAGTACAGGTAATTGACTATCGTCCGGGTTACATGCGTGGCGATGTGCAACTTCTGTTCTGGCCGGGATTATCTGTTAAGCAATGGGGCAAACTGCTCCTGCAATTCCCCGAACGCTTGCGCGCCAAGATTCGCCAACCATACTTCGACTATTTCTCAAAACAGTATATCCCGCTCACCCATCGCACATATTGGTCAATTGACGAACTGCGTCACGATGCACCCGAAGCAGATATCTATATTGCCGGAAGTGACCAGATCTGGAATACCGAGTTCCGCAATGGCACAGACCCGGGCTATTATCTTGATTTCGGTAGCCCGACCGTTCGACGAATCAGTTATGCCGCCAGCTTTGCTACCAAAGATATTCTACCCTCCGCACGCAGTTTTGTACAAACCAACCTCGCTCGCTTTGACGCCATCTCTGTTCGCGAACATTCGGCTCTTGACATAATAAAGTCATTAGGATACACAGCCACAGAAGTCTTGGACCCGGTCTTCCTGCTCCCTAAACGGCAATGGATGGATCTGGCAGACGATACGGGCAACGGAGAAAAATACGTCCTGGTCTATGATTTCATGAGCAGTCCGAAAGTCCGTGAAGAGGCAAAACGCATAGCCGCAGCACAGAACATGAAGATCTTCACCATTGGTGACAAACGACTGCCGTATGCTGACCGGAACTTCATTTACGCTTCCCCGCTGACCTTCCTCGGCCTGATCAAGCACGCCTCACATATCGTTAGCAACTCGTTCCACGGTACTGCATTTGCCATCATCTTTGGCATACCTTATTCTGTCATCGACCGCGAAGACGGACTCAATATACGCATGCGCGACTTGGCGCGCTTGGACATAACGCTGCTTAATGATATGATAGTGCATAGTGAATCCTTCTTGACAAAGTCGATAGTAGAGCATAACGTAAAGCCTACATCAGAATAATCTTACAATTCTGTTGATGAACACCAAGCCTCGGATTTTTATCAATTTGCACTATATGGAATTAGGCGGTGCCGAAAGGGCGTTGCTTGGTTTGCTTAATGCAATTGATACCAATCGCGTAGATGTGGATTTGTTCCTCAACCAGCATACGGGCGCGTTCATGTCCCTGATTCCGGCCAACATTCATCTCCTGCCCGAAGAAGAGGCGTACTCCGTAATTGAAAAACCGTTAATCGAATGTCTCAAATGCCACCGGTTCGGCGTTGCATGGGCGCGACTCAAAGCCAGATACAAGTACAAAAGCTACTTGCGCAAAAA
>CAMJJT010000055.1 GCA_946406195.1 uncultured Bacteroidales bacterium
TGATTTCCTTCGAATGCTTTGGAACGGCGAGTTGTTCTAAACAATCATCTCCATTATTTATTTAAACGGTAATCCAATAATTCAACGGGTTACCGTTTTTTATGCGTATCAAACAACTACGCAAACTACGTAAACTACGTACACTACGTAAACTACTTAAAAAAATATAACAATTATGAAAAAACATTTACTACTTGCTCTCATGTGCCTGGTGGGCATAGGGGTAACTGCCGGAGAAAAACAAGTGTACACAGTCTTCAAGTATTCAACAAATCGGTTAATCTATTATTACGATGATCAAATGGCGAACCGAAGCGGGGATCATAAAGAATTATATGTCCCTGATCAAAATCGTTTTCAGGATTACGCATTATATGTGGAAAGAATAGAAATTGACCAATCCATGAAAAACGCACAGTTGACTACGATGAAAAACTTGTTTTGCGGATGGACTGGTATTCTTAAGAACGTGGCATGGATTGATAGTATTCATAATCTGAACACAGCTTCGGTAACGGATATGTCACAGATGTTCTGGGGATTAGAGAGTCTGATAGCTGTAGATTTGTTCCATTTCAATACATCAAACGTAACAAATATGAGCAGTATGTTTGCAAAATGTAGTCGTTTAACCCAATTGGATCTGAGGTACTTTGACATGAGTAATGTATCGGATGCATCTTATATGTTTTCCCGTTGTACGGCACTGCAATCCATCTATTGCCGGAATAGATGGATTATCGCCCACTCCACGAATATGTTTCAGAATTGTACTTCGCTGCAAGGCGACAAAGGTACTCAATACAATGATCTCTACGCGAAGGATTATACGCTGGCTCGTCCGGACGGAGGGTCTGCAAGCCCCGGTTACTTTAGCGTTCCTCCTTGTCGCTCAGTCCTTGATTTATGGGCATTGAACATCACCTCTACTTCTATAACTGTTGCATGGAATGCCGGTGCTGATGAAAATGAATGGCTTATTTCATATAAAATAAAAGACGCACCGGATGATGAGATTGAGGTGGTTGTAAACTCATCCCCCTATACCATAAACTCCTTATTGCCAAACACAACATACGAAATTCTGATTGCAAGCAAATGTGGAGATGAGTATAGTGTAGGTAACCAGTGGATTGAAGAGACTACCCTTCCGGAACCCTGCCAGACACCGACGAGCTTAAGAGTAGCGGATGTTACGCCGCGAACGGCTACTATTTCCTTTACGCCGGGTTCGGATGACCAGAGTCTCTGGGTGGTACAACCCGGTATCCCCGGTCGTTATGCGCTGCCGGATCAATATGCCACTTCCTCTACGTATGTTATTACCGGTTTGAATCCTAATACGACATATAGTGTGAGCGTGAAAGCGCGTTGCGGAGACAGCGATGGCAGTAACGACAGCGAGTGGACGGGCATGATAGAGTTCACGACCGCGCCTAATGCGCCGGAAGGCGCATGTGCTGCACCGACGGGTGTTCAACTGGTGGGCAAACCCAAATCGACCGAAGCAACACTCACATGGAATCCGGGTGCTTCCTCGCAATCCAAATGGTTGGTGGAATATATAGATTACATGACCTACGGCGGAGGAACAAGCCGCTATGCGGAAGCCACTTCCATTCCTTTCACCTTGAAAGGTCTTAAAAAAGATACTCCCTATCGCGTTTACATTATAGGCAAATGCGCCGATAATCTCTGGAGCAGTAGTTCGCAGTCATTCGCTTTCACCACCGCCAATCAGGATGAGCAAGGAATAGAGGATGTACAGCCTGACAAACTGCAAGGTACCAAACTCCTCCGTGACGGTCAGCTCCTCATTCTCGTTGGCGATAAGACTTATGACGCCCGCGGCGCGGAAATTAAAAAATAAAAAAACAGCCTTGCGGCGTTGGTTTTCCTCAGGGTTGCAAACAAAGCAGCTCTGCTGGTCAAACACTATCAATTATATGAAAAAATCCATTATTTTCCTCATGGTGACTGCATTCCTGACCGCCATGCCAATGCAAGCACAGTTCCGTACGAATGGTACGCTCCATCGTATCCAAGGCGCTGTGGAGCAATCCAACAAGAAGAAACAGATCGAGAACGAGAAGAAAGAGGCGGATAAGCAAGCCGCTGCGGCTGCTGTCAAAGGGGTAGGCAAGACCTATTACGTCAGCGCTGCCGGTTCGGCCCGTGCGGACGGTCTGAGTCCCGAGAAACCCAAGAAAGATCTGCAGGCAGTGCTCAACCTCATCCGCGATAACGGAGAGAACGGCGCTGTCGTACGCGTAGCCGAAGGTAACTACCTCGGATACATGAACGCAGGCTATATCGAGATCTACAACTTCATCACCCTCGAAGGCGGATGGAACAGCGATTTCACCCAGCGTGACCCGCTCAAGTACATCACCAAGATCGAGCCTACGCAGGAGCAACTCGGCACCAACGGCAGCAAGGGCGTTATCCATACCAATAAAGCGCTGGATGACGTGATGGCCAAGAAACCGAAAGGGACACTCACCATCGACGGTATCTTTATCAATCTCGGCTTTGAGAACGTGTACAAACCCAACGATCCGTCCGATCCGCGTAACGGCTGTCCGTCCAAGAAATTCGAGACCGGACGTATGGAGGATGCTACCCCTCCGCAGGTACATCACCAGCTCTTCCATTCCGACGGTTGGATCGCCGGCAACGTCATTATCCGGAACTGCGTTTTTGCCAACGGCGTGTATTTTGCGCTGCAGTTCGGTTCCCGCTGCGGTGAAGTGGAGATTTGCAATAATATCTTCATCTCCAATCGTTACGGTGCTTGCCGTATTGACGGCGGTGACAAGAATGGCGAGGCATCCCACGTCAACTTCCATCACAACACGGTTGCCTTCTCTTGGTGCCGCGATAAAGAGATGGGTGATATGGGCTACGGTTACGAGTGCATGACCAAGGTCAATTGCGATATCCATCATAATATCTTCGCCTGCAATAACTACGCTGCGATCGCACGTACACACGTCCTCAGCGGACCCGACAAAGCGATCGAGGCCAAACGTCAAACGAATATCTACGACAATGCGTTCTTCATGAACGCAGCTGATCTGCAACTGCCTCCTACCGGCGGCGGTAAATGGACGAACGTCAAAGTGGCGCAGTTCGAAGACCTTGATGAGAGCATCATCCCGAAAGTAGAAGGTAATTTCGAGCTCAAGAAAGGCGACTCGTTCATCAATGCGCTTGACCTGGATTACCTCGAGGGCTTCGCCAAACTGAAAATAGTCACCTCCTCTTCGTTCGACCCTAACTCGGCGGCGAACCAATACCGCGAAGCGCACGGGCTCAATAAACGAGGCTCGGAGACCATCCGCGTATCCATGTACGGCAACCGCTATAACTTCGACAAAGCGCTCAAACTGTTTGGCGCCAAGTCCGGTTATGGCGCGCAAAAACAAAACCATTGATGTTACTATCAAACAAATAAAATATACAATGAAAAAACTATTTGCATTTTTGGCTGCATCGCTCATCGCGTTCAGTTTCGCATCCTGTGCACTTGACGGAACGAATAACCCTTCTGATCCCTCCGGTGAGA
>CAMJJT010000056.1 GCA_946406195.1 uncultured Bacteroidales bacterium
TAACGGAACGTCAGGCTGAGCAGTTTGCTCAGCTTGACGCGCTTTATCGCGATTGGAACAGCAAGATCAACGTCATCTCGCGCAAAGATATAGACAACCTCTACGATCACCATGTGCTCCACTCGCTCGCGATAGCCAAACTGCTGCCCTTCCAACCCGGCACAACGATCATGGATGTCGGCACAGGAGGCGGTTTCCCGGGCATCCCTCTGGCAATTTTGTTTCCGGAGTGTCAGTTCCTGCTAATCGATTCCATCGGCAAGAAAATCAAGGTAGCATCGGAGGTAGCGAACGCTCTTGGGTTGACGAATGTCGTTTGCAAACAAGAGCGTGCAGAGGAAGAGAAACAGAAATTCGATTTTGTCGTCTCGCGCGCTGTGATGCCCCTACCCGATCTGGTCAAGCTCATTCGCAAGAATATTTCCAACAAGCACCGCAACGCCGTTCCAAATGGTCTGGTGGTTCTCAAAGGAGGTGATCTGAAAGAAGAACTCCGCCCCTTTAAAGAGGCGGAGGTTACTCCATGCAACACTTGGTTCAAGGGCGAGTGGTTTGAGACCAAACAGGTTATTTACCTGCCTCTATAATTTGCCCTTCAAGGGTATAAGTATTTGCTCCGCGTTGGATAAAGATCTGTCCGTCGCGGAGTATTTTTTGAATCTTCAAATCTTCAAATCTCAAACCTTCCAATCCTTCTTCAGAAGGCCTATACCCATCGTCCATCGGCTCTTTGTGCGTCATCGCATAATCCAAATACATCTCCAGCATCGTGTATCCGGAAGCATGGCGGACGTTGTTATCCGCCTCATTTGGATTGAGACCTTGCGCTATCTCCCACTCGTCCGGCATTCCATCTTTATCCGTATCCACTAATGCTGCAACGGACGGATAAGCGTAGAACCCTTCTGCATCTGCCGCATTGTCAATTATACCTTTCTTTTTAGCTATACTACCGACATAAGTATGCGTTGCGTTCTTGGTGTCCGCTATGAGACGCAGCTCCACATGATCACGCGGGAAGCAACCGGCCGTATCCAATACGGTTTGGTACGCCTTTTCGGCTGTCTGGTAATCGCCTACGGCATAGGCATACATATCAAAATCATAGCGTCCATAGATGGAATCCACCGTCCATCGCCACCATGGCGTCTTAGTACGAATGAGCGAATCTACCCGAAGGGATGAAACCGGATAAACAGTGCTATTCTCCGAAGTCACAGCCGACCAGTTATCTGCCGTAGCTGATGGGTTACCATCCATCACATTGCCGGAAACATACCAATAACTTGGTCCCCATGAGGTAGCCTTACCGGAACGGTTATAATTCGAACGGAAGAATAACATCTTATTCGTTGTATTCGGACCTTTCTTATAATAGTTATTGATAAAATTGCACTCATGTACAGAGTTCAAACCATTGTACTCACCTTCTGCCAGTTTGGCTGTATTCTCACCGCCATGACAGCCTGTACTGCCTCCGTAATAATTATAATTGACGTTATTGATATAATCCAAATAAACGACCCAATCGTTACTCTGAGCGCCATTAAAACGGCATGAACGACCGTTATTGTTTGCCAATAAATTATGATGGTACGAAGCCGGAGAACCACCCCATTGACAACCATATCCACGCTGACCTTTTCCGTTTCCAGCATCAAATAATCCCTCATGAATAATACAATACTGCACGGTAATAAAATGGCTGTCATTCGTATTCATGTTCTCTTCAGAAGACCATCCGAAATCACAGTGGTCTATGATATAATTTTCGCAGTTTTCTGCCGAAAAAGCGCTGGCATTCAAAAAGTTACCGTTTGCATCTTCATTACCTATACGGAAGCGGATATTACGGAGGATAAAGTTTTTAGAATTACCTAGATTCACCTTGTTATGGGTAATCACGATACCCATTCCCGGAGCTGTCTGTCCGGCAATCGTGTAGTTCTGACGGCTAATTCTTAGGTCCTTGACCAACCGGATCTCTCCTGTCACAGCGAAGCACACCGTCAGCGGCTCGCCGGGATATTGTTGCACCGCCCAGCGGAGAGTGCCTTCGGTAGTACCGTTAGCGTCGTCTGCCAGAGAGGTGACATACACTACTTTACCTCCGCGACCACCTGAGGTGTATTTACCAAAACCTTCCGCTCCGGGGAATGCCACAATCGTGTCAGGCAGTACAGCAGCAGATAAACTACAAAGAGACAAAGTACAAAGTACAAGGGTTAAAATCTTTTTCATTGTATTTCTTGGGTTAAAGCGCGCCAGAGTGCGTCGTCCGGCACAGGCGCTGTAATACATATATTTTCTTTTTTTACAGGGTGAATAAACTCTATCTTTCGGGCGTGCAAACAAATACCCCCATCGGGATTAGAACGCTTGGCGCCGTATTTCAAATCGCCTTTTATAGGACAACCGATAGCCGCCAGTTGGCAACGGATCTGATGATGCCGTCCGGTCTCTAAGTTCACTTCCAAAAGCGTGTAGTGGTCGCCCTTAACAAGCGTTTTATACGACAAGATAGCCTGTTTCGCCTCTTTGGCACCCGGTTTGGCAATATAACTCTTGTTCTGCGCTTCATTACGCACGAGCCAATTCTCCAACCGCGCTTCCGGCACTTTCGGCGCACCCTGCACGATCGCCCAATAGGTCTTCTTGATCTGCTCATGGCTTTTGAACATCTCATTAAGCCTCGTCAACGCTTTGCTTGTCCTTGCAAAAAGCACTACACCGCTCGTCGGTCTATCTAGACGATGCGTCACACCCAAGAACACCTCACCGGGCTTGTTGTATTTGTCCTTGATATACGCCTTCACCGTCTCGCTCAAAGGCGTGTCACCCGTCTTATCGCCCTGCACAATCTCGTTGCAGGTCTTATTGACGGCTATAATATGGTTATCTTCGTAGAGAATTTCCATCATTTCATCATTTAGCGAAGCGGATCATTCTATCATTTACAGCTCCGCTGTCTTACCGCCTCGTAAATAAACACACCCGCTGCCACACTCACATTGAGACTCTCGATAACACCCGTCATCGGCAGCCTTACCTGATCCGTACAGAGTTTGAGGTTCTCCTCGTAGATACCTTTTTCCTCGCTTCCCATAACGATACAGGTCGGAACGGTCATATCGACTTCGGTATAGTTACGCTCGGTATGTTCCGTAGCTGCTACGATGCGAAGACCACTTTCTTGCAAGTACTGCAGCGCATTCTGAAGGTTCTCTACCTTGCAAATCGGCAAACTATGTAACGCACCCGCGGATGCTTTGACAGCATCGCCGTTGATAGCCGCACTCCCGCGCGTACCTATAATAAGCGCGTGTACACCTGCGCACACACACGTACGAGAGATAGCTCCGAAATTGCGCACATCGGTCACGCCGTCCAGCATCATCAGCA
>CAMJJT010000057.1 GCA_946406195.1 uncultured Bacteroidales bacterium
AACCCGGCCTCAAAGCGTATTCCCGTTTCTATCAATATGTCTACGTCTGCATCTATCGCGACCTACGCTCTGCCTTTTCTTTGTCCGCTTCGCAGAATGACAGTTCTGCGTCCATACCCGCCGAGTCTTCCGATGTGACCTTCTCCCCGATTCATGCCCTCTCTTACTACCGTCAGCGCCGCGCTAAGTCCGCCTTGGCGAAATGTGCTACACTCGGCAGCAATATGTTCTCTTCTCGGCCACAACTACCTGCGCTATCCGCATGGTCCCAAAGCACCCTATAATCGCAGAATTCTATTCTGCCGCGCAAAAAAATCCCTCAAAACTTGCATATGTGCAAAATTTGTAGTATCTTTGCACCCGATATGAGAAAAAGTATTCTTTTGTTCGTACTTTGCGCTTTCGCCTTCGCGCAAGCAGAGACAATCTATCTGCGTACCGGCGAACGTGTAGAAGGTACCATCCTCTTCCAGAATGAAGAGGTGGTAATTATCCGCACTTTGGAAGGACAGCGTTTCCAATACCCGCGTGCGGATGTAGAACTCGTCGCTACCGACGAGGAGCCGCGCGAATCTGTGGAACCTATGGACGTTGTGCCTCAGGAACAAGAGATCAAAGTGACCAAGAAAGCGTCTATCTTGCTCGAACTGGCGGGAGGGGCTGCTATCAATGACAAAGAGATGGGAGGTGCCTTCAGCGTCGATCTCCTCGTCGGCTCGCATCATATAGGCGAGAGACACGTCTTTATCGGAGGTGGAGTGGGGTATCACGGACTCTTTATCGGCAGCGGGAAATATAACTTCCTCCCTATTCAGGCTGCCTTCCGAATGCCGCTCATCGAGCATAAACATGCGCCTGTCTTCGGGCTCTCTATCGGCTATGGTATTGCTCTCAGCAAGACCTATACCGGCGGTTTATATACCTCCATGGATCTGGGTTATCGCTACCAGATTAACCCCAAAACAGCGGTCGCTGTGCTCATCTATACTCATTTCCAACAGGCAAGTGTCGAAGTGGCGGAAACCGTTGAAGAACAGACGTATATGAATAAAAAAGGCTGTAATCTCATTACGCCGGGACTTAAACTGGCGCTCTATTTCTGATGGCAAAACAGGCACGCGAACATAGGATCTCAATCTTACTCAACGATAGCGAACAACGTGCTTTGGAGCGTTTCTGCGACAAGTACGGAGTGGCGAATCGTAGCCGTCTCATTCGTGAGACGCTCATGCGTGCTATCCTCAAGAAAATGGATAATGACCAACCAACACTCTTTGACTGATGATTCGGATCGAACATATTCATAAATCCTTTGGTAATCAGCAGGTCCTCAAGGATATAAATCTCGAAATACCTGCCGGACAAGTCCTCGGTCTGCTCGGTCCCAACGGAGCCGGCAAATCGACGCTCATGAAGATCCTCATCGGGCTCTGGAAAGCCGACTCTGGCTCTGTTTCCGTCCCTCCTCGTATAGGTTATCTCCCCGAGAATAACCCGCTCTATGAAGAGATGTACGTCACTGAGTATCTGCGCTTTATGGCTACTCTAACAGCGCAGCGATCCAACAACGAAGCGGTCTCCGACCTTATCTCTCGCGTCGGACTTACGCCGGAACGCCATAAGCATATCCGTGAACTCAGCAAGGGCTATCGGCAGCGCGTCGGATTGGCGCAAGCACTCTTGGGCGATCCACAACTCATCATCCTCGATGAGCCAACCACAGGACTCGACCCCAACCAACTCGTCGAGATCCGTGCCCTCATTCGCAATCTTGCGAAAAATCCAACGACCAACGACCAACAGCCAATGACCATCATCCTTTCCACACATATCATGCAGGAAGTGAGAGAGATGTGCGACCGGGTTGTCATCCTCGATCATGGAACCATCAAAGCCGACCAACCCATCGACCAAATCACAGATTTGGAAGCCCTCTTTCATGAGGTAACCCTCTCGAAAGAACGTAAATACGTAATACCGTCATAACGATATGTCTGAATTCGACATTAGAAACCAAATGAATGAGAAGGAGCAGGACAATGCGCTCCGACCTTTGTGCTTCGCCGATTTTGCGGGGCAAAGCAAAGTGACATCGAACCTCAAGATATTCGTTGAGGCAGCTAAACTGCGCGGCGAGAGCCTCGACCATGTGCTTCTTTTCGGTCCTCCGGGACTCGGAAAAACCACCCTCTCCAATATTATCGCCAATGAACTCGGCGTAGGTTTCAAAGTGACCTCTGGACCTGTCCTTGACAAACCCGGAGACCTTGCCGGTTTGCTGACTTCGCTCGAACCCAACGATGTCCTTTTTATCGATGAGATACATCGTCTGTCCCCTATCGTAGAGGAGTATCTCTACTCCGCCATGGAGGACTATCGTATTGATATTATGATAGATAAGGGTCCTTCTGCCCGTACTATCCAGATTGACCTGAACCGCTTCACCCTCATCGGTGCTACCACCCGTTCGGGCCTCCTGACCTCGCCCCTCCGCGCGCGGTTCGGTATCAATTGTCACCTTGAGTACTACGATGCAGATATCCTTGCCGGTATTGTCAAGCGCTCTGCGCGGCTGCTCAATGTGGAAATCAATGAGAAAGCGGCAGGGGAAATAGCACGTCGTTCACGTGGTACGCCCCGTATTGCCAATGCCCTCCTCCGCCGCGTGCGCGACTTCGCGCAAGTGAAAGGAGATGGTACGATCGACCTCGAGATAGCCCAATACGCCTTGGAGGCACTCAATATCGACACCTTCGGTCTCGATCAGATAGATAACAAACTGCTCTTGACCATCATCGATAAGTTCCGCGGAGGACCTGTCGGTTTGAATACTATCGCTACCGCGATGGGAGAGGATGCCGGTACCATCGAAGATGTCTATGAACCTTATCTAATCAAGGAAGGATTCATCAAACGCACCCCCCGTGGACGCGAAGCTACTCTACTTGCCTACCAGCATCTCGGTAAAACACCCCTTTCTGCCGATGGACAACAGTCGATTTTTTAGGAAAAACCACTCCTTCGTGCGCACATGTGCGCGTACACACGTTCCTTATTATATATAATATAGAGAGGGATCTAAAGAAAATACATAAATTTTCTGCTTTACAACATACTTTCCTAAAAACGACAGAAAAATAATCAAAAATACGACCGCTGATAATCAGCAACTTACAAAGAAAATGCATTTTTAGGTGCATTTTTTTTGAAAAATATTTGGTCAATTCAAAAAAAAGCTGTACCTTTGCACTCGCTTTTGAGAAACAAGTGTGTTTCGATTTTCTACCGGAGACCCGGACATTAAAATTCAGATTCACCTACGTGGACCTAATTTTTTTGCGCCAAAC
>CAMJJT010000058.1 GCA_946406195.1 uncultured Bacteroidales bacterium
TTGTTTATTGCCAACCGGGGTTATTACCATTGATAGCGGAGTTTGTGTTTATTTCCTGTTGTGGAAGCGGGAAAAGGAGGTTGCGCGCCGTGCGATTTTTGTTCACTCCGGAGTCATCGGTTCCGCCGAGTGCGTTCATGGCATCGAGGTATATACCCCAACGGATGAGGTCCCATCGTCTGTCTGCTTCGCAAGCTAACTCTTTGGCGCGTTCTTCGAGGATCGCAGAACGGCGCAGCTCTTTCGTAGAGAGCGCTTTGCTACCGCCCATGGAAGCGCGATCGGCATTGGAGCGTTCGCGTACTTTATTGAGTTGGATAAGTGCATCGCCGGGTTTGCCCAGTTCATTGAGCGCTTCGGCATAGATAAGAATGACATCCGCCAGACGCAAGAAAGGCCAGTTAGCATCTGCCTGGTCAATAGAAGGATCGGTGACATCCTCGTATTTGGTAGTGAAGGCTAGACACTGCGCATCGGTCGAGTAGTAGTAATTGACGCCATCATTGAAAGGAGCTACAGGTGCTTTGACCCAATCGCCGGCGAGGTTACGACCGGTAGCCATGATGGTATATTCGTCATCGTAGGGATAGTAGAAACCGGAGTTGGATTCCCGTTGGGTATAGTTACGCCAACGGTGACGTACCCCTTTGGTAATACGGTAGTCATCATGGTCGAAGAGTTCATACCAATGCCGCGTGCACCCTGTCCATCCGCCTGATTGAATGAAGTCGGAATTAGGAGCCGTCAGATAACCTTCGTATTGGGTATGGACGGATGTCTTGTAGGTAGCATCACCGGATACGGTATTGACCGAAAAGAGGAACTCGGATGCGTTACAGTTCGCTTTCACCCATAGTTGGTCATATGAGAGCAACTGGTAGTCGCCATATGTGCCATCCAAGACAGCTTCTGCCCAGTCGGCTGCTTGTTGGTACAGTTGCATGGGATCCAGTGCTTCGTAGCCGGGAACTGACTGCTTGTAGAACGAGCGGGTCTGAAGAGGGGCATAGCGCTTGTTTCCGCTATCGGTGGTGTACGGAGTGCCGGTGCGGACGATAACTTCCGTTCCGGCTGGCATTGCATATGCCGCTTCGGTGGCATAGACCTTGGCTAAGAGACCAGCAGCCGAACCGGCAGAGACATGCCCCACTTGATAGGCAGGGTCGGTATTCTTATAGAGCATCCGTGTTGCCGACTCCAGTTGGGCGATGATATAGTCATACACTTCGGTAACGGGTTTGCGGGCTTGGTTACGGTCAAAAGTCTCCGTCTCCGGCTGGATTGGAACGTCCCCATATGCACGAACAAGCATGAAATATGCGAATGCTTTCTGGAACTTGAGTTCGCCGATAGCATTGTTCTTTGTGGCTTTGGAGATATTCTCCATTACTGCTATATGTCGCTCGGCATTGTTAGCCCGTCCGATAAGTCCGTAACATCCTTTCCATAGTGCATCGGTAAGGTCCGGTTCTCCTTGGAAATTACCGGCTCCGAAGGTACCAAACAACCAATCGGGTCCAGAAATGTAGTCTGCGTCAAACTCCAACATACGCGGGAAATAACCCCAGCAGAACATATCGTATATCCATTTGGAATAGACTCCTGTTACCCACTGCGCACAAGCTTCGTCGCTATCACCGATAGTAGTGTCCGTGACGAGCGAAGACGGATCTTCCTGTATCCATGAGCAGGAACTCAGAAGTACGAAGGACAAAAGTACGATGTACGGTTTATGTACGAGGGTATTTATGTAATCATTTATCTTTTCCATAGTTGCATGTATTAGAAGGTAAAGTTAATGGCAAAAGTGAATGAGCGGGCGGATGGGTACGAATAACTGTCCACTCCCGGGCAGGCGGCGTTGTTACCACCGGCATTGACATCGGGTTCGAACCACGAGTATTTTGTGAATGTCCATACGTTATTGACGGTGAAGTTGAAGTTGATCTTCTGCAACCATTTGGCAGGGTTGTTCCAATCATAACTGAGCGTGATATACTTGATTTTAAGGAACGAACCGTCTTCCACGTAACGGTCGGAGACGAGCCATGTACGGTTGTAACCGGCGGTGGCTTTGGGCCAAAGAGCGCCGTTCGGGTTCTCCGCTGTCCAGCGGTGATCGTATGCCTGTTGTGTAATATTACCGATATTGGACATGCTGATATCCGTCAGGTTGTAATTGAAGATATCATTGCCGTGCGAGCCTTGCAGCATAAAGTTCAAACTCAGCCCTTTCCATGACAAGCGAGACGTAAGACTATAGGTAAAATCAGGATTGGTATTACCGATAATGGTTCGGTCGGCTTCCGTGATCTGTCCGTCTCCGTTCAGATCGCTATAGACAATCTCTCCCGTCGTCGGGTCGATGCCGTCTTCTTTATAGCCATAGAGTGTTCCGATAGGATAGCCGTTGCGTTGCAGGAAGACCTGGTCGGCTTTGGACCATAGGGCGGTAGCGTACTGGTCGCCTTTCAGTCCACCGATGCGGTTGCGGTTGAGCGAGAAATTGGCATCCAATTGCCATTTCCAGTCTCTGAGGTCAATGGCCACTGCAGCGAGCGTGATTTCACATCCTTGATTAACCACCCATCCGGAGTTGACCATCATCTGGCTGAAACCGGACGAGGAGGGAATGGTGACATTCTGCAATAGGTCACGCGTTCGTTTGTAATAATAATCAAGGGTGATGTTGATACGATTATTCAGGAATCCGATGTCGATACCTGCATCCGCTTGGGAAGTGGTCTCCCATTTGAGGTCGGGGTTCGTCGGTCCTCGCCAATCTATCATCGCCTCTCCTGATTCGAGGGTACCATTATACGGGTAGTTAGCCGCTTCTAAAACGGTGAGTGTGCGATACGCGCCGATGGCCTGGTTACCCGTCTCGCCATACGAGATACGCCATTTCCAGTTGGAGAGCACTTCTTGGTTCTGCATCCACGGTTCATCTATCATACGCCAAGCGAACGCGCCGGAGAAGAACGGTGCCCATTTATGGTTCTTGGCAAAGGATGACGAACCGTCCACACGCGCGGAAGCGGTGAACAGATAGCGTCCCATGAGGGTGTAGTTGACGCGTGCCAGATAGGACTCCAGCGACTGCACGGTTCGACTGCTGCGCACGACTGCTTTATCCAATGCCAGAGACATGTCTGCATCTTTGGTCAAGTCGTTCGGAAAATTGGTGGCAGTCATACTCTCGCTACTGCCCTCACCACGTTCG
>CAMJJT010000059.1 GCA_946406195.1 uncultured Bacteroidales bacterium
TATGTACGAAAGAAAGATTCCTGTTGATTTGAACTGTCCGCTTCGGCTGACCCTCAGCCTCATTGGTTCCAAGTGGAAATCCTGCATTTTGGATGAGTTGCGGCATCATAACCTGCGTCCAAGCGAGTTGCACAAAGCTTTGCCGGAAGCCACTCCGCGCGTGCTCGATCTGCAACTCAAAGAACTGGTGGACGACGGGCTGGTACTCAAAACGATCTATCCCGAACTGCCACCACGCAGCGAGTATTCCATTTCCGAATTGGGCTTGTCGCTCATCCCGCTCATCGACTCGATGATAGCTTGGGGTGAGGAACATGAAGAATTATTCAAAAAGAAATATCAGAAATAATAGGATTGATGCTGCAATACGAGATACATAGTTGCGAGCAGATGATGGAACTCATCCAGCAGCTCGGATTCCTGCCGCTTTTAGCAAGCGGCATATCCGGCTATTCGGCGGAAGAGATGGCGGACGAGGAATGTCGTTACGTCGTCTTTCCGGACGGTGGATGGGACTGGCCGTTATGGAAATGGAAGGGCATCATCATCAACGAGAGTGATTGTGTCTATGGCAAGTTTTTCAACGGTAAGGCCGGCTTCATCAGTCGCTCTTGGTGGCCGCATTTCTGCAACTGGCGTCGCAGTCTCTATCCCATGCCGGAGAACGGCAGTATAGAAGGTATTATTTATCAGACGCTCTGCGAGCAGGATAGTATCATCAATCGGGACTTGCGTGCGGCGTGCGGTTTCTCCGGTGCGAAGATGCGGAGTAAGTTCGATGGCTATGTGACGCGCCTTCAGATGGCAACGCGCGTGGTGACGGAAGACTTCGTCTATCCGCGTGACAAGCATAATCGTGAATACGGCTGGGGATGGTCCTTACTCACCACTCCCGAACGGCTTTACGGCAAAGATGCATGTTCTGTTGATTGCTCACCGGAGGAATCGTATCAGTTGATGACCCAGCACTTGCATACCATCCTTCCGCACGCGACCGACAAACAAATAAGCAAACTATTAAGATAATCTATGAGCGAACTAACCATCAACGGTCGTAAGTGCCTGTTATACGAATGCGACGAGCAACCGCAGGTGTTGCTCATTCAGCCGGTGGGTGAGCATGAGGATGCTACGTTGGATGCGGAGATAGAGGCCATTAAAGAGGCGGTTAATGTGCCGTTTGTTTTTGCGGGCTTTGCGATAAGCGATTGGGAAGAAGAACTCACACCGTGGCATGACCCGAATATCTCTCCACGCAAATCGGTTGGTGACTATGCTTTTGAGACATTGGACTTTATCACAGAGCAACTGTTGCCGTATCTTTTTGAGCGCTATGGCAAGTTGCCGATAGTGCTTGGTGGATATTCTTTGGCAGGTTTATTTGCGCGCTGGGCGGTTTGTAAAGCGGAGTGCTTTGATGCCGTAGCAGCTGCTTCCCCATCGCTTTGGATTGTGGCATGGCAAGGCTTCTCCGATGCGCATGAGGTGTATGCGCACTATGTCTATCTCAGTCTTGGCGACCGCGAGGAAATAACGAAGAACAAAGCTATTGCACAGGTGGGTAATAACATCCGCTGGGAATATGATCATCTGCAACGCGCAATAGGTTCCGACCATTGCACGCTTGTGTGGGAAAAGGGTGGTCATTTCGTCACTCCGCATCTCCGCCTTGCACGTGCTTTTGCTTGGTGTATCAATAAACAGACAGCTCACAATGAATGAACATGGAAACCAGTAGAATCATATTGCGATCATGGCGTGAGAGTGATGCAGAAACGTTGTTCAAATACGCTTCTGACCCAGATGTCGGACCTCGTGCAGGATGGTCACGACACAAGAGCGTGGAAGAAAGTTTAGAGATCATCCGGACGGTTTTTCATAATGATCATACGTGGGCAATTGAACTCAAGCAGACCGGTGAAGCTATTGGTTGCATGGGTTATTATCTGTATGGAGAAAGCAACATAGCCATCGGTGAGCATGATGCAGAGGTCGGCTATTGGATCGCCAAACCGTATTGGAACCAAGGCATATGCTCCGAGGCATTGCGCCTGATGATTGACTATTGTTTCCGAGAGCAACAATTCGAGGTGCTTTGGTGTGACTGTTTTGTGGATAATCCTGCATCCGAGCGAGTGATGCATAAATGCGGCTTTCGCGATACCGGCGCATTCAATCTATGCAGTCATCTATATCTTGGCGACGACCGTCTAGTGAAGATCTTGCGTTTGGACGGCTGCACGTATATACAAGCAAAACTCTTAGCTTTGCAAGACAAGGTATATGCAGATTTCCAGAGTAAGTTATTGCCGACTGTTGCGCGTGAGGCGGTGATTGGTGTACGGACGCCGGAACTGCGCAAAATGGCGAAGCAAGTTAGCAAGACTCCTGTTGCGCAAGAGTTCATGCATAGTTTGCCACATCGCTATTTTGACGAGAACCAACTGCACGCTTTTATTCTGTCGGAAGAGAAAGACTTCGATAGGTGTTTGGAGGAATTGGAGTTGTTCCTGCCGTATGTGGATAATTGGGCTACTTGCGACCAACTATCGCCTCGTTGCTTTAAGAAACATGCATCAGAACTCTTACCGCACATCCGCAAATGGATGAGGAGCACGCATTCGTATACGAAACGCTTCGGCATAGGATCGCTGATGCGCTACTTCTTAGACGAAGCTTTCCGACCGGAATACTTGGAGTGGGTAGCATCCATTAAGAGCGATGAGTATTACATCCGCATGATGCAGGCGTGGTTCTTTGCCACGGCACTTGCCAAACAATGGGATACCACGTTGCCCTATATCGAGCAACATCGCTTGGAGAAAGACACGCACAACAAAACCATCCAGAAAGCCGTTGAGAGTTTCCGTATCACAGATGAGCAAAAGGCTTTGTTAAGGACCTTTCGAGTGAAATGAAAAAGATACTATTTTT
>CAMJJT010000060.1 GCA_946406195.1 uncultured Bacteroidales bacterium
ATGGAAAGACCTACAAGCTTTACGGCAAGGTAAAGATTGTAGATTCCTTTGAGGACTCTTGTGGCAAGGTCAAAATCGTGGAGCACTTTGAGGACGTCAAAGTCAAAATAGTTGACAACTTCGAAGACATCAAAATCAAAATAGTAGAACATTTCGAAGGCGTAAAGAAATAAAAATACAAAACTTTATTACACGATTCGCAGACTGATGTAATTTACCTGCGTTTTTTCTTTAAGTCACGTTTGTTTGCCCTGACCAAGCAGCTGTGCCCTTCCAAATCCTAAAGCGAAATTAGCTTATTCCTCGAACTGCTGACGATGCTTCATGATCGTCGGCAGGTTCTTGGATGCCCACGCTGTCAGTTCCTGCACAATAGGCACCAACTCTGCGCCGATAGGCGTGAGGCTATATTCTACATGTGGTGGAATCTCCGGATAAACTTTGCGAACGATGAGGTCATCCGCTTCGAGCGTGCGCAGCGTACCGCTTAAAACGCGCGTGCTGATGTCCGGAATAGCGCGGCTCAGTTCGCTAAAACGAATCGTACCATGCTCGCTGATGACGAGCAACACTAAAAATCCCCACTTATTGCCGAAGCGGGCTATCACATTGCGCACCGGGCACATCTCAAACATGGAATTCTGGTTGTCTTTCTTACGCATAACATTTCTTTTAAAATCGACTGCAAAGTTACAACTTTTATGCCAAACATACAACACTTTCAAAAAAAAAGTAAGTTTTTTTTTTAAATATTATTTCAAAAACGCAAGTAATTTCCAAAATGGCTAAAAAAGTAACTATGTCACCTATTTGTAACCTCTTGCAAATGTCAAAAAAAAGTTGTACCTTTGCACCCAAATTCGTGCTATTATGAACTTTTTTGAACTCGTCAAATACCGTCGGTCGATACGCAAGTACGAGGATGCGCAGATACCTCGTGAGGACTTGGAGCGCATCATCGAAGCCGGTTCGTTCGCGCCTAATGCAGGCGGCGGGCAGCGCAGTATGATTGTGGCTATCCGTGACCGTGAGATAAGCGACAAACTCGGCAAACTGAATGTAGCAAGTCTGAGGCGTGACCATCTGATTGGTGGAAACGTTTCGGCAGAACAGCCCAGTATCATTGATGATCCGACCATCAAAAGCGGATTCTACGGAGCACCGACAGTAGTGGTTGTGTTTGCACAACATAACTTCCTCTATAGTGTACCGGACGCTTTCTGTTGCGCAGAGAACATGGTGTTAGCGGCTACCGAACTTGGCATCTCGTCCTGCATCATCGCCCGTGCGGAAGAAACCTTCTATAACGATTACGGCAAGGCGCTCATGGCGCAATGGGGTGTGCCGGAGAACTATGCTCCGAGGTGCTTTGTGCTGCTCGGTTACTGCAAAGGCGAGTACCCGAAAGAGAAGCCCCGCAAAGAGAACAGAACACTCATTGTGGAATAAATAACTATTTAACGTCGCGAAGGCGACCATATTAACTCTTTAACAATTTAACGAATATGAAACGAGTAAACGATTTGTATGTTCCCCACAGCGCACAAGGAATGCTGTGCGAGGAGAAACCCGCTGCTTGCGGAAGTGCTTGCGGCACCGGTGACAAACCCGAAGAGAAACCTGCTGCTTGCGGTAGTGCATGTGGCGCAGGTGACAAACCCGAAAAACCCGCTGCTTGCGGTGCTTCCTGCGGAGCCGGAGATAAATAAGTATGGAGTATTTTGCCTTTCAGTGGCACATTACCGACGAGTGCGACCAGCGGTGCAAACACTGCTATATCTTCGCCGAGGGACATCCTGCGTTGATTGAGACGCCGTGGGAACGGCTGGTCAGCACTCTCGATAACATCTGTCGAATGGCGGAGCGCATGAACCGTGCTCCGTATCTCTACATCACCGGTGGCGATCCTATTCTCCACCGCCGTTTCTGGGATTTGCTGGAGCTGGTACACAGCCGCTCAATCCCCTTCACCCTCATGGGCAATCCTTTCCATCTCACGCCCGAAGTGTGCCGTCGTATGCACGCACTCAGTTGCCGTAAGTACCAACTCTCGCTCGATGGACTCAGAGAGACGCACGACCGTTTCCGCAAACCCGGTTCGTTCGATGCCACTCTCGCAGCGATAAAAACCATCCGCGAAGCAGGTATGCATTGCGCCATCATGTCCACCATCAGCGCGGCGAACATCGACGAGATACCCGATCTGATTGACATCATCGTCGCCAACAAAGCGGACATCTTTGCTTTCGGACGCTACTGCCCCACTTCTGAGGACAAAGCGCACAAAGAGACTTGGCACATCGAGCCTTTGCGTTACCGCGATTTCTTGGATAAATGCTGGCATAAGTTCGAGCAATACAAGGATTCCGAAACCACCTTCAATCTCAAGGACCATCTCTGGACGCTCTATCTATACGAGCGCGGTCTTTGGACAATACCTGATAACTTAGACCCGGATACTATCTACGATGGTTGCAACTGCGGCAACTGTCATTTTACTATCTCTGCCGACGGACGGTTGATGGCCTGCCGCCGTTTTGAGAGCTATGTCGGCTCTGTGGCAGAAGAGATGTACGACGTCTATCACGGCGATAAGATGAA